>NZ_JAUHQA010000001.1:690054-1380109 GCF_030418295.1 Demequina muriae
GGTCACCATCGAGCCGTGAGCTCTCGCCGCACCCCCACCGCACCGGACCGTCTCGAGGAGAGCCCCGTCATGTACGCCCAGGAACGCCAGCAGTCCATCCTCGCCACCGCGCGCTCGCGCGGGCGAGTCGAGGTGGGACTGCTCGCGGAGGAGCTGGGCGTGACGGTCGAGACGGTGCGCCGTGACCTCACGGCGCTGGAGCGACTGGGGGTGCTGCGGCGGGTGCACGGCGGCGCGCTGCCCGTCGAGAGGCTCACTCTCGAGCCCAGCCTCGAGGCCCGCCAGACCCAGTTCGCCGACCGCAAGCGTCGCATCGGCTCGCGCGCGGTGATGGAGCTCCACGAGGGCGACACCGTGCTGCTCGACTCCGGCACCACCACGCTCGCAATCGCGCACGCGCTCCCCCCGGGCATGCGGCTCACCGTGATCACCAACTCGATCGACGTCGCGGCGCACCTCGCGAACCGCGAGCGCACCGAGCTGATGATGCTCGGCGGCCGCGTCCGTCAGCGCACGGGAGCCGCGGTGGGCGAATGGCTCACGCGCGCGCTCACCGATGTGACCGTCGACGTCGCCTTCCTGGGCACCAACGGCTTCACGGTGAAGCACGGTCTCACCACTCCCGACCAGGCAGAGTCCGCGGCCAAGCGCGCCATGGCGACGGCGGCGCGGCGCCTGGTGTGCGTGTCCGATGCGTCCAAGGCCGGCCAGGTCCACCTGCACCGCTTCGCCTCCACCGAGGACGTCGCGCTCATCATCAGCGACGACTCGCTCGACGACGACACGGTGCAGGACTTCGAGGACGTGGGCGTCGAAGTGGCACGCACGTGATCGTCACCCTCACGCCCAACCCGAGCCTGGATCGCACGATCGCGCTCGAGCAGCTGCGCCCCGGCGGGGTCCATCGCGCTCTCAGCCTGCGCGAGGACCCGGGCGGCAAGGGCGTCAACGTCTCCCGTGCGCTCGCGGCCAACGGCGCGGCGACCATCGCCGTGGTGCCCGCAGGAGGGGAGATCGCGCCCCGCTTCTCCGCGCTGCTGGACGACGCGCACGTCACCCATGACCTGGTGAACCTGCCGGGCGCGGTCCGCACCAACATCACGCTCGTCGAGGACGACGGCACCACGACCAAAGTCAACGAGCTCGGCCGCGACTCCACTGCGGCCGACGCCGCGCTCATGCTCGATGCCGCCGAGTCCCACCTGGAGGGGGCCTCCTGGGTGGTGGGCTGCGGATCCCTGCCGCCCGGCCTCGGCGGCGAGGTCTACGTCGAGCTGATCGCCCGCGCGCGCCGCCGCGGTGTGGCAGTCGCGATCGACACGTCGGGCGTCGCGCTCACCGCAGTCATCGGTGCGGGCCCCGATCTGATCAAGCCCAACCACCACGAGCTCGCCGAGCACGCGGGACGTCCGCTGCCCCTCCTGACCGACGTGGTGGAGGCCGCCCGCGAGATCGTCGACGCGGGAGTCGCCACGGTGGTGGTCAGCCTCGGCGCCCAGGGGGCGGTGGCAGTGTCCCGCGACGGTGCCGCGCACGCCGTCGCGCATGTGGCCTCCCCGCTGTCGACGGTGGGCGCCGGCGACTGCCTCCTCGCAGGCTGGCTCCACGCCGTGAGCGAGGGTGCGACTGCGCGCGATGCCATCGAGAGAGCGGTGCGCTGGGGCAGCGCCGCGGTGGCCCTGCCGGGCTCGGCCGTCCCGGGGCCGCGCGACCTCGAGGCCGTGTCCGTCACCTCCCACCCGGCGCTCGATCCCCGCCTCGCGATGAGCGGCGACTGACCGCAAGCACCGGTCCGCGGCCGCGGACCCCAGTCCGCCCCCAGCGCACGCTCACCGAGCATCTGACCGGCGGGTCGAGCGCCCCACTCATGCGCGGGGAGCCGCGTGCGCGTTGATAGCATCGCAGGGGTGCCGCGCCTGCCGCGAAGCACCGAGGGCAATCGTCCCGAGCGTACTTATCGAGCCGGAGGGCGACGTGATCCGCGTAGGCATCGTCGAGGACCAGCGGTCCAATCGCGAGGACCTGCTCACCCACCTGGCGCGGTACTCGGAGGAGGAGGGCGTCGAGTTCTCCACTCAGGAGTTCGCGGACGGCGCGGACCTGGTCCAGGCGTACCGCCCGGAGTTCGACATCCTGCTCCTCGACGTCGAGATGCCGCGGATGGACGGGTTCGAGGCCGCGCGCCGCGTGCGTCAGGCGGACCCGAACGTGGTCATCATCTTCGTGACCAACATGGCGCAGTACGCCATCAAGGGCTACGAGGTGGACGCCCTCAGCTACCTCGTGAAGCCGGTGCCCTACTTCGCGTTCGCCCAGGAGCTGCGCCGGTCCCTTGGCCGCGTGCGCCAGTCGATGCCGGAGACGGTGGTGGTGAACGTGGCCGGCACTCTCACGCGGCTCGACACCAGCCAGATCGTCTACGTCGAGTCCATCAAGCACCGCATCACCATTCACACGCTGAACGGCGAGTACACGTTCAGCGGCACGCTGAAGGCGATGGAGGCCGAGCTCGACGGCAAGGCATTTTTCCGCTCGAACAACTGCTACCTGGTCAACATGAGCCATGTCACCAGCGTCGACTCCACCTCCTGCACCATGGTCGATGGCGACGTGCTCACGGTGAGCCGCCCCCGCAGGCGCGCATTCCTCGACGCTCTGGCTGACCACGTCGGCGGGCGAGTCCTGTGACGGTGCCGCGCGCAGGTGAGGGGACCCAGTGATCGAGGACGCCCTTCCCGACATCCCGCGCGCCGTCACGGCTCTCGCGGAGTGGTCCGCGTGCGTGGTCTACATCATGCTGATGCGCAAGCGGCTGTCGCGCGTGCCTCTCGTCGGCGCTCTCGCCGGCGGGCTCGCCGTGCTGCTGGGGGTGCAATGGATCGCGGGCCAGCTGCCCATCGAGCTGTGGACGCTGGGCATGGCTCTCGCGGTGGCGGCCATGTACGGACTCATCATGCTGTGCGCCGACGCCAGCCCGCGCGAAGGAGGCGACCTGCTGGCCCGGGCCTTCGTGCTTGCGGAACTGGTGGCGTCCCTCGAGTGGCAGCTGCACGTGTTCTTCTACGGCGAGCGCACCGAGGGGGCAGGCTGGCTGATCCTCCTCGGCCTCGTCTACGCCGCAGGGTTCGCGGGGGCGTACTGGGCGGAGACCCGGCACTTCCCGCGCGACCAGCGCCTGCCGATCGACACCCGTGGCCTCGTGGGCGCCGCCGCCGTCGCGATCGTCACGTTCCTGATGTCGAACCTGAGCTTCTTCACCACGTCGACGCCGTTCTCGGGCCGGCTGGACCCCGAGATCTTCTACATCCGCACCCTCGTGGACCTCTGCGGCTTCGTGATCCTGTTCGCGCTGCGCGGCCAGCGTCTCGCGCTCCAGCGCGCTGCGGAGGTCAGCGCCGTCGGGATGATGCTGCGCCACCAGCGCGAGCACTACCTGCAGTCCAAGCACGACATCGACGCGGTGAACCGCAAATACCACGACCTCAAGCACTACATCCATGCGATCCGTGCCGAGGCGGACCCCACGCGCCGGGCGGACTTCGTGGACCAGCTGGAGGACTCGATCCGCGGCTACGAGCGCTCGATGCTCGACACCGGCTCGACGGTGCTGGACACGATCCTCACCGCCAAGCAGCAGCAGTGCGATCGCTCCGGGATCACCCTCACGTGCGTGGCGGACGGCACCGCGGTCAACAGCATGGACCCCATGGACCTCGTCACGCTGGTCGGCAACGCGCTCGACAACGCGATCGAGGCGACCGGCCGTCTGGAGGACCCGGAGCAGCGACTCATCCGCGTCGCGATCTACCGCCACGACCTGCTGACGATGATCAAGATCGAGAACTACTTCGAGGGCCCCGTGACGTTCGTCGACGGCCTGCCGCAGACCACCAAGGCGCAGGCGTCGCATCACGGCTACGGGCTCAAGAACATGCGCGAGACGGCAGAGAAGTACGGCGGCTCGCTCACCGCGCGGGCCGAGGACCGGTGGTTCTCGCTCCGCGCGCTCATCCCCGTGAAGGACGATGCGGTGGCAGGGTCGAGCGCGGCCAGCACTCCCTGAGCCGCCGGGCTACAGGATCTGCGTGAACTCCGCGTTGGCCGCCTCACGCACCGCCTCGAGGGCCTCGCCCGCCTCGCGAGCCGTGCGAGCGACGTGGGCCAGGCGCTGACAGTCAGCGAGGTCGTGCATGCTGAGCGCCACCCGCACGGCAGGGACCTTGCTGGGCGCCATGGACAGGCTGCTGATGCCCAGTCCCACCAGCACGAGAGCGAGCAAGGGGTCTCCTGCCGACTCCCCGCACACCCCGAGCGGGCGTCCCGCGCGATTTGCGCCCTCGCCGGCGACGGCGATCATGTCGAGCACCGCGGGCTGCCACGGGTCCAGCAGGTCCGCCAGCTCTCCCTGCATGCGGTCCGCGGCCATCGTGTACTGCGCCAGATCGTTGGTGCCGAGGCTGCCGAACTCGACCTCGCCGAGCACATGCTCGGCGCGCATGGCGGCCGCCGGCACCTCGATCATCACGCCGGCCTTCGGAAGCCCATTCTCGTGGACGCGACGGGCGAACCACGCCGCCTCCTCCGCCGTCGCGACCATGGGCGCCATGACGCGCACGTCCGCCGTGGTCTCGCGGGCGGCGATCGCCAGCGCCTCGATCTGCGCATCCAGCAGGTCGGGCCGCTCCGCAGACATGCGAAGCCCGCGCCTGCCGAGAGCGGGGTTCTCCTCCTCGCCGAGGTCCGCGAACGCGAGCGGCTTGTCAGCGCCCGCATCGAGCGTGCGCACCACCACACGGCGGCCCTCGAACGGGGCGAACACGCGGCGGTAGATCTCGGTCTGCTCCTCGACCGTGGGCGCGGTCGAGGCCGAGAGGAAGACGAACTCCGTCCTGAACAGACCGACGCCCTCGAGATCCAGCTCCCCCGCACGGTCGGCGTCGTCGACGCCGCCGATGTTCGCGAGCAGCGCCACGGGATGGCCATCGCGGGTCGCGCCCGGCCCGGTCGCGTGGCTGAACGCCTCGGCCCGGCGCTCCCGCTTCTGCGCCTGTGCGGCGAGAAAGCCCTCATCCGGGTCGAGGGTCACGGCGCCGGAGTCCCCGTCAAGCGCGACCAGGGTTCCGGTCGCGATGTCCGAGGCTCGTGGCACCTGCACCACGGCAGGGATGCCCATCTGCGCCGCGAGGATCGCGGTGTGGCTGGTGCGGCCGCCTCCCTCGGTGACGATGCCCACCACGAGCGCCGGGTCGAGCACCGCAGTGTCGGCCGGTGCGAGGTCGTGGGCGACGATGACGCTGGGGGTGGTGAAGACCGGCACCCCGGGTGCGGGCATCCCCAGGACCGCCGCGATGGCGCGGGCGCCGACGTCACGCAGGTCCGTCACGCGCTCCGCGAAGTATCCGCCGAGCTTCTCGAACTGCGCCGCATACGATTCGACGGCCGCGCTGATGGCATGCGCAGGTCCGAGCCCATCGCCCACCTGCGCGGTCGCGATCTTCATCAGCCCCTTGTCCCGCGCGATGAGCGCGGTGGCCTTGAGGATCTGCTGCGCGTGCGCATCGGCCGTGGCGGCCCGCTCCTCGAGCGACACGGCCACGGACTCCAGGGCAGCACGGATCTCGGCGACCGCCGCCTCGGCATCCGCGGGGGCGGGCTCGTCGGCGGGCGGCCGCACCGGTGGCGCGACCTGCACCACCGGACCAGACGCGGTGCCGGGGCTGACGCCGATGCCGTGACGACTCTCCGGGCTGACCATGACCGTGGCTCCTATTCCGCGTCGAGGTCGCGCGACAGCAGCGCGACGAGTGAGTCGAGCGCCTCGTCGGCGCCTTCGCCCTCGGCGGTCAGCACGACCTCTTCGCCGTGCTTGGCGCCGAGAGCCATCACACCGAGGATGCTGGTGGCGTCGACAGGGTCCTCGCCCGGGCGGCCGATCTCGACATCGAGGCCCGTGGCGGATGCCGCCTCGACGAACAGGGACGCGGGACGCGCGTGCAGTCCGACGGATGAGGCGATGGTGACGGTCTTCTGCGACATGGTGGTGCTCCTTCGTTGAGGTGGGGGTCAGGCGACCGCGGGCGCGGTCTCGGACAGCAGCGGGTCGTGAACGCCCTTGCGGTCGCGGGACTTGAGTGCGAGGACGATCGCGGTCGTCACCAGCACACCAGCCGCGAGCGCGACGAGGAAGAGCAGGAAGTTGCCGATGAGCGGCAGCACCCAGATCCCTCCGTGCGGTGCGCGCAGCGTCGTTCCGAACAGCATCGCGAGGCCACCGGTGAGGGACGAGCCGACCACCGAGGACGCGATCACGCGCACCGGGTCGGAGGCCGCGAACGGAATCGCGCCCTCCGAGATGAAGGACGCTCCGAGG
Source organism: Demequina muriae (assembly GCF_030418295.1). NCBI lineage: Bacteria > Bacillati > Actinomycetota > Actinomycetes > Micrococcales > Demequinaceae > Demequina > Demequina muriae. The sequence goes on from NZ_JAUHQA010000001.1 coordinate 696,425, forward strand.
AGCCACGCAGCCTTGCCATTCTCGCGCTCGGGCTCGGAGAAGAGCCGCGGGCGCAGGGTGGTGGCGAGGGCCATCGCGAGGGGGGCGACCATGCCGGCCGCCATGACGGCGGCCATGATCTTGAGCTCCGGCGCATCGGTCACGGCGCCGGCAGCGACCAGACCGGTGGTGGCGAACGTGTACGCGACCTTGTTCACGGGGCCGCCGAGGTCGAAGCCCATCATGGCTCCCAGGATGGCTCCCAGGATGACGGCGCTCGTGCCGCCCATGCTGCCCAGCGCGTCGCTGAGCGCCTCCGTGAGCGCAACGATCGGGCGTCCCAGCAGCGTGATGAAGAGGCCCGCGGTCAGGAACGTCGAGATGAGCGGGATCACCACGACAGGCATCACGCCACGCACACCCTTGTGGACCTTCCAGCTCGAGACCCACTTCGCAAGGAAGCCGCCCAGGAATCCGGTGGCGATCCCGCCGAGGAACCCGGCGCCCATGGTGAAGGCGATCGACCCGCCCACGAGTCCGGGGACGAGCCCGGGCCGGTCGGCGATCGCGAAGGCGATGAAGGCGGACAGGATCGGGACCAGGAACCCGAACGATGCCCCGCCGATCACGAAGAGCAGGGCCGCCCAGGAGGTGAGGCTCAGGACGTCGAAGTTCTGAGTGATGTCGTACTCGCCCTCGGCGCCGAGGCCGTACTTGACGATCTCGATCGCGCCCTGCTCGCCGATGGCGATCTGCGCGAGCATGAAGGACATGGCGATCATGATGCCGCCCGCCGCAACGAACGGGATCATGTAGGAGACGCCGGTCATGAGCCACTGGCGGATCTTGACCCCGGTGCTCATGCCGCTGTCGACCTTCGTCGTGAGGCCGCCCGATGCGGCGGCAGGGCCGGTGGCCTTCGCCGCGAGCGACGGATCCTTGGCCCACTCGTCTGCCATGGAGACCGCGCGGGCGATGAGGCCCGGCGCGTCGGAGATCCCCTTCTTGACGCCGACGTCGACCGTCGGCTTGCCAGCGAAGCGGCCCTTGTCCTTGACCTCGAGATCGTGCGCGAAGATCACTGCGTCTGCTGAGGCGATGACCTCGGGGTCAAGCGGGTCGGAACCCGCCGAGCCCTGCGTCTCCACCGTGATCGTGTGGCCCGCGTCCTTCGCCGCGCGTTCGAGGGCCTCGGCCGCCATGTAGGTGTGGGCGATCCCCGTGGGGCACGAGGTGACCGCGACGATCGAGAGGGGCTTCTTCTCGGCCGATGCGGGCGCTGGCTCCGCGTCCTTCGTGGGCTCAGCGGACGCGGCGGTCGACTCGGACGCGTCGGCGGGGGCGGGGTCGAGCGCCACCTCCGCGCTCACGATCTCCACGACCTCCGCCTCGGTGGTGGCGCCTGCGAGTGCCGCCTTGAACTCGGACTTCATCAGTGCGCGAGCGAGCTTGGGCAGCATCTGCATGTGCGCGTCTCCCCCGGCCTCAGGTGCGGCGATCAGGAAGACGAGGGTGGCGGGGCCGTCCTTGGCGCCCCAGTCGATGCCGTCCGAGACGCGGCCGAAGACGAGTGACGGCTCGGTGATCGCGGCGCTGCGCGCGTGCGGGATGCCGATGCCGCCCGGCAGTCCGGTGGCCATGGTCTCCTCGCGCTTCCGGACGTCGGCGAGGAAGGCGTCGAGGTCGGTGCAGCGGCCGGACTCGACGAGTCGTTCAGCGAGGACACGCGTCGCCGCGTGGCGATCCGCTCCGGTCAGGTCGAGCACGACCTGGCTCTCATTGATGAGGGACATGAGTTAAGTCCTTTCGGGTCAGTGACCCAGGCGGTAGGTGAGGGAGGGAGAGGTATCAACAGTGACGTCGATGTCTCGGAGATCCTCCGGTGTGGGGACGCCGCTGCCAGGAAGGGCGACGGCGGCTGTTCCCCAGCGAACGGCGACGGCGAGGGCGGCCGATGCCGAAAGTCCGGTCGTGAGCGAGTGGAGCAGGCCTGCGAGCATGCAGTCGCCCGCGCCCACCGTGGAGACAGGTGTCGACGCGGTCGCGTGCGCATGGACGGTGTCCTCGCGCGAGACGAGCAGAGCACCGTCCTGACCCAGGCTCACGGCGACGATCCCGATCCCGGCATCCACCAGAGTCATGGCGGCGTCGCGCACGTCCTGCAGGGTGGTCAGGTCGGCGCCCACCAGTTCCGCGAGCTCTTCAGCGTTCGGCTTGATCAGGTGCGGGCGTGCTCCGATCGCGGCCGCCATCGACGGTCCCGACGAGTCGATGGCGACTCGCGCTCCACTGTCACGCGCGGCCACGACGAGCGAGGCGTAGAAGTCGGCGGGAACGCCGGGAGGAAGACTGCCGCACCCGACGATCCACTCGGCGCCGGCGGCGAGGTCGAGCGTGGCGTCGAGCAGCGCCGCGACCTCGTTCTCGTCGAGCGTCGGTCCCGGCTCATTGAGCTTGGTGGTGGTGCCGTCGGGCTCGAGAATGCTGATGTTCATGCGGACCGCGCCGAGCACGGGCACGCTGCGACGGGTGACGCCGTCGGTGTCGAGCAGCTCCTCGAGCAGGTGACCCTCGGGCCCGCCGATCGGCACGACCGCCACGGACTCGGCGCCCTGGGCGGCGAGCGCCCGCGACACATTGACCCCTTTGCCGCCCGGGTCCACGCGGTTGGCGGTCGAGCGATGAACCTCGCCGCGACGCAGCACGTCGATCATGACCGCGCGGTCGATCGACGGATTGGGGGTGACGGTGACGATCATGAGGTGACCACCTGGGGTCCGGCCGCGCGCATCTCGGCGGCGACGTCGTCGGGGAGATCCGTGTCCGTCACGATGACGTCGACGTCGCCGAGCTCAGCGAAGCAATGGAGGTGGTCGTCACCGACCTTGCTCGAGTCGGCAGCCAGCACCACGCGGCGGGCGGAGGCGATCATGGCGCTCTTGACCTGCGCCTCCGCCTGGTCGGGCGTGGTGAGACCGCGGTTGACGGACATTCCGTTGGTGCCGATGATGGCGACGTCGGCGACCACGCTCGTGAGCGCCTCGGCCGTCCACTCGCCCACGGACGCTCCCGTGAGTCCCCGCACGCGGCCGCCGAGCATGTAGAGGCTGACGCCCGGATAGGTCACGAGCACGTTCGCCGCGGCGATCGAGTTGGTGATGATCACGAGCTCCCTGTCGGGCGGGAGCAGCTCCACCACCGCCAGGGCGGAGGAGCCGGAGTCGAGGACGACGGTGGCACCGACCGGAATCTGGTCGATGACGAGGGCCGCCATCCGGCGCTTGGTGCCCGTGAGGCGACCTGAGCGAGTGGCCAGGCTGGGCTCGACCTCGAGACGTTCGACCGGGATCGCGCCCCCGTGGACCCGCCGGACCGAGCCGCGGCGTTCGAGAGAGGTCAGGTCGCGGCGAACCGTCTCGGTCGCCACGCCCAGATCCTGGGCGAGCGACGCGACATCGACACGACCCTCGGCGCGCGCCTCCCGAAGGATTCGCTGCTGTCGCTCCGTCGCGTACATCGGTTCCTCTTGTCGTGGCCGTCGGCACCGCACAGGGCCGTTTCCCACATAAAACCACCGACACGGGCATGTGTCAACCGGTACGGGCTTCCGTTTGTGTGGTTTTAGCGCAGAGGAAGCGGGGCGCGAACCACCGCTCCTGACTCCAACCTAGGACGGGGGATGCCTGCGCGCGCGGCGAGGCGGCAGCGACGATCGTGGCGATCCGGTCATGCTGCGGACGCGGGCGCATGGGGGCCGGACGCGCTAGTCGTCGGCCAGGGAGTTGTCGACCAGCGACAGCGCCGAGGCGATCGCCATGTGCATGTCGAGGTATTGGTACGTGCCCAGGCGCCCGCCGAAGTGAACGCCCCTCTCCCCCGCGACCAGCTCGCGGTAGGCCGCCAGTCGCGCGCGATCGTCGGGCGTCGACACCGGGTAGTACGGCTCGTCCTCGCGCGCCGCGAAGCGCGAGTACTCGCGCGCGATGATGGTGCGGTCGCGCACGTAGTCGCGCTCCGGGTGGAAGTGTCGGAACTCGTGGATGCGCGTGAAGGGCACGTCTGCGTCGGCATAGTTCATCACCGGCGTGCCCTGGAAGTCCCCGGTGTCGAGGACCTCGAGCTCGAAGTCCAGCGTGCGCCACGTCAGCTCGCCCTCGGCGTAGTCGAAGTAGCGGTCCACGGCCCCGGTGTAGACCACCGGCACCTGGCCCGCGACTGCGTCCCTGGTGACGCCCGCATCGGCCGTGCCGGCGCCGCCAGGCACGAAGTCCACGCCCAGGCGGACCTCGATGCGCGGGTGATCGACCATGCGCGCGAACCAGGCCGCATAGCCCTGCGCCGGCAGTCCCTCGTAGGTGTCGCTGAAGTAGCGGCTGTCATACGTGTAGCGCACGGGCAGCCGCGCGATCACCGATGCGGGCAGCTCGCGCGGGTCCGTCTGCCACTGCTTGGCGGTGTAGTCCCGGATGAAGGCCTCGTAGAGCGGGCGTCCGATGAGCGCGACGCCCTGCTCGTCCAGGTTGGCCGGGGTGCGGCCCGCCATCTCCGCGGCCTGCTCCGCGATCAGTCCGCGGGCCTGATCCGGCGTGAGCGCGGCGTGGAAGAACTGATTGATAGTGCCCAAGCTGATGGGCATCGGGAACACCTCGCCGCGGTGCGTCGTGTAGACCCGGTGGGTGTAGTCGGTGAAGGCGGTGAAGCGGTTCACGTAGTCCCACACCCGCTCGTTCGACGTGTGGAACAGGTGGGCGCCGTAGCGATGCACCTCGATGCCCGTCGCGGGGTCGTCGTAGGAGTGGGCGTTGCCGCCGATGTGGTCGCGACGGTCCACCACCAGCACCTGCCTGCCGCGCTCGGCCATGCGCTCGGCGACGGTGAGTCCGAACAGGCCCGCGCCCACCACGACGAGGTCAGTCATCGCACGCCCCTTGTCGCGATGCGGCCGATGCGGGCGTCAGGCACAGCGGCAGCGCTCAGTTCAGCTGGAGCGCCCAGGCGGCGCCGCGGTACACCGCCACGGAGGCCTTGCGGCCCGGGCGGCCCGGCAGATTCACGAGGTGACCGAGCGTGGTGCGACGCAGACGCCGGTACACGGCGGGGTCGTCGTACCGGATCGCTCGCCACAGCTCCACCTTACGGGCGAAGTCCTCGTCCCGGCCCGAGCGAAGGAGCATCGTGGACGAGATCACGCACACGATCTGCAGGTGGTGGAGCATGTAGCGGTACAGCGACGGCGTGACCTCGTACGGGCTCACCTCGACGTCCATCATCATGCGATTGACCTTGAGCTGCTGGTCGATGCGCCGGATCATCACCTGCTCGTTCACCGACTGGTCGGGCCGTCCGATGAAGTATCGGTACAGATCCACATCCAGGTAGAACAGCGTCCGTACGTGCGGCAGGGGCTCGTAGACATAGAGGTTGTCGACGTAGAAGGTGTGCTCCGGCAGTCGCAGTCCGCACTCGCGCAGCACGGCGGTGCGGTACACGAGCGAGTGCATCATGAGGAACTGGCTGGTCCGGAACCGCCCCACCTGCTCCCACGAGAACACGCGCCCCTGCGGCAGCACGTTGCGGTAGCGCACCGCGCGCTTGCGCCGGCGGCCCACCTTCTCGTAGACGAAGTTGCTGACCACGAGGTCCACCGACTCGCCGCCGGCGAGGAAGCCGCGCAGCGTGTCGAGCAGCGCCGCGAAGGCGTCGACGTCCACCCAGTCGTCGCTGTCGACGACCTTCATGTACGCCCCGCGAGCCTGCTCCAGTCCCACGTTGATGGCCGAGCCATGGCCGCCGTTGGGCTTGTGGATCGCTCGCACCACCTCGGGGTGAGCCGCCTGGTAGAGATCCGCGATCGCGCCCGTCGCATCCGTGGAGCCGTCATCGACGATGAGCACCTCGAGGTCCTTCGCGCCGAGCACCAGCAGCGAATCGACGCAGCGCTCCATCCACTCGGCCGCGTTGTACGCAGGCACGACGACACTCAGGGTGGTCATCCCCGGCTCCTTCACTGTCCTGGTGCGCCCTTGTCGGAGCCGATGCCATCAGCGTGCGCGCCGGTGGATACCGTACCGGCCGTCGCGGGGGCTGCATCACCAGCGGCGGCGGTGCCGTCGCCCTCGTCCTCGGGCGTGCGCTTGAAGATGATCTTGAAGATCGGGAAGAACACCCAGAACGAGATCATCGCGTAGATGATCATGGTCAGGACGTCCGCGACCGTCTCACCCGTCGAGCCCCACTCGAGAGTGTCGATGAAGAAGTCGTACACAGGCGCCTTGTAGAAGCCCTGGGCGGCTGCGGCGATGAACGTGATCGCGACGTACGCGATGAAGTACCACATGGCCGCGATCCACGGCGAGCTGTTGGACTTGAAGGTGATGTTGCGCTGCAGGAAGAAGTTGATGATCTGCGCGATCGCGAGCGTGATCTGGACTGCCAGGAAGTACGCGAGCCCGCCGCCGCCCTCGGGCAGCGCGCCGGCCGGGTAGTCGAACATGAAGTACTGCGAGCCGTCCACATCGGACCCGATGGGGAAGACCTGGAACGACGTCTCCAGCAGGGAGGTGGTGTTGAACCATGCGCGGAACAGCGGCATGAGCGCGAGCTGCAGCACCGTCACCGCCTGGGAGAACACCGTGAAGAGCAGGAACTGCGCGAAGCCGGGGCGTCGCTCGACGAACCGAGCCCAAACGTTCTTCATTCGTGTCAGCATCGGATTCTCCTAGTGGTTCAGTGCGCGTTCGGCGTCGGCCGCGAGGGCGGACCGCAAGCGCTTGGCGTCGGACAGGTTGCGGAAGAACGTGCGCACCAGGCGCCCGAGGCCGCGGAACAGGTGGCCGTTGACGATCACCGTGATCGCCTCGGCCATGGGCGCGCTCACGGCGCCGCCGGTCATCTTGGCGGTGGCGCGGAACGGCATGTTGTACAGGAAGTACAGGTTCAGGTCAGGGGCGCCCTTGCGCTCCGAGCGGTCGATCAGCGAGCGGAGCACACGGGCCGCCAACCGCGCCAGCGGGCTTCGCGCGCCGTGCATGGCGCGCAGCGGATCGTTCATGCCCAGATCGCTGCGCTCGGGGCGCGGCTCGGGGAGCGCGCGTCCGAGCAGGCGAGCGAACTCCTCGTCGGGCACGGACGCGATGTCGCCGGTGGCGTAGTGAGGCAGCCCGGCGGGAACCTGCTGCGGCGCGTCGCCGGTGAGCGAGTGCGCGGCGGTGAGCCGCGCATCGTCCGCGTGCGAGCCCACCACGATCTCGTACTCGCCCGTCTCGTTGACCCACCGGTCGCCGGCCACATCGAAGGTGCGGAACGTGTGGCGGTCGAACGGGATCGTGACGCGTGCACGCTCGCCGGGCTCGAGGTAGACCTTGCAGAAGCCCTTGAGTTCGATGACGGGGCGGATGGCGCCGTCGGAGAGGCGCCGCACGTACATCTGCGCGACTTCGGCGCCCGCGCCGGTGCCAGTGTTCTCGAGGGAGAAGGTGGCCCCCGCATCGGACACCGTGAGATCGCTGTAGTCGAACCGGGTGTAGCTCAGGCCGAACCCGAACGGGAAGCGCACGGGCACGTCGGCCGTCGAGTAGTAGCGGTAGCCGACGAACAGCCCCTCGCGGTACTGCGCCGCGTCGCCGGTGGCGGGGTACGTGCCGTGGGTCGGGGTGTCCTCGAGCCGCAGCGGGTACGTCTCGGCGAGGCGACCGGACGGGTTCACCGTGCCCGTGAGCACGTCGACCATCGCGGCGGCGCCCGCCTGGCCACCGAGGTAGCCGTGGACCAGCGCCGCACACTCGTCGATCCACGGCATCTCCACGACGGCGCCGGCGGACAGCACCACCACGATGCGCTCGTTCACCTCGTGCAGTCGCGCCAGCAGAGCGACCTGGTTGTCGTTGAGCGACAAGTGATCGCGATCCTTGCCCTCGGACTCGCTGACCTCGTCGAGGCCCAGGTACAGCAGCACTGTGTCGGCGGCGCTGGCGGCCGCGACGGCCTCCTCCGCGAGGGCCTCGTCCTCACCCCCGGTGCGGACGAACCCCGGGGCGTAGGCCACGACGTCGAGCTCCGATGCGCCGATGGCCTCGAGGGCTGTCGTGCGGCGCGTCGCGTTGACCAGCGACGAGCCGGCTCCCTGGTAGCGGGGCTTCGCGGCGAAGTCGCCCACGACGGCGATGCGTTCGCCCGCGCGCAGCGGCAGGACTGCGCCATCGTTCTTGAGCAGCACGATCGACTGCTGCGCCGCCCGGCGCGCGAGCTCGTGGTGGTCGCTGGCCTCCGCGCCGCCGGATTCGCCGCCCTCGACCCAGTGGGCGAGCGCCTGCAGCTCGTCGGCACGAGCGTCGAGGCTGGCCATGTCGAGCTCACCGGACTCGATCGCGGCCACGATGCGTCGTGCAGAGTCGAGGCCGGGGGACGGCATCTCGAGTCCGCCACCTGCGCGCACCGCGGCGACGGGGTCGTTGCCGCCGCCCCAGTCGGTGATGATCGCTCCGTCGAAGCCCCACTCGTCGCGCAGGATGCCGGTGAGCAGGTGCGCGTTCTCATGGGCGTACTCGCCGTTGATGCGGTTGTAGCTCGACATGATCACGCGCGGGCTCGACTCGCGCACCACGATCTCGAAGGCGGTGAGGTAGATCTCGCGCAGCGTGCGCTCGTCGACCACGGAGTCGCTCGCCATGCGGCGCAGCTCCTGGCTGTTGGCGGCGAAGTGCTTGGGGCTCGCGGCGACGCCCTGGGACTGGATGCCGCGCACGTAGCCGGCCGCCAGGGTCCCCGCCAGGTAGGGGTCCTCGGAGAAGTACTCGAAGTTGCGTCCGCACAGCGGGCTGCGCTTGATGTTGAGTCCCGGGCCGAGCAGCACGTCGACCCCCTGCTCGGCGGCCTCGGCGCCGAGAGCGCGGCCCACCTCTTCCGCCAGAGCGGGGTCCCAGCTGTTCGCCACCGTCGCGGCCGTGGGGAAGCACGTCGCCGGCTGTGACGCCGCGATCCCCAGGTGGTCGCCCGAGCCGGTCTGCTTGCGCACGCCGTGCGGGCCGTCGGCGAAGAACAACGAGCGGATGTCAGCGTGCGGGAACGCGCGGGACTGCCAGATGTTCTCGCCGCTCAGCAGCGCGGCCTTCTCGAGGACGGTGAGCGGGTGGGCCATGGTGAGTGCTCCGGACTGGTCGAACAGGTGCGGGGGGTCGGGTGCCGCGACGATGCGCGGGGTGCGGTGCCGGACGAGGCGGGGGGTCCCGTCCGGCACCGCGAAGGCGTGCGGGGCCGCTTACACAGCGGAGTCCGCGGCCTTCTTCCGCCCGGACGTCGCGGGCCCGCCGGAACGGTGGCGGCGCACGCGACGAATCACCATGACGATGACTCCGAGGAGGGCAAGGCTCACCACGACCGTGGCGATGATCTGGACGTACACCCAGGTGGGCGGCGTGTAGTCGACGGTGGCGCCAGGGGCCAGCCCGTTCATGGCGTTCGAGTTCGCGACGGTGTACAGGATGTCGTGCGTCGAGTCCCTGATGTCGGTGACCGCCTTGGCCGAGCTGGTGTCGTCGAACGACTTGGACGGCTGGAACGTCAGCGTGAGGTCGGTTCCCGCGTGGATGCCCTCATTCGGGTTCATGTACGGGTACAGGTTGAAGTCCGAGATGGCGAAGCCCTCGAATCCCCACTCCTCGCGCAGCACGGTGTCCATGAGCGCCACCGAACCGCCGGCCCAGGTCGACCCGATCCGGTTGAACGAGCTCATCATTCCGCCCGCACCGATGGTCGTCTCCTCGACCGTGCCCTGGTCGTCAGCGAGATAGGTGACGTCCATCGTGATGCCCTTGACGCCCATCTCGAACGGCTTGAGGTACAGCTCGCGGATGGTCTGCTCGTTCGCCCAGGTCGCGATGCCGTTGTTGACGCGGTTCGTCTCCTGCTCGTTGAGCGCGTAGTGCTTGACCATCGTGTAGACGCCCTTGGTCGCGACGCCATTGGCCACCGCGGTGAGCATCTGGCCCGACAGCACCGGGTCCTCCGAGTAGTACTCGAAGTTGCGGCCGCCGAACGGCGAGCGGTGCAGGTTGACGGCGGGGGCGTACCAGCCGTTGATCCCCTTCTGAAGCGCCTCGTTGCCGAGCATCACGCCCATCTCGCTGCCGAGGTCGACGTCCCACGTCTGGGCGATCAGCACCTCTGACGGGTATGCCACGCCGTTGATCGAGGCGTTGATGAAGGACGAGAAGCCCGCGGGGCCGTCCGGCTCCAGGGTCTGCGGCTTGGCGATCGAGCCGATGGCCGCGGTCTGGTAGGCGCCGTTGAGCAGCATGTCCGTCATCTCGCCGACCGTCAGGGAGTCGAGCAGCTCCTGCCACTGCGGGTCGTCCTTGGCCAGCCCGCGCATGTCGATCAGCGCCAAGTCGGAGTCGGCACCGGTGGTGGGCATGTCGCCCTCGAACGCCTCTGCCGCGGCCTCGGCGTCCCAGGCCTGGAAGCCCTCGATGATGGCCTCGTCCGCCACGAACAGATCGGCGGTGGGAGCGGTCGGGAAGGTGCCGGCGAAGTCCGCGCGGGACATCACGGGGATCTTGCCCTCGTCGCCCTCGGTGGAGAACTCCGCCGAGACGTCGTCGAACTGGTTGGTCGCCGCGACCTCGTCGCTCTGGCGCGGGTTCAACTCGTCGTAGACCACGGTCTCGTCGACCGTGTAGGCGAGGGGCTCGGTGCCGTCGGCGATGGTGTGCGAGTCGGTCTGAACGCGGATCTCGTAGTCGCCCTGCTCGAGCACGTAGGCCTGGGCGTCCAGGTAGTCGTAGGACGCCATGTCCTCGACTGCGAAGGACACGGTGACCGTCTCCGAGGCGCCGGGCTCGATGGTGGAGGTCTTCACGAAGTCGGTCAGCACCACCTCGGCCTTCTCGATGCCGCCCGCGGTGTACGGCGCGTTCACATAGACCTGGACCACGTCCTTGCCCGCGACGTCCCCGGTGTTGGTGACCGTGACGTCCACCGAGATCTCGCCGTCCGTCTCACCGATCTGCGAACCCGCGATCTCCCACGAGAAGTCGGTGTAGCTGAGGCCGTAGCCGAACGGATAGACGACCGCCTCGTCGTAGTCGATGAAGCCTTCGACCGCCGCGGTCTCGTAGTAGCGGTAGCCGATGTAGATGCCCTCGGCGTAGTTCACGAAGGGCGCGTCGGGAGTGACCGTCGCGTTGGAGGTGGCGCTCTCCGTCGCGGAGACGGGGAACGACGCCTCGACGTTGTCGTAGACGAACTCGCCGAAGTTGGCGAAGGTCGGGTCGGCCGTGAAGTCGGAGGCCCACAGGTCGACGGTGTGGCCCGACGGGTTGACGTCGCCGGAGAGGATGCGGCCCAGCCCGTTGAACGCGGAGGCGCCCGGGGATCCTGCCAGCAGGATCGCGTCGATGCCGGCGTCGTCCTGGATCTCGCCCAGCTCGAGGGTCGTCGAGGCGTTGATGACCACGACCACCGTCTCGAAGCTGTCCTTCGCGAGCGCGATGAGGTCCTTCTCGTCCTGGTTCAGCTCCAGCTGGTGCTGCCCGGGCTCGGCGCCCTCCTCGGCGTCGGAGATGTCGCGCGACAGGTCGCCGCCCTCGCCGCCCGGGCGGCCGATGTAGATGACCGCGGCGTCGGAGTACTGCTCGAAGGAGTCGGCCTGGGCCTCGTAGTCGCCCACCGGCAGCTCACCGATGTTGTAGGTCGAGATGTCGGGCCTGTCCATCTCGATGTATCCGCGCGGGTTGTCGACCGTGAAGGCCTCGATGACCGAGTACACCTGCTCGTTGATGGTGAAGCCGGCGTTCTCGAGGCCGCCGCGTGCGGTGACCGCAGAGTTCGTGTCGACCGATCCGGAGCCGGAGCCGCCGTAGACCGGGTCGGCAGCCGCGCGTCCCAGCATGGTGACCTGCGACGACGCGTCCAGCGGGAGGGCCTGGCCCTCGTTCTTGGCCAGGACCACTCCCCCGGCGCCGATCTCCTCGACCAGCTCGCGGGCGGCCGCGTCGACCGCGTCGATGTCCTCATAGTCGGATTCGTAGTACTCCGTGTCCCAGTCGGCGGACTCCTCGGAGTTGGTGAAGGTGTACGTGCCGGAGCCGAGCTGAGAGGAGACCCAGCCGCCCGCGACGACGAGCGCCGCGTTCGCCACGATGACGAGGAGGGTCACCAGCGCCACGAGGGGGATCCAGATCGACAGGTACTTCTTGTTGGACATCGGCGCCTTCGCGGCGGCCTTGTCCTGACGCGCTCGTGCGTTCACGGCTTGTCTCCTTCAGTGAGGTGAAGCGGGTGGGGCTGGGGGAAAAGTCTGCGGGGTGGAGGGCTGATGCGCCTGCTCCTGGGTCGTGCTCCTGGGTCGTGCTCTCGGTGAGGCCCTCGCGGCCAGGGGGCCCGCCCAGCCAGAACATCGGCCGGGCGGGCTCGCCGCGTGCGGGCCAGCGCTACTCGGTGACCGGCGTGATCTCGCCGTCCTGGTCGATCTGCCAGGTGTCGCCGGAGGCGGCGGACTCGGCCTCGATCGTGTAGTTGCCACCATCGATGTTGACCGTGCCGGTGACGCTCTCGGCCGCGTCGGACGCGACGAAGGGCATGACCAGCAGGCCGTACTTCTGCGTCGGGGCTTCGACGTCGCCCGCGAGCATGACCTGAGTCCAGCTGTCGTCCTCGGCGAGCGCCTCCTCGACGGCGGCGCGCGCGTTCTCGAGGTCGGTCGCGACGTCGACGGTGGTCTGCTCGGTGGCTTCCGTCTCGGTTCCTGCGTCGCCTTCGGCGTCGCTGGAGCATGCGGTCAGACCGAATGCACCGGTGGCGGCGATCAGCACGGCGAGGCCGCCGGCTCGCATCGTGTTCTTGTTCATGACTGCTCCTTCGTGGGTTGTCGAGCCGGGGTCGGCCCCCAACTCTGGTCGTGCTCCGAGACCCTGGCCGTGGCCGGCAGCTGCTGCCGGCCACGGCCAGGGTGACACGGGGTGACTACTCCGCGATCACGCCTGAGTAGTTCAGGCCGAACCCGAACTTCCAGTCGTTCCCTGCGGCGTCGACGTAGGTGTCCATGTCCTCGCCGACGTCCTCCTGCTGCGCCTCGACCGTGGCCATGTCGACCGGGAAGCCGATCGGCAGACGGCCCTGCGGCTCGTGCTGGCCGGAGGCCACCGTGAGGGTGGCGAGGTCACTGACCCCGAAGCCCACCAGCACCGCGTTCGATCCAGCCTCGAACTCGGCGGGAACCACCGGGTTGTTGGCCTTCACGATCGTGATGACAGGGATGTCTCCGCCAGCGGCCTCGACAGCGTCGACCGTGCGGTTGAACGCGTCGATGTCGGCCTCGTTAGAGATCCGCGAGGTGTTGCCGAAGTACGAGCGGTTCTCCTTGCTGCCGTCCTCGAGGATGTCTCCACCGATCGAGGTCTGCCGCACGGTGTCGCCGTCAGCGGTGTAGGGCGCGTACTGCAGCGAGAAGGGGTACCACTCGCCGGTCTCCATGTCCTGACCGGACGCGGAGAAGGGCTCTCCGTTGTTCGGGGAGCGCAGTCCCACCAGCGCCACGTCGACGTCAGACAGATCGGGAGCCGTGATCGACGTGACCTGGCCCTCGTCATCCAGCTCCACCGTGTCGGTGACGACGGTGCCGAACAGCTCGTCGGCGACCTCGATGCTCAGGGTGGGGCCTTCCGTGTATGCCGCGGGGCCGAACAGTCCGGCGTGGCCGGTGTCGTAGGTGTGCGGGATGTACACGGTGGAGTCCGACCAGTCGGTGCCCTCGGCGATGGTGCCGTCGTTCTTGAGCATCACCACCGAGTTCAGCTGAGCGTCGAAGCCGGCCTGAACGGCCTCTTCGCTGCCCACGGTCTCCAGGGACTTCTCCAGCTCCACGAACGGGCTGTCGAACAGGCCCGGCGCGAAGTAGTTGGTGAGGATCCGGGTCCCGGACTCCTGCCAGCGGGTGTCCGCGTCGACGTCGACCTCGCCGGCCTCGAAACGCTCAGCCCACAGCTCGTAGGCCTCGAGGATCAGCGTCGAGTCGTTCACGCCGCCGAACATGTCGACGCCGTTGGCCAGCACCTGGTAGAAGCGCTCGGCGGGCTCCATGTCCTCGGCGCCCCACGCGGTCGCGATGAAGGCGCCCTCGTCGTTGGCTCCGGTCATGACGCCCCAGTCGGTGACGATCGCGCCTTCGAAGCCGATCTCGTCGCGGATGAGCGAGAGCATCTCCGGGCTGTACGCCGTTCCCACAGCGTCGCCGCCGAGCACGGGCTCGCCGTCGCCGTCGAGCATGATCGAGTAGTTGGTCATCATCGCGAGGGAGTCGGAGGCAGCCGCGAACACTGACGCGTGCTCGTCGAGGTTGCCGCCCGGGAAGACGCCGTACTTGCCGACGTTGGTGTGCGACTCGCGTCCACCCTCGCCCGCGCCATCGCCGGGTGCGTGCTTGATGGTGGTGGGCACCGAGTCAAGCCCGAAGCCGATCAGCTCGCCGTTCTCGTCGTACGTGCCCTGGAAGCCCTTGACGTAAGCGGCCGCAAGCTCGGAGGCCAGCTCCGGGTTCTCGCCCAGCGTGCCGGACACGCGCAACCACCGCGGCTCGGTCGCCAGGTCGATCTGCGGGCTCAGCGCGTTGGAGATGCCCAGTGCGCGGTACTCCTTCGAGACGACGCGAGCGAAGTCCTCCATGGTCTCGGCGTCGAACGTGGCGGCGAGGCCGAGGACGGATGGCCACAGCGACACTCCGGCACCGGTCTCGACGTAGCTCGAGCCCGACTGCGCCTCAGAGCGCGGGTCGGACGAGAAATTCGCGGGGACGTACGGGGCGTCGGCACTCGCGAGGGTCTCGACGTAGGCCTGCATCTCGTTGACCCAGGTGACGTTCTCCTCGGTGTCGGAGCCACCGGCATTCAGGACGTTGCGCAGGTGCGAGTCGGACAGGTAGGTCTCCTGAGGCTCGGTCAGGCCGTCGCCAGGCGAGCTCTCGTGGGAGCTGAACAGCATCAGTCCGGAGATCTGCTCGGTCGTGAGGTCGTCGGCCAGGTCGGCGGCGCGCTCAGCGGGCTCGAGGCGCCAGTCCTCGAAGGCGTCGAGCTCGCCGTTGGCGTTCATGTCCTTGAACGCGTACGTGGAGCCGTCGACCTCCTCCTCGAGCAGCGTCATGCCGCCCTCAGCGCTGTACGACAGCTGGGCGCCGTCGTTCGGGTTCTCGACAATCACGAAGTCCGTGGTGCCGTCGGAGACCTCGCGCTCGGTGTAGTCGCCGGTGGCGACCGCGGTCTCGCTGGGCTGCGGATCGTCCGTCTCGTCCGAGCTGCACCCGGCGACTGAGATCGCGAGACCCACGCCCGCGAGCGCGGCGATCCCTCTCATAGGCATGACCTTCATTGGCCTGTCCCTTCCTGTTCGTCATCGTTGACTGCCCGCGAACGCTGTGTCGACGGGCTGGCACCCGGTAAGCGGGCCCGCCCCGTGTCCCCACCGCCAGCGGCGGAGCGGGAAACGTGTCAGGGGAAGTGTCGCCATCACGAGACGAGCGCGACTGCGGGATCGCACAACCTGTGCGGACGGCCGCATGTTCTGTCCAAAGGTCTCGGCGCTGTGACAGCACTGTGACCATTCCGTGACATACGGGCGGCGCCGAGGCTCACCGCCCGTCGCGCCAACGACGACGCAGCGCGGGAGTCGCCGAAGGGGCGGCAGGGCGGCGGGGCGGTGGGACGGAGCGGCCGCGCGCTCAGACAGCGACGCGGTCGCGACCGCCAGCCTTGGCTCGATACAGGGACCTGTCCGCGTCAATGAGGAGGCCGTCGGCGGTGACGCCGGGACGATGCTCTGCCACTCCCAGGCTCACCGTCACGTGCAGGGGTCCCGCCTCGGTCGCGAACTCGTGCGTGCTGCAGCGCGCGCGCAGCTCCTCCGCGCGCACAGCCGCCTGCTTCTTCGTCGCCCCCGGCAGGACCAGGATGAACTCCTCGCCCCCGGAGCGCGCCACCACGTCGCCATCCCTGATCCCGGCCGCGAGGATCCGCGCCAGCTGCTCGAGTACGGCGTCCCCGACAGCGTGTCCATGCGTGTCGTTCACCTGCTTGAAGCGATCGACGTCGAGCATCACGACGCTGAGCGGCGTCGCCGTCGCGTCCGCCGCGGCGACCCCGGCCTCCAGCGACGGACCCAGGTACCGTCGGTTGAACAGTCCGGTGAGCGAGTCTCGGACCGCCAGCTCGGCAAGCTCCTCTCGGAGCCGCTCGAGCTCCGTGACGTCACGGGCGACCACGACAGCGCCCCGTGAGCGACCCTCCGCCGAGCGCATGCGCTCGAGCCGGAGGTCGAGCACGGTGCGATCGTCGAGCACCAGCAAGTGCTGGTCACCGTCCGCGAGCAGGCGCAGATAGCGGTCGTCGACCAACTGCTCCCACGGCCGTCCCAGCACCGCGCTCACCGCTGCGCCACGCGGTCGCAGGCGCGACAGCAGCTCGTGGCCACGGGGGTTGGCGTCGATCACCACTCCGGCAGCGTCCACCACCACCACCCCGTCGCTGAGCGCGGCCAGCACATCGCGGGTCGAGACCGGCACGACTCCCAGACGGGCACGATAGACCGCGACCCACGACCACAGCCCAGCGGTGATGAGGAACAGCAGTGGACCAAGATCGACCTGGCCCCGTTCCGCCGCGATGAGCATCAGGGTGTTGCCGAACGACGGCAGCAGCAGCGCGGCGAGCGCGATCGCCAACACGGCCCGGTGACCGCGGACCGACCGCAGCAGCGCACGCACCAGGAGCGCCGCCGACATGAGGGTGAGACCGTACGAGTAGGTGGAGTGGATCCAGAACACGGGCCCGAACTCCATGACGAAGCGCCCGGCCGCGTCCTCGCCGATCGCCGAGAACACCAGCCGCAGCCACGGGTCGGCGGCGATCGCGAGCAGGATCGCCACCGGGTGGATGGCGAGCAGGATCAGCAGGCGGCGCGTCACCCTGCGCTCGAGACCGGCCAGGACGAGCACGAACACCACGGTGCACGCCACGAGCACGGCCAGACCCGGGAGGATCGCGTAGGCGGCCGCCACGCGCGCGGGCTCCCATGCGCCCCAGACGACCACAGCCTGCATGACTGCCCACCACGCGCCGCAGAACATGGCGAGGGCCAGGGGCCCCGAGAGCGCGTTGCTCGCCCGTCGCCGCCAGTGGTAAGTACCGAGCATCACCGCCAGCACGGCGCCGACGAGGGACGTCGCAGTCATGACGTGAATCACGCGCGCCTCCCGGAGTTGGCTGGGCCCGTTCCCTGGCTTCGAGCCTAGGTCAGTCTCCTGGTGCCACACCTCCCCCGCCTCCGTACGTGTGGCGAATACGACGCGGTGTGGCCAGGACGCGGGTCAGGCGCGACGCACCCGCACGTCGCCGGCGAGCACCTCGCGCACCTCTGCACCGGTGTCGACCAGCAGCGCGCCGCCCGCTGACAGCCCGACCGCGGTGCCGCTGATGGGCACGCCGTCTGGCACGTCCACCGCGACATCCCAGCCGATCGTCGCGCACACGCGCTCGACCTCGGCGCGGACGCTGTCGCCGTCCGCCTCGCCTTCCCACGCGGCGGCCGCATCGCGCAGGTGTGCCGCGAGCGCTCGCATCAGCCGCACGCGGTCGAGCTCGGTCGCGCCGAGCGTCGCAAGCGAGGCGGCGTGCGGGACGGGCAGCTCGGCGGGCGACTGAGAGACGTTGATGCCGATGCCCGCGACCACAGCGCGCTCACCGGGCACTCCTTCGCACAGGATGCCGACGACCTTGCGCCACCGGCCCCATCCGGGGATGTCCTTGGCGCCCGCCTCGACGACGACGTCGTTGGGCCACTTGAGGTAGGCACCGACCCCGCAGTCGCGCAGCGCGCGCACGGTCGCGAGACCCGCCACCAGCGGCGCCCAGCCCAGCGCGTCTGGCGCGATCGCCTGCGGCCTCAGCACGAGGCTCACCGTCAGCGCGGCGCCGCGGGGCGTGGCCCACTCGCGTCCCGCGCGGCCCCGTCCCGCAGTCTGGTGGTCCGCGACGATGCCGCTCAGGTGCGGCCAGTGCTCGGGGGACTCCGCGACGGCCTTCAGCAGGGCGGTGTTGGTGGACGGTGAGGACGCGACGACGTCGAGCCGCGAGAGCTGTCGGGTGGGGCCCACGATGCCGGCCAACTGCGTCGCCGTCAGCGGCTCGCGGGATGCGGCCACGGCTGCGGGCGAGGGGAGAATCACCCGGCTAGGCTAACGGGCAGACTTCCTGAAGGAGGAACGTGTCGGACCAGCAGCCCACCAAGTCCACGGCAGGCGCCCTCGATCACCTGCGCGGCAAGCTCGACGAGGCCGTCGGGCAGCGCGAGGCGACGGCGCGGGACAAGCAGCACGCGCGTGGCAAGAAGTCGGCACGAGAGCGCGTCGAGCAGCTGCTCGATGACGGCTCGTTCGTCGAGCTCGATGCCCTCGCTCGCCACCGCAGCCGCAACTTCGGGCTCGAGTCGAACCGCCCTCACGGCGACGGCGTGATCACGGGCTACGGCACCATCGACGGCCGCCAGGTCGCGGTCTACTCGCAGGACTTCACCGTGTACGGCGGGTCGCTGGGCGAGGTTCACGGCGGCAAGATCGCCAAGATCCAGGACTTCGCACTGCGCACCGGCGTCCCGATGATCGGAATCCTGGATGGCGGCGGCGCCCGCATCCAGGAGGGCGTCGCGGCTCTTACCCAGTTCGCCGAGATCTTCCGCCGCAACGTGGCCAGCTCGGGAGTGATCCCGCAGATCTCGATCATTCTCGGCCCGTCGGCGGGTGGCGCGGTCTACTCCCCCGCGCTCACGGACTTCATCGTGATGGCCGACGGCACGTCCCAGATGTTCATCACCGGTCCGGACGTCATCAAGTCCGTCACCGGCGAGAACGTGACGTTCGAGGACCTGGGCGGCGGGCACGCCCACAACGCGAAGTCCGGCGTCGCGCACTACCTCGCCTCGGACGAGGACGACGCGATCGAGTACGTCCAGCACCTGCTGCAGTACCTGCCCCAGAACAACCTCTCGGACCCGCCGTCGTGGGACCACGAGGCGGACCTCGAGCTCACCGAGGACGACACCGCACTGGACTCGATCGTGCCGGACTCCGACAACCAGCCGTACGACATGTCCACGGTGGTGCAGACCGTCCTCGACGAAGGTGAGTTCTTCGAGATCCAGCCGCTGTTCGCCCCCAACGTCATCGTGGGCTTCGGCCACGTCGAGGGCCACTCGGTGGGAATCGTGGCGAACCAGCCCCAGTCGATGGCGGGCACTCTCGACATCAACGCGTCCGAGAAGGCCGCCCGGTTCGTGCGCACGTGCGACGCCTTCAACATCCCGGTGCTGACGTTCGTGGATGTGCCCGGGTTCCTTCCCGGCGTGGACCAGGAGCACCAGGGCATCATCCGCCGCGGCGCGAAGCTCATCTACGCCTACGCGGAGGCGACCGTGCCGCTCGTCACCGTCATCACCCGCAAGGCCTACGGCGGCGCGTACATCGTGATGGCCTCCAAGCAGCTCGGCGCGGATGTCAATCTCGCGTGGCCCACCGCGCAGATCGCGGTCATGGGGGCCGGAGGAGCGGTGAACATCCTCCAGCGACGCGCCCTTGCCAAGGTGGCCGAGGAGGGCGGGGACGTCGAGGCCGAGCGCGCCCGTCTGACCGCCGAGTATGAAGACCAGATCGTGAATCCCTACGACGCCGCCGACCGCGGGTACGTCGACGCCGTCATCGAGCCATCGCAGACGCGCGCGCACATCGTGCGATCCCTGCGGGCGCTCCGCACCAAGCGCGCCTCCCTGCCGCCCAAGAAGCACGGGAACGTGCCGCTGTGAACGACCAGAATCCGGGCGCGGGCCTGCGGGTCCTGCGCGGGTCGCCCGACGACTCGGAGGTCGCGGCGCTCGTCGCCGGCATGGCTGCGATCGCGTCGGCAGCGGACGAGGAGCCGGAGCCAGGCGCCCCCACCTCGGCCTGGATGGATCGCTCGCGCACCATGCGCGGCCAGCACCACTCCTTGCCCCTCGCGCGGGGCGGGGCGGCGTGGCGCACTTCGCTGCGGTGAGCGGCCGGCTGTTCGCGCTCGGCGCCATCGGCGCACTCGCGGGAGCCGCACCTCAGCTCTACGCGCGCGCCGCGACGATCGGTGACCGCGCGCCCGCGACCTCGGGAGAGTTTCGGACGGCCGATGCGGCACTCGTGCTGGGTGCGCGGGTCTGGCAGGACGGGCGTCCGTCCCTGTTCCTGCGTCAGCGGGTCGAGGCGGGGGTCACGCTCTACGAGCGTGGGCTGGTGCCGACGCTGGTCCTGACCGGAGCCGTATCGAACCGCGAAGGACTCGACGAGACAGCCGCCATGGAGCGCACCGCGCTCGAACTCGGCGTGCCCGCCAGTGATCTGATTCGCGACCCCTCGGGACACGACACCCGCGCGTCGGCGCTGAATGCGCGCGAGCGACTGGGGCTCGAGTCGGTGATCGTGTGCTCGCAGGAGTTCCACCTCCCGCGCGCCATGTGGCTGTGCCGCAGCGTCGGCCTGAACGCGCAGGGCGCCCACCCGGCCGTCATGCTGCGCGGACACACTGCGTTCGGCTACGCCCGCGAGCTTCCCGCGACGTGGAAGGCCGCCATCGAGATCATGCGCGACCGGGTGGCGCCCGCGGACGCCTAGATCCGGGCACTGAGGCCGCGGACACCGGTGACGAGCACGAGGACGTCCGGCCCGATGGCGGCGCCGACCACGCTCGGCATATCCGTTGAAGCCTCAACCGGTTAGAATCGGTCCATGACAGCCGAGGTCGCGCCCGCACCCTCGACGGCACTCCCTGCCGCCGAGGAGCTGCTGTGGCGACGGTTCTCGGCAGTGCTGTCCACCGTTCCCGCATCGCTCGATGAGCAGTTGCGCGCCGCCACGGGTCTCAACCACTTCCAGTACACGGTGCTCGATGCGCTCTCGCACCAGGAGGGCCGGCGCCTGCAGCTCGCGCAGATCGCTCGCGCGCACGAGTCATCGCTGTCACGACTGTCGCACTCGATCACGCGCCTCGAGAATGCGGGCTTCGTGGAGCGCACCACGTGCGATCACGATCGCCGCGCCAGCTGGGCGGTGCTGACGGACAAGGGTGCGGAGGTGGTCGAGCGCTCGCGCGGCGAGTACACCCGGATCATCCGTTCGACCCTGCTGGATCGCGTGCCCGCCGAGCATCGCGAAGCACTGACGCACCTGCTGACAGCGCTCCTCCCCACGGAGGTCGCCGAGCAGTGCTCGAGCCTGGACGCAGACCTGGAGGCGCAGGTCGAGGCCTAGGCCTCCCCCGCATCGGCCCCCGGTGCAGGCGCGACCGGCGCAGCGGCGCCATCCTCTGGCGCGGCCGCCACGCCGAGAGTCGTGAGAATCCCCTCAAGCGCGGCGAGCTGCTCGACTGACAGCGCCGCCAGTCGCGTCACGAAGTCGCGTTCCACCTCGGCGACCACAGCGTCCACGAACGCCCTGCCCGCGGGAGTGGGCCTCAGCAGGCGCACGCGCCCATCGTCGGGGTGACGCTCGCGGGCGACCCACCCGCGGTCGACGAGCCGCTGCACCACTCCCGTCGCGATGTTGGGCCGCACCCCCACGAACGCCCCCACCTCGGCCGTGGGGCGGCCCGGGTGCGCGTGGATGAAGAGGATCGCGCGGAACTGGGCGAGCGTGAGGTGCTGGTCGATCAGGGCCTCGGCCTGGCTGCGCATCTGCGCTCGCATGAGCGATCCCTGAAGGGCGACGATGCGCTGCTCGAGAGCCGCGCGGTCCCCGTGCTGCTGCACCATCCCCGCCACCTCCGCCCCCCCCTCGGTCCCTATTGCGCATGACTGCGCGACGTGCACCGAACCTACCGGGCACGGGCTCACGCAGGAAGTCGCCGCGCATCCGTCCGTGTTGACTCGGGGCTTGATAGTTCGCCTGACACGAAGTATTCTGATCCACGTCCCCGCCGACGGGGTCCCCACCCCTTTCCTCCTGGAGGCGCGCCTTGTCCACCCCTGCCACCACGCCCGTCACGCTCGACGACGCCCTCGCCGAAGGCATCTCCGAGCGCACGTTCCGTCGCCGCTGGGCGATCCTCGCCACGCTGTGCCTGGGATTGATGACCGCGATGATCGCGAACATGAGCCTCAACCTGGCTCTGCCGGATCTCGCGGTGGACTTCTCGCTCACGCAGCTCGAGCTCACCTGGGTGGTCGAGGCGTTCGCGCTGGTGTTCGCCGCGCTGCTGTTCATCGCCGCCGCGATCGCCGACCGCTACGGCCGCAAGCGCACCATGATGGTGGGCCTCGTCATCTTCGTGCTCGCGTCCCTGTACGCACCGTTCTTCGCGTCCACCGGCGCGGAGCTCATCGCGTCCCGCGCCGTCATGGGCATCGGCGGCGCGCTCGTGATGCCCACGACCCTGTCGCTCGTCAACGTCGTGTTCCCGTCGAAGGAACGCCCGCGGGCCATCGCGATCTGGGCGGCCGTCGCCGGCGTAGGCATGATGATCGGCTCCGTGCTGACGGGCGTCCTCCTGCACTTCTTCGACTGGCACTCGGCGTTCCTGCTCGGCGCCGTGTTCGGCGTCGTCTCTCTCGTGGTCACCGCGCGCATCGTGCCGGAGTCGGTGGACGAGAAGGTCACCCCCGTGGACTGGACCGGCGGCGCCCTCATCACGATGGCCCTCGCCGGCATCGTCTACACGATCATGGAAGCGCCGTCGCACGGCTTCGACGACACCATGACCATCGTCGCCGCCGTCGTGGGCGCGGCCTCGCTCGCCGCCTTCATCTGGTGGGAGCTGCGCGCCACGCACCCCATGCTCGACCTGAGCCTGTTCCGCAGCTCGCGCTTCACGCTGTCCGTCATCTCGGTGACGCTCACGTTCTTCGCCATGATGGGCGCCTTCTTCGGCATGACCCAGATCTTCCAGCTGGTGATGGACTACAACTCGCTCATCACCTCGCTGGCCTTCATCCCTGCGATGCTGCCCATGATGATCGTGGGGCCGTTCGTCCCCACCATCGTCGAGAAGGTCGGCACCCGCTGGACCGTGATCCCCGGCCTCCTGCTCATCGCGGGCGGATTCGGACTGATGACCACGTGGCCCACCGTCCCGGCGTACTGGGACTTCCTCATCGCGATGTCGCTCATCACGTTCGGCATGGCGCTGGTGATGACCCCGGCGACCAACATGATGATGGCCTCGGTGCCGCGCAACCGGTCCGGCATGGGGTCGGCGATGAACGACACCACCCGTGAGCTGGGCGCGTCGCTCGGCATTGCGGTGCTCGGCTCGCTGATCGCGAACCAGTACGCCTCGAACATCGCCCCCGTCGCTGAGGACCTGCCCGGGGAGGCCGGCGCCGCCGTCGGCGACTCGCTCGCGGGAGCGGTCGCCGTGACGGACCAGATGAGCGCGGGAGGCGGCACGGCCGCCGATGGTGCGAGCCAGATCGCCTTCGCGGCCCAGGAGGCGTTCATGGACGCCAACCAGTACGCCATGGCCATCTCCGCCGTGATCGCGATCGGCACCGCGATCCTCATGCTGATCGCGCTGCCGCGAGGCGACAAGTCCTTGTCCGCTGAGCCGGGCAGCGCACCCCACGAGGACCGCTCAGCTGCCGACGCGGAGGAACCCGCCCCCGCATCGGCCGCCGCCTCGCACTCGACTACTCCGTCACAGTAGGAAGGTCAGGACTCCTCTTCGCGATTGCGGGCCACCTGGAGGAACGTCAGGACTCATTCGGCCTCGAGGGAGACCGCGACCCACGACACGGGCGGGAGCGTGAACGTCAGCACGCTCCCGTCCAGCCGGGTCTCGAGCCGGCGCGGCGTCACGCGCTCGGGTTCCTCGAGCGAGTTGGCGGCGTACATGTCGGGGTCGGACAGCACGTGCGCCTCGGACACGCGGGAGGCCCCGAGAGACGCCACATCGACGGTCACCTCGACCGACTCGTCAAGCGCCCGGTTGACGGCGAAGATCGCCGCCGAGTCGCCATCCCGCGTCGCCACCGCAGTCACCGCCGGGACGTCGCCGTGGCGCTCGGTGGAGATCGACGGGCACTCCACGGCCACGTCGACTGCCTCTCCCTGCGCAAGCCGCGACGTGAGGGCGAACGGGAAGAACGTGGTCTGGCGCCAGGCCAGGCCGCCGGGCTCCGTCATGATGGGCGCGATCACGTTGACGAGCTGCGCGAGAGAGGCGCTCGTCACCCGGTCCGCGTGGCGCACCAGAGAGATCAGCAGCGACCCCAGCACCACCGCGTCGAGCACGCTGTAGCGATCCTCGAGCAGGCGCGGAGCGACGGGCCAGTGCTCGATGTCGGTGATCTTCTCCTGGCTCATGAACCGCCGCATGTACCAGACGTTCCACTCGTCGAATGAGATGCCGACCGTGCGATCGGAGCCGGCGGCCTCGCGCGCCTCGTCGACGATCTGTGCGACCTCCTCGATGAAGGCATCCATGTCGACGGCAGACGCCAGGAAGCTCGCAGCATCTCCGTCCACCTCCTCGTAGTACGCGTGGCACGAGATGTAGTCGACCTCGTCGTACGCGTGGCGGAGCACGGTGCGCTCCCATGCGCCGAAGGTAGGCATGCTGCGGGCGGAGGATCCGCACACCACCAGCTCGAGGTCGGGGTCGACCTGGCGCATCGCGCGCGCCGTTCTCGCGGCCAGCTCTCCGTACGAGTCCGCGTCCCGGTGCCCCAGCTGCCAGGGGCCGTCCATCTCGTTGCCCAGGCACCACATGCGGATGTCGAACGGCTCGTCGCGGCCATGTGCTCGCCTGGCCTCAGACAGCTCCGTGCCACCCCGGATCCTGCAGTACTCGAGGAGATCCAGCGCCTCCTGCACCCCACGCGTGCCGAGATTGACGGCCAGCATCAGTTCGCTGCCCACGTGTTCGAGCCACGTGGAGAACTCGTGCAGACCCACCTCGTTGGTCTCGATCGAATGCCACGCCAGGTCGAGCCGACGCGGACGCTCCTCTCGCGGCCCGACCCCGTCCTCCCACCGATACCCGGAGACGAAGTTTCCCCCCGGGTACCGGATGGCGCTCACGCCGAGCTCGCGCACCAGGTCGATCACGTCTGCCCGGAACCCGTCCGCATCGGCCGTGGGGTGCCCGGGCTCGTAGATGCCGGTATAGACATGCCGTCCGAGGTGCTCGACGAACCCTCCGAAGAGGCGGCGTCGCACAGGGCCGATGCCCGCGTCCGCCTGAATGCTGAGGTTCGCCTGCGCCACGGTTGCTCCTTCGCCCTGCGTGCCTGTGCTCGGTGCCGAGCGCCCTGCGGCGCTCTCGGGGACAGGCTAGCCGCGAGACGGCCGATGCCCGGGCCGGCGAGCGCGCATCCGCCAGCACCTCGCGCGAAACTTTCTCAAGCGCCGCGCAGCCGCCGTTAGCCTGTCTCCATGGTGGTCCCCTTCGTCCTCGCCTCTCAGTCCCCTGCTCGCCTCGCGACGCTGCGCTCAGCGGGCATCGAGCCCCAGGTCATCGTCTCGAACGTCGACGAGGACGCCGTGCTGGCACACGCGCGCACGACGTTCGAGGAGCGGGCACGTGCCGGCATCGGGCTCCCTCTCGCCCTCGCCGACCAGCCTTACCTGCTGGCGCGCGCCAAGGCCGACGATGTGGTGGCGCGCCACGCGCCCGACGCGATCGTGCTCGGCTGTGACTCGATGCTGGAGTTCGACGGAGAGATCCTGGGCAAGCCCGGCACGCCGGAGGTGGCTCGGGAGAGGTGGCGCGCGATGCGGGGGCGCAACGGCGTGCTGCACAGCGGCCACGCACTGGTCGATAACCGGCTCGAGCGGCGCGAGGAGACGGGTCAGCCGACGCTCGCAGGCGACACCTCGTCGACCGTCGTGCACTTCGCCGACCTGTCGGATCACGAGATCGACGCGTACGTCGCCACCGGCGAGCCGCTGGGCGTTGCCGGGGCGTTCACCGTGGACGGGCTGGGAGGCCCCTACGTCGAACGCATCGACGGCGACTTCCACGGGGTGGTGGGTGTCTCACTGCCGCTCCTGCGCCGGCTGCTGCGAGGCCTCGGCGTCGACATTCACGAGCTGCGACACTCGGGATGATTGTGGACACGGCACAACCTACGCGGCCGTAACCCAAGGAATCACCAAGTTCATTGTGGATAGTCCACAATGACGCCCCCAGGACCTTAGTCCGCACACCAAAGTTCTCGGTACGCCGCCCCGGCGACCCCGGACCCCCGGCAGGCAGGCGCTACGGTGAGGGACGTGTCTGCCTTCTCCTCTGTCCTGATCGCCAATCGCGGCGAGATCGCCGTCCGAGTGATCCGCGCGTGCGCGGACGCGGGGCTGACCTCCATCGCGGTGTACGCCGAGCCCGATCGCGACGCCCCCCACGTGCACCTCGCCGACGAGGCCTACTCACTCGGTGGCTCCACCGCCGCCGAGACCTACCTCGACATCGCGCGCCTCATCGACGTCGCGCTCCGCTCAGGCGCGCAGGCGATCCACCCCGGGTACGGCTTCCTCGCGGAGAACGCCGGCTTCGCCCGTGCGGTCATCGAGGCGGGACTCACGTGGATCGGTCCCTCTCCCGATGCGATCGACGCTCTGGGAGACAAGGTGTCCGCGCGTCACATCGCCCAACGGGCCGGCGCCCCGCTGGTCCCGGGCACCAAGGACCCGGTCGCCAACGCGGACGAGGTCATCGCGTTCGCGGATGAGTTCGGCCTCCCCGTCGCCATCAAGGCGGCGTTCGGGGGCGGCGGGCGCGGGCTCAAGGTGGCCCGCACCCGCGAGGAGATCCCCGAGATGTTCGACTCGGCCACGCGCGAGGCCGTCGCGGCGTTCGGACGCGGCGAGTGCTTCGTCGAGCGATTCCTCGACCGCCCCCGTCACGTCGAGACGCAGTGCCTCGCGGACCGTCACGGCAACGTGGTCGTGGTCTCGACGCGCGACTGCTCGCTGCAGCGCCGCCACCAGAAGCTGGTCGAAGAGGCCCCGGCGCCGTTTCTGACCGACGAGCAGAACGCCACCCTCGTCCGCTCGAGCGAGGCGATCCTGCGCGAGGCGGGCTACGAGGGCGCTGGCACGTGCGAGTTCCTCGTCGGCGTGGACGGCACCATCTCGTTCCTCGAGGTCAACACCCGGCTGCAGGTCGAGCACCCGGTGACGGAAGAGGTCACCGGCGTGGACCTCGTGCGCGAGCAGTTCCGCATCGCGGCAGGCGAGGCGATCTCGGACCTCGCGCCCACCGTGCGCGGCCACTCGATCGAGTTCCGCATCAATGGCGAGAACCCGGCCATGAACTTCATGCCCTCCCCCGGACGGCTCCACACGTTGCGGTTCCCCAGCGGGCCAGGCGTGCGCATCGACGCCGGCGTGCGCGAGGGCGACACCGTGTCGGGCAACTTCGACTCGATGATCGCGAAGGTCATCGTCACCGGCTCCACGCGCGAGCAGGCGATCGCGCGGGCGCGTCGCGCCCTGGCCGAGATGGCCGTCGAGGGCATTCCCACCGTGCTCCCTTTCCACCGTGCCGTCCTGGACGCGCCGGAGTTCACCGCCGCGTCGGGCGCGTTCGGCGTCTACACCACGTGGATCGAATCCGAGTTCGCCGACGCGGTCGCCGAGCTGGGCGCTGCCGGCGCCGGCGCGGATCATGCACCCGAGTCCGAGGCCACGGAGCGCGTGATCGTCGAGGTGGGAGGCAAGCGGCTCGAGGTCGTGCTGCCCGCATCGCTCGCCCAGGCCGGCCGCGCAGGAGCACGCCGGGGCGCCCCTGCACGCCGTGGCGCCCGCCGATCAGGCAACGGCTCCGCGCGCCCCGCGTCGGGCTCCACTCTCACGTCACCCATGCAGGGCACCATCGTGAAGATCGCCGTCGCGGACGGCGACACCGTGGCGGAAGGCGACCTCATCGTGGTGCTCGAAGCGATGAAGATGGAGCAGCCCCTCCTCGCCCACAAGGACGGCGTCGTGACGGGACTTCAGCACGCCGTCGGCGCCTCCGTCAGCTCTGGCACCCTCATCTGCGATATCGCCGACGCACAGTGAGCACCCGCCCTGCCAGGTAGCGTGTCCTCTATGGTCTCCGCTCAGCGTCGTGCGCTCTTCCTCGTGGCGGTCGCGTCATGGCTCCTGCTTGACTCGGTCCGCACCGCCGGCCCTCTGCTCTCGGCGCTCTACGACGACTCGCTGACGCTGGTCGTCGCGGCAGCGCTCGGCACCTTCGCGGGCGGAGGCGTATTGGCGTGGCTCGCCGCGATGGTGGGTCGGCACTTCGGCCACGGCGTCGTGGTCCTCTACCTCGTCGGCGTGCTGGCCGTGCTGAGACTCGGTCTCCCGTTCATCACAGGGGGCTGGCTGATCGCCGCCGGCCTCTACCTGGTCGCGTTCGCGATCGCAGGCGTCGTGATGACCACTCGCGTCGCGATCGGCAACGGCGGCTCCGGCACCGCTCTCGCGGGAACCTCCCTCGGCGCCGCCGCCGCAGTGCTCGAGCACACAGTCCTGCGCACGTGGGACGCGGTCTGGCGCGAGGACCTGCTGGGATGGATCGCACTCGGAACCGTGGCGGCGCTCGCCATCCTCGTCGGAGCGCTGTGCCGCACTCTCGAGCCTGCGCCCACGTCGCGAGGCTGGTGGGCCCTCGGACTGCACTGGTCGCTGCTCGGATTCGCGTTCGCCAACATCGCGTGGGTGAATGCCCAGACGGAGCTGCGCATGTCCGCGGGCGTCGCGGTCACCGTGGTCTCCCTGTGCCTGGCCGCCGGGCTCGCGGCCCAGGCCCACCGAATCTCACGTGTGGTGAGCACGGTGATCGCCGTCGCCGGCGCCGTGGCGCTCGCCGTCGTGATGCTGCGGCCTGGGATGGATGCGGCATTGGCACTCCCCGTCGCCACCGCCGCCACCACGCTCGCGGCGGCCCATGCTCTGCGCCCCGCCCCCAGCAGCGCCGCGCGTCGCCTGACGGCCGCGATCGTCTTCGGGCTCGCCCTCATCGCGCCCGTGCTGGTCATCCAGCTCGACTACGAGCGCCCTCTCGGCATCCCACCCCTCAGCATCGCGGTCACCGTCGGCGTCGCCGTGCTCCTCTACGGAACGTGGCGCGCGTGGGTGGCGCACCGACCCGACTCCGGGGGCCGCACTGTCACGTCCGACGGCACGGCCGCGACCGACGGCACGACGGTGGCCGATGCGAGCACCCCGCGATCGTGGATCGCCCCCGGAGTGCCGGTCGGCGCAGCGCTCGGGGTCGCAGCCGCGGTCGCGGTCGGCGCGTGGACTCAGGCGACGTACGAGGCGCCCCGTGTCTACTCGGCCGACTTCATCCAGGCCCCGTACGTCACGTCCTGGAACCTCCACTTCGGAGTCACCCACGAGGCCGGTGCCGGGCCGCGCGTGGATCTCGATGAGTTGGCCGCCGCGCTGAGCGGCACCGACGTCGCGATGCTCCAAGAGGTGCAGCGCGGATGGCTGCTCGGCGGAGGCACCGACATGCTCGAGTACCTCGCGGGAGAGCTGGATCTTCCGTACTCGTACGCTCCCGCGCACGACCGCCAGTTCGGCAACGCGATCTTCACGTCTCGCCCGCACGCTGAGCCCCGCACCCTGGAGCTGCCCTTCGGCGAGGGACCTCAGGAGCGCAGTGCGCTCGCCGTCGACTTCATGGGAGCGACCTTCGTGTCCACGCACCTGCAGTCCACGGACGAGGCGGACGAGACTCGGCTCGCGCAGTCGCAGGCGCTCCTCGACTGGGTCGCCGGCACCCAGCCCACCGTCGTCGGCGGCGACTTCAACGCGGAGCCGGGAGACGCCGCCCACCAGGCGATGGTGGACGCCGGGTTCGTGAGCGCCCAAACGCAGCTCGGCGTCACCGGCCCCACGTACGTCGGCCCCGACATGACCGGCGAGCAGGCGACGCTGATCGACTATCTGTTCGGCCGCGGCGTCGAGTTCACGGAGTTCGAGCTGCGGGCGCTGCCGTGGTCGGACCACTGGCCACTGACGGCGAGGGCCGCCACGGGAGCCCTGGCTCCCACCGACCCGGAGGCCGATCTGAACGAGCTCCAGCCGGCACCGACCCCATCCACCTCGGTGTCGCCGAGCGCATCGGCCTCGCCCACCCCTTCCCCGTCAGCGAGCGAGTAGCGACGCCACTCAGTGCTGCCCCGGCTCCTCCATGTGGTGCAGCCGGCGGGCCGCCTCGGAGATGGTGCCCGACAGCGACGGGTAGACAGTGAAGGCGGAGGCGACGTCGTCCACGGTGAGGTGGTGCGCGACGGCGATCGACAGCGGGAAGATGTGCTCGCCTGCTCGCGAGCCCACGATCACAGCACCGAGGATCTGACCGGTCACCGTGTGCCCGAAGATCTTCACGAAGCCGGTGTCGATGCCGAGCATCTTGGCGCGCGGGTTGCGGGCCAGATCGAGCCGCGAGACCTCGTAGAAGATGCCCCGCTCGATGAGCTCGGCCTCGGTGGCTCCGACCGACGCGATCTCGGGGGCGGTGAACACGTTCGCGGCGACGGTGCTGAGGTCGAGCGGCTGCACGGCATCGCCGAGGGCGTGCGCCATCGCGATGCGTCCCTGGGTTGCGGCGACCGAGGCGAGCGGAAGGACGCCCGTGCAGTCTCCCGCGGCGTACACGCCGCGAGCGGTGGTGCGTGACACGCGGTCGACCCGGACGTACCCGCGCTCGTCGAGTTCGACGCCAGCCTCCTCGAGCCCCATGCCGTGAGTGTTCGGGACGGAGCCGACGGCCATCAGGCAATGCGATCCCTCGACCACACGGCCGTCCGTGAGAGTGACGCGCACGCCGTCTCCGGTGTTCTCCACTGACTCAGCACGCGAATTGCCCATCACCGTCATGCCACGCGCCGCGAAGATCTCCTGGATCAGGTCGGCCGCCTCGGGGTCCTGGGTCGCCAGGACCCGGTCGCCAGAGGAGATCAGCGTCACCTCCGAGCCGAGCAGGCGGTAGGCGCCAGCGAACTCCGCCCCCGTCACGCCGGAGCCGACCACGATGAGGTGCTCCGGGAGCGCGTCGATGTCGTACAGCTGGGTCCAGGTCAGGATGCGCTTCCCGTCGGGCTGTGCCGTGGGCAGCGTGCGCGGCCGCGCGCCCGTGGCGATCAGCACCGCATCAGCCTCGATGACCTCCCCGTCGACCTCGACCTGCGTGGGGCTCAGCAGGCGCGCCTCGCCGTCGATCACCTGGATGTCGTTGGTGGCGAGGCGCGTCGCGATGTCGTGCGACTGCTTGAGCACGAGCTTGCGGACGCGCTCGTTCACGGCGGCCAGGTCCACGACATGCTCGGCGAACTCGTGTGTGCCCGAGCCGTCGGCGTCGCGGATGCCCAGCTGCGGTGCACGGTCAGCGATGGTGCGCCACTCCGCCGTCGCGATCACGGTCTTGGAGGGCATCACGTCCGTCAGGACGGCATTGCCGCCGAGGCCCTGGCGCTCGATGAGCACCACCTCGGCCCCCTCCTTGACGGCGACGAGAGCCGCCTCGTATCCGCCCGGTCCGCCGCCGATGATCACCATGCGAGTCGCCATCCGCCCATTCTCACCCACACCGCCGAAGGGCCCAAACTGCGCGATCGTTCTCGCGCCCCCGACAGCGGCCACTCACCGGCAGGTCATGGCCCCGATCCGGCGATAGTCTCGAGTCATGACTGATGCATCCACGCGAGCCTCCGAGGCCGCCGAGTCCCTGCGCGCCGCGACCGGCGTCGACCACTTCGACATCGCCCTGATCCTGGGTTCCGGATGGGGCGGCGCCGCCGACCTGATCGGGGAAGAGGTCGCCTCCGTTCCCGCTGCGGATCTCCCCGGATTCGACGCCCACGCCGTCGCGGGCCACTCCGCGGAGATGCGCGCCCTGCGCACGGAGGACGGCCGTCACGTGCTGGTGCTCGGCGCCCGTCAGCACTACTACCAGGTGCGCGACGCGGGCAAGGTGGCGCACGCGGTCCGCATGGCCGCGGCCGCCGGCTGCACGCAGCTTGTCATCACCAACGGCTGCGGCTCGACCCGGCCCGAGGTCGGACCGGGCTCCGTGGTGCTCATGGCGGACCACATCAACGCGACCGGCGCCACGCCCCTCGAGGGCGCCACCTTCGTCGATATGACACAGACGTACTCGCCGCGACTGCGCGACCTCGCACTGGCGATCGACCCCGAGCTGCCCAGCGGCGTCTACATTCAGTTCTCGGGCCCGCAGTACGAGACCCCGGCGGAGGTGCGCATGGCGACCACGCTGGGCGCCGACCTGGTGGGGATGTCGACAGCGCTCGAGGCCATCGCCGCACGCGAGGCCGGTCTCGAGATCCTCGGACTCTCGCTCGTCACCAACCTCGCCGCGGGCATCGGCGGCGAGAACCTGAATCATCAGGAGGTGCTGGACGTGGGGTCCTCGTCGGGACCGCGCATCTCGCGCCTGCTGGCCGACATCGTGGAGGGCATGCGATGACCGACCTGGTCGACCTCGCCGAGGCCTGGATCGCCGACGATCCCGACGCCACCGCACGCGCCGAGCTGGAAGCCGTCGTGGCCGCGCATCGGGCGGGCGACGCTGAGGCGAGCGCCGACCTCGCTGACCGCTTCCGCGGCCCCCTGGAGTTCGGCACCGCTGGCCTTCGCGGCCGCATCGGGGCCGGACCGAACCGCATGAACCGCGCCGTCGTGATCCGCGCCGCCGCCGGCCTCGCCCGGTACCTGACCGATGCGCTGGTGGAGATCGGCATCGAGGGCCCGGCCCGCGTGGTGATCGGCTACGACGCCCGCCACGGGTCGCGCCAGTTCGCCGTCGACACCGCCGCGGTCATGACCGGAGCCGGTCACGAGGCGATGCTGCTGCCCCGGACCCTGCCCACGCCCGTGCTCGCGTACGCCACGCGCGCCCTCGACGCCGATGCCGGGGTCATGGTGACGGCATCCCACAACCCGCCGCAGGACAATGGCTACAAGGTCTACCTGGGCGGCCGCGCCGTCACGGGCGACGGCCAGGGCGCGCAGATCGTGCCGCCCTTCGATGCGGAGATCGCCACCCGCATCGCTGCCGTCGAGTCCGTCGCATCGGTGCCGCGGGCCGAGGCCGGATGGACGACCCTGGGCGACGACGTCGTCGCTGACTACGTGGCGGCGGCTGCCGCCGTCGCTGGCGCTCCCGACGATGCGGATGCCTCAGCACGCGCCGCCATCCGCATCGTTCTCACGCCGCTCCACGGAGTCGGCGGGGACACCGTCGAGGCCACGCTGCGCGCCGCGGGCTTCACGGACCTCCACACGGTGGCCGAGCAGGCGGAGCCCGACCCCGACTTCCCCACCGTCGACTTCCCCAACCCCGAGGAGCCCGGAGCGATCGATCTGTCGCTCGCGCTCGCGGAGAAGCTGAACGCCGACGTGGTCATCGCGAACGACCCCGACGCTGACCGCGCGGCCGTCGCCACCGTCATCGACGGTCAGTGGCGAATGCTTCATGGCGACGTGGTCGGCTCGCTCCTGGGAGAGCGGGTGGCGCAGCGCGTGGAGCGTGACGGCGGCTCGACGACGGCGGTGCTCGCCAACTCGATCGTGTCCTCTCAGCAGCTCGCCCGGATCGCCGAGCGGCACGGCCTCGCGCACGCGAACACCCTCACGGGGTTCAAGTGGATCGCCCGCGAGCCAGGGCTGGTCTATGGCTACGAAGAGGCCCTGGGCTACTGCGTGGCGCCGGATCTGGTGTGCGACAAGGACGGCCTCACTGCGGCGGTCATGGTCGCGGACCTGGTCGCCGAGCTCAAGTCCGAGGGCCGCACGCTGGCCGACGCCATCGACGACCTCGCCCGTGCGCACGGCGTCTACCTGACTCGTCAGGTCTCGGCGCGGTTCGCCGACGTCGCCGAGATCCCTGCGCTGATGACCCGTCTGCTCGCGGACCCGCCGGCGTCACTCGGGGGGTCCCCCGTGACCTCGACGGACGACATGAACGATGGCTTCCGGGGCCTGCTCCCCACCAACGGGCTGCACCTGTCCACGGAGTCCGGGGCGCGAGTCATCATTCGCCCGTCGGGCACGGAGCCCAAGGTCAAGGCATACCTGGAGGTCGTCGCCCCGGTGGACGGAGACGTGGACTCGGCCCGCGCATCGGCCGAACGGGCGATGCAGAGCCTCGAGGCGGACGTTCGAGAGGCCCTCGGCGTCTGACCCCACCCCCTGTCCGGCACTCACTGTCGCCTACGACACGTAGAGGCCTCCTGTCCGGCACTCACTGTCGGATCAGCCGCCCACGTACTCCTTGAGGTGCTGTCCGGTGAGCGTGGACGCATCGGCGACGAGCTGCGCCGGGGTGCCTTCGAACACCACCAGTCCGCCGTCGTGGCCCGCCCCCGGTCCCAGGTCGATGATCCAGTCGGCGTGCGCCATGACCGCCTGGTGATGCTCGATGACGATGACGGTCTTCCCGGAGTCCACCAGGCGGTCCAGGAGCCCCAACAGCTGCTCGACGTCCGCCAGGTGCAGGCCTGACGTGGGCTCGTCGAGAATGTAGACGCCGCCGTCGTCGGCCATGGACACCGCGAGCTTGAGACGCTGCCGCTCGCCGCCGGACAGGGACGTCAGCGGCTGCCCGAGCGTCAGGTACCCGAGCCCGACCTCCGCGAGTCGAGCGAGCACCTTGTGCGCAGCGGGCGTGCGGGCCTCACCCTCGGCAAAGAAGGCCTCCGCCTCGTCGACGGACATCGACAGCACCTCGTGGATGTTCTGACCCCCGAGGGTGAGCTCGAGCACCGCGGCGTGGAACTGCTTGCCGCCGCACTCCTCGCACGTGGTCGTGACCGTCGACATCGGCCCCAGGTCGGTCTCGATGACGCCCCACCCCTTGCAGGTGGGGCACGCACCTTCCGAGTTGGCGCTGAACAGGGCCGGCTTGACCCCGTTGGCCTTCGCGAACGCCTTGCGGATGGGTTCCAGCAGCCCGGTGTAGGTCGCAGGGCTCGAGCGTCGCGAGCCCCGGATCGCGGTCTGGTCGATCGCGATCACGCCGTCGCGCCCGGCGCCCGGTGTACCGACTACTGACCCGTGAATCAGGGAACTCTTGCCCGACCCGGCGACGCCGGTCACGACGGTCAGCACGCCAGTGGGAATGTCCACGTCGACCGACTGCAAGTTGTGCGCATCGGCCCCGCGCACCTCGATCGCCCCCCTCGCTTCGCGCACCGTCGTCTTGAGCGCCGCGCGGTCCCCCAGGTGGCGTCCGGTGAGGGTGTCGGCGGCACGGAGCGCCTCCACCGCACCCTCGAACACGATCTCGCCGCCCGCGGACCCGGCCCGGGGCCCGAGGTCCACCACGTGGTCCGCGATGGTGATCGCCTCAGGCTTGTGCTCCACGACGAGCACCGTGTTGCCCTTGTCCCGCAGCCGGAGCAGCAGCCCGTTCATGCGCTGGATGTCGTGCGGGTGCAGGCCGATGGTCGGCTCGTCGAAGACGTACGTCACGTCGGTGAGGGAGGACCCCAGGTGCCGGATCATCTTGGTGCGCTGCGACTCCCCGCCGGACAGCGTGCCCGTGGGCCGGTCGAGCGACAGGTAGCCCAGGCCTATCTCCACGAAGGAGTCGAGCGTGTCGCCGAGCGCGGCGAGCAGCGGCGCAACCGACGGCTCGTCGAGCCGGGCCACCCACTGAGCGAGCTCCGAGATCTGCATCGCGCACGCATCGGCGATCGAGATGCCTGCGACCTTGGACGCCCGCGCTCCCTCGGACAGCCGCGTTCCCTCGCACTCCGGGCACGTCTGGAAGGTCACCGCGCGCTCGACGAAGGCCCGGATGTGTGCCTGCATCGACTCCTTGTCCTTGGACAGCATCGACTTCTGGATCTTCGGGACCAGGCCCTCGTACGTCATGTTCATGTTGTCGAACTTGATCTTGCGCGGCTCGGCGTACAGGAAGTCCTCCCGCTGCTTCGTGGTGAAGTCCTTGATGGGCTTGTCGGCGGGCACTACCGCGGTGAAGATGCGGACGTACCAACCGTCGGCGGTGTACCCGGGCACGGTGATGGCACCATCGTTCAGCGACTTGTCCTCGTCGAAGAGTTGCGTGAGGTCGATGTCGCTGACGTGACCCATGCCGTCGCATCGCGGACACATGCCGCCGGTCTGCGTGAAGGCGACCTTCTCTGTCTTCTTGCCGCCGCGTTCGATGGTGATGGCGCCGGCGGCCTTCACCGAGGGGACGTTGAACGAATACGCGTTGGGGGAACCGGCGTGAGGCTGGCCGAGCCGGCTGAACAGGATCCGCAGCAACGCGTTCGTGTCCGTGGCGGTGCCCACCGTGGAGCGCGCGTTCGCCCCCATGCGCTCCTGGTCGACGATGATCGCGGTGGTCAGGCCCTCGAGCACATCCACGTCGGGCCGGTCCATGCTGGGCATGAAGCCCTGCACGAACGCGGGGTAGGTCTCATTGATCATACGCTGGCTCTCGGCCGCAATGGTGCCGAACACCAGCGAGCTCTTGCCCGATCCCGAGACCCCGGTGAACACCGTCAGCCGCCGTTTGGGGAGGGTCACGCTCACGTCTTTCAGATTGTTCTCGCGAGCACCCTGGACTGTGATGTAGTCGTGGCTGTCCGCAGCATGCTCGGTCATGGAGCTCCTCCCCAGGGCGCGGCTGGCGCCGCGAATCGATTGTGCCACCCGATCCCCGTCCGGCACTGGTGGACGCCTACGCGCGCTCGCGGCACGCTGTCCGGCACTCACTGTCGCCTACGGGCGGCCGATGCGCGTGCCAGGCACGGAGGGAGTGCTCAGTTCCGCTGCTGGATACGGACCATCGCGCCGGCCGGGTCCCGGAACGCGCAGTCGCGCACGCCGTACGGCTGATCGGCAGGCTCCTGCACCACGTCGGCGCCGGTGGCCTCGACGGCCGCGAACACGGCGTCGACGTCGGGCGTCGCGAGGACGATCGCGGCGTAGGCGCCCTTGGCCATCAGCTCGGCGATGGTCTGGCGCTCATGGTCGGTGATGCCCGGATCGACTGCAGGGGGCGTGAGGACGATCGTGGTGCCACCCGCGGGCGGCCCCACGGTGATCCAGCGCATGGTGCCGGAACCGACGTCGTTGGTGACCTCGAATCCCAGCGCATCGCGATAGAACGCCAGCGAGGCCTCGGGGTCGGTGTGGGGAATGAATGCGTGCTGTATCGAGAGGTCCATGCCGCTCAAACTACGCCGGGAGCGCGGTCGCCGCTTCTCGATTCCTGACCGGTCGGGCGGCGTGCTTGATGACGCACGTCGGGAGGTCGACGGGCGAGTCCGCGGCGCGCGCCCGGTAGTCGCTCGGTGAGATCCCCACGAGCTCCGAGAACCGGGTCGAGAACGTCCCGAGCGACGAGAACCCCACGGCGAAGCACGCGTCGGTCACCGTGACGTCGCCGCGCCGCAGCAGCGCCATGGCCCGCTCGACTCGCCTGGTCATGAGATACGAGTACGGGCTCTCGCCGAAGGCGGCCTTGAAGCGCCGGCTGAGCGTGCCCGCGGACACGTGGGCGCCGCGTGCGAGCGCCTCGACGTCGAGCGGCTGCGCATGCTCACGGTCGATGCGGTCGCGCACACGGCGCAGGCGCGCGAGCTCGTCGAGCCGGGCGGCGGGGTCGCGCGGGAGGGCCGATGCGGTCGTCACCCGGTCATCGTCTCACCTGGGTCGCGTCGCCGACACTGAGCGTCCGCCGGGATTCGCTGGCGCGCCAGAACCGACGCTCAAGGCCCACTGGGACGCTTAGGCGGGAGAAGGGTGCGGGGCGGAGGACCTGGGGTCAGTAGCCGGCGGGCTCCGGCGCCGTGGCCGGCACCGAGTCGCCGTCGAGGCCGTCCAGCACCGCACGCGTGCCCGACAGGCCCAAGCGGGTGGCGCCGGCGTCGATCATCGCGAGCGCCGCCTCGGCCGTCCGGACGCCGCCAGAGGCCTTGACCCCCAGGCGTCCGCCCACGGTCTCAGCCATCAGCCGCACCGCCTCGACCGAGGCGCCACCGGCGGGGTGGAAGCCGGTCGAGGTCTTGACGAAGTCGGCGCCCGCGGCCTCCGAGGCGCGGCACGCTCCCACGATCGCCTCGTCCGACAGCGCGGCGGATTCGATGATGACCTTGAGAATCTTGCCCTCGGGGACCGCGCCGCGCACGGCAGCCACGTCGGCCTCCACGTCGTCGAACCGGCCCTCGTTCGCGGCGGCGATGTCGATCACCATGTCGACCTCGTCGGCGCCCTGAGCGATGCTCAGCGCGGCCTCGGCGGCCTTGACGGACGAGTGGTGCTTGCCCGACGGGAAGCCGCACACGACTGCGACGGCGAGACCCTCGGGCACGTCGACCGGGAGCATCGACGGGGACACGCACACGGAGAAGACGCCCAGATCGGCACCCTCGGCGATGAGCGCCTTGACGTCGGCCGGCGTGGCCTCCGGCTTCAGCAGGGTGTGGTCGACGTAGCGGGCGAGTTCGTCGCGGGAAAGGGCCATGGGGTTCCTCCAAGGGGTGGTCTGGGCTGCCTCCAGCCTACGCGGGCGTGCGAGTTGCCACCCGCGCAGGCGCGTGCGATCCTCGTGAGTCAGAGCCGGATCCCGGCTCCCGGACGAGGTGACGTACCCGGAGCGCGACAAGACGTCTCACTGGGAGCACCTCATGGCATGGTTCGTCCTCATCATCTCCGGAATGCTCGAGGCCGTGTGGGCCACCGCGCTCAGCCGCAGCGAAGGGTTCACGCGCCTGTGGCCGTCCGTGATCTTTGGGGTCGCGCTGATCCTCAGCATGGGAGGGCTCGCGTATGCGCTGCGCAGCCTGCCGGTCGGCACCGCATACGCGATCTGGGTCGGCATCGGCGCAGCGCTGACCGTCATCTACGCGATGGCCACCGGCGCGGAGACCTTCTCGGTGGTCAAGGTGCTGCTGATCCTCGGGATCGTTGCTTGCGTCGTGGGCCTCAAGCTCGCTCACTGACGCCTAGACGGCAGTGAGCGCCGGACAGCGGCTGTCCAGGTGCCAGAGGGGTCAACCAGAGCCGGACAGGGTCAGAGGTCGACGCCGTAGCCCTCGAGGATCAGCTCGGCGAGGTCGCCGCGCGCCTCGTACGGCAGGAACGCGCCCCATGCGGCGGACAGCGTCGCCTCGAGCAGGTCCTCCTTGGTCCAGCCGGCCTCCACCAGCGCACCGAACTCGCCGGACATGGACACGCCGGAGACGAGCCTGTTGTCCGTGTTGACCGTGACGGCGAAGCCGAGGTCGCGAAGGTCGTGGATCGGGTGGTCCTCGATCGACGTCGCCGCCGCCGTGTGAAGGTTCGACGTGGGGCACAGCTCGAGCGGAATCTGCTGATCGAGTGCGTGCCGCGCGATGAGGCCCAGGACCGGCTCTTCGGTGCCGAAGCCCTCGATGTCCTCGTGGATGCGGGCACCGTGCCCGATGCGGCGCGCACCCTGGAACAGGGCCTCGCCCACCGAGTCGGCCCCGTCGGCCTCGCCCGCGTGAATGGTGACGGGCAGGTGGGCTGCTCGCGCAGCGGTGAAGGCGGCGGCGTGGTTCGAGGCCGGGAAGCCCAGCTCGGGACCCGCGATGTCGAATCCCACGCAGCACCGGTCGCGGTTGACGATCGCCAGTGCGGCGATCTCCTCGGACCTGTCCAGGTGACGCATCGCGTCCAGCAGCGCCCCGGCGCGGATCACACGGCCGGCCTCGGCCGCCTCGCCGATGCCCTCCTGAATCCCTGCCTGAACGGCCTCCACGACCTGCTGAAGGCCCAGCCCACCCGCGACGTGCTGCTCGGGGGCGTAGCGAAGCTCGGCGTAGATCACGCCGTCCTCAGCGAGGTCCACCACGGCCTCGCGAGCGACGCGGCGCAGGTTGTCTTCCGTCTGCATGACGGCGGTGGTGTGCGCGAAGGCCTCGAGGTAGCGCACCAGGTCGCCCGAGTTCGCGTTGTTGACGAAGATCCGGGCGAGCTCGTCGGGGTCGGTCGAGGGCAGCTCATGGCCGATCTCGGCGGCCAGCTCGATCAGCGTCGAGGGTCGCAGTCCTCCGTCGAGGTGATCGTGGAGAAGGACCTTGGGCAGGGAGACGATGTCGTCGTGGGTGAGGCTCATGTCCCCCAGGCTAGCCGGGCACCGGTGACCTCGCCGACCGCAGTCGCAGTCAATGCCCCCGGCGCACCTGAGGCAGCACCAGCCAGCTCGCGCGCGTCCATTGCCCGTACGCGGGCTCCTTGGGCCCGGGGCCGAACAGCCGTGCCTCCGCGAGCGGCACGATGCGTCCGGAGCCGGGCTCATAGACCTGGAAACCGTGATCGGTGCGCCCGGTGAGCAGCACGACATGCCGCGGCACCACTGACGCCAGGCCCGCATCCGAGTCGCCGGACGTGTACAGCGGCACCGGGATCCCGTCTCGCAAGGCGGCCGATGCGTGCGCGACGGCGGCCGTCACGGCGCCGGCGTCGGAATCATCCAGCACGGCACCGCGAAATCTCACGCCCGCGAAGCGCGTCTCATCGTCGAGCCGCCACGGCGGCGTGCCCAGGGCGCGCGGCCACGGCGCGACCCACAGCCCTGTGCGGGTGGTCTGGTGATGCAGGACTCGCTGCAGGGCGTGCCAGCGCTCGTCAATGGTGCGCGCGCCGGGCCCGTCGAGCGTGACGGCGAGAACCTCGCGCGGGAGATAGTCCCCGAAGTGTCGACCCGTCATGAGCCACGCGGCCACGAGCGGATCGCCCATCATCAGCATCATCGCCATCACGGCGGCGCCGCACGTGGTCTCGTCCACCTGGGTCGCGCGCACTGCGCCGAACCGGACGTGACCGAGACCGGCACCCTGCGGCCGTCGAATGGCCTCCTGCGCGGTGCGGGGGAACGTGTCCCACGCGGCGGCGAATCCGGCCACCGCGGTGATGGGAGCGCCTGCCGCCACGGCGCGCTCGATGATCGTCGAGTCGTCCCCCAGCGTCACGCGGGCCGTGTCCAGGGCCTTCGCATCGGCGGCCGATGCGCTGGCTCGCCGTCGCGCATACGCGCGCGCGAACACGGTGTCCGTGTCCGGACCACCGCGCTGGGCACGCCCGGCGGCGTGCGCCGCCGAGTACGGCGTCGCCCAGCGTCCGCGCAGGCCGACAGTGGCCGCGAGGGACGCGGCCACCGACGTGGCTGTCCAGCCCACGCTCAGGTGGCCGTGCCGATGCGGTCGAGCACGATGGTCCTGTCGAACCCGCCGTCTGAGTACTCGGTGCCGTCCGAGATCTCGACGGCTCCCGCGCCGTCGCAGGCCTCGGTGAGCGCCGCCATGCCTCGCGGCATGCGTCCCTCGGTCTCGGTGTGCAGCGTCATGATGACGTCGCCCTTGGAGACCGTGTCTCCCAGGGTGCGGTGCAAGGTGACGCCGGCCGATGCCTGCACCGGGTCCTCCTTGCGGGCGCGCCCGGCGCCCAGGCGCCACGCGGCGACGCCCACACCGAGCGCGTCGAGGCGGGTGATGACGCCATCGGCCTCGGCACGCACCTCCTCGATGTGCGGCGCGGTCGGCATGACCGCGTCCGGGTCGCCTCCCTGCGCGGAGATCATCTGGCGCCACGCGTCCATCGCGCGACCGTCCTTCAGCGCCTCGGCAGGATCGACTCCGGTGACGCCGGCGCCCGCGAGCATCTCGCGCGCCAGCGCGATCGTGAGCTCGACGACGTCGGCAGGCCCGCCGCCGGCAAGCACCTCGACCGATTCGGTCACTTCGAGGCCATTGCCGATCGTGAGGCCCAGCGGCGTCGACATGTCGGTGATCAGCGCGGAGGTGAAGACCCCCGCATCGGTCCCCAGCTCGACCATGGTGCGTGCGAGCTCGCGTGCCTGCTCGATGTCCTTCATGAAGGCGCCCGAGCCGACCTTGACGTCGAGCACCAGGGTGCCCGTGCCTTCGGCGATCTTCTTGGACATGATCGAGGTGGCGATCAGCGGAATCGCCTCGACGGTGCCGGTCACGTCGCGCAGTGCGTACAGCTTCTTGTCGGCCGGCGCGAGTCCGGAGCCTGCGGCGCAGATCACGGCGCCGACGTCGCGCAGCTGACGGTGCATCTGCTCGTTGGAGAGCGAGGCCTGCCACCCGGGAATCGACTCGAGCTTGTCGAGGGTGCCTCCGGTGTGACCGAGCCCGCGGCCCGAGAGCTGCGGCACCGCGACGCCATACGCGGCCACCAGCGGGGCCAGCGGGAGGGTGATCTTGTCGCCCACGCCGCCGGTCGAGTGCTTGTCCGCGGTGGGCTTGCCCAGGTCGGAGAAGTCGAGCCGCTCGCCGGTGGCGATCATGGCGGCCGTCCAGCGCGCGATCTCCTCGCGGCTCATGCCACGCTGCAGGATCGCCATGGCCAGCGAGCTCATCTGCTCGTCGGCGACCACGCCCCGGGTGTAGGCGTCGACGACCCAGTCGATCTGGTCGTCGGTCAGGGTGCCTCCGTCGCGCTTGACGCGGATCACGTCGACGGCATCGTGTCGTTCAGTCATGACACCCTTCCCAGGTCGTCGGGCCCGAACGCGCCGGGCAGAAATTCGTTCATGGTCATGATGCCCTCGGCGGTGTCGACCAGCAGCGCGCGGCCCCCGTGCTCGAACAGCAGCTGGCGGCACCGGCCGCAGGGGGCGAGCAGGCTGCCGTGGGCGTCCACACAGGTGAACGCCACGAGCCGGCCGCCGGCGTAGTCCGTGTGGAGCTTGGAGACGAGCGCGCACTCGGCGCACAGCGTCAGGCCGTAGCTGGCGTTCTCCACGTTGGCGCCGACGACCACCTCGCCGGAGTCCGTGAGCGCAGCTGCGCCCACGGGAAAGTGCGAGTACGGCACGTAGGCACGCGCGGAGACCTCGCGTGCCGCCGCCCGCAGAGACTCCCAGTCGATGTCGGGCATGGCCCTCCTACTTCTTGTACGGCGTGCCCTCGGCGGCCGGGGGGCGCGCATGGCCCACGAGGCCGGCGACGGCGAGAATGGTCGCGAGGTACGGCGTCATCGCGAGGAACTGCGACGGGATGTCGGACCCGATGATGCCCAGTTGGACCCGCAGCGCGTCCGCGAATCCGAACAGCAGCGCGGCGGCGAGGGCACCCTTGGGGTTCCACCGGCCCAGGATCATGGCAGCAAGCGCGATATAGCCCTTGCCCGCCGTCATCTCCTTGCCGAATGCCAGTCCGGACGCCACCGTGAAGAAGGCACCGCCGAGACCGGCGACCGCGCCGCCGAGCACCGTGTTGCGGATGCGGGTCCTGTTCACCTTGATGCCCACGGTGTCCGCCGCCTTGGGGTGCTCGCCGACGGAGCGCACGCGCAGGCCCCAGCGGGACCGGAACAGCATGATCTGCAGGACGATCACGACGGCGTACATGATGTATACCAGCAGGTTCTGGTTGAACAGCACCGGGCCCAGCACGGGGATGCCCGAGAGGATCGGGATGTCGATCCGTGGCAGGCCGAGCGACTGGTTGAGGTTGGGATTGTCCGTCATGACCGTGCTGAAGAAGAAGCTCGTGAGCCCCACCACCAGCAGGTTGAGGACCACGCCGACGACGATCTGGTTGACCCAGTACTTGGTGGCGAAGATCGCCAGCAACAGACCCACCAGCGCTCCGGCGATGGGCGCCGCGATGAGACCGACGTAGGCGTTGCCTGCCATCGAGCCCACCAGCGCCGCCAGGAAGGCGCCTGCAAGCAGCTGACCCTCGATCGCGATGTTGATGATGCCCGAGCGCTCGCACAGCGTGCCGGCGAGCGCACCGAACACGAGCGGCACCGCCAGAAACAGCGCGCTCGTGAGCAGTCCGGTGAGCTGGATCGTGGTGTTGTCGCGGCCCGCGCCGGCCCACGTGAGCAGCGCGCCCATGACAGCCATGCCGAACACGATCGGCAGCCAGAGACCCACCTTGCGGTACTGGTTCGCGCGGAACGCGGTCCAGCCTGCGAGCAGGAGCGCGACGATCGAGAACGACACCGCCGCGAGCTTGGACGGAAGACCGAGGCCCGGGAGGGTCACGAAGTCGGAGTTGGTCGCGATGACGAAGTTCGTCTGCGAGCCGGCCTGCGTGGTCAGCCCGAAGATCAGCAGCGACAGCAGGGCGACGACGCCCAGGCCGATCGACGAGCGCCACGACTTGGTGCGCGGCATGGGCGCGGCGGGGCCCGCGGGCTGCTTCGGAGTAGGGGCTCCGACCAGGGTGGTGGTCATGCCGCCACCTCCTTCTCGTTGGCAGGTGCCGGCAGGCGGAAGATCGATCTCACGAGCGGCGGCGCCGCGATGAAGAGCACGATCAGCGCCTGGATGACGAACACGATGTCGACCGGGAGGCCTGCCTGCACCTGCAGGGTCGGGCCTGCGGCCTGGAGGCCGCCGAACAGGATCGCGGCCATCACGGTGCCGAGCGGGCGCGAGCGCCCGAGCAGCGCGACCGTGATCGCATCGAAGCCGAGCGAGCCAGCCGTCGCGGTCGTCAGCACGTGCTGAGTGCCGAGCACCTGCGCCGACCCCGCGAGCCCGGCGAGCGCGCCCGCGATCACCATGACGAAGATGTAGCTCTTCGACACGCTCATGCC
Organism: Demequina muriae; assembly: GCF_030418295.1. Lineage (NCBI taxonomy): Bacteria > Bacillati > Actinomycetota > Actinomycetes > Micrococcales > Demequinaceae > Demequina > Demequina muriae. Next base: position 740,976 of record NZ_JAUHQA010000001.1, read on the forward strand.
AGCGGTCCGGGCCGCACGGGGGTTCGAGCCCGCGGCACGGAACTCGAAGCCGAGCGTCGAGCGCTCCATCAGCCACCACACGCCGAATGCGCAGGCGATCGCCAGCAGGAACCCGAGGTGAAGGTTGAACTGGCTCCCCAGGATCAGGGGGTACTGCGCGGTCTCGCTGACCACCGGCGAGATGGGGTTGTTGCTGTCGGGTCGCTGGAAGGACTCCAGCGTCAGCAGCCAGGCGACCAGGTTGAGGCCGATGTAGTTGAGCATGATCGTGACGATCACCTCGTGCGCGCCGGTGCGGGCCTTGAGGAAGCCGGGGATGAAGCCCCAGATCGCGCCGCCGATGACGCAGCCGATGACGGCGACCAGCAGGTGCAGTCCCCACGGCAGGTCCCAGGCGAAGCCGACGAACGCGCCGACGGCGGCGCCGATCAGGAGCTGTCCCTGGGCGCCGATGTTGAACAGTCCGGCGCGGAAGCCGATGCCGAGCCCGAGGCCCGCGAAGATCAGCGGAGTCGCCATGGTGAGCGTCTGCGTGAACGGGCGGATGAAGCCCACGAAGGTCTCAGACGAGGGGTTCACCACGGCACCTTCGAACATCGCCGCATACGCCGCCACGAGTGCTGCGCCCATGGCGGAGAACGTGTCTCCTGGCCGGGAGAAGAAGTACACCGCAGCCTCGCGAACGTCCTCGTCGGCGAACACCACCAGGAGTCCGCCGATCGCGAGAGACGCCACGACGGCCATCACGACCACGAGGGTCGAGCTCTCGAGAATCTCGCGCAGCACCCCCCTGGCGCGATCGTTGCCGGACCCGTCCTTGGGGTCGGCCGGCTTCTCGGTCACACTCGTGTCGCTCACGCGGCCTCCTCCTTGCCATGGGCTCCGGCCATCATGAGGCCGAGCGTGTCGCGGTCCGTGTCCGGAGCCACGATGTCGACGACCTTGCCGTGGTACATCACCGCGATGCGGTCTGCGAGCGCGTACACCTCGTCGAGCTCGGAGCTGACGATGATGACGGCGACGCCCTTGTCGCGCTCCTCAATGATGCGCTTGTGCACGAACTCGATCGATCCGACGTCGAGGCCTCGCGTGGGCTGGGACGCGATCAGCACCTTCAGGTCGCGCGCGAGTTCACGCGCCAGCACCACCTTCTGCTGGTTGCCGCCCGAGAGCGACCCGGTGAGCGCCTGCGTCGAGGTGGTGCGCACATCGAACTTCTCGACCTGCTCCTCGGCGTGCGTGCGCACGAACCTGGGGTCGATGGCACCGCGGCGCGAGTAGGGCTCACGGTCGTACAGGTCGAGGATCAGGTTGTTCTCGACGGTGAAGGCTGCGACCACGCCGTCCTCGGTGCGATCCTCGGGAACGAAGCCGATGCCTGCATCGAGGTTCTGGCGGATCGACCTGCCGGACAGGACGTTTCCGTCGAGGATGATCTGGCCGTCGGCGGTGGGGAGCAGTCCGAGGACCGCTTCGGCGAGCTCCGTCTGGCCATTGCCCTGGACGCCCGCGATGGCGAGGATCTCCCCTGCGCGGACCTCGAGCGACACATCGTCGACGTGCGTGACGCCGCTGGCCTCGTTGACCACCGTGACGTTCTCGATGCGCAGCACGGGCTCACCGGGATCGGCGGAGCCCTTGTCGACCGTCATCGACACGTCGCGTCCCACCATGAGCGACGCCAGCTCCTCCTGGGAGGCGCTTGGCTCGGCGGTGCCGACGACCTTGCCGCGCCGGATCACGGTGATGGTGTCGGCGACGGCCTTCACCTCGCGGAGCTTGTGGGTGATGAGCACGACGGCGGTGCCGGAGTTGCGCAGCTGGCGCACGATCTCGAGGAGCTCGTCCGTCTCCTGGGGCGTCAGCACGGCGGTCGGCTCATCAAGGATGAGCACCTCGGCATCGCGCGACAGCGCCTTGATGATCTCGACGCGCTGCTGCGCGCCGACGGAGAGGTCCTCGACCAGCGCATCGGGGTCGATGTCGAAGCCGAACCGGTCGGACAGCTCGCGCACCTTCGTGCGTGCGGCGTCGACGTCGAGCAGCTTCACGGGCCCCTTGACCTGCTCGTGTCCGAGCATGACGTTCTCGGCCACGGAGAACACCGGCACGAGCATGAAGTGCTGATGCACCATGCCGATTCCGGCCGCCATGGCGTCGCCGGGGCCCACGAACGTGACGGCCTTGTCGTCCATGAGGATCTCGCCGGCATCGGCGTCGTAGAGGCCGAACAGCACATTCATCAGCGTGGATTTGCCTGCACCGTTCTCGCCGAGGAGCGCGTGAATGGTGCCGGGCTCGACCACGAGGTCGATCGCATCGTTCGCGGTGAAGTCACCGAACTTCTTGGTGATCCCGCGGAGCTCAAGTTTCACGCCGTTGTCCTCCTCAGCCCTCGCCGCTGACGCGGCCGTTCAAGTCAAGCACGAGGGGCGTGCCGCGTCCACGCGGCACGCCCCTCGCCCTAGGTGGGGGAATCCTACCCCCAGAACTGCTGCTAGCCGGCCGTCGAAGGCTCGATCTCGCCGGCGATGATGCCCGCGCGGATCTCCTCGATGGCTGCCAGGGTCTCGTCGTCGACGGTGCCCTCGGCGAAGTCGGCGATGCCGACGCCCTCGTTCTCCAGCGTGCCCACGTACGGCTCGTTGGTGAAGCCGTCGATCGACGCCTCGATGGTGTCGTAGACCGCGTTGGAGATCTGCTTGAGCACCGACGTGAACATGATGTCCGCGTACTCAGGAGCAGACTCGGTCCAGTCGGAGTCCACGCCGATCATCCACGCGTCACCGGCGGACTGAATGGCGGATGCCGCACCCAGGCCCACGGGACCTGCGACGGGCATCACGATGTCCGCGCCCTGGTCCAGGAAGCCCTGGGTGATGTTCTGACCGGCAGGAGCGTCCTCGAAGTTGCCCACGAAGGAGCCCTCCGCGCCGTCCCAGCCGAGCACCGAGACGTCGCCGCCGGTCTCCTCGTTGAAGTGGTTGGCGCCCGCGAGGAAGCCGTCCATGAAGATCGACACGGTGGGGATGTTCACGCCACCGAAGGTGCCGAGGGTGCCGGTACCGCTGGCCGATGCGGCCGCGTAGCCGGCGAGGAACGCCGCCTCGTCGGTCTCGAAGAACAGCGGCTTGACGTTCTCGATGGGCTCTTCGTAGCCGAAGTCCACGATCGCGAAGTTGACGTCGGGGTTGGCGGCCGCGGCCTCGGAGGTCGCGTCACCCAGCAGGAAGCCGACGGTGATGATCAGGTCGCAGCCCTCGTCGACCTGGGCCTGAAGGTTGGGCCCATAGTCGCTCTCGGCGGTCGACTCGGCCTCAGCGGTCTCGATGCCGAGCTCCTCGCTCGCGCGCACCAGACCGTCATACGCGGACTCGTTGAACGAGGCGTCATCGAAGCCGCCCTGGTCGGAGACCATGCAGGCCTTGTAGTCGACGGTCTCGACGGGGGCCTCGGTGGCCGTGCCGCCCGCGGTCTCGGACGAGGTGGGCTCGTCCTCCGGCGCGGATGCGCACGCGGCCAGGACGAGTGCCGAGGCTGCCGCGATGGCGCCGAAGCGAATCGTGTTCTTCATGAGTGAATCCCTCACATTGTTCGTGCCTGTTGGGTACGCCAGGCTGGTGCGTTGATGACCATGCTACGCAGGAAATGTTTCGTAAACCGGTGCGCAGTGTTGCGACACGACAACGAATCGGTATCGATGACCCGAACGGACGCCCGGATCGAGCGCCAGCGCTTACACCTGGAAGGACACGTCCTTGACCCGCTGAGCGACCTCGCGCCGGGTCACCAGGATCGCCTCGTCCGTCTCGACCACGACCGCGTCGGGGATGCCGACCACTGCGACCCGCTTCGAGCCGCCGACGATGAGGGCGCCCGCGGAGTCCACCAACGACACCGCGGCATCGCGGCCGATGCGGATTGCGCCGTCCTCGCCAGGCGTCAGCAGCTCGGCGAGCGAGGCGAAATCGCCGACGTCGTGCCAGGCGAAGGGACCTGGCACCATGGCGACGCCGCCCTCGGCGGCGACGGGCTCTGCGATCGCGTGGTCGATGGCGATGCGGGTGAGGGTGGGCCATACGCGAGCGAGCACCTCTGCCCGCGACGGACCGTCCCAAGCCGCCGCGATCTCGCGCACGCCCGCCTCGAGCGTGGGCTGCAGTCGTGCGAGGTGGCCCAGCAGCACGGACGTCGACACCACGAACATGCCCGCGTTCCAGGACGAGCCACCCTCGGCGATGAACCGTTCCGCCGTCTCCGCGTCGGGCTTCTCGGTGAAGGCCTCGACTGCGAAGGATCCTGGCGCATCGGCCAACGGGGCGCCGGCACGGATGTAGCCGAATGCCGTGGACGGAGCCGTGGGCTCGATCCCGATGGTCACCACCCGACCGGTGCGCGCCGCCTCGACGGCCGTGCGCACCGTGTCCCGGAACGCCTGCGGCTCGGGGATCACGTGGTCAGCGGCGAACGACCCCATGATCCGCTCGCCCATGCGCTCCTCGATGAGCGCGGCCGCGAGCGCGATCGCAGCCATCGAGTCCCGAGGACTGGGCTCGGCGACGATGCGCTCGGCCGGAAGGTCCGGCAGCTGGGCGGCGACCGCATCGGCATGACGCTCGCCCGTCACCACATAGACGGCCTCGCTGAGCGGCGTCAGCCGCGCGATGGTGTCCTGGATCAGCGTGGTGCCCGTGCCCAGCAGGTCGATGAGGAACTTGGGCCGGTCGGGACGGGACAGCGGCCACAGCCGAGAGCCCACGCCTCCTGCAGGCACCACCGAGACGAGGTCGCGGACGGAGCTGTCGTGGCTGGCACCGAGCATCATGGTGACCACCTTAGAATGTGAGCACCGGAGAACCGCCACTCAAAGGAGATTCCGTGTCCCCCGCGCCCACCCTTTATCGCGGCCGAGAAGGCATGTGGATGTGGCTCGTGCACCGAACAACCGGTGTCGCGATCTTCTTCTTCCTGCTCATCCACGTGCTGGACACGTCTCTGGTGCGCGTCTCGCCCGAGGCCTACAACGAGGTCATCGGCGCGTACAAGACGCCCATCTACGGCCTGATCGAGGCCGGCCTGGTCGCCGCGATCGTGCTGCACGCCTTCAACGGCCTGCGGATCATCGCCGTCGACCGGTGGACCTGGGCGCTGCGCCATCAGCGCATGCTCGTGTGGGTGGTGTGGGGCATCTTCGTCGTGATGATGGCGGCGTTCCTGCCGCGCCACCTCGGCCACGTGTTCGGGGGCGCATGATGACTGCACCCGAGCTCACCGCACCCAAGAAGCCCATGAACCGCCGCACCGTCGGCAATGCCGAGAAGTGGGGCTGGATCTTCCAGCGCGCGTCCGGCGTGATCCTGATCGTGCTGATCTTCACCCACCTGTTCATCAATCTCATGACCGGCGACGGCGTGAACCAGATCGACTTCGCTTTCGTGGCCGGCAAGTGGGCCTCGCCGCTGTGGCAGTGGTGGGACTTCACCATGCTGGTGCTCGCGATGGTGCACGGCACCAACGGCATGCGGATGATCGTCAACGACTACGCCCGCCGCCCGTTCGTGCGGCAGACGCTGCAGTGGGCGCTGAACATCTCGATGGTGGTGATCATCGTGCTCGGCACGCTCGTGATCTTCACCTTCGACCCGTGCCCCACGGGCACGGACACTGAACTTCTGAACGTCGAGCTGTGCAGGGAGCTGGGAAGACTATGACCGAGCACGAATACGACGTCGTGATCGTCGGCGCCGGGGGCGCTGGCATGCGCGCCGCGCTGGAGAGCTCTCAGCGCGCCCGCACGGCGGTGCTGACCAAGCTGTACCCGACGCGCTCCCACACGGGCGCCGCACAGGGGGGCATGGCGGCGGCGCTCGCGAACGTCGAGGACGACAACGCCGAGTGGCACACGTTCGACACCATCAAGGGCGGCGACTACCTGGTCGACCAGGACGCCGCCGAGATCCTCTGCAACGAGGCGATCGACGCGGTCCTTGACCTCGAGAAGATGGGCCTGCCCTTCAACCGCACCACTGCGGGCAAGGTGGACCAGCGCCGCTTCGGCGGCCACACCCGCAACCACGGCGAAGCCGCCGTCCGCCGCGCATGCTACGCCGCTGACCGCACCGGCCACATGATCCTGCAGACGCTCTACCAGCAGTGCATCAAGCAGAACGTGGAGTTCTACAACGAGTTCTACGTCCTGGACATGATCCTCGACGGCGACCCGCAGACCGCGGCCGACGGCGAGGAGGTCTCCGTCGCAGGCGTCGTGGCCTACGAGCTGTCGACCGGTCAGATCCACACGTTCCGCGCCAAGTCCGTGGTGTTCGCCACCGGCGGCGCCGGCAAGGTCTTCAAGACCACCTCGAACGCCCACACGCTCACCGGCGACGGCATGGGCATCGCCCTGCGCGCGGGGCTCCCGCTCGAGGACATGGAGTTCTTCCAGTTCCACCCGACGGGCCTGGCCGGCCTGGGCATCCTGCTGTCCGAGGCCGCACGCGGCGAGGGCGGCATCCTCCGCAACTCGGAGGGCGAGCGCTTCATGGAGCGCTACGCCCCCACCATCAAGGATCTCGCCCCGCGCGACATGGTGGCGCGGGCGATGGCCAACGAGGTGCGCGAGGGGCGCGGCGCGGGCCCCAACAAGGACTACGTGCTGCTGGACCTGACCCATCTCGAGCCCAAGCACATCGACGAGAAGCTGCCCGACATCACCGAGTTCGCGCGCACCTACCTGGGCGTCGAGCCGTACACGGAGCCCGTGCCGGTCTTCCCCACGGCTCACTACGCGATGGGCGGCATCCCCACGAACGTGAACGCCGAGGTGCTGCGCAACAACACCGACGTCGTCAAGGGCCTGTACGCCGCGGGCGAGTGCGCCTGCGTGTCCGTTCACGGCGCCAACCGTCTGGGCACCAACTCGCTGCTGGACATCAACGTCTTCGGCAAGCGGGCCGGCATCGCCGCCGCGGAGTACGCGCTCACGGCCACGGCGCCCGAGCTGCCGGCCGATGCGCCCGCGTTCGTCACCGCGCTCGTCGCCCGGCTGCGGGAGACCGTGGGGGGCGAAGGCACGGAACGCGTCGCCCAGATCCGCAAGGAACTGCAGGAGACGATGGACATGAACGTCCAGGTGTTCCGCACGGAGGAGTCGCTGGCCGAGGCCGCCGAGGTGGTCCAAGACCTCAAGAAGCGTTACGAGTCGATCGCGATCCACGACCGCGGCCAGCGCTTCAACACCGACCTCCTCGAGGCGGTCGAACTGGGCTTCCTGCTCGAGTTGGCCGAGGTCGTGATCGCGGGCGCCAATGGCCGCAAGGAGAGCCGCGGCGGGCACTACCGCGAGGACTTCCCCACCAGAGACGACGAGAACTACCTCCACCACACCATGGCGTACGCGCGTCCCGAGGGCATCGATCTGCAATGGAAGCCCGTCGTGATCACCAAGTACCAGCCCATGGAACGTAAGTACTGAGCCGGGAGGCGCGACGATGACTGCCACTGCCGAGAAGACCGACTCCACCAGCGAGGTCGGCGCGATCCCGACGTTCACCGTGACGCTGAAGATCCTGCGCCACGACCCCGAGGGGCTCGACGGCCGCGAGGCCGGCAGCGAGTACTGGGAGGAGTTCACCGTCGAGTCGTTCGCGACCGACCGTGTGCTCGACGCGCTCCACACCATCAAGTGGGAGCAGGACGGCTCGCTCGCGTTCCGCCGCTCGTGCGCGCATGGCGTGTGCGGCTCCGACGCGATGCGCATCAACGCCAAGAACCGGCTCGCATGCAAGACCCTGCTGAAGGACCTCAATCCCTCGCGCCCGATCACGGTCGAGCCCATCAAGGGCCTGCCGGTGGAGAAGGACCTCATCGTGGACATGGAGCCGTTCTTCGCTTCCTACCGCGAGATCATGCCGTTCCTCATGACCACGGGCCCCACGCCCGAACGCGAGCGCCTGCAGTCCCCCGAGGAGCGCGCGCGGTTCGACGACACCACCAAGTGCATCATGTGCGCCGCGTGCACCACCGCGTGCCCGGTGTTCTGGACCGACGGCCAGTACTTCGGCCCGCAGGCCATCGTGGGCGCCCACCGGTTCATCTTCGACTCGCGCGACGAGGGCGAGTGGGACCGGCTCGAGGTGCTGAACGACAAGGCTGGCGTGTGGAAGTGCCGCACCGCGTTCAACTGCACCGAGGCATGCCCTCGCGGCATCGAGGTCACCAAGGCCATCTCCGAGGTGAAGAAGGCGCTGACCTCCGGCGAGGTGTAGCCGCCAGCTCCGGGCTAGTCCTTGCTCGCGCAGTCGAAGTCGAGGACGCCGCGGCCCTGGCCGCCGCACTCCCAGCCGAAGTCCTCGTACTCGGACCCGAACGGCGACTCGTAGTAGAGGTCGTCACACGCCGCCATGTCCCCGGCCTCGCACTGATCCCAGAGACCGTCGAGGAACGGGTCATCTCCGTAGGTGGCTTCGGAGCTGAACTCGTCTCCGACCTCGGTGCCGACCTCGTCCCAGAAGGTGCTTGCGCCCGCGATGCCCCAGGTGATCGCGCCGGACCAGATGATGGTCCCGATGAGGCCCAGGATCACGCCGGCCCACGCCATGCCGGTGCCCCGGCGCTGCCCGCCCGCTGTGCGGCGCAGCCCGATGGCGCCCAGCACGGTCGCGACGACTCCCAGACCGAGGACGCCCGTGACGAGCGCCGCGATCGAGGGGCCATCCGTGCCCGGGGCCGTCGCGGGAGCCGAGCCATACCCTGGGCCGCCCTGCGGCGCCGCCGCGTACTGCGGAGTGGTCGCGTACTGCGGCGCCGGCGAGTACTGCGGAGTGGACGGGGCCGCCGCGGAGAACCCAGGAGCGACCTGCGGCGCGGGCGCGTAGCCCGGAGCCGCGTACCCGCCGTCCGGGGCGGCGGGTGCCGCATCCGGCTGCCACTGGCCTCGCTGTGGCGGGGGCGAGGCGAAAGGGTCGTCGGTGCTCACGGCAGGTCCTCTCGTGGATGCCGGCGACGGCTGCGCCGGATGCTACGAGGGACGTTAGCGCATCGGGCCTAGGACGTGCGCACCGTGGACTTGCGCGTCGTGACGCCGCCGTGAGACTGGCGCGGCTGAGACTCGGCCATGTCGGACTCGATCTCAGGATCCACGCGCTGGACGTCGCGATTGGTGCCCAGCCATGCGGACGTGAGCAGCAGGATCCGGGCGATGAAGTCGACGAAGATCAGCAGGGACACGATCGCGATGGCCGAGCCGAGCACCGCGTTCTCGCTCAGCGAGCCCACCACGAGCGAGAACGCCTGACGCAGGATGCCGATGGCGACCGCGGCCGCGAAGAGCGCCCACAGCAGCGGCGTGCGCGGGCCCTTGTATCGTCCGAGCACCACGATCGCGAGCGCAGCGAACGCCATGTCGAGGAGGACGCCGATCGCGATGGCGGGGCCGCGAATGATCCCCTCCGAGATCCACTCCACCGAGAACCAGCCCGCCATGACCTCTGCGAACTGCGAGGCCACCACCTGGAGCACGAGTCCGAGCACCACCACGATGATCAGCGAGAACAGCGCGATGAAGTCACGGAGCTTGCCCTGCGCCGGCGGCGCCGCCTCCTTGCCGAGCATGGTCCTGACCCCCACGCGCATCCCGCGCAGGTACCGGGTGGCGGTGTTGAACAGGATGAGAAAGCTCACCACGCCGACCACGCCGGTCATGGGCTGCGGCTCGAGTTCGGCGGGGTTGACGAGTCCGCCGTCCCCATCGCCGACGATGCCGGGGATCGACTCGTCAAGGAAGGAGTAGAACCTCTCGTTCCACTCGGAGTTGCGGCTCACGAAGTAGCTCAGCAGCGTCACCGCGATCACGAGGGCGGCGGCAATCGATGTGAGCGAGAAGTACGCGATGCCGCCCGCGAGGATCATGCCGTTGCCGTCGTTCACGCGCTCGAGCATGCGGCCTGCATGGGTGCGCTCGAACCGCTCCTTGAGCGACTTCGCGCGCTTGACCCCGGCCTTGCCCTTGTCGACCATGCTCGCGTCCTCCGCCTCGCGGCGGTCCTGCTCGCGCCGGTACGCGGAGGTGTGCTGGAACGCGGAGTCTGCGGCGTGCTGGTGCGGCCCGTGGGCGGCGGCCTGCGCGGCGGATTCGGGCGATGCGGCCGATGCGCGGGCTGGGTCGTCCTGAGTCGCCCCGTGGTCCTCGCGTTCGGCCATCGCCCTACCTCCCGTGCATCGGGGCCAGCAGGCCCACCTTGTCGTACAGCCGCTCGAGGGTGGGGCGCGCGATGGCTGTCGCCCGCGCGGCGCCGTCCTCCAGCACTGAGTCCAACCTGTCGGGGGACTCGATCCATTCCATGGCGGCGTCGTGGAAGGGCGTGAGGAACTCCACGACCACGTCCGCGAGGTCGGACTTGAGGTGGCCGTACATCTTGCCCTCGTACTCCGCGACGAGCTGGTCGACGCTGCGACCGTCGATCGCGGAGTAGATGGTCAGGAGGTTCGACACGCCGGGCTTGGCCTCGCGGTCGAACGCGATCACGTCGCCCGTGTCGGTCACCGCGGACCTGATGTTCTTGGCGACCTTCTTGGGGTCGTCGAGGACCTCGATGGTGCCCTTGGGGCTCACCGCGGACTTCGACATCTTCTTGGTGGGCTCCTGCAGGTCGTAGATCTTCGCCGTCTCCTTGACGATGTGCGGCTCCGGCACCACCACGGTGCCCTCGCCGAACCTCGCGTTCAGCCGCTGAGCGAGGTCGCGCGACAGCTCGAGGTGCTGGCGCTGATCCTCGCCCACCGGCACCACGTTCGTGTCATACAGCAGGATGTCTGCGGCCATCAGCACGGGGTACGTGAAGAGGCCCACATTGGTCCCCGACTCGCCCACCTTCGCCGACTTGTCCTTGAACTGCGTCATGCGGCCCGCTTCCCCGAACCCGGTGAAGGTGCTCAGCAGCCACGCGAGCTCGGCGTGCTCGGGCACGTGGGACTGACAGAACACGATGGACCGGGTCGGGTCGACGCCGCCCGCGAGGAACTGCGCGGCCGTGCGCCGCGTCCGGGCACGCAGCACCGCAGGATCCGGGGCCACCGTGAGGGCATGCAGGTCGACCACGCCGTAGATCGCGTCGTGAGTGTCCTGCAGCTTCACCCAGTGGACGAGGGCACCGAGGTAGTTGCCGAGCTGGAGGGAGTCTGAGGTGGGCTGCATCGCCGAGAACACGCGGGGCTTCATAGGCCCATTGTTCCGTACCCGGGCGCCCGCTCCCAACCCCGTCCGCGCATCGGCCGCGCGAACCCAGGGGCTCAGGTGGCGTCGGCGTCGAAGGGGGCGGGCTGGCCCGCGACCAACGGCGCGGTCGGCGAGGGCGAGCGCACCGGCGCGGGAGCAGGCTCGTACAGCGCCTCGCGCACGATCCGGCGCGGGTCGTACTGACGCGGGTCGAGCTTCTCCCAGTCCACGTCGTCGCCGACCTCGGCCTTGAGCTGAGCGCGACCCTTGTCGACCACGTTCCGCACTCCCACGACCCACTCGCGCAGTTGGCGCGCGTACTCGGGCATGCGTTCGGGGCCGACCACCACGATGGCGATCAGAATGAGGACGAGGAGCTCGCCGCCGTTGATCCCGAACATGCGGCCTAGTCTTCCGGCTCTGGCTCCTGCTCGCCAGTCTCGTACTCCACGGCGGAGCTCGAGTCGAGCGTCACGACGATGTCCTCGGCGGAACCGCCGCGCTGCACGGTCAGCGTCACGTCGTCGCCCACGGCCTTGGCACGGATCTGGACCACGAGCTCGTCGACCTGCGTGATGGGACGCCCGTCGATCGCGGTGATGATGTCGCCTGCCTCGATGCCTGCGGCCTCGGCGGGACCACCCTCGACCACGCCGAACTCGTCGTCCACGACCTTGACGCCCTCGCCGGTGTAGCGCTGGTCGAGCTGAACGCCGATCACCGGGTAGGTCGCCACGCCGGTCTCGATGAGCTGCTCAGCGGTGCGCTGTGCCTGGTTGGACGGGATGGCGAAGCCCAGGCCCACGGAACCTGCGGTCCCGCCGGAGTTGGGCAGGGCGGCGATCGCGGAGTTGATGCCGATGACCTCGCCCTTCGAGTTGAGCAGCGGTCCGCCGGAGTTGCCGGGGTTGATGGCCGCGTCGGTCTGAATGGCGTCGATGAAGGCGGTGCCGTTGGCGTCGCCGGCCGTCACCGGGCGGTGCAGGGCGGACACGATGCCCGTGGTCACGGTGCCCTCGAGGCCCAGCGGCGAGCCGACGGCGATCGTGGCGTCGCCCACCACGACGTCGGAGGAGTCCGCGAAGACCATGGGCGTGAGCCCATCGGCGTCGACCTGCAGCACCGCGAGGTCGTAGTCGGCGGTCGCGCCCACGACCTCGGCGTCGAGCTCCGAGCCGTCGGACAGGATGACGGTCACGGACTCCGCGCCGTCCACCACGTGGTTGTTGGTGAGAACGTAGCCGTCCTCGCGGATCACGAATCCGGAACCGGTCGACTCGCCGGCGCCGCCCACGCTCGCCTCGATCGACACCACGGACGGCATCACCGAGGCGGCGACGGAAGCGACGGAGTCCGCAGCGCGCTCGACCGCCTCGCCGGAGGCGAGCTGCATGGTCGGCGTGGACGAGCCCCACTCGTCATAGGCCCACGCGCCACCGAATCCCGCGCCGGCGCCGATCACGAGCGCTCCGATCACGACACCGGTGACGGTGCGCTTGCGCAGACGACCCACGGGCGGCTTGGGCATGGGGGCCGCGGGCGGCGGCGCGTAGCCACGGTCGTCGTGCACCGGCTCCGAGGTGTACATGACGTCGTCGGCGCCAGGGGCGTACGGCGATCGCTCGGCTGCGGCGGGCGCGGTGCTGTCGCTCGTCTGCGATGCTGCCGGCGGTGTGGCCGTGGTCGACTCGGCCGCGACGTCGGAATCCTGCTCGGTCGGGGCGCCAGGAGGGGCGAAGCGGTGGTCAGTCATGGAAGCTCTCTCATCTATCCGGGGACGCGAAGGCGGTGAACTCTCGCAGGCCAGCGGCCACACGATCGACGAAGCCTGGGTCGGACTGGGCAGGGAAGCAGGCGGCGACGGACTCGAGAGTCGACAGCGCGCATGAACAGGTCGCGGAGATCACGACGTCGCCCGTCTGCCACACCAGCTGTCGGGGGTCGTCGCTCACGAGGTACGCGGAGGTGTGGCCGAGGTCGACCGACGGGAAGTGCTCGGCGAAGGCCGAGGACAGCCGCCCGTGCTGCTCGGTGATGACGATGGGCTCGAGGTTGGCGAGGATCGTCGCGACGAAGACGTTCTCTCCCGTCGCGGAGCGCAGCACGGCCCCTTCGACCGGTGTGAGACCCGTGGCCTCCCAGTCCGGGTGCACCCAGGAGCGAAGGGCGTCGCCGCCCCGCATGCTTCGCGCCTCCACATAGGTGACGTCGCCCCCTGCGGCGAGGGTGCCGGTGGCTGTTCCGGCGGGCTCGGCGAACTCCAGCGACACCTCGTCGGGGGCGCCGGCGAGGTACGCCGCGCCCACGCCCGCGGTCATCGCGACCACCATGATCACTGCAGCAAGCATCGGCCGGCGGTCGCGGGGGCGCGCCGCGCGCGCCTGATGGCGCGACTCGCCCTTGGCGATCTCGGCCATCCGGTCACGATCCAGCAGCTGCTGGGCGAAGGTCATGTCGATGCCCGCTGAGGACGTCTGGAGCGCCTCGCGGGCACGGCGGAGGTCATCCCAGCGCATGCGGCAGTCAGGGCACGACTCGAGGTGACTCATCGCCTGGGCCGCGCGCGCAGCGCTCAGCCGGTTGTCGAGAAGGTCGTGTACGTCGTCGCCGAGGTGCTGGTCACTCACACGCCACCTCGCACCGGCGCGCGGTGAGCCAAAGACTCACGGAGCTTCGCACGGGCGCGAGACAGTCGGGAGCGGACAGTGCCCATCTTGATGCCGAGGGTGGCGGCAATCTCCTCGTACGACAGTCCCTCGATATCGCTCAGCACGACGGCGGCCCGGTACTCGGGCTGCAGGTCGGAGAGCGCGGCGATGATGTCATCGCCGAGGTGGGACATGTCGAACTCGTCCTCCGGCTGGCCCGAGCGCTCGTGGCGATCGAAGCTGGCCGAGGTGGGGACGGCGGCATCGTCATCAGCCATGAAGTCGAACCGGATGCGCTTCTTGCGTCGCACGCGGTCCAAGAACAGGTTGGTCGTGATGCGGTGCAGCCAGCCCTCGAACGTGCCCGGCTTGTACTGCGACAGCGAGTTGAACACGCGGATGAACACATCCTGCGTGAGGTCCTCGGCGTCGTGCTGGTTGCCGGTGAGGTGATAGGCGAGCCGGTAGACCCGGCCAGAGTGCTCCTCGACGATGCGTTCCCACGTCAGTTCTGGGTTCGCCGTCTCGGGCGCGAAAGGGGTCGCGTCCGGCGCGACGTGCGTTGTGCGCGCATCGTGCGTCATCTGCTCACCTTCTTTCACGTAACTGGCAACGGATACCGGAAGTTCTATGTTCCCACGGATCCTGCAGCGGGGCATCGGCCGGATGGCCGATGTGACGGATACCATGCGCTGAGGAGGCAATACATGACGACGGATGCCGCGAACTGGGCGTACTGCGAGGACTTCGTCCCCGAGGACGCCGTTCTGCTCGAGGCCCGCGACACCGCGGATCAGTTGGGCTGCGTGCCTGTGCACCCTGGTGCCGGTCGCGTGCTGCAGTTGCTGGCGCGCATCTCGGGAGCACGCTCGGCAGTCGAGATCGGCACCGGGGCCGGTGTCTCCACCACGTACATTCTCCGCGGGATGGGTGACGCGGGCGTCGTCACCACCATCGATGTCGAGCCCGAGCACCACAAGGCCGCTCGCCGCACCCTCGCGGCAGGCGGATTCGCTCCGGAGCGCGCGCGGCTCATCACCGGCCGCGCCCTCGACGTGCTGCCGCGGCTCACCGATGGGGGCTACGACATGGTGCTCATCGACGCGCGCAAGGTGGAGTACCCCCAGTACCTCGAGCAGTCGCTGAGGCTGCTGCGCGTGGGCGGCATCCTCGCGATCGACAACTCGCTGTGGCACGGACGTGTGCCGGACCCCGCACAGCGGGACGAGGAGACCACCGCGGTGCGCCAGACCCTCAAGTCAGTGCGACAGGACGAGTCTCTCGAGCCCATGCTGCTGCCCAGCGGCGATGGAATGCTGGTGGCGGTCAAGCACGCGGTGTAGCCACCGCCGAGCGACTGGCGCCGGGCGGCGCTCGCCTCGGCCGCCGGTGCTGTCGCCTGACCTGCGGGACCGCTAGTCCTGCGGGACCGCTAGTCCTGCGGGACCGGCAACGCGCCGGCCAGGGCGTCGCGCAGCTGCGCGACCTCGTCCGCGTTGATCTCGACGACGAGGCGGCCGCCACCTTCCAGTGGCACGCGCATCACATACCCGCGACCTTCCTTCACGACCTCCATGGGGCCGTCTCCGGTACGGGGCTTCATCGCAGCCATATGTGATTCTCCTCGGGGATTTCGCTCTAGCCGCGGACTCCGCGGCACCAACGACCATTCTACGCCGTGGGAGGGGTGGCTCCCAAACCCTCCCCGTCCGCGGCGTGTGACCGCCGGTGCGCCGCGTGACCGGTCACATGCCCTCGCGGACCGGGCCCTCCTCGGGCTCCTCCGGTCCGGTGCCCTCGCCGCGAGCGTGATCGGCCACGATCTGGACCGCCTCTTCGATGTCGTCCGTCACGTGGATGAGATCCAAGTCGGTCGCCGCGATCTTGCCGTCGGCGGCCACCGTGTCCCGCAGCCAGGACACGAGGCCATCCCAGTAGGCATGGCCCACGAGGACGATCGGGAATCGCGTGATGGTGCGAGTCTGGACCAGCGTGAGCGACTCGAAGAGCTCGTCGAAGGTGCCGAACCCGCCCGGAAGCACGATGAAGCCCTGCGCGTACTTGACGAACATGGTCTTGCGCACGAAGAAGTACCGGAAGTTGATGCCGAGGTTGACGTACTCGTTGACGCCCTGCTCGAAGGGCAGCTCGATGCCGAGCCCCACCGAGACTCCCCCGGCCTCGCTCGCGCCCTTGTTCGCGGCCTCCATGACCCCGGGGCCGCCGCCCGTGATGACCACGAACCCCTCTTCGACGAGGCGTCTTCCGGCGACCTCGCCCATGGCGTAGTCGTCGGTGCCCACCTTGGACCGCGCCGAGCCGAACACGGAGATCGCGGGGCCCAGCTCCGCGAGCGCCCCGAAGCCCTCGACGAACTCGGACTGGATGCGCATCACCCGCCACGGGTCCTCGTGGAGCCAGTTCGGCGGGTCCTGGTCACTGAGAAGTCGACCCGACGTCGACGACTTCGGCACGTTGCGCCCGCGCAGCAGCACGGGGCCTTTGCGGTATTCGGCCTTCATGGAGCCTCTCCTCAGATCGGGTGATGGGACGCGATGGTCGCGCAGATCAGGGGGACAGCCACGCCTTCAAGCCCGCGCGGCATGCCTGGATATCGGTCACCGGGCACCATTCCTCGTCGGCGTGTGCGAGCTCGGGGTCGCCCGGACCGTAGTTGACTGCCGGGATGCCCAGGTCGCCGAACCGGGCGACGTCCGTCCACCCCTCCTTGGCGCGCGGGGCTCCCCCACCTGCGGCCGCGACGGCATCGGCGAAGGACATCGCGAGCGGCGCGTCCAGGCCGGGCCTGCACGCGGCGGCGAGGTCCGTCCACTCGAGGTCCCACTCACCCAGTCCGGCCGATGCGATCACGGCTTCCACGTGCGCCTGCGCCTGGGCGAGGGTCTTGTCGGGGGCGAAACGGTAGTTGACGGTGACCGTGCAGGCATCGGGAATCACGTTGCCGGCGATGCCGCCCCGGATGCCGACGGCGTTGAGCCCCTCGCGATACGTCAGGCCGTCCACATCCACCGAGGCCGGCTCGTAGGCCGCGAGGGCCGTGAGCAGCGGCGCCGCACGGTGGATCGCGTTGGCCCCTTTCCACGCCCTGGCGCTGTGGGCCGCGATCCCTGGGAGCGTCACGTCCGCGCGCAGGGTGCCGTTGCAGCCGCCCTCGATCGCGGCGGAGGTGGGCTCGCACAGCACGGCGAAGTCCGCCGTCAGCAGCTCCGCATGCCGGCGCGACAGCCGGCCGAGCCCATTCTTCGACTCCTCGACCTCCTCGTGGTCGTAGAGCACCCAGGTGACGTCGCGCATCGGCCGCTCGAGCGAGGCGGCGAGCGACAGCATGACGGCGAGGCCCCCCTTCATGTCGACGGAGCCCCGGCCCCACAGCGTCGCCCCGTCATCCCGCCACTGAGCGGGCACGTTGCCCTTGATCGGGACCGTGTCGAGGTGGCCCGCGATGATCACCCGCTCCGGGGCCCCCGTCTCGGTGCGCGCGATGATCGCGTCGCCGTCGCGGGTCACCGTGAGGTGCGGCAAGGCGGTCAGAGCGCGCTCCACCGCATCGGCGATGGCGTGCTCTCCCCCGCTGACGGAGGGGATGTCGATGAGCAGGCGTGCGAGCTCCTCGACAGGGGCGTGCAGGTCGAGATCGGGCATGCTGCCAGCCTATCCGGCGCGCTCCCGGCGCCTTCCGACGCGCCGATGCGCTGGCCCTCTGCGCCCCAGCAGTGCACCAGCGCACGTCTCGAGCCCACACGTGCCGCGGTGCACTGCTGGGGCGCGGGGGCGGATGGGCGATCGCCCTCAACTACCCTGGACCCATGACTCGAGCAGCACACGGATTCGGCCTGTCCACCATCGACGCGAGCGGGACGGTGCTCGACACCTGGTTCCCCGCGCCCGCACTTGGAGAGGCCCCCGCTGGCGCATCGGCCCCTCAAGCACTCGCGGACGCGGAGCGCGAGGATGCGCTGCGCGGGGTGTCCCTGCGCACCGTCGCCACCGAGATCGACCTGGATGCCCCGCCCGTCGACGTCCCCGACGCCTACCTGCGGCTCCACCTGCTGTCGCACTGCCTGGTACGGCCTCACAGCATCAATCTCGACGGCCTGTTCGGCGTGCTGACCAACGTGGCGTGGACCTCGGCGGGACCGTGCGCCATCGACGGCTTCGAGGACGTCCGACTGCGGTTCCGCGCGGCGGGTCAGGCACTCACCGTCTACGGCGTGGACAAGTTCCCGCGCATGGTCGACTACGTCGTCCCGAGTGGCGTGCGCATCGCCGATGCCGACCGCGTGCGCCTGGGCGCGCATCTCGCCGAGGGCACCACCGTGATGCACGAGGGATTCGTGAACTTCAACGCAGGCACGCTGGGCCACTCGATGGTCGAGGGCCGCATCTCTGCGGGCGTCACCGTCGGCGACGGGTCCGACGTGGGCGGCGGCGCCTCGATCATGGGCACCCTGTCCGGTGGCGGCAAGGAGGTCATCTCGATCGGAGAGCGCTCCCTCCTGGGCGCGAACTCGGGCCTCGGGATCCCTCTCGGCGACGACTGCATCGTCGAGGCCGGCCTGTACGTGACCGCCGGCTCCAAGGTGCTGCTCGTGGGCCAGACCACGGACGAGGGCGAGCCCCGCGTCGCGAAGGCCCGCGAGCTCGCCGGCATGAACGGCCTGCTCTTCCGCCGCAACTCCGTCACGGGCGCGATCGAGGTCGTGGCTCGCCAGGGCGACGGCATCGCGCTCAACGCCGCGCTGCACGCGAACTGACGTGGCGAAGCGCAGGCGCGGCGGTGGGGTCGCCGCGCTCGCGGTGCTCGTCGTGGCCGGCGGCGCCGCGATCGTGTGGGGCCCCGGACTGTGGGAGCGCTACGGCGACCGGGTGCTGCCGTCCGGTCAGTGCACGGTGACGCTCGGCGATCGCACCGACACCAAGACCGCCGAGCAGGCGAACAACATCGCGATCATCGTGACCGGATCACTCCGTCACGGGATGCCTGCGCGGGCCGCCAGCATCGCGGTCGCCACCGCGATCCAGGAGTCCACGCTGCGCAACATCGACTACGGCGATCGGGACTCCGTCGGCCTCTTCCAGCAGCGCCCATCGCAGGGCTGGGGATCGGTCGAGGAGATTCTGGATCCGTACTACTCCACGGACCAGTTCTACGAGGCGCTGCGGGACATCTCGAACTGGCCCGAGCTGGACATCACGGTGGCCGCACAGGCGGTGCAGCGATCAGCGTTTCCGGATGCCTACGCGGACCACGAAGAGGAGGGCCGCCTGTGGGCATCCGCCCTCACGGGGCACGGCGGCGAGGTGACGTGCGACCTCGGGGACGCCTCCACGACCACCGCGCGGGCGTTCACCGACCGCGTGGCGGCCGACTTCGGCGACGCCGTGTCATTGCAGGTGGCGGACATCAACGCCGACGCCACGGTGCTCACGCCGGCCGGCGCCGACGCGACCCTCGCGCAGGCCGTTCAGCAGTGGGCGGTCGCGGTGGCCGCCGTCGAGGGCGTCACCGGGGCCGTCCGCGACGACCAGGCGTGGCTTCGGGACGCCGATGCCGTCTCACCAGAGGGCGACGGCACCCTCATCGCCATCCGCACCGACTGAGAAGCGCCCTCGGCCAGGGCGGCTGCCCACGGCGCACCGTGGACAGGACCGCCCTCCCGAGGCAGCAGCGGGTGGTAGGTCAGCGGTGGTCCATTGCGACGTAGTCGCGCTCCACCTGGCCGGTGTAGATCTGACGCGGGCGGCCGATCTTGGTGCGCGGGTCCGTCATCATCTCGCGGTAGTGAGCGATCCAGCCCGGCATGCGGCCCAGCGCGAACAACGGCGTGAACATCTGGCGAGGGAAGCCCATCGCCGAGTAGAGCAGGCCGGTGTAGAAGTCCACGTTCGGGTACAGCTTGCGCTCGATGAAGTACTCGTCGGACAGCGCGATCTCTTCGAGGCGCTGCGCCATCTGGAAGGTCTCGTCGTTGCCGCCCAGTTCGGCGAGCACGGTGTTGGCGACGTCCTTGACGACCGCGCCGCGCGGGTCATACGACTTGTACACACGGTGACCGAAGCCCATGAGCCTGGCGCCCTCGGCCTTGTCCTTGACCTTCGCCACGAACTGCTCGACGGTGTCACCCGACTCCTTGATGCCGTCGAACATCTCGAGCGCCGCCTCGTTGGCACCGCCGTGCAGCGGTCCGGACAGCGCGCCGATGCCGGCGGAGATGGATGCGTAGATGTTCGCCTGCGACGATCCGACGATGCGGACCGTGGACGTCGAGCAGTTCTGCTCGTGGTCCGCGTGCAGGATCAGCAGCAGGTCGAGGGCCCGACGGATCGTGGGGTCGATGTCGAGCGCGCCGTCGGAGCCGGAGAAGGCGATGCGCATGAATTCGTCGACGTAGGTGCCCTCGCGGCTGGGCTCGATCAGGTCGCCGCCCGTGAAGCGGCGCTGCAGGTACGCGATGACCGTGGCGGTCTTGGCGAGCAGCTGGACGGTCGCGAGTTCGATCTCGTACTCGCCGCGCCCCACCGACTCCGGGTAGAACGTCGACAGTGCGCTCGTGGCGCCCGACAGCACCGCCATCGGGTGCGCGTTACGCGGGAAGGCCTCGAGGAACGCCTTGATGCCCTCGTGCACGTGCATGTGCCGTGCCACCCGATTGTTCAGGGCAGTGAGCTGGTCTGACGTGGGAAGCTCGCCGTGGATCAGGAGGTGGGACACCTCGAGGAACGTGGACTTCTCCGCGAGCTGCTCGATGGGGTAGCCCCGGTAGCGCAGGATTCCAGCGTCACCGTCGATGTAGGTGATCGCACTCTCGCACGAGGCCGTGTTCATGAATCCCGGGTCGACGGTCACCAGCCCTGTCTCGCTGAGCAGCGTCGCGACGGACACTCCATCATTGCCGACCGTGGAGCGCTCGAGCGGAAGCTCGCGCGTGGTGCCATCGACCGTGAGTCGGGCGTCAACCACTCGTGTCATTCCAGGGACCTCCCGTGCGCCGCAGCGCCATTGTGCGTTCGCTTTGCAGCGAGTTTACCTGTCTTTTATAGCCGCCGGGCCCCTGCTTGCACACGTTCATCCGTCGCGGTGAGCGCCATGCGCACATGACGCTCTCCCGCGGTGCCGTAGAAGGAGCCCGGCGCGGCGACGATGCCGCGTTCCGCGAGCCACTCTATGGTCTTCCAGCAGTCCTCGTCGCGCGAGGCCCACAGATACAGGCCCGCGTCGGAGCCCGTCACGGTGAATCCTGCCGCCTCGACGGCAGGCCTCAGCACCGCCCGGCGCGCGCGGTAGACCTCACGCTGGACGGTCACGTGCTGATCGTCGCGCAGCGCCGTCGCCATCGCGGCCTGCACCGGACCCGGCACGATCATGCCGGCGTGCTTGCGGGTCTCCAGCAGTCCGGAGATGATCGCGGCGTCGCCGGCCACGAAAGCGGCACGATAGCCCGCGAGGGAGCTCTGCTTGGACAGCGAGTACACCGCCAGCAGTCCGGTGTGGTCCCCGCCGCACACCTCGGGGTCGAGCACCGACGGCACGCCGTCGCTCACCCACGGCTCCTCCCACGGCAGGGCCGCGTAGCACTCGTCCGAAGCGACCACCGCGCCGATGCTCCGGGCGGCGTCCACGATCGCGCGGAGCTCGTCGCGCGACAGCACGGAACCGGTGGGATTCGACGGAGAGTTGATCCATACGAGCCGTACGTCGTCACGGTTCGCCCAGTCGCTCACCACGTCCGTCGCGACGGCCGATGCGCCAGCGAGGACCGCACCCACGGCATAGGTGGGGTACGCGGCGGCCGGGTGCACCACGACGTCGCCCGTCGACAGGCCGAGCAGGCTCGGGAGCCAGGCGACGAGCTCCTTGGAGCCCACCGTCGGCAGCACTGCGTCGGGGTCGAGCCCGCTCACGCCTCGCGTGCGGGCGAACCACTCGACCACCGCGCGACGCAGATCGGCGGTGCCGTGCGTGGTCGGGTACCCCGGAGCGTTCGCGGCGTCGGAGAGCGCGCGCTGGATCAGTTCGGGCGTGGGGTCGACGGGCGTGCCCACCGACAGGTCGACGACTCCATCAGGGTGCTCACCCGCACGCTCCCGGAACCTCGCAAGCGAGTCCCATGGGAAGTCGGGCAGGGAGCCCGGGTACAGACCCACGGATCGCCTGCGCGCCCGCTAGGCCTGCGGGGGAAGCGACTTGATGAGGTCGTGGTCGTGCTCGATCAGACCCATCTTGGCCGCGCCGCCGGGCGAGCCGATCTCCGAGAAGAACTCGACGTTGGCGTTGTAGTAGTCCGCCCACTTGTCGGGAGTGTCGTCCTCGTAGTAGATCGCCTCGACGGGGCACACCGGCTCGCATGCACCGCAGTCCACGCACTCGTCGGGGTGGATGTAGAGCATCCGTTCGCCCTCGTAGATACAGTCGACGGGACACTCATCGATGCAGGCCTTGTCCTTGACGTCGACACAAGGCAGTGCGATGACGTATGTCACTTCGTCTCCTCCATTCGAGGGTGATCCGGGCTTTTCATCATAGCGGCGTGCGCGCGGAGTCCACGCACCCGCGTGGTGCGACGGGAACGCGTGCGGTCAGTCATCCTCATCGTCGTCACTCACGCACTCGATCGCGTCGTCCGGCTTGTACGTCCACGTGTCGGAGGTCTCCTCCACCACGTCGCCGTCGAGTTTGACGGTGCGCGTGTTCGTGATCGTGAAGCCCGGCTGACCAGGACCCTTGGCCTCGCAGTTGGCGCTGGTGACCTCCTTGACGCCCGGCTCCTTCACGTTGGACTTGGGGCTCGCCGACGTGGTGACCTCGAAGTGCTCGGTCGACCACACGTCGACGTGCAGCCGGCCGCCGTCGATGTAGCTGTTGAAGACTGCGGCGTAAGGAGTGTTGTTGCGGAACTCCACGTTGATCGAACCGGTGTAGATGGTCGACTCGCGCCCTGCCGGGTAGCGCGTGAACCACACGGAGTGCGGACGGTGATCGAGAATCTCGAATCCGGCGAAGTACCCGGCGTTGTACGCCGTGGTCGCCATCTGCGAGAGCCCGCCTCCCATGCCGTTCGTCAGGATGCCATTCACGATCACGTGGGCGGGCTGGTAGCCCTCCTCCTCGTTGATCGGCGACAGCACCTCGGTGAGGTCGAAGGTGTCACCTGGCTGGACGACCACACCTTCGACGTCCGCGGCCGCGACACGCAGGTTCTGCGTGCGGACGGGCTCGGCCGTGAGAGGCGTGTCGAAGGAGCTGACGATCTCGGTGAAGTCAGCCAGGCCCAGGTCCTCGGCACTCACCTCCGGGTCCGCAGCCGTGTACGGCAGGTCGGCGATCCGGCCCATGCTGCTCGCGGCCGCGACGACCGCGTCACCCAACGCCTCTCCATCGATCGTGATGCCGGGCGAGCCTTCGTCGATGACGATGTCGTGGCTGTCGTCGAACGAGACGGACGCGTTCTCGCCCTCCGTCGTGAGGTCGGGGTTGGCCTCGATGATCTGTGCCGCGAGCGCGGTGCCGTCCACCACCAGCTCGAGGCCGCCCGGGCCTGCTTCGACGGTCGACGTGGCGGCGATGGTGGCGGGCTCGATCGTCGCCTCGGCGTCCTCGCCCACCAGCGTGATGGGTGCCGCGAACGTCTCGGTCTCGAGCTCGGCGGCGAAGGCCGCAGCATCCTCGTCGGTGATCGTGGGCGGCTCGGTCTGAGCGATCAGATCGATCGCCTGCGTCGACGGCCATGCCTGCGCCAGCCGCGTCGCCGACTCCTCCTGATCGATCGTGACGGATGGCCGGCCGGGAACGACCTCGACCGACCCCTCGGCGACCGTCACGCCGGCGTCCTGCGCGGGCCCGTCGAGCTGCACGGCCGCGCTCTCCAGGGCCTCGGCGAGAGCCTCCTCGTCGACATCGGTCACCGGCGTCAGCGGACCGCCTCCAGCGATATGCGCCCACAGTCGATCGGGCATCACCGTGAAGCCCGTGACCTGCGCGATGGTGCTGTCGACGTCGATCGACAGTCCTGCGTCCGAGGCGGGCAGCGCGAAGGACTCCTCGACTGCGCGCAGTTCCAGGTCCTCGCCCTCGAGCGCGACGGCGGCATCGCCGACTGCTCCGATCGCCTCGGTGTCGGACATGCCGCCGATCTGGATGCCGAGCACCTCGGTGCCCCGCGGCACCGTGGTCGACATCAGCGCCTGCGCGCCCACGTAAAGCACGGCGATGGCGACCAGCGTGAGCGGCAGGATCCACGCCGTCCGCCGTTTCTTGTTGCGCGTCACGTGTCCGCCGCCGTCCGTGGTGTCAGGGATGGGCTCGTCCTCCCATGGCGGCGTGGACGCTGCCCGGGACTCGTGGGCCGTCGTCGGGGCGTCGTCGTCCACAGGTCCCATCACGGCGGTGTCATCCACCGGCGCGTGCACGGCCGTCTGGTCGTCTTCCGCCACGGTGTCCGACGGCCCGTGCGCAGGCGCGAACACTGATGCGCGCTCGGGCGCAGGGGCACGCTCGTCGCCGTCTCGGTCGGTCTCCTCGCCAGCAGGGTCACCGGCCGATGCGGGCTCGGGCTCCGAGTCCTCCTCCTCGCCCAGCGTCTCGTCGGTTCCCCCACGAGCCTCGTCGCCTTCGGCGGGTTCCCCTCCGGGTTCCTCGCCCGGCTCGAAGCGCGGCGCGTAGGCGTCGTCGCCGGCGTCTGCGGTCGCCGCCTCTCCTGCCGCCAGCCACACCGGGGCCTTCAGCTCGCTGGTGGGCACTCGCTCGACCACGGGGGCGTCGTCGGAGGCGGTGGCGTCATCGGAGGCGGTGGCGTCGTCAGACGCGGGGGCGTCGTCAGACGCGGTGGGGTCGCCGTCGTCAGGAGTGGCAGCGTCGTCGCGGTCCGGTGAGGCGGCCGCAGACGCGGGCATGTCGCCGGTCGTCGTCCGTTCGGTGGCGTCGGAGTCGTCCGCGAGCGTGGCGTCGGCCGGTGGCGTCGCCGACGCCGACCGAGCACCGGCGCCCTTCTCCGCGCGTCGCCTCAGCGAGCGGTGCGCGGCGGAGTTGCGCCGCCTGCGCGCCTGCTCCTCTGCCAACTTGCGTGCGTGGTCCTTACCGCGGGCCATGCGCACCCACCAGCAGTCTCGACGGCATCACCGAGGCGGCCACGATCGCGATCGCGCCCCCCGCAAGCCATCCGACACCGAGTGCATCCTGAACGATCAACACGGAACCCCCCGGTCCTTCCAGCGCCCACACGAACGTCATGGTCATCCACGCGCCCGCGTACAGGCCGAGTCCAGCCCATCCCAGCCACGTGCGTGCGAAGACTGCCCCCAGCGCCACCATCAGCACGCACAGCACCACGCCGAACGGCGGGAAGCCACGGTGGGCCACCGCGCCCACGCTCGCGGTGATGATGCCGCCGACGAGCAGCACCACGAACCCCAGGACATCCTTCATGCGTCCCAGGATAGGTGGTCGCCATGACATGACCAGGGCACCTGGGACAGACGTGACGAATCCGATACCCAGTCTCCCGCGCATCGGCCGCATGTCACGCCGGGCCAGGGCGCCGTGGCGCCCGGTCCGACCTACCCGTCGAGCCGCTTGGCGCGCGACGTCGCGCGAGCGCGCTCCGTCTGGTCCAGAATCACCTTGCGGATGCGGACGTTGTCGGGAGTGACCTCGACGCACTCGTCCTCGCCTGCGAACTCGAGCGACTCCTCGAGCGTCAGGACGCGCGGAGGCGACAGGCGCTCGAGCTCATCACCGGTCGCGGACCGGATGTTGTTGAGCTTCTTCTCCTTGGTGATGTTCACGTCCATGTCCTCACCACGGGAGTTCTCGCCGACGACCATGCCTTCGTAGACCTCTTCGGTGGGCTTGACGAAGAACGTGCCACGGTTCTGCAGCAGCATCAGCGCGTTCGAGGTGACCACGCCGGTGCGGTCCGCGACGAGCGAGCCGTTGGTGCGGAAGTCGATCGCGCCGTTCCACGGTGCGTAGCCGTGAGCGATCGACGAGGCGATTCCGGTGCCGCGCGTCTCCGTGAGGAACGTCGAGCGGAATCCGATCAGGCCACGGGCGGGAACGATGAACTCCATGCGCACCCAGCCGGTGCCGTGGTTCGACATCGACTCCATGCGGCCCTTGCGCGCGGCGAGGAACTGCGTGACGGCGCCCAGGTGCTCCTCGGGCACGTCGATGGTCATGTGCTCCATCGGCTCGTGGACCTTGCCATCGACCTTCTTGGTGACGACCTGCGGCTTGCCCACGGTGAGCTCGAAGCCCTCCCGTCGCATCTGCTCGACGAGGATCGCGAGAGCGAGCTCGCCACGGCCCTGGACCTCCCAGGCATCCGGACGCTCGGTGGGGAGAACGCGCAGCGACACGTTGCCGACGAGTTCTTTGTCGAGGCGGTCCTTGACCTGACGGGCGGTCACCTTGGCACCCTTGACGCGGCCGGACAGCGGCGACGTGTTGATGCCGATGGTCATCGAGATCGCGGGGTCGTCCACGGTGATCCGCGGCAGCGGACGCGGGTCGTCGAGGTCGGTCAGAGTCTCGCCGATGGTGATGTCAGCGATGCCTGCGACGGCGACGATGTCGCCCTGCTTGGCTGACTCGGCGGGGACGCGGTCGAGGCCCTTGGTCTCGAGCAGCTCGGTGATCTTCACGCTCGTGAGCGAGCCGTCGGCACGCGCCCACGCCACTGTCTGGCCCTTGCGCAGCGTGCCATTGAAGATGCGCAGCAGCGCGAGTCGGCCCAGGAAGGGCGAGGCGTCGAGGTTCGTGACGTGCGCCTGGAGCGGCGCGTCGTCCTCGTAGCTCGGCCCCGGGATGCGATCCATGATCGTGTGGAACAGCGGCTCGAGGTTGTCGGAGTCCGGCATTCCGCCGTCCTCGGGCTGGTTCAGTGAGGCACGCCCGGCCTTGGCGGAGGCGTAGACCACCGGGACCGAGAGGAGCGCGTCGATGTCCAGGTCGGGGACGTCGTCGTGCAGGTCGGAGGCCAGACCCAGCAGCAGGTCGTGGGTCTCCTCGACGACGGCGCTGATGCGCGCGTCGGGACGGTCGACCTTGTTGACGACGATGATGACGGGCAGGTGGGCCGCGAGCGCCTTGCGCAGTACGAAGCGCGTCTGGGGCAGCGGGCCCTCGGACGCATCCACGAGCAGGACGACGCCGTCGACCATGGACAGTCCCCGCTCGACCTCGCCGCCGAAGTCAGCGTGGCCAGGAGTGTCGATCACGTTGATGGTGACGCCGCCCGGCTCGGAGGCCTCGCCGAGGTAGCGGATCGCCGTGTTCTTCGCGAGGATCGTGATGCCCTTTTCGCGTTCGAGATCACCGGAGTCCATCGCGCGGTCTTCGACGTGAGCGTGGTCGCCATAGGCGCCACCCTGGACGAGCATGCCGTCAACAAGGGTGGTCTTGCCGTGGTCGACGTGGGCGACGATCGCGACATTGCGCAGGTCGGAGCGCACGGGCATACGGGGACTCTTTTCGTAGGAAGGGGTGGCGGCGCTCAGGCGCGCCGCCGGTCCAGTCTAGCGGCAGCCGGGAGGAAGGGCCGTTTGGGCGATTTGGGCGAATAAATCGGGGCACCCCTCACGTTGTCGAAAGGGCGAGGGCGCCCGCCTTCGCCGAAGGACACGTCCAGGAGGTACACCATGACCACCGCACAGAGCACGATCGACGTCAACGTTCCCCTCAGCACCGCGTACAACCAGTGGACCCAGTTCGAGTCCTTCCCGCACTTCATGTCGGGGGTCGAGTCCGTCACGCAGATCGACGACTCGCGCACTCACTGGGTGACGAAGATCGCCGGCGTGGAGCGTGAGTACGACGCCGAGATCACCGACCAGGTGGCCGACGACCACATCGCGTGGCACAGCATCGGCGAGCTCAAGCAGGGCGGTCGGGTCGAGTTCAGGTCCGCGGGCCCCGAGGTCACGACCATCACTCTCACGCTGGACTGGGACCCCGAGGGCTTCGTGGAGTCCGCCGGCGCGGCGCTGCAGGTCGACGACGCCATGGTGAAGGGCGACCTCAAGAACTTCAAGACGTTCATCGAGGAGCGCGGCGTCGAAGAAGGCGGCTTCCGCGGCGACATCCGCGGTGGCTCCGGCGCCACCGCCGATCCGCAGATCTAGTCCTCACCGCACAGCACTGACGGCGGGTCCCGCATCGGGGCCCGCCGTTCGCGTTCCCCGGGCGCTGCCGCACGCTCGTGCTTCACTGGAGGCATGCCACTGCTCCACATCGCCCACCGCTCCGACTGGGAGGCCGCCGAGCGCAGCGGCTCCTACGAGATCTCCACACGCGGCCACGTGCTCTCGGACGTGGGGTTCATCCACGCCTCGCACCCTCACCAGGTCTCACGTGTGGCCGCGCACGTCCACGGAGACGACCCCGAGGACCTCGTGGTGCTGGTGATCGACCCCTCGGCGGTGCGCGCCGACGGAGTCGAGATCCGCGAGGAGGACGGCGGCGCCGGCGAGCTCTTTCCTCACATCTACGGCGCCATCAGACCCGCATGGGTGGTCGAGGCGCGGCCGGCGCGGTTCGAGGACGAGTCGTTCGCCTGGTAGCGCGGGGCACTACGGCCGATGCGCGCGAAAGGCGTGCGTGACATACGGCAGGGATACGACACCGGCACGGTCCGGGAGCCCCGCCAGCACGGCCTCGACGTCACGGTCGACCTGGGCCCGGTACGCGTCGTCGCCCACGATGTAGTGGCTTCGCGAGCGCGCCATCGCGCGCACGTCATCGGCGCTCATGCCGCGCGCCCACTCCCACGTCGCGTGCTCGAGGCCGGTCAGCGCCGCGCCGACGCGCGGCCCCGCTCCCTCGATGAGCTGCTCCGCTGCGGAGCCGCGCATCGCCTCTCCCAGCCTCGCGACCCATGGCTCGCGGCTGTCGCGGATGTTCCACACCAGCCCGAGGGTGCCCCCAGGTCGCAGGACTCGCGCGACCTCCGTCGACGCGGCGTCGACGTCGAACCAATGCCACGCCTGTCCCACCGCGACCGCGTCGACCGAGGCGTCAGGGAGAGGAATCGACTCCGCAGTCCCTACCGCGGTAGCCACCTGAGGCAGCGCAGCTGCGAGCGTCTCGAGCATCGCCGGGTCGGGGTCGATCGCGACGACGTCGGGCGCAGCCTCCACCACCAGCGCCGTGAGCTTCCCGGTGCCGGCGCCCAGGTCGAGCACGCGCCGGGGCGACGACGGCAGCAGCCACGCCACCGCATCGGCGCTGTAGCCGGGCCGGCCGCGCTGGTAGTCCCCCGCTGCGGCGCCGAACGAGGTCGCATGAGTCATGCGGCCACCCTAGGCGCCACCCCTCGCCTAACGAGGGATCAGACCGGGACGGGCGCGGGCGGATCAGTGAGTGCGGGCTCCTCCACGATGGACTCGGCCACCGTCGCCGCCGGGCGCTCACCGAGCTTGACGACGATGACGCCGGCGAGGATCAGCAGCGCTCCGCCTGCCTGGATGGGAGCGGGGGCCTGGCCGAGCAGCAGCCACGCGAAGGCCGTGGCGGCCATCACCTCGGTGAGGGCCACGAACGACCCCAACCGCGCGCCCAGCCGACGGGTGGCCGCGATGCCGGTGACATACGCGACCGCGGCCGTGATGACGCCCAGGGCGATCGCGATGCTCCACCAGGGGGCGTCGAACTGCACGAAGCTGACGGTGCCGGTCGAGAAGCGCATCGGCAGCACGCCGGTGACGCCGGCGGCGCCCAAGGCGACCAGGGCGACGAGCAGCCCGCCGGCCGCGAGGGTGATGGGCGGCAGCCCATTGCTCTCGTCCCCGCCGATGATGAAGTACACGGAGGCGCCGACCATGGCCGCGAGCGCCCACAGCACGCCGACGATGGAGATCTGGCCGCCGCCGAACACGTTGAGCAGCAGCGCGAGCCCGAAGGCCGCGATCGCCGCGCCGCCTACCGTCAGCGGTGTCGGCCGGTGGCCATGACGCAGCCACATCCACAGCACCACCGCGACCGGTGCGGTGTACTCGATGAGCAGGGCGACGCTGACGTCCAGGTAGCCGACCGCGAGGAAGTAGCACAGTTGAGCGCCGGCTACGGCGAAGAGCCCGTACGCCACGATGACCTTCCACCCGCGGCGCACCAGGTGGCCCCGACCGCGCACGGCGATGATCGCGGGAACCAGCAGCACTGCGGCCGCGATCGCGACGCGGACGAGCGTCGCTGCGCCAGCGGACCATCCCACGTCGAGAAGGCCACGGGCGAGTGAGCCGGACAAGCCGAACGACGCCGCGGAGACCATGGCGAACCCCAGCCCCGCAGTGAGGCGCTCGCGCGTCAGGTCATGAGTCATAGCGGTCATGACTCATGACGCTAGCGGCGGTTTGATAATGTGTCAACATGCCGTTCGCACATGACACGATCGAGGCCCTGGAGTCCGCGGCGTTCCTCGCGAACTCGGAGCTGGAACCCGACACCCTGGTGGCGGCGGAAGCGCTCGACGCCTTCCTCGTGGACTTCGGATACACGGGCCCGCCGGCGCGGCCAGGCGACCTCGAGCTGGTGCGCGGCATCCGGACTCGACTGCGCGCACTGTTCACCGCGAGCAGGGACGAGGCGGTCCCGCTGGTGAACGCGATCCTCGCGGAGCAGTCCGCACTCCCCCAACTGGTCCGGCACGGCGACGTCGACTGGCACATCCACGCGACCTCGGACGACCGCCCCCTGCACGAGCGCATCCTCGTGGAGACCGCGATGGCGATGATCGACGTGATCCGTGCCGACGAGATGAGCCGCTTCGGGCGCTGCGAGATGGAGGACTGCGACGGCATCGTCCTCGATCTGTCGCGCAACCGATCGCGCAAGTACTGCTCGGTGACGTGCACCAACCGTGCCGCCCAGGCCGCCTACCGTGCGCGACAGGCCGACGACGAGTCGTGACCCACCTGGCTCGCTAGTCGGCCTCCTTGGCCCACCCCGTCATGCGCGCGGCAGCCCGGCCGCGACGCGATCTCACTCCCTGCTCGAGGTGCAGCGCGGCGGCACGTGCGAGCCACGTGTTCAGCGACAGGCCTTCGGCCGCCGCCGCCGTCTCGGCTCGCTGCTTGAGCTCATCGGGGATGCGCAGCGTCGTGCGTGACGCGGGCTCCCCCGCAAGGCTCGCGACCTCCGCCTGAGCCTCCGCCACCGCGGTCGCGTCGTGCTCGAGTGCGGACGGCGGCGCCACGACGACGAAGTCGACGCCCTTGCCCCGCACGCGCAGCTCGACGCTCCCAGGCGCGAGCTCTCTCGAGATCTCCCCCGCGGCGTCGGCAAGCGCCTCCACGAGGACCAGACGCGTCGCGGGTTCCAGGGAGGACGCCAGCATCGCCGCCGCCTCGCGAACCTTCGGCGTGCCCGTGGCGGCAGCCTTGTCCAACTGCTGGGTCAACTGGTCTGAATAGCGCTCGATGTTCATGGTGTCATCATGACACCGCTGTGACGCCAGCGCTAGTGGGGGCGGCCCTGGCCGGTGGGGCCGTCGCGGCTACTCTTCGAAGATGGCCGACACCTGCGTCTCCCGCGTCCCCGTCTTCGCCGGACTGTCGGAGGACGATCAGCGGACGGTGGCCGGGCTGGCGCGATCCACGCGCCTCACCGCAGGGGAGCTCGCCTACTCCGCGGCCGACGAACGGTCGCGCCTGATCGTGCTGCACACGGGCCACCTCAAGATCTTTCGGCTGTCCGCCGACGGCGCAGAGCAGATCGTGCGCGTGCTGGGTCCTGGCGAATTCACCGGCGAGACGTCGATCCTCACCGGACGCAGCCCAGCCGACTACGCAGCGGCGATGGATGACTGCCAGGTGTGCGTGTTCCGCCACGAGGATCTGGAGGCGCTGATCCGGCAGCATCCAGGCATCGGCATGCGGATGCTCGCCACGGTCAGCGAGCGGCTCGCGGTCACTGAGAGACGACTCACCTCGCTGACATCGCACGGGGTCGAGAGCCGCGTCGCCGACTACCTGCTGAGCCTGCCCGCCACCCGGCGCGATGGGGTGGCGACAGTAGACCTGCCCATGGCCAAGAAGGACGTCGCGTCTCTCATCGACACGACGCCAGAGAGCCTCAGCCGTGCACTCACGAGCCTGGCGGCCCAGGGTCTGATCTCCGTGGGCGCGGGGCGGTCGATATCGATCACGCAGCCTGCGCCGCTGCAGCGCCTGTCCGACGGAGCCTGAGGGTGCGTGCACGACGGTTCCACGGCAGCCGCCGAACGACCACGGCGTCGACACTCCCGAAAGCGACGAAGGGGTTCTCCCACACCCGGGAGTCGTCCGACGTCTCCGGGTCGTCGCCCGCCATGAAGTAGCTGAAGGCCGGCACCGACCACGACTGCGTGAAGGCTCCCCGCACTGCACGTCCCCCCGCGAGCGCAACGCCGTTGATGCTCAGGCGTCCGGCCTCGAGAGCGACGAGATCGCCGGGAAGACCGACCACGCGCTTGATCATCCGGTGCCCGCCATGACGGAACACCACCACGTCTCCGCGCGCTGCGGGGGCGCCGACGCGTCCGGCCGGCCGCGTGAGCAGCAGGTCGGACGGGCGGTACGTGGGGGCCATGGACTCCCCCACGACCCTGGCAAGACGCGTCACGACAACACCTCAGTGCTGGTGGGCGTCCTCGGCGTGGGCGTGGTGATCGTGGTCCTCGCCCTCGGCGTACTTGAAGAAGTGGACGTAGGCGGCGAGGTACCGCCGTCCTGCCACGACGTCGTCCACGTCGAAGTCCTTGGCCGCCATCGCGGCGTGGAAGCGGTCGTGGAGCTCCGCTCGGCGCTCGTCGGGCACCATCGTCAGCAGCTCAGCGTCCGAATTCACCGCGATGGCCTCGTCGGCCGCGGCGACCACCGGGTCGATCGCGGTACCGGGCGCCTGAAGTCCGGTGAAGGCCACGCCCTCGCCCATGCGGTGAATCCTTACCAGGGTCTCGAGGAAGAGCCGGTCTGCGACCTCGGCCGCGCCAGTGCCGAGCGCACGGACCTGCAGGGCCTTGGCGAACACGTCGCGGAGCTCGGCCTCGCCGTCGGCGGGGATCCACGCGAGCGCATGGTTGATGTTGCCGGTCTCCAACGCAGTGCGGCCAGCCTTCGCCGCGGGGCCGTCGGCGGTGTCGCAGTGGGCCTCGACGGTGACGGGGCGCAGCGAGGCGAGCAGGTCGGTGATGCGCATGGTGATCATGGGGTTCTCCTTCGTAGGTGATACCCCTGACGCTACGGAGAGCGGCGCGCCAGCGCCTTGACGCACGTCAAGCGCGCAGGTACCGGCCTCACATCCAGCGCTTGGCCTTGAAGACCCGATACAGCACGACCGAGAACCCGACCATGACACCCAGCGCGAGGGGGTACCCGAAGGACCAGTGCAGTTCCGGCATGTGCTGGAAGTTCATGCCATAGATCGCGGCGACGAGCGTGGGGGCGAACAGAATGGCCGCCCATCCCGAGATCTTCTTCATGTCCTCGTTCTGACGCTCCGCCACCAGGGTGGAGTTCACGCTGAGGATCTGCGTCAGTGCCTCGCGGTACTCCGCGGTCTGAGCGCCGATGCGGTCGAGATGGTCCTCGACGTCCTGCAGATAGGTCTGGAGCTCCTCGGCGACGTCGTGCTTGCGGAATCCGCCGCGCAGTCCATCCAGCACCTCGACGAGCCACGAGGTCGCGTGCTGGACGTCGATGACCTCCTGGGTGAGGCGATAGATCCGTTCGGCCACGGCCGCGTCGCCGCTGAACACCTGCCGCTCGATCTGCTCCTTGTCGATCCCGACCTCGTGCAGCACGGGCGCATAGCCGTCGACGATGGCATCGAGCAGTCGATAGGCGATCGCCTCCGGTCCCAGGTGCAGGAGATCGCCGTCGAGCAGCGAGTCCAGGATGCGGCCGGCATCGGACCCCGCCACTGCATCGGCCGTCGTGCCGTCGATCCACACGCCGTCCTGACACAGCACGGCCGCCGCCCCCGGACGGACCAGCACGTGGAACTCGGCGAGATCGACCTCCTCGCGCTCGTCGTCGTAATGCGCTGAGCGCACCACCAGGAACAGGACGTCGCCGTAGCGCTCGAGCTTGGGCCGCTGACCGGCGTGGAGAAGGTCCTCGACCAGAATCGGGTGGAGATCCCAGGCCTCGGCCAGGTCGCGGATTGCCGCCGCGCTCGGGTCCGGATAGAGGAGGAGTGCCATCTGCTCGGGCGCTGCCGCTCCGTACTCTCGTGCGTCCGCAGGCGAGGTCCCTCGGGGCGCGGGCGTCGAGCGACCCTCCTTGACGAATCGGGTGAGGCCGACGTCCGAGCCGTGGGCCGCATCGGCCGTGGTGGGCACCGCGGAGCGCCGCCTGCCTGCCAGGCGGCTGGCCCTGTCGCGAACTCTGCTCATGCGTGTCTCCTCGGCATCGGCGTGCATCAGACGATGCGACAACGGTAGCCGCGTGCGCGATAGTCCCCGGCTAAGCGGCGTTGCCGGAATCGCCCTGGTGGCGCTCGACGTAAGGCAGCAGGCTTGAGCCGTCACCCATCGATCCCTCGGCGATCACCCCCAGCGATCCGTCCTGGTGCAGGATCACCACCTGCACGCTGTCGAGCGAACCGTGGCCGGACTGGCGGACGGCGGAGTGCACGTCTGCCTCGGTGAGCCGATGCTTGTGCAGGGCCTTCGACTGGAAGTCGCCGTCGTAGTAGAGCAGCACCGGGGGCGTGTCGAGCACGCGCCGCATGGCAGGCCACTTCGCGCGGATCGACGCGAGGGCCCACTGCACCCCGACCAACAGCACCAACGCGACGACCGCCTGGGCGAGGCCCACGTCCGATGCCGTGACGACGCGGCCGAACGCTGAGCCGAGAGTCACCGCGATGATGAAGTCCAACGGGGTCATCTTCGCCATGGTGCGGGGTCCGGTCCCGCGCAGGAGGATGACCAGCGTGAGGTAGCCGACGGTGCCGACCAGCAGGGTGTGCCAGATGGGGGACCAGCCGGTCCAGAAGTAGCTCATGTCCATGCGATCACCCTGTCACGGACGGCGCGGACCCACCGCTCATGACTTCTCGATGGGAAGCCAGAGCTCACAGTCCACGTGCGTCTCAGTGAGGTCGAGGTAGCGCACGATCGACGGGCCCGGCCGCTGCCTCCATGGGTTCGAGGGGAACCAGTCCGTGGCGGTCGACGCCCACAGCTGCTGCAGGGCATCCGGGAACGGGCCGCTGGCGCGGAAGACCGCCCACGTCCCGGCCTCGAGCTCGATCGCGTCGAGGTCGCTGGGCGCCTCGGTGGAGGCACTCACCGCGACACCATGGAGGTACGTCAGAAGCGACCCCTCTGGCGCATCTGGCTCCACATCGTTCGTGATGGCCAGGATCCCCGCGGGGTCCGTGTCCGCCAGCGCCTTCAGTCGCGCGTGCTCCTCTGGAGCGATCGAGGCGATGTGGCGCTGAATGTGCGGGTTGACGCCGACGTGAATGAGCGGAACCTGGGCCGCGTGTCCCGCGAGCGTGAATGCAGGTCGGTGGGCGATGGTGACGTCCATCGGGGTGCTCCCTTCGACGCTCAGGCGAAACCTGAGCATGGGTTGTGTGGTGAGCGGACCACCATGACGGCGCACGTCGGCCGGACCGGCGCCGTGCACCGACCTGAACGCCCGGCCGAAGGCCTCGACCGAGCCATAGCCGTAGCGAACGGCGACATCCAGGATGCTGACGTCGCTGGACACGAGGACGGCGCCGGCGAGGGTCATGCGCCGACGACGGACATACTCCGACAGCGGCATCTGCGACAGGGCCGAGAACATCCGGCGCAGGTGGTACTCCGTCGTGCCGTGCTCTCGGGCGAATGCTGCGACATCGACACCATCGCCGGTGTCCTGCTCGACGAGGTCGACGAGGGCGTTGAGAGTGCGAATCATGGGGTCCTCCTTTCACGCTCCATCGTCGCCGCGATGCGCGGCCCTGACCCGATAGTCCTGGCCCGATGGGATCGGTGCGACCCGTCCGGCTACGCGGAGGCGTCCTCGTCGCTGCGCGGGCCGAGCACGGCCCACTCTCGTGCCGGAATCTCTGCCGAGTCCGCGTCGGAGTCGATCGTGGCCTCGCCGGCGAGGACCTCGCGCGCACCCGGTGCCGTCACCTGCTGCGGCTCGTGCGACAGGTTGAGCGCCACCACCAGGGCATCGTCGCCGGACGCGACCCTGTACGCGAGCACCTCGTTCGTGAGCTGCAGGACCTCCGTCGTCGCGCGGTGAAGCCACGAGTGCCGTCGGCGGATCCCGATGAGCTCGCGATGCAGCGCGAAGACCGGGCGGCCGAGCGGCGAGAGGTCGTCGGGGGACGGCGGGAAGACGGGCCGGATCTCGTCGTCGCCCCCTTCCCTCTCCTCCTTGACGCCCCGGTAGCCCTGTTCGTCGCCGTAGTAGATGGACGGCGTACCGCCCACCGTCAAGAGGACGACGACGGCGTGAGGCAGGAGCGCGGCGTGGGTGAGCCTGCTCGCGATGCGGGTGACGTCATGGTTCCCGATGAACGTGAGCGGCGCGTAGGCGGCGAGCAGAGCGTTGTGACGCTCGAAGGCAGAGGCGAGCTCGTAGAAGTTCGCGTCGTTGAGCGAGCTCCAGACGGCCTTCCACAGCTCGTACTGGGTCGTGGAATCGAGGCCGCCCGCCTCGACCTCCGCCGCGTAGTCACCGTGGATGTACTCGCCCACGAAGTAGGCGTCGGGATGGCTCCGCCGCACACGCGCCGTGACCTCACCCCAGAACGACGACGGAACGGCGTACGCCGCGTCGAGCCGCCAGCCGTCGGCGCCGCGTGCCAGCCAGTGCTCCATGACCTCGACGACGAAGTCGGCGACGGCCGGCTCGTCGTGCCGGAGCGCCACCAGGTGATGGTGCCCCTCGAAGTCGCGGTACTCGGGCTCGTCGCCCGGCCCCGCGCCCTCGGGCCACTGCAAGGAGAACCACGCGCCCGCGTCGGCCGCTGGGCCGTGGGCGAGCACCTCCTGGAAGGGGCCGAAGGACCTGCCCACGTGGTTGAAGACGCCGTCGAGGAGCACGGTGAGCCCGCGCCGGTGGGCCTCCGCGATCAGGGTGTCGACGTCCTCTTCCGTGCCGAGCCGGGGGTCGACCCGGAAGTAGTCGGTGGTGTCGTAGCCGTGGGTCTCCGACGCGAAGATGGGGCCGAGCGCCAGGCCAGATGCACCGAGCTCCACGACGTAGTCGAGCCACGGCACCAGGTCCAGGAGTCGGTGGGGTTCCGCGGGCTCCGCAGTGGCGGTCTTCTCCGCTCCGGTGAACCCCAGCGGGAACACCTGCCACCAGATGGCGTGCTCAACCCAGTCAGGTTCCTTCACAGTGCTCACGCCCTTCGCTCGGGTCCCGACGGCGCGCCTCGGCCGGCTCACGCGTTGACGCGGGACTCCACGCCAGCCTGACACAGAACGATCGCGAGCACCGCGACCGCGTCAGTCGCCTACGAGAGCTTCTCGAAGACCATCGTCGCCTGAATCCGATCCCCTCCCCCGAAGCCGGAGCTCCCCGCCGCAGCCGTCGTGATCGTGTGCAGTCGGTACCCGAGCGCGGCCTGGGCATTGATGGCCTTCTCGAGCTCGGTGAGGTTTCCCGATCCCGCGCTCCACATCTTCTCCTTGAGAACCACCTGGAGCACCACGTAGCTCGCCCCGTGCGACCCCGGACGCGGCTGAGCCCCTGCGGCGGCGTCCGCTTCGATGCGATTCACCACCCCCGTCAGCCCGCCTGCGCGAGTCGGTGAAGGCCGGAAGTCGTCGGTCCACGTCTGGCCGTCCCACCACCGCTGCTGTCCGGAACCATCGTCGTACCAGCCCGCTTGAGCGTTCGCCACGATGCCCTCTTCTCGTCTCGAGACTCCGGGCCTGGCGTTGCAGTGCCCACTGTCGAGTCAAGGAGAGACTAGCGAGGAGCACCCCAGTCCGTACGATGCTCGTCGTGACCCTGCTCGCCTCCGAGACCCGTAGCTGATGCCCCCGCGCTCTCCCCTGCCACAGCGCCACGGGCTCGACGCGGCCTGGATACGCACGCCGGGCACCGCGGCCGATGCGCCAGCTCCGTGGGCGACGATGCGCGACTTCCTCGCGGCTCGGCTGCCCGCGCGCGCCATGGTCGACCAGATGCTGGAGGCGGGCGAGTTCGTCGACACTGCCGGGCGCCCGTGGGGCGGGGACGAGGCCTACCGGCCCCACACCTTCGTGTGGTTCCATCGCCCGCTCGCACCGGAGACGCCGGCGCCCTTCCCTCTCGACATCCTGGACGTGAACGAGCGCTTCGTCGTCGTGGACAAGCCGCACTTCATGGCCACCACGCCACGCGGGGCGCACGTGAGCGAGACCGCTCTGGTGAAGGCACGACTGGCCCTGGACCTTCCTGAGCTGGCCCCCGCGCATCGGCTGGATCGCCTGACCGCCGGCGTGCTGGTGCTGTCTGCTCGCCGCGAGTACCGCGGCGCCTATCAGGGGGTGTTCCAATCCGGCAGCGCGCACAAGACATACGAGGCCATCGCGCGCTACGACCCCTCGCTCGAGTTTCCGCGCCGGCTCACAGGTCGGATCGAGAAGCGCAGGGGGGTGATTCAGGCCCAGATTGTGCCGGGGGAGCCCAACGCGGAGACCCTCGTCGAGGTGGTGGAGGTCCGCGGCGGCTTCGCGCGCTACCGGCTCACTCCCACGACGGGCAAGACCCACCAACTGCGCGTGCAGATGTCGGCTCTGGGGCTACCGATCGTGGGTGACTCCCTGTACCCATCCATCGTGGACGTCGCGCCAGACGACTTCACCGACCCCTTGCAGCTCGTCGCGCGGCGGCTGCGGTTCGAAGACCCCATCGATGGCAGCCAGCGAGACTACTCGAGCGCTCGTCCGCTCGCGTGGCCTTCGACCTAGCCTCACGTTCCACGCCAGGCACTCGGCACGCGTGGTGCGGCACGACGCCAGACGGCGACGGCGTTGCCATCGGACTGGAACTCGTCCCAATGGACACCGCGGTGCGACAGGCGTTTGATGGAAGCGCACCGGAATGGCGAGAACCGTGTGCCGGCGAAGGGAGCGTGCCATGGCTCAGGTGTCGACGGGCGTGCTGAGTGGAGGCAGCCCGTACCTCGCGGCCGGTCACGGTCCACCCCTGGTGTCCGCCCTCGGTCTGACCCCCACGCACGAGGCACCCAGCGGCATGGAGCGCCGGATGGCGATGTCGAGCGCCAAGGTGTGGGGTGGCGACTTCCGCGTGTACGTGGTGAACCGCAAGCAGGGCCTTGAGCCGGGCGAGACGATGTCGGACATTGCCGGACACTTGGCGACGGGAATCGAGGAAGAGTTCGGTGGCCCCGTGTTCTTGACGGGCACGAGTACCGGCGGATCCGTCGCGCTGCAGCTGGCCGTGGACCGGCCGGACCTGGTCAGCGCACTGGTCATGATCGCCTCTGCCTACCGACTCGGATCCAGGGGCCGGCAGATTCAGCAAGAGATGGCCCGCCTCACGCGGGCCGGCGATGCAGCCGCAGGCTGGGCTCAGATGTGGACGGCGATGATGCCGGCTCCCCTGCGCAGTCCCATGCTCCCCGTTGCTCGCGTACTGATGAGGTCGAGCGCGCCAGAGGATCCGAACGACTTGCTGGTCACCCTTGATGCAGAGGATGCCTTCGACGCTGGTGAGCAGCTGGCCGAGGTCAGCGCGCCCACCTTGGTGATCGGCGGCGCCAAGGACGTGTTCTATAGTCGCGAACTGTTCGAGCAGACCGCGGCACGAGTCCAGAACGGCCGTGCGCACGTCTACCCGGGCTGGGGTCACGGGCGCACGAGCACGTCGTCAACGACTGCGCACCTCGCGCTGGGGTTTCTGCTGGCGGCTCGAGGTGCGTGACTGACCCTGGACTTGCCCCAGGCTACGGTGGCCGGATGTCCCCACACTCACCTAGCCCAGGACACAGCGGCGCTGCCGCATATGACGCCGTCGCAGAGGCCTACACGGCCGAGAATGACTCGAGCCTTCTCAACGAGTACTACAACCGCCCCGCCATCCGAGAGCTGCTCGGGGACGTCGCCGGCAGGCATGTCCTGGACCTCGGGTGCGGCTCCGGTCCCACCCTCGTCGACCTGATCGACGGCGGCGCGACGGCGGTCGGCATCGACGGCAGCCCGGCACTGATCGACATCGCCCGTGAACGCTTGGGGCCGGACGTGGACCTGAGGGTCGCCGATCTGGCGGATCCGCTCCCCTTTGACGACGGCGTGTTCGACGACGTGGTGAGTTCGCTGGCGCTGCACTACCTCGAGGACTGGACGTATCCCTTGGCGGAGATGAAACGGGTGCTGAAGCCAGGGGGACGCGTGATCCTCTCCGTGGAGCACCCCTTCGCCATGTGGCTCTCCGCGCAGCA
The DNA here is from genome assembly GCF_030418295.1 of Demequina muriae. Classification (NCBI taxonomy): domain Bacteria; kingdom Bacillati; phylum Actinomycetota; class Actinomycetes; order Micrococcales; family Demequinaceae; genus Demequina; species Demequina muriae. The sequence continues at coordinate 781,240 of NZ_JAUHQA010000001.1, forward strand.
CGAGGGCGAGAAGACCAACTACTTCGCCACGCGCAGCCGGCACGAGAGCGACATCGCCGGGGAGAGCGTCGACCTGACGTTCTGGGACCGCTCGCTCTCCACGATGCTCCAGTCATTCCTCGCCGCCGGATTCCGCATCACGCACGTCGGAGAGCCCGGACCCGCGCCGGAGGCCATCGAGGAGTTCCCGGACTTCTTCAAGGACCGTGACGACCCGCGCTTCTTGGCGTTCCTGTTCGTCGTTCTTGAGGCGTAGCACCGCTACACGTTGAAGCGGAACTCCACCACGTTCCGTAGTCGGCCAGCCTCAGGCGATCAACTCTCTCGCTCGGGCTAAGACCCGGGTGGAGACAGTTTCACGCCGGGATCGACCATCGCGCGGTCGAGCCGTGTCGCGATAGCGCCACGGCCTGCGCCCACCGGTTCGAATCGAGCGTCCGTCAGATCGGTGTCGCGCAGGTCAGCCCCTGTCAGATCACAACCCGCAAACGAGGCACCGCGGAGGGAGGCGCCTCGCAGGTTCGCACCCGTCAGGTCACACAGCTTGAAGTGCCAGCCATCCAGGGTGGCCTGACGGAGATCCGCGCCCGCGAAACGGGAGCGGTCAAGCCACAGCAGTCCCGGCCCTGCCAACGACTCCAGCGCGGAGCTTGACGCATCAAGACCACTGATGGTGGCTCCGTAGCCAGCACTCGCCAGCGCACGCCGGACATCGCTCATGTCAGTCCGTTTCGACTCATGCGCGGAGCATACTCACGAGTGCTGTCTGCGCGTCGTGAGGACATGGCGAGGGGTCCGACCGTCCCCGCGCCCCGCTGTCGCCGGCGACGACCGCGATTCGGCTTCCGCCATTGCGGCGAACTCGCTACCCTCGCGAGGATGCGACGCGTTCGTACGCAGCGGTCAGGTCTGCCAGCACGCCGTCGTTCAGCGGTGCTTGTCCATCCAGGTGCACGTCGCGCAGCTCATCCATGAACCGTGACCACAGTTCGGGGCCGCCTTCAGCGAGTACCTCAGCACGGATCGCGAGCTCAGCTGAGGTAGGCAGCCACCTCGATCCCCAGGCACCAAGCTGGGCCATCACCGGAACCAGCTGGATCGCCGGTTCGGTCAGGCGATAGTCGACCATCTGTCGATGGCGAGGGTCTCCGTGACGACTGAGCAGGCCGATCGCCGACAACCGCTTGAGCCTGTCTGCCAGGACGTTGGACGCGATCCCCTCCACGGAATGACGCATCAGCTCTCGGAAGCGCCGGTGACCACCGAAGGTGATGTCGCGCAGCACCACGAGGGTCCAGCGGTCCCCGAGCACCTCGACCGCCATGTTGATCGGGCACCCCGACCGACCCTCGTCCACCTGCAGCGCGATCTCGCCGTCTGATCTTGACATGCAAGCAGTCTAAGGTAACGTGCATACTGATCCTGAAAAGCAACTGGTCCGGAACGAAGAGGATCGCATCGCTGCGCCGAGCAGGGGTTTCATGCCGGCCGAGATCGAAGGAGAGCTATGGGCACGCTGGTGTACTCGATGAACGTGTCTCTCGACGGCTATGTCGCAGACAGTCAGGGCGAGTTCGCCTCCTGGGCGCGGCCCGATGAGCAGGTCCTCGCCGCCATCAACGAGGAGACCTCGGCGGTCGACACGTACCTGCTGGGGAGGCGAATGTACGAGATGATGGCGGTGTGGGAGACCGACCCCGCGATCATTGGACAGTCCCCCGAGTCCACGCAGTTCGCCCAGATCTGGCAAAGCGCGAACAAGGTCGTGTACTCCCGGACTCTCGAGACGGTGCACACGTCTCGCACGCAACTGCGCTCGCGCTTCAACCCCGCGGAGGTCGCGCAAATCAAGGCCGATGTGTCGGGCAACGTGACCGTTGACGGCCCCACTCTTGCTGCCGAGGCGATCCGGCACGGACTTGTGGACCGCATCGACGTCCTCCTGTGCCCCGTGGTCGTGGGCGGCGGACTGCGCTTCCTGCCCGATCACCGGCTCGAACTGGCGCTGAGGCATGAGCAGCGGTTCGACAACGGCATGATCCAGCTCCGGTACGACGTCACGACGGCCCCGTCGGCAAAGGTTCAGCCGTAGTGCGCGGGACACCGGGGCGGAGCGCACGGCACGGGCCCGCACGCTCATTCGGAGGCAGTTCGGGGTTTTCGGCCAGCACCTCACGACACCCAGTTTGGAGTTGATCATGATCGCATCTCGCGCGAAGGTCGTCCTGGTTCCCGGGGCATGGATGGGAGGCTGGGTGTGGGAGCCGGCGGCGGAGGCGCTGCGCAGCCGAGGTCTCGACGCCGAGACGATCACCCTCAAAGGTCTCGGACCAGGCGAGTCCGACGCGGACATCGCTGCCGTTCGACTCGACGATCACGTCCAGCAGCTCGTCGATCACGTCCATCGAGGCAGCTCGCGCCCTGCGGTCTTGGTCTCGCACTCCTACTCCGGCATGGTCACGGCGTCGGCCGCGGACCGCCTTGGCGAGCAGGTCAGCGGCCTGATCCACCTGGGCGCATTCGTGCCGAGGCCAGGGCGTTCGCTGCTCGACGATTGGGGCGGTTCGGACGACGAGCGCGCGCAGGAGCGCGCCGACATCGAGGCAGCGGGCAACCTCTGGCATGCACCGACTCGGGAGATGCTCGACTACGAGACTGATCTCTCTCCGCGTGACCGCGATCGCCTTGCGTCCAAGTTCACGGCTCATCCCGGACGCACAGTACTTGACCCCGCTCAGTTGTCCGAACCAGCGGAACGCCAGCCCTCGACCTACGTCGCCCTCACGCCCCATGGTGGTTTCGACGAGGCATGGATGGGCGCTCCCAAGATAGCCAAGGCGGCCGCAGGTTGGCGGCGCGAGCACATCCTCAGTGGCCACTGGCCCATGGTTTCGGCCCTCGATGCCACCGTCGATGTGCTTGAGTCGGAGATCCGCCATTACTCCGCTGAATCGCGCTGAGCTGGCTATCGTGCTCGCCAGTGCGTTCGCGGTGAGTCCGGCTGGCGATCGCTAGGGCCCGGATGGCCACTGGGTTTCGGCGGTCAGGACCGCGGCTACCACCACGGACCTACACGTTGAAGCGGAACTCCACCACGTCGCCGTCGTGCATCACGTAGTCCTTGCCCTCGATGCGCACCTTGCCGGCGGCCTTCGCATCGGCCATCGAGCCGTACTGCATGAGGTCGTCGAAGCCCACGACCTCGGCCTTGATGAAGCCCTTCTCGAAGTCGGTGTGGATCACGCCGGCGGCCTGCGGTGCAGTCCAGCCCTTGCGGATGGTCCACGCGCGCGACTCCTTGGGACCGGCCGTCAGGTAGGTCTGCAGTCCGAGGGTGTCGAAGCCGATGTGCGCGAGCTGTGACAGCCCGGACTCAGTCTGGCCGGTGGACTCGAGCATCTCGCGGGCCTCGGCCTCGTCGAGCTCGATGAGCTCGGACTCGAACTTGGCGTCGAGGAAGATCGCCTTGGCGGGCGCGACGAGCGCCTCGAGCCGGGCCTTCTTCTCCTCGTTCATCAGGCCCGCATCGTCCGTGTTGAACACGTAGATGAACGGCTTGGTGGTGAGCAGGTTGAACTCGCGCAGCTCTGCGGTGTCGATGCCTGCCGCGGCGGCGCCGGCGAACAGCGTCTGGCCAGCCTCGAGCACCTCCTTGGCCTGGTTGGCGGCGGCGAGTTGCTCGGCGGGGCCCTTCTTGGTGCGCACCTCCTTCTCGAGGCGCGGGATCACCTTCTCGAGGGTCTGGAGGTCTGCGAGGATCAGCTCGGTCGAAATGGTCTCGAGGTCGCCCGCCTCGTCAGTGGAGCCGTCGACGCGGGTGACGTCGGTGTCGTCGAACGCCCGCGTGACCTGGCAGATTGCATCGGCCTCGCGAATGTTGGCGAGGAACGCGTTGCCCAAGCCCTCGCCCTCGGACGCGCCCTTCACGATGCCGGCGATGTCGACGAACGACACCGTGGCCGGCAGCTCCTTCTCGCTCTTGAACACCTCGGCGAGGCGGCCCAGCCGCTCGTCCGGCAGCGGCACCACGCCCACGTTGGGCTCGATGGTCGCGAACGGGTAGTTCGCGGCGAGCACCTCCGCCCGCGTCAGAGCATTGAACAGGGTGGACTTGCCCACGTTGGGCAGTCCGACGATTCCGATAGTGAGAGCCACGGTCGACAAGTCTAGTTGCCACCGCCCTCCCGGCACTACGAACCACTTTTCGCTCCGACACCCCGAGAGCTCGGGCTCCTGACGGGCGTCGGACGGCGTGTCGGTCCAGAAGTGGTTCGCAGTGAAAGCGGGAACGGCGGCCGATGCGGGGGCTGGGTTCTCTCTCGCCCGCCAGAAAGGCCGGGCGTAGGCTCACGGCATGACCGAACTCGGATCGATCTTCAACCCCGGCGAGGCCGAGATGGCCCGTCACTTGGCATCCGAGAAGATCCTGCCCGCTCCGTCGCCCGTGCCCGGTCCGCCGCTCACCGACGCGAACGGCGACGAGGTGCACATCCCGGATCTGCACGACCTGCCCGGTGCCGACGCACCCGATGCCGCACTGCTGCCACCGCCCGTGCGCGCCGCGCATCGGCCGGACGGAAGCCCGAACACGGACTGACGTCCCCGCATCGGCCGGAGCCGAAGGCGGCCTCGGGTCACGTGTCGCGCGGCCCCAGCCGTGGGAGGGCTAGCGGCGGCCCCGCCGCTGTCTTGCCTCTGCGGTAGCGGCCGGCGGTACGAGGTCAGAGCGCTCGGGTGCCTCTTCGATGTGCAGGCCGTGGTCCTGCTCGCCGACCTCCTTCATGAACTCGTAGCGGGCGTTGCGGCGCGCCAGTTGGTCGTCAGGGTTCGGCACCGGCGCCGCGATCAGCAGCCTCTTGGTGTACTCCTCGGTGGGGTTGGTCAACACCTGTGTCCGGTCGCCCTGCTCCACGACTTCGCCGTCCTTCAGCACCACCACGCGGTCAGCGAGCGTGTCCACCACCGCGAGGTCGTGGCTGACGAACAGGCATCCGAAGTCGTACCGCTCCTGGAGCGCCGTGAACATCTTCAGCACGGAGGCCTGCACTGACACGTCGAGAGCAGAAGTGGGCTCGTCCGCGACGAGGAACTCCGGGTCGAGGGACAGCGCGCGGGCGATCGACACACGCTGACGCTGCCCACCCGAGAGCTCGTGCGGGTAGCGGTTGGCGACGCTGCGCGGCAATTCGACGGCCTCGAGGAGCTCCGCCACCTTGGCGCGGCGCGCGGCCTTGTCCCCGATCTTGTGCACCTCCATGGGCTCCGCGATGCAGTCGCCGACGGGAAGGCGGGGGTTGAGCGAGCTGGCCGGGTCCTGGAACACGACCCCGATGCGTCGGCGCAGGGCCTTCAGCTCGGCGCGCTTCATCGTGGTGATGTCCTGCCCCAGAATCGACACGGTGCCGGACGCGGCCGGGATCAGGCCGAGCACGCATCGGGCGATCGTCGACTTGCCCGATCCGGACTCGCCCACGAGCCCGACGATCTCACCCTGGTTGACGTCGAACGAGACGCCGTCAACGGCGCGGAAGGGCTCCTTGCCCGTGCGGTGGTACTCGACGACGAGGTCACGCACCTCCAGCGAGCGAGGCGAGTCCCCCTGCACGACTGGCGGGGTCTCACCACGACGCCCCAGGTGGGGCACCGCATCCAGCAGGCGCTTGGTGTACTCGTGCTTGGGCGTCGTGAGCACATCGTGCGCAGTTCCGGTCTCGACGACATCGCCCTGGTACATCACCGCGACGCGATCCGCCATGTCGGCGACCACTCCCATGTTGTGGGTGATGAGCAGGATGCCCGTGTTGAGCTCGTCCTTGAGGGAGCGCAGCAGGTCGAGGATCTCGGCCTGGACCGTCACGTCGAGCGCCGTCGTCGGCTCATCCGCGATGATCACCTGCGGGTCGCACGAGATCGCCATCGCGATGACGATGCGCTGGCGCTGACCGCCCGAGAACTCGTGCGGGTACTGGTGGATGCGCTTCTCGGCGTCGGGGATCCCGACCATGCGCAGCAGTTCGATCGCACGCGCCTCTGCCGCCTTGCCGAACGCGAGACCGTGGAGCTCGAGCGCCTCGGTCATCTGCGTGCGGACGGTCAGCACGGGGTTGAGAGCGGTCATGGGCTCCTGGAAGACCATGGCCACGTTGTTGCCGCGAAGCTGGCGCAGACCCTTGTCACTGAGAGACCCGATGACCTTGCCGGCCACGGAGATGTCGCCGCCCACGCGTGCGTTGCGGGGAAGCAGCCCGAGCGCCGACATCGAGGTCACCGACTTGCCGGATCCGGACTCGCCGACCAAGGCGAGCACCTCGCCGGGGTGCACCTCGATCGAGATCCCCTTCACGGCGTGAACATGGCCGAACTCGGTGCCGAACCTCACGTCGAGGTTGTCGAAGGACAGCACGGGCCCGGTCGGTTCCGGCGTGCTCTCGAAGGTGTTGACGTCTGCCGTGGTGCTCATCATCAACCGTCCTTGCTCTGTCGCGGATCGAACGCATCACGCAGGCCATCACCGATGAAGTTCACGCTGAGCGCGATCGCGAGGATGAACATGCCGGGGAACCAGAACAGCCACGGGCGCGACGTGAACGCGGTCTGGTAGCGGTCGATCAGCGAGCCGAGCGAGATGTCCGGCGGCTGCACTCCGAAGCCCAGGAAGCTGAGGGCCGTCTCGAGAAGGATCGCCGCCGCGATGGCGAACGTGGTGGCGACGATGATCACGCCGACCGTGTTGGGGAGGATGTGGCGCATGATGATGCGCGCGGAGCCGGTCCCGATCGCGCGCGCCGCGGTCACGAACTCGCGTTCTCGCAGGGACAGGACCTCACCTCGCACCAGGCGGGCAAGAGAGGTCCACGTCACCGCCCCGAGCGTGAGCGACAGCACGATGATGCCCTGGTCACCGGCGATGCGACCGAGCACCGCAGCGAGGACGAGGAGCGGGATGATGATGAACAGGTCGGTCGCACGCATCAGCAGCGACTCGGCCCAGCCGCGGTAGTAGCCGGCGATGGCACCGATGATGGTGCCGATGATCGTCGAGAAGAAGCCCACCGTGAACGCGATGGTCAGTGAGATCTGCGTGCCGCGCATCGTCAATGCGAAGAAGTCGCGTCCCGTCTGGTCCTGGCCGAACGGGTGCTCACCGAGGGTGAACCACCCGATGGTGGGCCTGCCGCCGTCCAGGATGGGGCCGGTGTCGGTGAAGTTCTTTCCCCACCAGCCGGGGATCGGTCCGATCCCGATGGACGTGAACGCGAGCAGGGTGATCGCGATCAGCACGGCGAGCGCCACCATGGCGCCCTTATGACGGAAGAATCGCCTTCGCACGAGCTGGCCCTGGCTGTAGGACTTCTGCTCGGTGGCAGCTTCGACGGTGACGGTGTCATCCGGCATCGGTCCCGGTGCTTGCGGCATCGAGAACTCTCGGCGGTCGTCGCTCATGGCGCTACCTCCTGATCCTGGGGTCGAGGAACGCGTAGCTGATGTCCGCGATCAGGTTCATGACGATGGCCGCGATCGCGGTCACGAGGAAGAACGCCATGACGGGAGCGGGGTCGGTGTGCGTGAGGCCGCTGCGGAACAGCTCTCCCATGCCCTTCCACCCGAACACGGCCTCGGTGATGACCGCGCCGGAGATCAGGGCCGCGAAGTCGAACGCGACGATGGTGGTGATGGGGATGAGGGCGTTGCGGAAGGCGTGCTTGACGATGACGGTGCGCTCGGACAGGCCCTTGGACCGGGCGGTGCGAACGTAGTCCTGGTTGAGAGTCTCGAGCATCGAGCTGCGGGTGTACCGCGAGTACGTGGCGACCGAGATCAGCGTCAGCAGCATCGTGGGCAGCAGCAGCTGGGTGCCGAGGTCGAGAGCCGACTCCCAGAAGTCACCGCCGAAGTTGGGCGTCTGCGAGCCGATCGTGGAGATGGGTCGCGGCTTGAGGTCGAGGAACCCGGCCCAGGCATAGACGAAGCGGTCAGCGGCAGTCATGATGGCCATGAACCCGGCCGTGATGGCGGACAGCGCCATGGACACTCCGCGGGAGTAGCCGCCCCACAGGCGCCCGATCACGAGTCCCACGACGATCGCGGAGATGAACAGGCCGATCAGCATGAGCCAGTTCGGCTCGTCGAGCAGAGGAGCCACTGCGAAGAACACGACGGCGCCGACCGCCACGGTGGTGAGGGTCGAGTAGAGCACTCGTCGGTTGCCGATGCCAGCGATCAGCGCCGTGATGCCCACCGCGAACGCGACGGACACGATGAGCACCAGGCCGATGCCCAGCGCAGGGTTGCGCCACCAGCCGATGTACGTGAAGGCCAGCAGGGCGATCACGACGAAGGCGCCCGTCGTGCCGGCGGTGAGCAGCCGGCGTTTCGCGCGGCCTCCCAGCACTCCCTGCATGATGAACGCGAGAACGACGCCGATGACGAACGCTTGTATGACGGATATCTGTGGATCCGCTATCCAGTCGTTGTAGCGGATCGCGCCGTACTCCTTGAGCAGCACAGCCGCCCAGAAGACGGGCAGGGAGAAGAACAGGAACGCGAGGAACGTCACCGCGTAGTCGAAGCCTGAGTACTGACGGAGGGCGGTGAGGATACCCACGATCACGCCGATGATGATGGCGGCGAAGGTGGAGATGGTCACCAGGCGCAGCGTCGCGCCGGCGGCCTGCTCCAGCAGGGCGATCACGTCTGTGCCCGCACGGTCGGTGCCGAGGTCGCATTGGCCGATGATGCAGCCGGCGGCGCCGGAGAGCCACTGGCCATAGCGCTGGTACCACGGGAGGTCGAGGCCCATGTTGTCGATACGGGATTCGATCAACTGGTCGCGATTCGACGCAGTCGACTCCCTCAGATCTTGCAGCGGATCGCCGGCGTTGATCGTGAGCACGAACATCAGCAGCGAACCGACGAGCAGGATCACGCTCGATACGGCCAGCCGTCTGAGGACAAACCTGGTCATAGATGCAGAACTTTCTCGAGGTGAGTGGTCGGGCGACCCCACACTGGATGCGCCGCAATCAGCGACGGCACGCCTGTCCACTCATGCATGACCGGTGGGGCGGGGCGAGTGCCCCACCCCACCGGTCGAGTGCGATGTCAGCTCGTTCTTATTCGGAACGAACCCACTCTTCAGCGTTCCACACGATACCGGACTGCGCCGAGCTGGGCTCGACGTTCTGGATGGTGGAATCCCACGCCGCGACACCGGGGTGCGCGAAGATCGGGATGCTGTAGAGGTCCTCCCAGAGCGCACGCTCGATGATCTTGGTCTGCTCCTTCTGCTCCTCGGTGTCGAGCGTCGAGGTCAGGGCGTCCCAGGCCTCGTCGACCGTCTCGTTGGAGTAGTTGATGTAGTTCTGCGGGCGGCCGGTCGCGTAGATGTTCTGACCGGACGTGATCTGGCCGGAGCCCGACCATGCGAACAGGGCGACGTCGAAGTCACCGGTGTCGAGGTTGCCTCCAGCGGCGAAGAAGTCGGGGTTGCCGATGTCCTCGATCTCGAAGCCAGCCTGGTCACAGGAGTCCTTGATCAGCGCGACCTGGTCGGTGCGTCGGGGGTTGGGTCCCGAGTAGCCGATGCGCACGTTGACGGGCGTCTCGACGCCGGCCTCCTCGAGGAGTGCCGCAGCGCCCTCGATGTCGACCTCGTCGTACTGGCCGTCGTAGGACTCCGAGACGATCTCCTCGTAGGTGTCCTGGAACGGGAACACCTCGCGAGCGTTCATCACGGTCGCGTCGGGGTTGATCGGCTTGATCAGGTTGTCCACGATGAGCTGACGGGGCACGCACATGGCGAATGCCTCGCGCAGCTCCGGGCTCTCGGCCAGGGATGCACCCTCGCCGCGGTTGATGTCCAGGTGCTCCCAGATGAGGGTCTGGTACGTGCCGAGCGTGACGGCCTCGCCGAGTGCCTCGATCTGGTCGATCGTGTCGACGGTCGCCTGAGGCTCCACGACGTTCAGGTCGCCATTGGCGAGTGCCTGGACGTGCGAGTCAGGAGACGCGAAGCGGAAGACGAGCTCGCGCGTGGCGGGAGCGTCGCCCCACCACATCTCGTTCGGGACCAGCGTGATCGACTGGCCGGCTTCCCACGAACCGTAGGTGTACGGGCCGGAGGACAGCGCGATAGCCGGGTCGGGCAGCTCGCCCGGGGTGTTCGAGATCCACTCGGTGTTCCAGAACTCGGCGGCGGGGCGCATGGCCTCCACGTCGCCGGCCTCGATCGCCGTGACCATCTCTTCGAGCGTCATGCCGGACTGCTCCGCGACCACGTGGGCCGGGAAGTCGATGACGGTGGTCAGCAGGTAGTCCGGGTACGGGTTGGTGTACTCGACGGTGAACGACTTGCCGCCGGGCTCGCCCTGCGGGCCATCCGGCACGCGGTCGCCGTAGTCGAGGCCGCTCACGTGGTCAAACAGGGCGACAGGGGTGCCGTCCTCGTTCTCGCCGTCGGACAGCGACTGCGCCGCCCAGGTCAGCAGCACGTCCTCGTACTTGATGGGCTCACCGTCGGACCAGACAGCGTCCTCGTTGATCGTGTACTCGACGATCATCGGGTCCTCGGAGATGAGCTCGACGTTGCCCATGTCCTCGTTGATGTTGATCGAGGCGTCGGGCCCGAAGTAGGTGAAGGCCGAGCGCACGCGCTCGTTGACCACCGAGTTGTAGGTGGAGTAGGTCGCCGACGTGAGGTCGTTGTACCCGTTCCACTCGACCTCGCCGGCCGAGAAGTAGATGGTGTCGTCGTTGGTACCACCGGTGGCGGCCGACTCGGTCGCCGAGGTCTCAGGCGTGTCGCCCTCAGGATCCTCGGACGTACATGCGGCGAGGGCGAGGGTCGCCATCGCTACGACGGCGGCACCCTTCCCGAACTTGCCGAGCTTCATACTGTGTCCTCTCACTTCACACGCCTGCGTGTGTCGACCCGGGGTTCGAGCGTGCACGCGGGCGTGAAGGCAACGGGGAGTTTCCCCGCGGTGCCGTCCAGAGTACGAAAAGTTCGGTAACGAACGTGTTTCGGGTACCGCCCGTACCGACTTTCGTGCCCAAAATGTGACTAAGGCCACACAGTATCGGTGCGCTGACCGTGGAATCTAGGACCAACGTCGCCTGTTGACGTCGGATTGCACATGGCCGATGCGCGGGTCGCGCGGGCAGCGTCACAGGCCCGTGGGAGCGTGAGGGCATGGTCGAACTCCTCATCGCCGCATCGGCTCTCCTCGCAGGACTCGCTGCCGGCTACCTCCTGGCGACGCGGCGCTCGGCGAAGGTCGAGACGCGGGCAGCGATCGCGCACGAACGGGTCGCCATGCTCGAGCAGCAGGCGCAGCGGCAGGCCGATGCGTGGGTCCAGCGCGAAGCGGAGCTCACCGCCGCACACGAGCGCTACGTGGCACAGGTGCGTGGCGACCAGGAGACGATGCGCCAGCAGTTCGCGGCACTGTCTCAGCAGACGCTGAAGGCGAGTCAGGAGTCGCTGCTCGAGGTGGCCCGGGAACGGTTCGCACGGGAGCGGCAGGCGGGCGAGGCGGAGCTGGCCAAGCGGGAGCAGGCCGTGCGCCAGCTCGTGGAGCCGATGGCCAAGGCCCTCGACGTGGTGCAGCGGCAGACGGCCGAGGCTGACAAGGCGCGCGCGAGCGGCCATGCCCAACTGTCGGAGCAGGTCCGTCAGATGCTCGCGGCGTCGGACAAGCTCGACAAGCGCACCACCGACTTCATCAACACGCTGCGTCGCTCGGACGTGCGCGGCAACTGGGGCGAGGTGCAGCTGCGTCGGGTGGTCGAGCTGGCCGGGATGGTCGAGCACGTGGACTTCACCGAGCAGGACTCCGTGCGCGACGGCGAGGGCCGCCTGCAGCGGCCCGACCTCACCGTGAAGCTCGCGGGCGGGCGCTCCATCGTGGTCGACTCCAAGGTCGCGCTGTCGGCACTCATCGAGGCCTTCGAGACCGACGACGAGGATGTGCGTGCGGACCGGCTGCGAGCGCACGCTCGCCACATCCGCAAGCACGTGGACGACCTCGCGGCCAAGAAGTACTGGGAGCAGTTCCCGTCGGCGCCCGAGTTCGTGGTGATGTTCGTGCCGTCAGAGGCCTTCTATCAGTCCGCCCTCGAGCAGGACGGTGACCTCCAGGAGTACGCGTTCGGCAAGCGCGTGTTCATCGCGACGCCGACGACGCTGGTGGCGATGCTGCGCACCGTGGCGCACGCGTGGAAGGAGGACGCGCTGGCGAAGAACGCTCAGGACGTGCTGTCCACCGGCAAGGAACTTTACGACCGGCTGTCGACCATGGGCGAGCACCTCGCGAAGGTGGGACGCGCCATCGAGGGCGCGAGCCGGGCGTACAACCAGACGGTCGCGTCGCTCGAGTCACGCGTGCTCGTCAGCGCCCGCAAGTTCCGCGACATGCAGCAGATCGATGCTCCCCTGCCCGACGTCGACCAGGTGGCGACGGAGCCGCGCGAGCTCACGGCGCCGGAGCTCAGGACATCGGAAAACCCTGACCGCGCCTAGCCCACGCTCCTGTCCGGCACTGGTGGTCGCCTCTAGCGACTTCTGACCTTCTGTCCGGCATGCCCTGACACTGAGTGCCGGACAGGGGTTAGGCCTGCATGGCGCGCTCGGCCTCTTTGGCCTTCATGTCGGCGCGGATCTCACGGGGCAACGAGAACATCAGGTCCTCGGTCGCGGTGCGCACCTCTTCGACGGTCTCGTAGCCGCGCTCGGCGAGGAAGCCGATCACGTCCTTGACGAGGATCTCGGGCACGGAGGCGCCGGAGGTCAGCCCCACGGTGGTGACGCCCTCGAACCACGACTCGTCGATCTCCTTGTAAGTGTCGACGCGATAGGACGAGCGGGCGCCTGCCTGCAGCGCCACCTCGACCAGGCGCACAGAATTGGAGGAGTTCGCGGAACCCACGACGATGACCAGATCGCACTCGGGCGACAGCTTCTTGACCGCCACCTGGCGGTTCTGCGTCGCATAGCAGATGTCGTCGCTGGGCGGGTCCTGGAGGTTCGGGAAGCGCGCGCGCAGTCGGTGCACGGTGTCCATGGTCTCGTCGACGGAGAGGGTGGTCTGCGACAGCCACACCACGTTGTCGGGGTCAGGGACCACCACGCGGTCCGCCTCTTCGGGCGAGTTCACGACGATGGTGTGCTCGGGGGCCTCGCCGGCGGTGCCCTCGACCTCTTCGTGTCCGTCGTGGCCGATCAGCAGGATGGTCTGGTTCTCGCGCGCGAACCGGATGGCCTCCTTGTGCACCTTGGTGACCAGAGGGCAGGTGGCGTCGATGGAGACCAGGCCGCGCACATCGGCGCTCTTGCGGACCGCGGGCGAGACGCCGTGGGCGGAGAACACCACGCGGGCCCCCTCGGGGACCTCGTCCGTCTCGTCGACGAAGATCGCGCCTCGATCCGAGAGCGTCTCGACCACGTACTTGTTGTGGACGATCTCCTTGCGGACGTAGATCGGGGCACCGTGCATCTCGAGGGCCTTCTCGACGGCGATGACGGCGCGATCCACGCCTGCGCAATAGCCGCGCGGAGCCGCGAGAAGGACGCGCTTGTCATTGGGGGAAGGCATGTTCTCCATCCTACGTGGCACGCTAGGGGGCGTGACCGACGGTTCGCTCTCCCCCGACAACGCTCCGCAGGGGGCGAGTGCTTCCGGACGTGGTCCGGCGGGGCTGCCCGGCACCGCCGCCGACACCACCGCGGAGCGCCCGTGGCCCGTCCACCACCTCACTGGCAAGATCGGTCAGTACGTGCACCGCATGGGGCCGGTCTGGGTCGAGGGCCAGGTGCTGCGGCCGTCACGATGGAAGAACCTGGTCTTCTTCGACCTGCGCGACCCGAGCGAGAACGCCACGCTCGGGGTGTCCGCCCTCGCCGCCGTGGTGGACCGCATGGGCACGCCGCTCGACGACGGCTCGCGCGTGGTGCTCCAGGCCAGGCCGCGCTGGTGGGCACGCTCGGGAGCCCTCAAGCTCGACGCCGCGGACATCCGCCACGCGGGCGTGGGCGACCTCCTCGCGCAGATCGAGGCGCTCAAGGAGGCGCTCGCCGCCGAGGGGCTGTTCGATGCCGACCGCAAGCGTCCCCTGCCCTTCGTCCCGCGCCGGGTGGGCCTCGTGTGCGCGACCCAGGGCGAAGCCGAGCACGATGTCGTGGTGAACGCGACCAAGCGGTGGCCGTCGGTGACCTTCGAGATTCGCCGCGTCTCGGTCCAGGGCCAGCACGCGGTTCGCGAGGTCAGTCAGGCGATCGAGGAGCTCGACGCGATCGCGGACATCGACGTCATCGTGGTCGCACGTGGGGGCGGCTCCTTCGAGGACCTGATCGCCTTCTCCGATGAGCGCGTGGTGCGCGCGGCGGCAGCGTGCGAGACCCCGCTGGTGAGCGCGATCGGCCACGAGAAGGACTCCCCTGTGCTCGACCTCGTCGCCGACTACCGTGCCTCGACGCCCACTGACGCCGGCAAGCGCATCGTGCCCGATGCGGTCCAGGAGCGCGCGGGCGTCGACCAGGCACGCCGCGATATGCGGGCAGCCCTCGAATCGCTGGTGGCACGGGAGGCTCGTGGCCTGGACCAGTTCCGGTCGCGCCCCGTCCTGGCGCACCCGCACCGCATGCTCGATCCCTACCGGGAGTCGGTGGCGCGCGCCAGGACCTCCGCCGGTCGAGCGCTGGTCGCGATCCTGGCCGGAGCGGACAGCGCGACCCGCGAGCTCGGCGCCGCCCTGCGTGCGCTCAGTCCTCAGGGCACGCTCGACCGCGGCTACGCGATCGCCCGCGATGCGGCAGGCTCGGTCATCCGGGACGCCGCCACCCTCACGAGTGGCGACGCGGTCCACCTGCGGTTCGCCGCAGGCGAGGCCGATGCGTCGGTGACGAGCGTCTCCCCCAGCACCATCGCCTGAGGCCAACGCTCCGCCACCGCACCGCCCGCAGACGACCCCCGCGGCGTGGCCATCGCGAGCACGGGGCTCGAGCGAAGGGCACCCCTCAGTGCTCCGCGGGGGCCGCCGGTCAGCTCAGCTGGCGGTCGCGATGCCCAGTCGGCCCAGCACCTTGGCGGCGCCGCCCTTCGAGGCGAGGCGTGCCCGCGCAGCTGACGCGTACTCCTTGTGGAACTGCCGCGCGAGACGACCGATCACGGCGTCAGGCACGGTCGGGTTCTCGATGAGCGCGTAGACCACGTCGGCGACCTTGTCGTGCGCGAGCTGGTCGTGAAGGTCCTCCGGGATGTTGGGCCGCTGGTTGCGCGCCACACCGACACGCACCGTCGGAGATTCGTCGGACGCGAGCTTGAGGAGCGTCGTCAGCGGCGTCGCAGGGCGCTGGGCCACGGCCGCACGCACCTTCGCCTCCTCGGACCTCGCCAGCGTGGCGAGCTCCGCATCGGTCAGATTCGGGTCGAGCGCCTTCTCCACGCTCGCGAGCGCGGTTTGGCGCGAATAGTTCTCACTGAACATCAGTCGTCACCCCATTGTGATGAGAGATTGCACTTAGGTACGTGATGAGAGTGCCGTGGGGCCCAATGATGACGCGATACCGTGTGGCATATGTCTCACGCCGACGATGTCTCTTCCCTCACCTACGAGCAGGCCCGCGACGAGCTGATCGCCATCGTGGCGAAGCTCGAAGCCGGTGCCGCCACGCTCGACGAGTCCGTGGGCCTATGGGAACGGGGCGAGGCGCTCGCCGCCCGCTGCCAGGAGCTCCTCGAGGGCGCCCGGGACCGGATCACCGACGCGCGCGGCGAGACGGAGCAGGATGACGATGCCGACGCCGGTATCGTCGGCTTCGTTCCGGCGGACGACGCCGGCGCGGACGACACCGCAGACGACGCCGCCGCGCGGCCCGAGGAGGACCACTCATGACCGACACCGCCCTCGTCATCGGCGAGGCCCTCGTCGACGTCGTGCGTCGACCGGATGGCACGGTCGAGACTCACCCGGGAGGGTCGCCCGCGAACGTCGCGATCGGTCTGGGGCGGCTGGGCCGCGACGTCTCTCTGCTGACGTGCCTCGCCCAGGACCCGCACGGTGAGATGGTGCGCGCACACCTCGAGGCCTCCGATGTGACTCTGGTCGAGGGATCGGCCGATGCTCCCCGCACGTCGGTCGCGGCCGCGACGCTCGATGACACCGGCGCGGCGACGTACGAGTTCGACCTGACCTGGGACATCGACGCGGGCTCCGTGGCCGACGTGGACGCGCTCGTGGTCCACACCGGCTCCATCGGCGCGGTGCTCTCCCCCGGTGGCACGGCGGTGCTGGACATCCTGGAGAGGGCACGCACCCACGCGACCATCACCTACGACCCGAACGCACGCCCTGCCCTCATGGGCGAGCCGGCCGCCGCGTTGGCCGCGATCGAACGCGTCATCGCCCTCTCCGACGTCGTCAAGGCATCCGACGAGGACCTCGACTGGCTGCTCACCGGCCGCCCGGACGCCACGGTCGAGACCCTCGCGCGCGAATGGGCATCGAGCGGACCGGGCCTCGTGGTCGTCACCACTGGGGGCGACGGCGCCACCGCCTACCTCAGTGACGGCAGAAGCGTCAGCGTGAGTGCCCCTCGAGTCGAGGTGGCCGACACGGTCGGAGCCGGGGACTCGTTCATGGGCGGGCTCATCGACGGCCTGTGGGGCGCTGGCCTGCTCGGAGCGGAGCGCCGCGACGCCTTGCGCGCGATCGACGATGCCACCCTCGCGCGGGTGCTCGACCGGTGCGCGCGAATCGGCGCGATCACCGTGTCGCGGGCGGGCGCGAACCCGCCCACGCGAGCGGAGCTCGGCGAAGGCTGACGGACAGCGCCGGTCACGGCGCCACACCACCGCAGGGGAGGCCATTCGGCCTCGCGTTCCTGCGACAATGTCTCCATGAGCGAGCTGAGCAACGACGCCACGTCCGACTACCGCATCGAGCACGACACGATGGGCGAGGTGCGCGTTCCCGCGCACGCCCTCTACCGAGCGCAGACGCAGCGCGCCGTCGAGAACTTCCCGATCTCGGGGATCACGCTCGAGCGCCGTCACATCGAGGCGCTCGCGCGGGTCAAGAAGGCGGCAGCGCAGGCGAATGCGGAACTGGGCGTACTGCCCGGCTCGATCGCCGATGCGATCATCGCCGCGGCGGACCAGGTCGCCTCAGGCGAGCACGACGCCCACTTCCCTGTCGATGTGTTCCAGACCGGCTCGGGCACCAGCTCCAACATGAACACCAACGAGGTGATCGCGACCCTGGCCACCCGCCTGCTCGGCGACGACGTCCACCCCAACGACCACGTGAACGCGTCGCAGTCCTCCAACGACGTGTTCCCCACCTCGGTGCACGTGGCGGCGACCTCGACGCTCGTGAACGACCTCATGCCGCAGCTCGAGCGGCTCGCGCAGTCGCTCGAGGCGAAGGCCAGCGAATTCTCCGACGTCTACAAGTCGGGGCGCACGCACCTCATGGACGCCACGCCGGTGACCTTGGGCCAGGAGTTCGGCGGCTACGCGGCGGCCGTGCGCCGGGGCATGGAACGGCTCGACGCCGCCCTCCCGAGGCTGGCCGAGGTGCCGCTCGGTGGCACCGCGGTGGGCACCGGGATCAACACCCCCGACGGCTTCCCCGAGCGCGTGATCGCGCTGCTCGCGGAGGACACCGGGCTGCCCATCACCGAGGCGCGCGACCACTTCGAGGCGCAGTCCGCCCGCGACGGCCTGGTCGAGGTCTCCGGGGCGCTCAAGGTGATCGCGGTCTCGCTCACCAAGGTCTGCAACGACCTGCGGTGGATGGGCTCGGGCCCCAACACCGGGCTCGGCGAGATTCAGCTGCCCGACCTGCAGCCCGGGTCCTCGATCATGCCGGGCAAGGTCAATCCCGTCATTCCCGAGGCCGTGCTGATGGTGTGCGCCCGCGTGGTGGGCAACGATGCGACCGTCGCCTGGGCGGGCGCGTCCGGATCGTTCGAGCTCAACGTCCAGATCCCCGTCATGGCGCTGGGCGTCCTCGAGTCGATGCGACTGCTCGGCAACGCCTCGGAGCTTCTTGCGGAGCGCACCGTGGACGGCATCGTCGCCAACCGCGACCGCGCCCGGCGCTTCGCCGAGGCCTCCCCCAGCATCGTGACCCCGCTGAACCGCGTCATCGGCTACGAGAACGCCGCGAAGATCGCCAAGCACGCCGTGGCCGAGGGCCTCACGGTCCGCGAGGCCACTCTCGCGCTGGGCTTCGTGGAGCGCGGCGACATCACCGTCGCACAGCTCGACGCGCTGCTGGACGTCACCACCATGACCGGGGACCGCTGACCCACACCGCTTCTGTCATCGATCGGGCGGGTGAGCCCGGCCGATGCGGCTGCCGGGACCCACGCCTCGCGGCGCAGGTCCCGGCGGCAGCACGGACTAGCGCCGGTTCACCTGCCGCATCGTCATCGTGACGCCGAGGCCCATCAGCAGTGCGGCGATCAGCAGCGCGAGCGGCCACTGTCCCTCAGGGCCGGTCGTCGAGAGCTCGCCGGCATCGAGCACCGTGAGCTCAGCGCTCAGGGTGGTGCCCGACTGAGCGCCCACGGCCTCCAGCGTGTGGTCACCGGGAGCGACGTCCAGCGGGATCGTGACCGTGGTCGCGATGTCGCCGTTGACCCCGGCCTGCACCGTGCCCAGCTCCGTGGGCGTCGAGTAGAGCGTCACCGTGACGTCCTCGCCAGGCGTGAAGCCCGCTCCCCAGATCGCGATGGTGTCTCCCGGCCGCACCGTGCCGGCGCTGACGCCGAGAACGCCCTCCGGAGTCTCACCGCCAGGCGTCTCACCACCAGGCGTCTCACCACCGGGGTTCTCGCCGCCAGGCGTCTCACCACCAGGATTCTCGCCACCAGGGTTCTCGCCACCGGGACCGCCGCCGTCGAGCTCCGCGACCGTGACCGCGTCCGAGGTCACCGTCGCATCGGCCCACAGCGGCTTAGACGCCGTCACCTCGACTGAGATGTCGGTACCGGCGTCGGTGTCGGCGAGCACCAGGCCCGCCGCGGTCGCGCCGATGATCGGCTCGCCGTCGCGCAGCCACTGGTAGGACTCGGCGGTCCACGGCTGCGAGAGAACGGCGTCGAGCTGCTCTCCCGATTCCGCAGTGCCGGAGATGCTCACGCTCAGCGGCTCCTGATCGACGATCTCCTGAGCGTCGACCGCGGACAGGGTGGGCGTCACCGTCTCGATGAGGCCCGTCTGCTCGTCGAACGTGAGCCGGTCGATGGTGGTCTCCCGGTTCGTGCCATTGCCGTCAGGGATCGCGAACCGGTGATACGCGATGTACCAGTCGTCCGTGCCCGGCACGTTCAGCACCGAGTTATGGCCGGTTCCGAGAATGCCCAGCGAGGCATCCTTCTCCAGGATCACGCCACGGTACGTCCACGGGCCCTCGGCATTGTCGGAGGTCGCGTAGCCCACCCGGTAGTTCTCGCTTCCCGTGTCGTCGATCGAGTACGTGAGGTGGTAGATGCCGTCTCGGTACGCCATGAACGATCCCTCGCGATATCCGGTCAGGCCTGTCATCGCCTGGATGGTGCCGGGTTCGAGCGACACCATGTCGTCAGCGAGCTCGGCCATCACGGGTGACCCGTTGCCCCAGTAGAGGTAGTACGTGCCGGTCTGGGGATCCATGTACGCGTGCGGATCGATCGCCTGGCCTGAGGTGACCGCCTCGTTGTTGAGGATCATCGCCTCGGGCTCGGCCACGAACGGACCCTCGGGGTGGTCCGCCACGGCGACGCCGATGGTCTTGCGGTTCAGATCGGCATTGTGCCCGGAGAAGTAGAAGTAGTACTTACCGTCGCGTTCGATCGCGGTGGGGGCCCACGCGTTGCCCGTGGCCCACGGCACGTCGCCGTCCTCGCCGTCGAGCGTCAGGAACGGCTCGTCCGAGCGCTCCCAATCCACCAGGTTGGTGGACTTCCACACGTAGAACTCGTTGCCGCCCCAGCCCGGGTACCCGTCGGAGGTGGCGTAGATGTAGTACGTGCCGCCGAACGCGATGATGTTCGGATCGGCGTAGAGACCAGGCAGCACGGGAGAACGCATCTCCACCGCCTCCATGGTCCAGGTCGCCGTCGAGTCGCCACCCAGTTGGTAGGTCGCCGGCGCACTCAGGTCGCGCACGGTCCCCGACGCGGGGTCGGACGTGACGCCCGCCACGGTGGTGAACACCGGTGCGAGCTGAGTAAGGTCCGTGCCCGGCTCGACCGGGAACACCACGGTGCGCTCGGTCTGGTCCACGATGGGATCGACCTTCAGCACCGACGCGTCCGCGAGCGTGACGCCCAGCAGCAGGTCCGTCTCGCCGGAGGCGGCGAGCACCTCCTCCGCGCTGAGCGCCCGGTTGTACAGCGCGAACTCGCGATACGCGCCTTCGAATAGCCCGTCGGCGTCGTAGTTCGAGCGGCCCAGGTGGTTGGCGGTGGTGAAGCCGCTGCCGATGTCGCCCGGGTCCGTGGTGACGGTGCCCGTCGCGACCTCGACGCCGTTCAGGTACAGCGTTGCGGTGTTGCCACTCAGCGTGTACACCAGCTGGACCCACTCGCCGCGGGGCAAGGCCTGTCCCGTGCCCACGGACTGCTCCGTCGACCAGTTGCCGGTCGCGATGCTGGTCCGGTACTGCGCGTTGCCGGTGGTGAAGAGATAGCCGTCACCCACGCCATCCGTCGTGTTGCCAAGTCCGTAGAGGAAGTAGTTCCCGGTCATCCCCGCATCGAGATAGACCTCGGCCTCGATCGTGATGTCCTCGATGCCAGCAAGGATGTTGTCGGGAAGGTCGACGTAGTCGTCCGCCCCGTCGAAGGCCATCTCTCCGCCGGCCAGCGCGGAGCCGCCGACGATGGTGCCGTCGTATCCGTTGCCGGTGACATCGGTGAGCGTCGTGCCGTCGCCCGTCTCGAAGTCGTACCGCAGCACCTGTCCGTCCGCATCGGCCGTGACGGGCTCTGCTTCGATGACGCCTTCGCGGAGCGCCGCGAGCTCGGTCGCCGTGATCGGAATCACCGTGCCGTGGCGCGGGCTGGCGGGGAGGTCGTAGTCGGGCGCGACCTGCCAGTCCGGGTTCGCGATGTCCTCGGTGCGCAGCGGGATGTACCCGCGGCCGCCGTACTCGTCGACGAAGAGGTAGTAGTAGTCGCCGCTCACGTCTCCGGGGTTCGACGTGAAGATCGACGGCCCCTCGACCGCGCCCGTTCCGGCTTCACGGCCGATGCAGCTCGCCACCAGATCCCAGTCCGCCAACGGAGCACGCAACTGATCTGAGTACTCGTGGATGATGTCCGAGCAGCCGGTGGTGCCGGCGCCCTCGTCCTTGGTGAAGCGGTGGTACGTGCCGTCCACCTCGAGCACGGTGGAGTCGATGCGCGAGATCCCGGTCTGCCATCCCTGCGGCTCCGAGAACGTCACGAAGTCTCGCGTGGTCGAGTACAGCATCTCGTTGGGGATGCCGTTGGCGGTGTGGCCCGGGTCGTCCTCCGGGTAGAGCTTCGAGGCCCAGAACACCACGTACTCGCCGATCGACTCGTCGTAGTAGGCCTCGGGCGCCCACAGGTTGCCGGCGTTGTCGGGCGCGACCTTGACGTGACGCTGCTCGCTCCAGTTCACGAGGTCGTGAGACTCCCACACCTCGAGGTACTGAGAGCCCTGACGTTGGGACGCATCCCAGCCGCCGCCAGAACCGATCGACAGGTCCGTGGCGATCATGTAGAACGTGTCGCCCTCGGGCGAGCGAATGATGAACGGGTCACGCAGACCGCCGGTGCCGTACTCGGACTCGAGCACCGGCTCGCCGCCGTTGAGCTCGTCCCAGGACAGTGCATCGTTGCCATCGGACGCTGCGAAGTAGATCTTCTCGCCCGCAAGCGAGTCGCCGGTGAAGTACGAGAACGCATAGCCCTCGAAGGCGTCGAGCTCGACGGCCGCGCGCACCTGCGCCGCGAACTCGCGGGTGGCCGTCGCTTCGCCCTTGGTCACGGTGGCGGTCAGAGTGACCTCGGTGTCCGATCCTGGGCGGTCGACGATTCCGTCCGTCGTGATGATCGCCGCGTCAGCGCTGCTCCACGTGACGGGGAGGCCGTCGATCTCGGTGGGGAGCGTGAGATTCCCGCGCACGTCGTCGATGTTGGTCACCGACAAGGCGGCGGCGCCCGCATCGGCGATGGACTGGTCGTCCGCCACCGCGAGCACGGTCACCACGAGCAGGCGGGTGACGGTCTCGTCCCCCAGCGTGACGGTCGCGGTGAGCGTCACGTCCGCGTCGCCCTCCGCGTAGCCGGGGCGAGTGACGGTGCCGTCGTCGCCCACCACTGCCGGGTCGGACGAGGACCAGCTGATGGCCGAGCCATTCGCGCCCGCGCCGGGCAGGTCGATGTCGTCGGTGATCGCCATGGCACCGCTGATGGACAGTGCGGCTGCGTCGCGGGCGACCCGCTCCGCATCGGTCGGCACCAGGGCGGCGACGGCCGATGCGTCCAGAGCCGAGTCGTAGATGCGGAAGTCGCGCACGGATCCGGCCATCGTGCCGTCCGCGGTGTACATGGAACGGCCGATGAAGTTCAGCGCGGTGGCGCCACCGCCGATGTCCGAAGGACGGAGGGTCGTGGCGTCATTCACTGCGACCTCGACGCCGTCCAGGTACAGGCGGGACGTGTCGGTCGCATCGTCCAGCGTGTAGGTGACCGTGCGCCAGACGTCGCGTGACAGCGCCGCGCCGGCGTCCACGCGCTGCTCGGTGCTCCAGTTGCCGCTCGCGATGTTCCCTCGCAGCGTCGGGTTGCCCGTCGCCATGAGGTATCCGTCGCCCACTCCGCCCGCATCGGCGTTGCCGAAGCCGTAGATGAAGTACGCGCCGCCCTGCGTGGAGCGGACGAGGACCTCGGTGGAGATGGTGATCGAGTCGAGCCCGCCCACCAGGTCATCGGGCAAGGCGACGTGGTCGCCCGCGCCGTCGAGGCGTGCGCCGGCGTCGCCGCCAAGCGTCGGGTCGCCCACGTAGGTGCCGTCGAGGTCGTTGCCGGAGCTGTCCTCCGCCACCGTGCCGGAGGTCTCGTCGAGCTGGTAGTGCGCGACCAGCCCCTCCTCGGGCTCCACGGTCACCGTGACCTGGACGTCCCGCAGGGCAGGGTCGAGCTGCTCGTCAGGGGTGAGGTCGAGGACCGGGAGACCGTCCACGTCGAAGTTCACGATCTTGGCGTGAGCGTTGCGACGGGGATCGAACAGGCCGCCGTCGGTCGCCTCGCCCGGGTTGGCCGGGTCGTCGTAGCTGCGCGCGTGGTAGACCATCACCGGGTTGCCCAGCGCGTCCACCGTGAACGAGTTGTGGCCTGGCCCATACATGCCCGGCACGTCGTCCGTGGTGAGCAGCGGGTATCCCCGCTTGTTCCACGACGCCGGGTCCATGAGGTCCGCGTTCTCGTCGGCCCACAGGACCGAGATGTTGTAGCTCACGTCGACGGAGGCGGAGGAGAACGCGACGATGATCTTGCCGTCGTTCTTGATCACCGCGGCGCCCTCGTTGACCTCGACGCCGGACGCCTGCTCCCAGGCCCGGGTGGGGCGCGTGATCTGGATCGATTCGCCCGCCATCTGCTGCGGGTTCGCGGAATCCATCGGCGCCATGCGCATGGTCGAGAAGCCTTCAGCGTCGGACTGCGCCCAGATCCCGTAGTCCACACCGTTGTGCTCGAAGTGCGTCATGTCGAGCGAGAAGGAGCTGAACGCGATGTCGTCGCCGGGAGCGGGCAGGTGATAGCCCACGGTCTCCCAGTTGGCGGGGTCGAGCGCGGCCTCGCCTGCCAGGTCGCCGCCGGTGTACTTGAGCAGGGCGGGACGAATGTCGAACCCGCCGCTGCGGGCGGCGGTGAACAGCACGTACCACTCGCCAGCGATCTCGACGAGCTCCGGGGCCCAGATGTAGCTGTTGAGTCCGGCCTCGCTGGACTCGTTCCAGATCTCGACCTCCGGGGCCGTCGAGAGGCCCTCGAGGGTCGCGGAGCGGCGCAGCACGATGCGGTCGTAGCCGTTCGGGTCACCGCTGTACGTCATCGGGTACGAGCCGGTGAAGTAGTAGTAGCCGTCGTCGCCGATGGTCGCGTCGGGATCGGCCCGGCGCTCGACGAGCGGGCTCGGGTACTGCGGGTCCGCGATGGCGCCGTCGATCGTGTACACGCCGGGGGTGTCGAAGTCGACACCCGCCGTGTCCCATTCCACTGGCATGCGGGTGGTGGTGCCGTTCGAGTACTCGACCGTGGCGGCCTCGGGAAGCGCCGGGTCCTCGCCCTTGGCGACGACCAGGTCCGCGAAGGACTCGACGCCAGTGCTCGAGATGCGGCTGAGCCGGTCGACCACGTCGTCGTACTCGGCAGCAGTCACCGCGATCGCATCCGTCTCGATCATGCCGGAGGGGAAGGTGGCGGAGACGAACGAGGGCGCGGTCGCGACCTCCGTCGGTGCGGAGAACTCCGCGAAGTCGGGAGTGGTGACCTCGTAGTGCAGACCGTCGGGGGTGTTCGTGTAGTGCAGTCGGTACGCGGCGATGCCGTTGTCGTACTCGACCGCCACCCGGGCCGTGCGGTGAGCCGTGGGGGCGAACTGCACCAGGCGCTCGTGGGAGTACGCGCGCAGGTTCTCGGAGTCGAAGACGAAGATCTGGTTCGAGTTGGAGTCGAGGGTCGACACCAGGCCGAACGCGCCGTCGGGCGTGCGGAAGGCGCTGGGCGATCCCATCTTGCGTGATCCGAGCTCCGGGAAGAGGATCCCTTGGCCGTCGTTGAGAGCGGCGAAGTCGGTGCCGTCGGTGGACGCGGACAGGCGCAGGTTGTCGGTGTCGTCCGTGTTGCCGGTGCCGATGGCGGTGCCGATCCATCCCACGTCCTCCGCGAGCACGGTCACATCGAACTCGCGCTGCGCCGTGAGGGTGCCATCCGTGAGCGTCGCCGTGAGCCGAGCGCTCGCCTCGGCGGCGCCTCGCGAGACGGCGCCTGCGGCCGTCACCGCGGCGGCGTTCGACGTCTCCCAGGAGACTGCGTACCCGGAGAACTCGTCGGTCAGCACGATGTCCGTCCACGCCACGGAGACTCCCAGATCGAATTGGGAGGCGGCGTAGTCAAGGTTCGCCTGGGGGCTGTCGGCGACCACGGTGAAGGTGAAGTCGCGAGTGGTGCTCTCGCCCGCAAGAGTGAGCGTGGCGGTGAGCGTGACCTCGGCGTTGTCCGTGGTCGGCCGCGTGACCGTGCCGTCCTCGGCGATCACGCCCGGATCGGTCGAGGCCCACGAGATCTGCGACCCGCGTGCTCCGGCGGTCGCGAGCGACAGGTCGTCCGCGACGGTGAGCGCGTCGAAGCTCAGCGCATCCGCGTCCTCGGTGAGTGCCGCGGTGATGACGGCGGGGTCGTCGACGCCGCCGTAGTAGGCGTCGACGATCTGAGCCGACGTGAGCGCGGAGGTGTAGATCTGCACGTCCCGCACGTCACCTTCGTAGAACTCGTCCGCGTAGGAGGAGCGGCCGATGTAGCCCACGAGGTCAGAGCCGAACTGAGTGATGGTGCGCGCCGTCGAGACCGTGCCGATGCGCTGATCGTTGTAGTACCCGGTGATCGAGGAGGGCGTGATGACCGTGGTGTAGAGGCCCCACTCGTCCGCGTCGGTGAGGGGACCCGCGATGCCACGCGCAGCGCTGGTGGGGCTGATGCCGGATTCGAGCGACCACGGGTTCGAGCTCGGGTTGCCGTCGACGATCACGGACTTGAAGCGACCGCTGCCGTTCTGGGGGTTGAGCAGCCAGTACTGCAGGGGCGGCGACTGCGCGGTGCCGAAGAACATCGCCGCGTAGTTGCCCGCACCGGTCCGGTTGCGCAGCCACGCCGAGATGGTCAGGGTGTTCTGGCCGTCGACCATGCCGGTGGGCATCTCGACGTAGCCCGCTCCGGAGCCGCTCGCGCCTCCGGGCAGGGTGAGGTGCCCGGCGACTGTGTCGACCGTGGCACCCGTCCCCAGCACCTCCGCGTCGTTGCCGTTGCCGGAGACGTCGGAGACCACCCCGTCGTCGATCGAGTCGGAGAAGTCGTAGTGCGCCAGCAGCGTGGACGAGGCATCCGACGTCACCGTCACGTCGAACGTGCGCTGCGCCGTCGCTCCGGCCAGGGCGAGGTCGGCCGTCAAGGTGACCACGGCATCGGTCGCAGGGGGCGGCGTGACCGTGCCATCGGTGCCGATGATCGCGGGGTCGGAGCTCGACCACGAGATCTCGGAGCCGTTGGCTCCCGCCGTCGGCAGCTCGATGTCGGTGGCCACCGTGGAGGAGACAGAGATGGACGCGGCATCTGCGTCGACGGCGGCCTGCGCCGCGCCGGAGTCGCCGAGCTCCTCGTAGTACTGCGCAGCGGCCTGCTGATCGGTCATCGCGGCGGTGTAGACCTTGAGGTCCGCCACCGCGCCATCCCAGATCGGATCCGCGTAGGGCGAGTTCCCGATGTAGCCGATGAGGTCGGTGCCGAAGTCCGTGACCGTGCGGGTGACCGGCACCGAACCGATGCGCTCGCCATTGACATAGCTGGTGATCGAGGTGGGCCGGATCACGGTCGTGTACAGCGCGAGCGCGTCCACGGCGGCAGGGCCGACGACGCCCGCCTCTGTCATCCAGGGCTGTGTCGCGTTCACACCGTTGGTCATCACCGACTTCACGTTGCCCTGCGGGTTGGCGGGGTTGAGCAGCCAGTACTGCGTGGGCGGAGTGGTCTGGTTGCCGAAGTACAGCGCGGCGTAATCGCCGTTCGCCATGTCGTTGCGCAGCCAGGCCGAGATGGTGAGGGCGTCGTTGCCTTCGACCACCTCGCCCGGGATCTCCACGAAGGTGTCGTCGGTCAGCTCGAGCGCGCCGTCGACGACGGACGCTCCGCTCCCGACCACCGTGCCGTCATGGCCTCCGCCTGACGCATCGACCACGGTCGCGGCATCGAGGGGAGCGGCGAAGTCGTAGTGAAGTGCCAGGTCGCTCTCGATCGACTCGAGAGGAGAGGCCGAGGCGGCGGAGACTCCCGCGAGGGACGTGGCGGCCACGGCTCCGATGAGGGCCACGACGGCGGCTCGGGCAGGGCGGCTCTGAGACAGGTTGCGATGCATGCGCGTCACTCCATTGTGAGGTGCTGAATGTGAAACCGTGTGAACGATAACATGTGAGCGATAACATGCCAACCCCCCTTGCAGAGTGGGGTCGGTGGCCCGCGTCACCGCCCGCCCGGGAATCAAAACGACGTCGCGCTTGTCCCATGAGTGGGCCCGTCGGACGGCGGTCCCCAACCGCAGGGAGCCTTCGCATGACCACTCGAGTTCTCATCCTGGGCGGCGGCTACGTCGGCCTCTACACCGCGCTCACGCTCCAGCGCAAGGCCCGCGGCAAGGTCGACATCACCGTGGTGGACCGTCGCCCCTACATGACCTACCAGCCCTTCCTCCCCGAGGCGGCCGCCGGATCGATCGAGGCGCGCCACGTCGTGGTGCCGCTCCGTCGCGAGCTCTCGGGCGCCCGGATCGTCCAAGGAAAGGTCTCGCAGATCGCGCACGCCGAACGGCGGGCGCGGGTGGAGACCGACTTCGGCGACACCTTGGACCTGGAGTACGACGAAGTAGTGGTGGCGCTGGGCTCCGTGCCTCGGACGCTTCCCATCCCTGGACTCGCGGAGAACGGCATCGGCTTCAAGTGGGTCGAAGAGGCCATCAATCTCCGCAACATCGTGCTGGGCAGGATCGCGCGCGCCGCGTCCACCGAGGATGCCCGCACCCGGCAGCGGCTCCTCACGTTCGTGTTCGTGGGAGGCGGCTTCGCCGGCATCGAGGCCTTCGCCGAGACCGAGGACATGGCCCGCGCGGCCCTGCGGTACTACCCCGAACTGTCCCCGTCCGATCTCCACTTCGTGATGGTCGAGATGGCGCCGGGCATCCTCCCGGAGATGGGGCCCGAGATGGGCGAGTACACGCTGAAGGAGCTGCGCCGCCGCGGCATGGTGGTCCACCTGGAGACCAGACTGGAATCGGCAGTCGATGGCGTCATCGAGCTGTCCAATGGCGAGACCTACGAGGCCGACACGCTGGTGTGGACAGCCGGCGTCAAGCCGAACCCCGTCATCGGATCGTCGGACCTTCCGACGGGCCCCAAGGGACACGTCAACGCGCTGCCCACGCTGCAGGTCGCCGACGAGGACGGAGCCGTCGTCGACGGCGCGTGGGCCGCGGGCGACTGCGCTCAGGTGCCGGACCTCGCCAAGGGCGACGGCGCGTGGTGTGCCCCGTCAGCCCAGCACGCGGTCCGCCAGGCGCGCCTGCTCGGAGCCAACCTCGCGGCGCACATCGACGGGCGCGCGCCCAAGGAGTATCGGCACAAGAACCTGGGGACCGTGGCCTCGCTCGGCCTCCACAAGGGCGTGGCGCAGGTCATGGGAGTGAAGCTGCGCGGCTGGCCCGCGTGGTTCATGCACCGGACCTATCACATGGCGCAGATTCCCAGCTTCAACCGCAAGTCCCGCGTGGTCCTCGACTGGACGGCGGCGCTGTTCTTCCGTCGGGACCTCGTCTCGATGGGGCGGCTGCACGAGCCGCGGCGCGCCTTCAAGGAAGCCGCGGACAGTTAGCGGCCCGCCGCCCGCCACGGGAGCCGCGCTCATCCCGCCCCGGGGGTGCGCATGGGTATCGCACACCCCGCGGGGCGGTCCGCGCGAGTGTCGTCAGCGCGGCCGATGAAGGGAGGTCACGCGAGCGACAGGAACACCTTCTCGAGGCGTCGCAGACTGTCGTCGCGGGCGTCCCCTTCGGTGGTGTCGAGGCACTCGCGGAGCCCCGAGGAGATCAGGGTGAACCCCGCGCGATCGAGCGCTTTGGATACCGCGGCGAGCTGGGTGACCGTGGACTCGCAGGTCTGGCCCTCCTCCACCATGCGGATCACCGCGTCGAGCTGCCCGCGGGCGCGCTTGAGACGGTTGATGGCCGCGCGTGCGGCCTCGGGGTCTGCCATGATCGCTCCGATCGTCGGGGCCGGTACTAGCGACGCAGCCACGGGAAGATGCTACGTCCAGCGGGGGCGTCATGGCCCTCGCACCACTGACTGGCGGGCACCTGCGCCTTGACGGAGTCGATGTGCTGTCCGCAGCCGGTCCAGGTGGTCTTGCCGCACTCGCGGCACGTCATCGGTGAGCACATAGGGCGTCCCTTTCATGATGTTGAACGCGACCCCTTGTCGCGTCCGGATGACAAAACTATACCCCGGGGGGTATCGTGGTTGCAACACATCACACTCATGGAGGTTACGTATGAAGGTCGTCATCGTCGGGGCTGTTGCCGCCGGAATGTCCGCCGCCACCCGCCTGCGTCGTCGCGACGA
The DNA here is from genome assembly GCF_030418295.1 of Demequina muriae. Lineage (NCBI taxonomy): Bacteria > Bacillati > Actinomycetota > Actinomycetes > Micrococcales > Demequinaceae > Demequina > Demequina muriae. Next base: position 810,637 of record NZ_JAUHQA010000001.1, read on the forward strand.
GCACGCCGAGATCGTAGTACTGGAGGCCGGGGAGCACGTCTCGTTCGCCAACTGCGGTCTGCCGTACTACGTGGGCGGAGTCATCACCGACCGCGAATCGCTGCTGCTGCAGACGCCGGAATCGCTGCACGCGAGGTTCGCCCTCGACGTGCGCACGCACAGCCGTGTCGTCGACGTCGATGCGCAGGCGCGCACCGTCACGGTCCGCACTGCGGCCGGCGACACCTATCTCGAGACCTACGACCACCTGGTGCTCTCCCCCGGTGCGCGCCCCATCGTCCCCGACGTGCCGGGCGCCGAGCGCGCGCTCGTGCTGCGGGACGTGGCGGATGTGGACACGATGGCAGCGCACACGGCCGATGCGCGCACCGCGGTCGTGATCGGCGGCGGCTTCGTGGGGCTCGAGGTGGCAGAGAACCTGCGCCACCGCGGCCTCGACGTGACCGTCGTGGAGCTCGCCCCCCAGGTCCTGAGCGCGTTGGACGCTGAGCTCGCGGTCCGCATTCAGGACCGGCTCGAGCAGCACGGCGTGCGCGTCATGACCGGCGCGCAGGTCACCGAGATCACCGCGGACTCCGCGCTGGTGAGCGGTCCGGATGGCGACGAGACCATCCCCGCCGACATGGTGGTGGCGTCGATCGGCGTGATCCCCGACTCGACGCTCGCGCGCGCCGCCGGCGCCGACCTGGGTCCCCGTGGGGCCATCCTCGTCGACGACGACATGCGCACCTCCGTCCCCGGCATCTACGCCGTGGGCGACGCCGCCGCCAAGCACGACGCGTTCTCGGAGGACCCCACGCTCATCCCGCTGGCGAACCTCGCGAACCGGCATGGACGGCGCGTGGCCGACGTCATCACCGGCACCACCGGGCGTGGCCGCCCGAGCATCGGCACCGCCGTCGTCGGCGTGTTCGGACTCACCGCCGCGGTCACGGGCCGCACGGAGCGCCGCCTGCGCGGCGAAGGCCGCGCTTACCGAGCCCTCCACACCCACCCGATGGACCACGCCGGGTACTACCCGGGCGCATCGGCGATGGCGCTCAAGCTGCTCGTCGACCCCGAGACGGACGCCATCCTGGGCGCCCAGGCCATCGGCGAAGGGGGCGTCGACAAGCGCATCGACGTGATCGCCACCGCGATCCACGGCGGGATCACCGCGTCTGAGCTCGCCGATCTCGAACTCGCGTACGCACCGGCCTACGGCTCCGCCAAGGACCCCGTGAACATGCTCGGGTACGTCGCGGAGAACGCGCTGCTGGGCGACAGCCCGTCGGTCCAGTGGCACGAGCTGGCCGAGTCCGGCGACGAGGCGCCCTTGGTGGTCGACGTTCGCTCCCGAGCCGAGCACTCCCGCGGCACCGTGGTGCCGCCGTGGGGACAGGAGCCCGTCAACATCCCCGTGGACGACCTGCGCGCGCGCCACGGAGAGCTGCCCCGCGACCGCCGCATCGTGGTCCACTGCCAGGTGGGACAGCGCGGCCACACGGCCACGCGTCTGCTGCGTCAGCTGGGCTACGACGCCGTCAACCTGGACGGCGGGTACCTCACGTGGCGCGACGGCCTGCGCTCGCTGGCACCGGCGACCGCCTCCGTCTGACACCTTCCCACCCACGTACCCGCCCACCGACAGTTTGAACCGAAACGCATCGGCGGCGCCGCGTGTCGCCCGTGTTTGCGCGGTCGCGCGCGGCGTGTCGACTCCAGATTGGTTCAAACTGTCGCCGGGGGCGGGGGCCCGGCGTGCGGCGGGGGTCAGCCGGCCGATGCGATGGTGGGCTTGGCGGTCCGGCCCAGGCAGCAGTCCGTGGGGCACACGTCCTGCCACGGGCCGATCTCGGTCAGCGCCGGACGAGCCCGCGGCACGTCGCCGGCGTTCGTCACGTGACGCTCCTCGACCAGGTCGATGAGGCCCGACACGAACGCGGGGTCGACGCCCACCGTGGGCACGCGCACCATCGGCAGTCCGCGACCCTCGGCGGTCTCGAGCGCCTCGTTGTCGAGGTCCCAGGCCACCTCCATGTGGTCGGAGACGAACCCGACCGGGGACACGACGAGCCCGGTCACGCTCTCGGGCAGCGCCTCGATCGCGAGGTTGATGTCCGGCTCGAGCCACGGCACCGACGGGTCGCCCGAACGGGACTGGTAGACCAGGCTCCACGGGACATCCGGGAACTCGTCCGCGATGCGCTCCATGATGAGGGCGGAGACGGCGCGCTGCTGCGCGGCGTACCAGCCGCCGCCCGCGTGCCACTCCTCGCCGCCGCCGGCGGGCACGGGGGTGCCGTCGGGCAGCGTCTCGCGCGGACCCGACGCGTCGGCGGCCGACGACGGAATCGAGTGCGTCGCGAACATCACATGCGGCGCCTCGCCCTTGCCCGCGGCCTCGAGCTCGCGCAGGCCGGCGCGGACGGCGTCGACATTGGGCTCCACGAAGCCGGGGTGGTCGAAGTACTGGCGGATCTTGTCGAGCTCGAGCTCGCCGGTCAGCCCGGCCTCGTCGAGAGCGGTCGCGAGGTCCTCGCGGTACGCGCGGCAGCCGGAGTACGACGAGAAGGCCGTCGTCACCAGCACCAGCACCTTGCGGTGACCGTCGGCGTGCAGCTCCCTCAGCGCATCGGCGAAGTAGGGCGCCCAGAAGCGGTTGCCCCAGTACACGGGCAGGCCCAGCCCGCGGCTTGCGATCTCGCCCTCGAGCGCGGCCTTGAGGTCGCGGTTCTGCTGGTTGATGGGGCTCACGCCGCCGAAGTGGCGGTAGTGGTGCGAGACCTCTTCGAGGCGCTCGTCCGGCACTCCGCGTCCCGCCGTGACGTTGCGCAGGAACGGGATGACGTCGTCCTGCCCCTCGGGCCCGCCGAAGCCGGCGAGCAGGATGCAGTCGTACGTGGTCGCGGGGCGGGTGCGCGTGGACGCCGCGAGCGCAGGCATCTGATCGGTCACGATGCGAGCACCTCGACGGCCTCAGCGGTCTCGACGCGACGGCCGGTGTAGAACGGCACCTCTTCGCGGACGTGGCGACGCGCCTCGGTGTAGCGCAGCTCGCGCATCATGTCGACGAGGTCGGTGACCTCGTCGGCCTCCATGGGCAGCAGCCACTCGTAATCGCCCAGCGCGAAGGCCGCGACAGTGTTGGCGACCACTCCCTTGAAGGCCGAGCCCTTGATGCCGTGCTCGCGCAGCATCTGGCCGCGCTCCTCGTCGGACAGCAGGTACCACTCGTAGCTGCGGACGAACGGATAGACCGTCAGCCAGTCCCGGGGCCGCTCGTCTCGGAGGAACCCCGGCACGTGCGCCTTGTTGAACTCGGCGGGGCGGTGCACGCCTGCGGCCGACCACGTCAGCGTCGTGTCCGCGAGCAGTTCGGTTGCGCGCAGCTCGCGGAGCGCGAGCTGCAGGTCCGCGAGGTCCGGGCCGTGCAGCCACAGCATCACCGTGCCGTCGGCGCGCAGACCCGAGACGTCGTAGATGCCCCGCAGGGTGACGTCGTGATCCGCGAGCTCCTCGACGGCGGCATCGAAGTGCTCGACGACCTCCGGAAGGTCCTCATCGGGGGCGTCGAGCAGCCCATCGAGAACAGAGAAAAGAGTGAATCCGTGCGGTTGGTCGGTCATGCTGCCATTCTCGTCCCCGAGAGGTCGGAAAGGAAATCCGTTCCCGCAGCCGACAATGGCCCCTAGGACTGAGGAGCCGGCTCTCCCAGGCGAGAGCCCGCATCGGCCGCGACGATCGCCGCGATGCCGCTCAGCCCGGCCGCCGAGCCGACGAGGTGAAGGCCCGGCACGGGCTCGCGGTCCTCGACCGCGGCCGGGGCGGAATCGGCCCACTGCACGCGCTCGATGTCGCGCACCTGGGCCTCCTTCAGCGCCACCCCAAGAAGGGTCGATGCGTCGGACAGCGCGTGCGCACGAGCATCCCTGGCGTTGTCGATGCCATACGACAGCCTCACCACGTGGCGTCCCCCGGTGCGGTCGGCGAGCCATCGCCACTTCGCCGTCGAGTGGGTCAGCGCCTTCGCGCCCGAGACGTTGCCCACCGCGAGCACGCCGGTGCCGCGTGGAGCCGAGTCGAGCTCAGGGGCGTCCAGCACCAGGGTCACGATCGCCACCTGGCGGTCCTCGGCCCACGCCACGTGGGGCACCAGTGCCGACACCACCGGCCGCGGGACGGCCAGCACCACCCCATCGGCACGATGCGACGTCCCGCCGGACCACACGGTCCAGCCGGACCCGGCCTTCTCGAGCGCGCCCACCGGAGTCTCCAGGGCGATCTCTGCCCCGCGTGAGCGCGCATCGGCTGCGAGCGCGTCGATGAGCGTCGCCATGCCGCCCACCAGCCCCTGCACCGCCGACCCCGCCGGGGAGGCGGCACGCCGCGCGGCCGCCGCGCGGACCAGGCCGCCCTTGCGGACCACCTCGGCCGCCAGGCCCGGGGCGACGTCCCCGAGTGCGATGTCGTCGAGCGGCCGGGAATAGATGCCCTGCACCACCGGTGCGACGAGCCGCTCGGTGGCCCGGTCGCCGAGGCGGTCGCGGGCGAGCTCGCCCAGACTGGTCGAGTCGTCCACATCGCGCACCCGAGTGAAGCGATCGCTCAGGAGGCGGGCCGTGCCTCGCCAGCCGAGCGCGCGCCGGAGCTCCCGCGTGAAGACGGTGGTCGGGACGCCGAGCCAGCCGGTGGCGGGCAGCGGATAGGCCGCCTCCGACGTCACCACCCACGCGGGGCGGCGCTCGGGGAAGACGATGCTCTCGGCGAGTCCGAGCTCGGACAGCAGGGCGGCCACGTGGCCGCCGCGCGTCGCGAAGGACTCCGCGCCTGCGTCCAGCGCCAGGCCGTCGACGGTGACTCTCGAGATGCGCCCTCCCGGATGATCGTCAGCCTCCATCACCGTGACGTCGTGGCCCGCGGAGGCGAGCCGGCGCGCGGCGAGAAGTCCGCCCACTCCACCGCCGACGACGATCCAGCGCTGCTGCTCAGCCACGCTCATGCACCACGTCGACGATGCGCTTGACCACGTCGGGATTCGCGTGCGGCGGCATGCCGTGCCCCAGGTTCACGACGTGCCCGGGCGCCTCCCCTCCGCGCGCCAGCACGTCCTTGACGTGGCGTGTGAGCGCATCGGCCGGCGCGGCGAGCATCGCCGGATCGATGTTGCCCTGCAGCGGGAAGCGGCCGCCGGTGGAGCGGGCAGCGGCGTCCAGGGGCATCCGGTAGTCCACGCCCAGCGCGGTCGCGCCTGCGGAGCCCATGGCGTCCAGGAGGTGGCCGGCGTTGGCCGCGAAGTGGATGCGGGGCACGTCGAGGTCGGCGACCGACATGAGCGCGGTGCGAGAGCCCGCGGCGCAGTGCGCGACGTAGTCGGCCTCGGACAGCGACCCGGCCCACGAATCGAAGAGCTGCACCGCCGATGCCCCAGCGAGCACCTGCGCACGCAGGAAGAGGCCTGCGGCGCGCGACGTCCAGGACACGAGCGCGTCCCACACCTCGGGCGAGGAGTGCATGAGTTCGCGAGCGCCCATGTGGTCGCGTGAGGGGCGCCCATCGACCATGTAGGCGGCGAGAGTAAACGGCGCGCCCGCGAAGCCGATGAGCGGGACGTGTCCGAGCTCGTCGGCGGTGATCGTGACCGCGGCGCGGATCGCGTCCAGGCCCGAGTCGAAGAATCCGCGGTCTCCCGCGGTGCCGAGCGCGGGCAGCGCCTCGACGTCCGCCATGGTGCGCACGGGCCGCCCGAACACTGGACCGACTCCCGGCTGGATGTCCACGTCCACGCCCGCGATGCGCATCGGCACCACGATGTCGGAGAACAGGATTGCCGCGTCGACCCCGTACCGGCGCACGGGCTGCAGCGTGATCTCCGACGCGAGAGCCGGGGTCAGACACGACTCGAGCATGCCGGTGCCGGCCCGCGCCTCGAGGTACTCCGGAAGGGACCGGCCGGCCTGCCTCATGAACCACACCGGCCGATGCGCAGGTCGGCGGCCGCGCAGCGCCGCGACGAGCGCGGAGTCTGCCGTCCTGCCATCGGTGAGCGGGTGGGAGGCGGGCAGCGCGGTAGTGGTCATGCATCGATTCTGCCTTGTTCCCGCCCCGTGTCAGAATGGAGGGGTGGTGCTCATGTCTCTCGTGGCCAGCCACCGCAACCGCGACCTCACGCTGCTCGAGCAGCTGAGCGTCGGATCCGACGCGCTGGGCGCCGCGGTTGCAGGCGGCGGGTCCCCCGTGCGCGGTGCCGTGGTGCTCCCCACGTGCAACCGCTTCGAGGTGTACCTCGAGACCGATGATCCGGTCGCGGGCCGGGCGGCCGTCATCGACCAGATCGAGCGCGCCACGGCGCTGGAACGCGACACGATCGAGGCGGCCCTGGCCACCTACGAAGGCGATGACGCCGTCCAGCACCTGCTCTCCGTCGCCACCGGGCTCGACTCGATGGTGGTGGGCGAGCGAGAGATCTCGGGCCAGGTGCGCCGTGCGCACATCGACGCGCAGGCCGGGGCCCACCTGTCCCCTCTGCTCGACCGGCTCTTCCAGTCCGCGCTGCGCACATCACGCGTGGTCGCCTCGTCGACGGGCCTGGGCACCTCGGGACGGTCCGTGGTGTCCGTCGCCTTCGATCTGGCGTCCGAGACCGTCACCTGGTCAGGCGCACGCGCCCTCGTGATCGGCACCGGCGCTCTCGCCGAGACGGGAGTGGGATCGCTGCTCGCGCGAGGCGTCATGATCGAGGGCGTGTTCTCCCCCTCCGGTCGTGCCGATGAGTTCGGAGCGCGGCATGGCATCCGCGCGCTCGACCGCGAAGGCCTGCGGACCGCACTGAGCGAGGTCGACCTGGTGCTCGCCTGCTCGGGCGGGGAATCGATCGTGCTGACGCCGGCCATGGTGGCGGCGGCGCGGCCCGACGGCGACAACCCCCTCACCATCGTGGATCTCGCCCTGCACCGCGACGTCGCGCCCGGCGTCGCCCAGATGCGCGGCGTGACCGTCGTCAACCTCGAGTCCGTGGGGGCGCGCGCCCCCGAGGAGTCGGTGGGAGCCATCGACGCCGCGCGGTCCATCGTGGCGCACGCCGTCGCCCGCTTCGGCGATGGCGAGCATGCGCGCTCTCTCGACCCGGCGGTCGTGGCGCTCCGCGAGCACGTGTTCGGCCTGCTGGAGCGCGAGCTCGCCCGGGTTCAGCCCGCCGCCGGCGCCTCGGAGCAGACGGTCGCCCAGGCCGACGCCACCGAGCAGGCGCTGCGGCGGTTCGCGAAGACGCTTCTCCACATCCCGACGGTCCGCGCTCGCGAACATGCGCAGGCGGGCGAGTCCGATCGCTACCTGGGCGCCATCCGCGCGCTGTACGGCATCGACGTGGGCATTCAGGACGACGCTTGCCCCGCTCCCGAGATGGACGCCGCGGCCGAGTCCGACGCGGACACCACGACGCACCACTGATCGCCGCTGACGGTCTGCCCCCTCAGGTGGCCAGAACGAGCCTGCCCGCGCATCGGCCGCAGGCTCTCCCAATTACGTCATAGAGGCGTTGGATAAATCCGTGTCTTTGGGCTAGGTTAGGCAAGCCTCACTCGCCGCACTCGGATGTGCGCGGACCACACCATCCTGGGAGACCGATGCGCCAGCGCGCCCTCATCGCCATCGCCGCAGCAGCGGCGCTGGTCGTGACCGTCGCGCTGTCGTTGGCGCTGGGGTCACGCGGGATCGACCTCGGGACGGTGTGGAACGCGCTGGTGGATCTGGATCCAGAAGACCCGGAGCAGCTGATCGTGCGCGAGCTGCGCGCGTCGCGGACGCTCATCGGAGTGCTCGCCGGCGCGGCCCTCGGCGTCGCGGGAGCACTGATGCAGTCGCTCACCCGCAACCCCTTTGCCGACCCCGGCCTGCTCGGCATCAACGCGGGCGCGTCGCTCGCCGTCGTCATCGCCCTCACCGCCGGCCTGGGCGGCGGCTTCGCCGCGCAGGTGCCGATCGCGTTCGTCGGCGCGGGCATCGCCGCGGTCGTGGTCTACGCGATCGGCGCGCGCGGCGCCGCGGCGGGCGCACCCGTCCGGTTGGCGCTCGCCGGAGTCGCCCTCACCGCGCTCATCACCTCGGTGACGTACGCCGTGCTTCTCGTCGACGACGCCACTCTCGAGCAGTACCGACTGTGGGTCGCGGGCTCGCTCACCGGACGCCAGTCCGAGGACGTCACCGCCCTCATTCCGATCGTGCTGGTCGCGATCGCCGTCGCGCTGCTGGCCTCACGACAGCTGCAGGCCGTGGCGCTCGGCGAGGATGCAGCGCGCGCTCTCGGCATCAGCATCGGCGGCATCCGCACGCTGACCATCGTCATCGTCACCCTGCTGGCGGCATCCGCCACGGCCGCCGCCGGTCCCCTGGTCTTCGTCGGCCTCGCCGTGCCGCACCTTGCACGCACCCTCGTGGGCGCATCCCTGCCCTGGCTCCTCGTGGTGAGCGCCCTGGGGGGTGCGGCACTCGTGCTCGTGTGCGACGTAGTCGGACGCCTCATCGCGCCGCCATCCGAGATCGGCGTCGGCATCACCACCGCCATGATCGGCGGCCTCATCTTCGCGCTCATGGCCCGCCGCATGAAGGTGGTGGAGCTGTGAGAGTGCTGCGCATCGGCCAGCTGGGCGTCACGACCCATCGGCGCACGTTCGCCGTGGGCGTGCTCCTGCTGGTGGTCCTCACGGGTCTGCTGCTGTTCGCGCTCGTCGTCGGCAAGGCGGACGTCACCGTCTGGGACGCCGTCCGCGCCGCAGCAGGGATCCCGGTGGGGGCTCCCGCCGACTTCATCGTGGGCCAGGTCCGTGCGCCGCGCGCCCTCACCGCGATCCTCGTCGGCGCGATGCTGGGGCTGTCCGGCGCGGTGCTGCAGTCCCTCACCCGCAATCCCCTCGCCTCCCCCGATTTCATCGGCATCACCATGGGCGCCGGCACGGGAGCCGTCCTGACGCTTTGGCTCATCACTGCGTCATCGCTGTGGATCACGGCAGCGGGAGCCGCGGCCGGTGCGCTCGTCACCTCCGCCCTCATCCTGGCGCTCGCCTGGCGCCGTGTGATCGTGCCGCTGCGGCTGATCCTCGCCGGCATCGGCGTGGGGTTCGTCGCCCAGGCCACCACGCAGTACCTGCTCACTCGCATGGACGTGCATGATGCGGGCAACGCGTTGGGCTGGCTCGTCGGCTCCACCACCGGACGGACGTGGACACACGTCGTCTTCGCCGCCGTCGTGCTCGCCGTGCTGGTTCCGGTGCTGCTGGGGTTCGCGCGTGCGCTCCGCACGATGGAGATGGGCGACGATGCCGCGCAGGCGCTCGGCATCTCGGTGGGACGTTCGCGCGCCGTGCTCGCGGTGTGCTCCGTGCTGCTCGCCGCGGCGGCGACCGCGGTGACGGGCCCGATCGGCTTCATCGCCCTGGTCGCCCCTGCACTCGCGGTGCGCATCACCCGCTCGGCGGGCGTCGCGCTCATCCCCTCCGCGCTGATGGGCGCGGCGCTGCTGCTTGCCGCAGACCAGGCCTCACAACTCATGCCGCAGGAGCTGCAGTTTCCCGTAGGCATCTTCACCGCCGCCGTCGGCGCACCGTACCTGCTGTGGCTGGTGTGGCGCGCATCCCGAGGAGGACACTCATGAGCAGGCTCGAGGCACGCGAGGTCGTGCTCGGCTACGGCGATCACGTGGTGGTGCGTGGCGTCGACGTCGCGATCCCCGACGGTCAGATCACCGCCATCGTGGGCCCGAACGGCTGCGGCAAGTCCACGCTGCTGCGGTCCCTCGTGCGCCTGCTGTCACCCCGCTCCGGCACGGTGCTGCTCGACGGCGAGGACATCCACCGCACCCACACCAAGGAGGTGGCGCGCCGCGTGGGACTGCTGCCGCAGTCACCGATCGCTCCTGCCGGCATCACGGTCAAGGAGCTCGTGGCCCGCGGTCGCACCCCGCATCAGAAGCTGCTGCGCCCGTGGAGCGACACGGATGAGACCGCCGTCCTCTCGGCTCTTCACTCCACCGCCCTGACCGACATCCAGGACTCGATCGTGGATGAGCTGTCCGGCGGCCAGCGTCAGCGCGCCTGGATCGCGATGGCGCTCGCGCAGGACACGCCGCTGATGCTGCTGGACGAGCCCACGACCTATCTGGACATCGCGCACCAGTACGACGTGATGGACCTGCTGCACCGACTCCACACCCGTCAGCAGCGCACCATCGTGATGGTGGTCCACGACCTCCACCAGGCCGCCCGTTACGCACACCACGTGATCGCCATGCACGACGGCCAGGTCGCGGCCGCGGGTGCGCCCGCCGACGTCTTCACGGAGGACCTCATCCGGCGCGTGTTCTCGCTCGAGGCGCGCGTGCTCACCGACCCGGTCACCGGGACCCCCATGGTGGTCCCCGCCCACGGCCCCGGAGGGGTGCGATGACTCCACTCCTGGGCACCCAGCACCTGTCCACTCCCCCGCAAGTCTGACGTCACCCTACGAAAGGAACTCCCCATGTTCACCCTCACCAAGCGCCGTGCAGGCGCCACGGGCCTCGTGGCAGCGACGGCGCTCCTGCTCGCCGCATGCTCGTCCGGAGCCGAGGCCGAGTCCACCGACGAGCCCACCGACGGCGCCACCGCCGCGACGGAGGAGACCACCGAGGCCTTCCCCGTCACCCTCGACACCGTCATGGGCGATGTCGTCGTGGAGGCCGAGCCCGAGCGGGTCGTCACCCTCGGCTCGCACGAGCACGAGTACCTGTACGCCCTCGGCGTGGCCCCGGTGGCCGTCCCCGTGAGCTGGCAGGGATACGACCTGGGCACCGGCCCGTGGGCCGAGGAGGACCGCGTCGCTGCCGGCGCCGAGCCCGAGACGTTCGAGCCCGGTTCCACCACCTACGACGCCGAGGCGATCGCAGCCTTCGAGCCCGACCTCATCGTGGCGACCTACCCGAACCACACCATGACGCAGGAGGAGTTCGACCTGCTCTCCGGGATCGCGCCCGTCGTCACACGCCCCGCGACCGACTCCGAGGGCAACGAGACCACCGAGTGGGGCGTCTCGCTCGCCGACGAGCTGACCATCCTCGCGCAGGCCACCGGCACCACCGAGAAGGCCGAGGAGATCACCACCGAGATCGACGCCGCCTACGCCGAGGTCCGCGACGCTCACCCCGAGTGGGAAGGCATGACGTCCCAGGTCGGCGGCTTCTACGAAGGCCAGGCGTTCGTCTACGCCGTCAACGACACCCGCAACCAGTTCCTCGCGAACGTGGGCCTGGACGTCTCGGCGATCGAGAACACTGACGAGGCGTGGCTGCAGATCAGCGCCGAGCAGCTCGACGTGCTGAACGACCTCGACTCCGTCGTGTGGCAGGTCGCCACCACGCCGGAGGCCAAGGCCGAGCTCGAGGGCCTGCCCCTGTTCGAGTCGCTGACCGCGACGCAGACCGGCGGCAACATCTGGCTGGGCGACCCCGTCCTCGAGGGCGCGTTCTTCGCGAACTCGCCGTCGTCCGTCCACTACACGCTCGAGGGCTTCGTGCCGCTGCTCGAGGCCGCGCTCGACGGCGACCCCGCCACCGAGGTCCCCACCTCGACCGACGCGGGCTGACCCGGTGGGGAGGCGCCGGGCTCGCCCTCGGCGCCTCTCGCATCGGCCCCTCCCCCTCCACCCTCAGGAGACACGCATGTCCGACTCTTTCCTGGTCCACGTGGCCGCAGCAGAGCAGATCAGCCCCAACCTTCGCCGCGTGACGCTCACCGGCGACTCCCTGCGCACGTGGGAGACCACCGGTCAGCCCGACGAGTTCGTGCACGTCCACATCCCCGACGCCGATCCGGTGCCCGGGTGGGAGGACGACCACGACATCGCGCGCCACTACACGATCCGCCGCTGGAACCCCGAGGTCCCGAGCGTCGAGATCGACGTCGTCACCCACGGACACGGGCGCGGAGCGACCTGGGCGCGCGATGCCCAGCCGGGCGACGCCGTCGCGATCAGCGACGCCCACGGCTACTACAAGGCGCCCGACGGCTCGGCCCGCCGGCTCCTCCTCGCCGACGCCACGGGGCTGCCCGCGGTCGCACGGATCCTCGAGGAGGCCAGCCCCGAGGAGCACTTCGACGTGATCGTCGAGCTGATCACCGCGGACGACGCCATCGCGCTGCCCTCGCCCGCAAGCGTCAGCGTCGAATGGAAGGTCTCCGGCAACGGCCGCGGGCCGTCCGCGCTGCTGTCCTGCATGGAGCGCCTGCCCGTGCCAGACGGCGACACCTACGTGTGGCTCGCGTGCGAGTCCGCCGAGTCACGCAAGGCGCGCGGCTTCGTGCGCCGGGAGTGGACACGGCACCACACGCTGTATCGCATCGTCGGCTACTGGCACGTGGACCAGGAGGAGCAGATGCGCAAGTGGAACGCCCTCACTCCGGAGCAGCAGGCCAGGTACATGGAGATCTGGGACGAGTCGCGTCCCGACGAGATCAACTGGCTCGAGCTCGAGCCATACCTGCAGGAACTGGGCCTCTAGCCCACCCTGCCCACAGCGAAGGGCCGATGCGCGGGTGGCGCGCGCATCGGCCCTTCGCTGTTCTCGGGCTCAGGGAGCTAGAGGTCCAGCCGCTCCAGCATGTCCGTCACCAGCGCCGCGACCGCGGAGCGCTCCGAGCGCTCGAGCGTGACGTGCGCGAAGAGGTCGTGACCCTTGAGCGCCTCGATCACCGCCGCGATGCCGTCGTGGCGGCCCACGCGCAGGTTGTCGCGCTGGGCGACGTCGTGGGTGAGGATCACGCGCGAGTCCTGGCCGATGCGGCTGAGCATCGTAAGCAGCACGTTGCGCTCGAGCGACTGCGCCTCATCGACGATCACGAACGCGTCATGCAGGCTGCGCCCGCGGATGTGCGTGAGCGGCAGCACCTCGAGCATGCCGCGGGCCATGACCTCCTCGACCACCTCGGAGCTGACGATCGCCCCCAGGGTGTCGAACACCGCCTGCGCCCAGGGGTTCATCTTCTCGGCCTCGGAGCCGGGCAGGTAGCCGAGCTCCTGGCCGCCCACCGCGAACAGGGGGCGGAACACCATGATCTTCTTGTGCTGGCGTCGCTCCATCACGGCCTCGAGACCGGCGCACAGGGCGAGCGCGCTCTTGCCGGTGCCGGCCCGGCCACCCATGGACACGATGCCCACCGTCTCGTCGAGCAGCAGATCGATCGCGATGCGCTGCTCGGCGCTGCGGCCGTGGAGGCCGAACACCTCCTGGTCGCCCCGCACCACCCGGATCGCGCCGTCGTTCGTGACCCGACCCAGCGCTCCTCCGCGTCCGGAGTGGATCACCAGGCCCGTGTGCACGGGCAGGGTCGCAACGTCCTCGCCGCAGTCCTCCGCCGACGGGGCCGCGAGCGTCGAGTCGTCGTACAGGGTCGACATCTGCTCGTCCGTCAGCTGGATCTCGCGCATCCCGGTCCAGCCCGAGTCGACGGCCAGCTCGGCCTTGTACTCCTCGGCCTCGATGCCGAGCGCCGACGCCTTCACGCGCATCGGCAGGTCCTTGGAGACCACGACGACGGCATGGCCCTCGGCCTTGAGGTTGGCCGCCACGGCCAGGATGCGGGTGTCGTTGTCGCCCAGGCGGAAGCCGCTCGGCAGCACGTTCTGGTCACTGTGGTTGAGCTCGACGCGGACGGTGCCGCCCACCTCGTTCGCGGCAACCGGCTGGTCGAGCTTGCCGTGCACGATGCGCAGGTCGTCGAGCATCCGCAGCGCCGAGCGGGCGAAGTAGCCCAGCTCAGGGTGGTGACGCTTGGCCTCCAGCTCGGTGATCACCACCACTGGCAGCACCACCGCGTGCTCCGCGAACCGCTTGAGGGCCCGTGGATCCGACAGCAGCACCGAGGTGTCCAGCACGAACGTGCGGAGCTCGGTGGCCGTGGTCGCGTTGATGGAGGGGGTGGTGTCAGGCTGAGTGATGGTCACAGGTGCTCCCCGCGTCTCAAGCCGCAGGGCGCTCGATACGCCCCTTGGCGTTCGATTCAGGCCGGAACCGGGTCGGTTCGGCGCGTTGCTCTTCCCACGTTGCTGACGCTACGCCCGGCCACGCGGGGCGGGGAGCGACACGCCGCGTGTCACATATCCGTCATCTTGGGGAGGGCCGACGCTCGATCTAGCGCCCGTGGCGCCGCTCGCGCTGGGAGAACGCACGCAGGGCACGCAGGAAGTCCACGCGGCGGAAGTCCGGCCAGTACGCGTCGCAGAAGTAGAACTCCGAGTGGGCGGACTGCCACATGAGGAAGCCGGACAACCGCTGTTCGCCAGAGGTGCGGATCACGAGGTCCGGGTCCGGCTGACCCTTCGTGTAGAGGTGCTCCGCGATGTGCTCGACCGCGAACGACTCCGCGACCTCCTCGAGCGAGTGGCCCGCATCGACGCCGGCTCGCAGGATCGACCGCACCGCGTCGGCGATCTCGTGCCTGCCGCCGTACCCCACGGCGACGTTGACGTGGAGCCCGTCGGCATCGGCCGTGCGCTCGACCGCCGCGGCGATGCGCCGGGCGGCGTCGTCGGGGAGCATGTCGGTCGACCCCACGTGCTGGAGCCGCCACCGGCCGTCATCGGCGAGGCGCTCGACCGTGCAGCAGATGATCTCGAGGAGGGCGTTCAGCTCGTCCGATTCGCGTGCGAGATTGTCGGTCGAGAGCATCCACAGCGTGACGACCTCGACGCCCGCGTCCTCCGACCACCCGAGCACCTCGGTGATCTTGTCCGCGCCGCGCTGGTGTCCGTGCGCGGTGGGTGCGCCGGACTGCCGCGCCCAGCGGCGGTTGCCGTCCAGGATGACGCCGATGTGCCGCGGCGGGTTGCCCTGCTCGCGGAGGGTGCGAGACAGCTGACGTTCGTACGGCCCATAGAGCAGGCTGCGCAGGCCCATCCGTCTCCTCCCAGTGGGGACACCATCTGCGCATACGCTACTCGCCTCGCGAGGGAAAGCCGTAACCTACGGTATCGTAGGTTCATGTCTGAAAACCTGCCCGTGCCGGGCAAACCGCTCCTGAGAGGGTGGCTGCATGTTGGGGCCGCTCCGATCGTGCTCATCGCAGGCCTGGCGCTCGTGGTGTTCGCTCCCACGCTCGCGGGACGCGCTTCGACCGCCATCTTCACGCTGACAGCCGTCATGATGTTCGGCACGTCGGCCGTGTACCACCGCGGCGACTGGTCGCCCCGCGCGCTGGCGGTGCTGCGACGCATGGACCACGCCAACATCTTCCTGATCATCGCGGGCACCTACACGCCGCTGACGGTGATGCTGCTCGAGGGAAACACCCGCACCTTGGTCCTGGTGCTCGTGTGGTCGGGAGCGATCGTGGGGACGCTGTTGCGCGTGTTCTGGCTGGGAGCACCCCGCTGGGCGTACGTGCCTCTCTACCTTGCGCTCGGCTGGGTGGCGGTGGGGTTCATCGGCCCGTTCTACTCTGCAGGCGGCGCGACCGTGGTCGGCCTGATCATCGCCGGCGGCGTCGCATACACGGCAGGCGCGGTGATCTACGGCACCAAGTGGCCGCGCGGGTCGACACGGTACTTCGGCTTCCACGAGATCTTCCACGCGCTCACGATCGCCGGTTTCACCTGCACCTACATCGCCGTAGCCCTGGTGATCTTCACCGTCTCGCAGTAGCGGCCGTCTCTCAGCAGCGCCGATGCGGGGGGCGGTCGTCGCCCGGCTACCGCGGGGCGCGGGGCCCCATGGGCAGGAGCACGAGGAACAGTGCGCCGAAGGGGCCGAGGAACAACGTGAGAAAGAACCACGCAAGGCCCGAGCGACCGCGAGTCCGGGCCAGTCCGCCCGCGAGCAGCGCCATGGTGAACCACAGCCCGCCGATGGCGGTCGAATCTGCGGAATCCTGAATCATGTTCCCCCCAGAACACTCGAGCGGCGAGCGCTCAGTCGCGCTCGCCCGTGTCAGCGTCATCCGGGCGTGGCGGCTCGTCAGCTCGGCGCTCCACGCGAGAGTCGCCCTCGGGAGGGTGCGTCCGCACCTTGCGCAGGTGCTTGCTGAGCGACCGGAACAGCAGGACCGCGGCCAGCACCATGGTGAAGGTCGCGATGAATGCCAGCAGTCCGGGTCCGCCGGTGAAGTCCGCCACGTCCACTCCCTCTCGTCAGTGAACTATCCTGCCTCATCATGAGCACTCCCATGGCCGAGACCCGCGATGACGACGGCGGCGGCGCGCGCCCGCGGCTCTCACGGGGGCGATGGGCGCTCGTCGTCGTGGGCCTCGTGGTTCTCACTGGAATCACCGCCTGGTTCGCATGGGGCGTCTCCTCCCAGCCCGCACGCTGGCAGGACGTGGGATTCGAGGTGATCTCACCCACCGAGGCGGAGGTCACCTTCGACGTGTTCCTCTATGCCGACGAGCCGGTCACCTGCTACGTGCACGCGATGAACGTGCAGTACGCCGAGGTGGGCGTCGCCGAGGTCGCGGTGGATCCCGCCGACGGGGACGAGCAGCGCTTCACGCTCGCCGTCCCCACGGTCGAGGAGGCCAACACTGCACTCGTTCGCGGGTGCGCGCCCCAGTAGTCGATCACGAGTCGCACCTGACATACGGGGGATTTCACCCGTGGTCGGCTGCTTGGTAGGCTGACACATTCTGTCCACAAGGAGGCACCCGTGACTGAGACGACCGGCACCTGGCTCACCCAGGAGGCATACGACCGCCTGCAGACCGAGTACGACCACCTCGTGACCGAAGGCCGCTCGGCCATCGCCAAGGAGATCGACGAGCGCCGCCAAGAGGGCGACCTCAAGGAGAACGGCGGTTACCACGCGGCACGCGAAGAGCAGGCGAAGCAGGAGGCTCGCATCGAGCAGCTCCGCCACATCCTGCAGACCGCGACCGTCGGCGAGTCCTCCACCGCCGCCGAGGTCTCGTCCGGCACGGTCGTGACCGCCGAGGTCGGCGGGAACGAGATGAAGTTCCTCGTGGGCTCGCGAGAGGTCGCAGGCGGCACGGACATTCAGGTCTTCAGCGCGCAGTCGCCGCTGGGTGAGTCGCTGATGGGCCTGGCGCCCGGCGACGAGACCACGTACCAGGCCCCCAACGGCAACGAGATCGCCGTCAAGGTCATCGCCGTGGAGCCCTTCTCGGGCTAGCCCGGCCTGCCCCCTCCCCCGCCTTAGCGCGCTGTCGGGCGGTGAGTGTCGGTCTCAGGGCCGACGTGAATCGTGGTGGGCACTCAGCGCCGCTGGAGCACCACTGCCGCCTCGCCGTGGGTCGTGTGCGGGAACATGTCGAACAGGCGCGCCTCGCGCGCGGTGAGCGACGGCATCCATGCCATGTCGCGCGCGAGCGTGTCAGGGTTGCAGCTCGAGTAAATCACGGTGGATGCGCCGGACCCGTCGAGCCAGCGTGAGAGTTCCTCACCCAAGCCCCGCCTCGGGGGGTTGACCACGATCGCCTGGGCCGCATCGGCCTGCCGCACGGCCCACGCGACGGCATCGTCGGTCACGAACGAGACCTGTTCCATCGCCGAGTCTCCGCCCGCGAGGCGGTCGTCCCGCGTGCGCCGCGCCGAGGCCACGGCCTGTGCGCTGGTCTCCACCCCCGTGACCGGCCGGCCGGGAGCCGCGCCGTGGAGGGCGAAGCCACCCACACCGCAGTAGAGGTCCCACAGACTCGCAGGCGCTGCCTCGTCGATCCAGGTCGAGGCCTGCCGGTACAGCGACGCGGCGACGTCGGTGTTGGTCTGGAAGAAGCTCTGCGGGCGCAGGTGGAGGTCGACCCCGTTGACGGTCATCGTGAGCGTCTCCCGATCGGTGAGCACCGTCTCCGTGTCGCCCTCGAGGATCGCCTTGTGCTCTGCCTGCACGTTCACCGAGGCCACCGTGAGTCGCGGCAGCTGCTCCATGAGCCACGGCAGGTGTTTGCGGATGCGTGCCAGCGCCTCGGTCGAGCGCAGCACCCAACGCACCATCAGGTCGCCATTCGGCGCAAGGGTCACGAGCACATGCTTGAGCTCGCCGCGCCGATGCGGCACTGAGTACGGCTCGAGTCGAGCGAGCGTCACGAAGGTCGCGAGGTGCGGGAAGGCTGCGGCGAGCCCGGCTGGGTAGAGCGGGCACTCACGAAGGTCTTGACCCTCGCCCTGCGCATCGAGGATGCCGATCGTCGGGGCGTCGATCGTGCCCGCGACGACCATCTTCGCCTTGGTGCGAAATTCCGTCGGACGGCTCGCGACGCTCGGCAGCCACGTCAGTCCCGGCGCCAGCGGCTCGAGCAATGCGGCGACCCGTGCCTGCTTGTGGGCGAGCTGCTGCGGGTACGGAGTCTCGATGATGGTGCACGACCCGCACCGCCCCGAGTCGTAGTACTCGCAGAACAGCGATCCGTCCTCGAGCACCGTCCCATGACGGGATCCGCCACGGAACGTGGGCATGGTCAGCGCTCGGGCGAGTCGGACCCTCGCGTGGGGATCTGCTCGCTGTGAGGCTCGACCTCTGACGTTCCCCGCTCGCGAGGGGCGGCGCTGTCCGGCGCAGCACCATCGGCGGCGGCATCGCGACTCACGTGCAGCTCTCCGGTGCGGGAGATCGCGCCACGAGCACGGCGGACCGCGTCCTTCGAACGCTCCGCGAGGACGGGGATCTGCGAGGTGATGGGGGGTCTGTCATCGTCGGAGAAGTCGGCGTCGCGTCGCAGCCCGCGCTTGAAGGCGTAGAGGGTGGCGACCACAGGCACGGCGATGACCGCGCCGATGAGGCCAAGCGTGAGCGTGCCGGCCGAGATGGTGAGCAGCACCGCGAGCGGGTGGATGGAGGCCGCCTTGCCGAACAGCCACGGGTAGAGAACGTTGCCCTCGATCTGCTGGACGATGAGCACGGCGGCGAGCATCAGCAGCGCCGTGGTCCACCCGCCATCGACCAGCGCGACCAGAGCGGCGATGACGCCGGAGAGGGTCGCACCGATCAGCGGGATGAACGAGAACAGGAACACGAGAATCGCGATGGGAAGCGCGAGAGGCACGCCCAGGATCCACGCGGCAGCACCGATCCCCACCGCGTCGATGAACGCGACGAACACGGTGGTCTGCGTGTACCGGCGAAGCGTGATCCACGAGTGCAGACCAGCCTTCTCGACACGGTCGACGGCCTCATCGGGGACCAGGCCCGCGGTCCAGTGCCAGATCTGGCGTCCGTCGCGCATGAAGAAGAACAGCGCCACCAGGGCGATCACGATGCCGGCGAACACCGTGCCGATCGCAGAGCCCACGGACAGGGCACCCGAGGCGAGCCCCTGGGCGTTGTCCTCGAAGAAGGACTGCAGGTTGCCCACGACCTCGTCGACCTGGGTCTGGTCGAGGCTGATGGGCCCGGTCACGAGCCAGTCGACGAACGTGTCGAAGCCCTCGACCGTGGCATCGCGGAGATCGTCGTACTCGGACATGAACGCAGCGGAGGCGACCGTCCCCAGCCCCGCCACGATCAGAATCAGGATCACGATCGCGATCAGCGAGCCGAGCGCCCTCGGGAACTTGATCTTCTCCATGAGGGTGACCAGGCGCTCGAGCGGCGCGGCGATGATGAGCGCGATCACGAGCGGCACGAACAGCGCGGTCAGGCTGGTGAACGCCCAGATGCCGGCGATGAGGATGATGCCGACGACGACGATGCGCCAGGCCCACGCGCCGGCGACGCGCAGCGACAGCGGCACCTTGTCCAGCACCGAGGCCTCGCTCGTGTAGAGCACGCTCGACTTCGGTCGCTTCTCGGGCGGGTTCTCAGGCATGATGCGAGCCTAGCCTGGGTGTCGGACGCACACGGAACATGCAGGTGTCGGCCAGCGTTCTCTGCTCGGAGAGGAGCCACCAATGTTTGGACACACCAAGACCAGCATGATCACTAAGGACGAGGCGCTGCCCGGCCGCGACGAGCCCATCGAGGTGACGAACCGACACGTCGTGCTCGACACCCCGCTCACGGGTCCGTGGCCGGAGGGCCACGAGGTGATCTACGTCGCGATGGGTTGCTTCTGGGGCACCGAGCGCGTGTTCTGGCAGATGCCGGGCGTGTACTCGACTGCCGCGGGGTACATGGGAGGCTGGACGCCGAACCCCACGTACGACGAGACCTGCACGGCCCGCACCGGCCACGCCGAGGCGGTGCAAGTGGTCTACGACCCGACCGCCGTCACCCTCGACGAGCTGTTCGCCGCGTTCTGGGAGAACCACGACCCGACGACGCTGAACCGCCAGGGCAACGACGTGGGGACTCAGTACCGCAGCGCGATCTTCGCCACGACGGATGCGCAGCTCGCGGCCGCCGAGGCCTCGCGCGATCGGTACGCGGCGCTCCTGCGGGACAAGGGCTACGGCGAGGTGACCACGCAGATCGCTCGCGACACGCAGGCGGGCGACGGCGTCTTCTACTACGCGGAGGACTACCACCAGGGCTATCTACACAAGAACCCGGGCGGCTACTGCAACCACGGTTTCTGCCAGGTGGGCTACTCCCCCGCCTGACCCCCAGCGAACGGCAAGCGGCCGATGCGCGGGTGACCCGCGCATTGGCCGCATGGCTTGTCCGAACTCGCCTCGAGGGCTCAGCCGAACAGCGACTGCACGAACTCCAGCTGGCGCGTGGTCTGGTGCGCATGGCCGCCCTCGTGCCCGTTGTACGGGTACACGACCATCTCCTTGCGCACGTCCGGTGCGGAGCGGTCGCCGTACCAGTTGAAGGCCGCATACCCCGTGGACGGCGGGCACACCATGTCCATCAGCGCGACGGACATCAGCGTGGGCGCCGTCGCGCGCTTCGCGTGATTCACCCCGTCGAAGTACGCCAGCGTGTCGAGCGTGCGTTCGCGCTCGCCGCGGAAGATCGACAGATACTTCACGACCTCGCCGTAGGGGAACTCGTTCGTCAGCTCGAGTGAACGCTCGAAGTGGCACAGGAACGGCACGTCGGCAACGACGCCGGCCAGGTCCGGCACCAGTCCCGCGACCGCGAGAGCGATGCCGCCGCCCTGGGAGCCGCCGACGAACGCCACCCGCTCGGCGTCCACGCCGGGCAGACTCCTCGCGGACTCGACGGCCCGCACCGCATCGGTGAAGACCCGGCGGTAGTAGTAGTCGAACGGGTCGGTGATGCCGCGCGTCATGAAGCCCGGCGTCGACGGCGTCGATCCCACGGGGTCGGCGGTGTCGCCACCGTTGCCCCAGCCCGCTCCCTGGCCGCGCGTGTCCATGTAGAAGTACGCGTAGCCGGCCGCAGCCCACATGGTGCGCTCGATCGGGAGCCCGCGCCCGCCGCCGTAGCCGTTGACCTCGACCACGCACGGCAGGGGGCCGTCGACCCCTGCGGGGCGCGCGTACCAGGCCTTGATGGGGTGACCACCGAAGCCTGGATACGTGACGTCCTGGATCTCGACACCCGCCAGCGTGATGGGGGCCGGTGCGAGCGCGACGCTCAGCTCGTGTCCGCGCGTCCGTTCGAGGGTCTCGCCCCAGAACGCGTCAAAGTCCGCGGGCTCACGAACCTCGGGTCGATACGACTCGAGCTCGTGCTGGGGCAGATCGAACAGTGCCATCGCGCCTCCATGCGCAGTCGGAGCCGCACACGCGGCGGGGTCGGTCGTGTCCGCCGACCTCCGCCCGCGGACGTGAGGAGCTAGTCGCGGCCCTGCAGGATCGCGATGATGCGCAGGAACTCGATGTACAGCCACACCAGCGTCAGGACGATGCCGAAGGCGGCTTTCCAGTCGTAGTGCGCGGGGAGGCCGTTCTTGACGCCGTTCTCGACGAAGTCGAAGTCACCGATGAGCGAGACGCAGGCCAGGATCACCGCGAAGGCGCCGATCAGCACGCCGAGCGGGATGCCGAAGATCTCGACGTCGGTGCGCAGGCCCCATGCGGAGTCCGTGCCGCCGAAGATCATCATTCCCACGTTCACCAGCGAGAATGCGATGTACGAGATGCCGCCGATCATCAGGAACTTCTGCAGCTTGGGCGTGTAGCGCACGCGGCCGGAGTGGTAGAGCCACAGGCACACGGCGAACGTGCAGGCCGTCGCGATGAGGGCCTGCAGGCCGGCGCCCGGCACATTCTGTGAGGTCTCGATGAAGGTCGTGATGCCGCCCAGGAAGTAGCCTTCGACCGCCGCATAGGCGATCGCGAGCGCGGGGGGCGTCACCTTCTTGAAGATGAGCACGAGGCTGAGGACGAAGCCGATGAGCGCCGCGCCGATGGTCAGGGCGAGGTTCGGGAACATGTAGCCGGGGATCGCGAGCAGGCCCGCGAGCACGACCATGCCCGCGGTCTTGGTGATCACGCCTTCGTAGCTCATGCGGCCGGTGTCGATCGGGCCGGCGGACGGCTGGTCGAACTGGTGCTGCAGGTCCTCGGCAGAGACGGGCTGGCCGTTCTGGGTGTACGTGGCTCCAGGCTTGAAAGCGCTGTTGGAGCTGAAGGCGGGGCTGGCCACAAGGTCCTCCTCGATTGGGTCCGATTCATCATACCTGCGCCGTTTGACGCCCCGGCATCGTCCGCACGGACGAGTCTGGTGCCCCCGGCGGGGATCGAACCCGCACTGGACCGGGTTTAAGCCGGCTGCCTCTGCCAGTTGGGCTACGGGGGCGTGGGACCAGTGTTCCGCATCTGCCTCTCCCCCTTGAACTGCGAACCCATCCTGGGCTCGACACCCCGATGGCACGCCGCCCTTGGGCCAGGTCTCCGGGGTGTCGTCGCGAGAAGTGGTGCGGAGTTCGAGGGGACTGCACCGGGCCGATGCGCGGGTCGGGTGAGGAGTGGGGTGCGCCTAGAGCCGTTCGGCGGCAGAGAACGCAATCCCGTCGAGGATGTCGTGCTCGCTGGTGACGGTCGTGTCGAGCGTGCCGCCGTGCGCGGACACCTCGGCCCGCACCCGCAGCATGACCTCCCGCCACACGAGCGCGCCTGCACCGATGACGTCCACGCGCCCCGGGTGCATGAAGGGCATCGCGGTCCGCTCGGCGTGGCTCGCCGCGAGCAGCTCCTCGCACGAGCGGGCCGCATCGTCGATCGAGAGCTCGGCGCCATTGATGGCCTCGCGCGAGTACTCGGGCAGACCGAGGGCATTCGCCGTGACGGTGGTGATGGTGCCGGCGAGGCCCACGAGGGTGCGTGTGCCACCCAGGGGCACCTCGGTCATCGCGGCGTCCAGCGCGGCCCTCACGTCCTGCTGCGCCGCCGCGACCTGCGCGACGGTGGGCGGATCCGAGTCGAGGTGGCGTTCCGTCATGCGGACGCAGCCCACGTCCATCGAGTGTGCGGCCTCGGGCACCAGGTCGCCCAAGACGAGTTCGGTCGACCCCCCGCCCAGGTCCACCACGAGGTACGGTCCGGGCCGGGAGGCGTCGAGTGTGCTCAGCGCCCCGCGGAACGACAGCTCCGCCTCCTCGGTGCCTGAGATCACCTCGGGTGCCACGCCCAGTCGCTCGCGCACGCCGTCGATGAACTCATCACGGTTGCGCGCGTCGCGGGTCGCAGAGGTCGCCACGAAACGAATCGCCTCGACACCGTGCTCGCGGCATTGCGCCGCGTACTCGTCCGTCGCGGCGAGGGTGCGCTCGAGTGCCTCAGGGGCGAACTCTCCCGTCCGGTCGACCCCTTGGCCGAGTCGCACCACGAGCATGCGACGCACCACGTCGGTGAGCGTCCCCGAGTCGAGGTCCACGTCGGCGATGAGCAGGCGGATCGAGTTGGTTCCGCAGTCGATGGCGGCAACGCGTGGCATCAGCTCTCCTGGGAGTAGGCATCGGGGTCGACGGACAGTGGCTTCTCAGGGTCGGCTTCGGTCGCCGGGCACGTGCAGCGGTCCGGGCGCCAATGGCCGCGGATCATCGCGAGTGCCTCGTCGCCGAGGGGGTTCACGCCGGGACCGGCCGCCAGCGCGTGGCCCACGAGCACGTGCAGGCACTTGACGCGGTCGGGCATCCCCCCGGCGGAGATGCCGCGGATCTCGGGCACATCCTCAAGCTCCACTCGCTCCGCGAGGTACGACTCGTGCGCCTCGCGGTAGTGCAGGGCGAGCGCGGGCTCCTCGGCCAGCCGGTCGGTCAGCTCGCGCATCACGCCACGAGCCTCCAGCGTCGACACGGCGGCAACCGCCTCGGGATGGGTGAGGTAGTACTGCGTGGGGAACGGGGTGCCGTCCGGCAGTCGCGGCGCGGTGTGCACCACGGTCGGGTTGCCGCACACGCATCGCGCGGCGATCGCGACCACTCCGCGCGGCTCGCGCCCCAACTGTGAAGCGAGAACGGTCAGGTCGGTCTCGGTGGCGGGGGTGTCAGTCACCCTCCGAAGTCTACGTCCGTGAGCTGCTCCGATTCGGCGGGCTCCTCGTCGGTGGCGTCGTCCGGCTGGCCGGTCTCGCCCGCACCATCCGCGCCGCCCCCTGCGCCCGCATCGGCCGTGGGGTCCTCGCCCCCGGCGACCTCGAACGAGTCCCAGAGCTTGTCGTACCAGGGCGCCCCGGCGGCCACCTCCGGCGCGCGCTCGGCCGCAGGCGAGCCCTCCGCCGGACCGTCGACGGACTCGGCGTCGATGACGCGGTACGGAGTCTCGCCCGGGAACACGTAGGCCAGCCGCTCGCGCGCCTGAGCGACGATGAAGGCCGGGTCGTCCCATCTGGCGACCTCGGCGTTCAGGGCATCCACCTCGGCTCGGGCCGCCTCGGCCTCGACCCGGAGCTCGGAGAGGTTCGCCTGCTGGTCCATGTAGGCACGCACGGTCGGCGCCACCACTGCGATCGCCAGAGCGACCACGAGCAGGATCACCGCCGTGCGCCACGTCAGCATCGCAGTCCACGAGCCGCGGGGTCGTGCGGGGTCGATGCCGGGAGCGGGAGTGGGC
The DNA here is from genome assembly GCF_030418295.1 of Demequina muriae. Lineage (NCBI taxonomy): Bacteria > Bacillati > Actinomycetota > Actinomycetes > Micrococcales > Demequinaceae > Demequina > Demequina muriae. Next base: position 835,496 of record NZ_JAUHQA010000001.1, read on the forward strand.
GCCGTGCGCCCGGGGCCCGACGGACCTCCCGGACGGGTCTGCGGCCGCCGCACTGCGCCGGTCGACGGCCCCTGGCGTCGCGGAGCGCGCGCGTCAGGAGTGCGCCGCGGGGTCCGTGGGCCGGACCGCGGCGCGCCGGGACGGGTCGGGGCACTCACGTGCCCGATTCTCTCAGCGGCGCGCGCGAACTGCGGCAGGCACGCGCGAGGCACACCCGGATCGGTACGAGGGAAGCGCGCGGCACGCACACGGCGGCCAGGGCGACGCGCGCCACGGATGGCGGTGGCGAGTGCAGGACGTCTGACGGGGCGCCCGGACAGCACGAAGGCCGCGAGTCGCGTCGATCAGCGACTCGCGGCCTTCGCGAGCGGGGCAGTGTGCCCCTGGCGGTTACGCCGAGTAGCGGCGCGGGAACGCCGAGGTGCCGGCGTACGCAGCGGCGTCGTCCAGCTCCTCTTCGATGCGCATCAGCTGGTTGTACTTGGCGATGCGCTCGCCGCGGGCGGGAGCGCCCGTCTTGATCTGTCCGGTGTTCAGTGCGACCGAGAGGTCAGCGATCGACACGTCCTCGGTCTCGCCGGAGCGGTGCGACACCATCGAGGTGAAGCCCGCACGGGTCGCCATCGACACGGCGTCGATGGTCTCGGTCAGGGTGCCGATCTGGTTCAGCTTCACGAGCAGCGCGTTGGCCGAGCGCTCGTCGATGCCGCGCTTGAGACGCGTGGGGTTGGTGACGAACAGGTCGTCTCCCACGATCTGCACCTTGTCGCCGATGCGGGCGGTGAGGCCCGTCCAGCCCGACCAGTCGTCCTCGTCCAGCGGGTCCTCGATGGACACCAGCGGGTAGTCCGCGACGAGCTGCTCGTAGAAGTCGGCCATCTCGTCGGGGGACTTCTGTCCGCCCTCCCAGTTGTAGTGGCCCTCCTCGTAGAACTCGGTGGCGGCCACGTCGAGCGCGAGCGCGACGTCGTCACCGGGTCGCAGTCCAGCCTTCTCGATCGCGACCAGGATGAGGTCGAGCGCCTCACGGTTGGACGCGAGGTTCGGCGCGAAGCCGCCCTCGTCGCCCAGCCCGGTGGCGAGACCGCGCTCCTTGAGCACGGACTTGAGGGCGTGGTAGACCTCGGCGCCGTAGCGGTAGGCCTCACGGAAGGTCGGGGCGCCGACGGGAGCAATCATGAACTCCTGGATGTCGACGTTCGAGTCAGCGTGCGAGCCGCCGTTCAGGATGTTCATCATGGGGACGGGCAGCAGGTGCGCGTTGGGGCCGCCGATGTAGCGGAACAGCGCCAGGTCTGCCGAGTCGGCTGCGGCCTTGGCGACCGCGAGCGAGACGCCCAGGATCGCGTTCGCGCCGAGCTTGCCCTTGTTGTCGGTGCCATCCAGGTCGAGCATGGTCTGGTCCACGATGCGCTGCTCGGTGGCGTCAAGGCCCACGATCTCCGGCGCGATCTCGTCGATGACCGCGTCCACGGCCTGCTCGACGCCCTTGCCCAGGTAGCGGTTCTTGTCGCCGTCGCGACGCTCGACGGCCTCGAATGCACCGGTGGAGGCGCCCGAGGGCACTGCGGCACGCGAGAACGTCCCGTCCTCCAGCGCGACCTCGACCTCGACGGTGGGGTTGCCGCGCGAGTCAAGAATCTCGCGGGCGCCAATAGCCTCAATGGTGGCCATGTTGCTCCTTCAGTTTGCTGGGGGTTTCTTTTCTGAGTGTATCGGCGGGCGATTCTGCTCGCGCACCGACGTAGGTCCTAGGTCGATGAACGTTCGGTGGCGGCCGATGCGCGCTCAGCCTCGCGCGCAGACGCCTCGTAGTCGCGGGTCGCCTGCCTCAGCTCGGCCTCGGCATCCACGCCCTCGGCGTGGGCGCGTGCGACCAGCGCCAGCAGCTGAGGGCCGATGCCCACACCGGCCGGATCACGGACGTCCAAGCTCGCGCGGGAGGCGCGGGAGATGACCTTCTGGGCGCGCGCGAGGGCGGGCTGAGCGGCGGGGATGCCATCCATGACCGACTCGCGGCCCTTCGACTCCTTCTTGATGCGCTCCCAGCTGGCGTTGACCTGCTCAGCCGTGGTCGCATCGGCCCCCGCGAAGACGTGGGGGTGACGCTCGACCAGCTTGTCCGCGACGGCGGTCGCGACGTCGTCGATGTCGAACGGATCGTCCGGGTGGTCGGCGGCGACTCGCGCGTGGAAGACGACCTGCAGCAGCACATCGCCCAGCTCTTCGCGCAGGTCCGCGCGGCTGCCGGTCTCGATCGCCTCGAGGAGCTCGTGCACCTCTTCGAGCGCGTACGGCGCGAGCGACAGGTGAGTCTGTTCGGCGTCCCACGGGCACCCGCCCGGCGAACGCAGACGGTCCATCACCGTGACGAGTCGGGCGAGCCCCTCACCCTCGGTGGCGGACGTCACTCGGTGGCGAGCCAGGGCGCGTCGGTAGCGGTGAGGCCGTTGACGTTGTTGAAGTTCACGAACCACACCGGAGAGCCCTGGTTCGCCTCGTCCGTCGCGATCTGCACGGCGGTCGCGGCTGACTCCATGAAGGCGGCAGCGCTGAAGTCGCCCGTGCGGGAGTTCGTCACGGCCTCAGCCTCGACCTGCTCGGCGACCGACTGCAGCACGCTCGTGTCCTCCGGCAGCAGCGTGAACGCGGCCAGGAGGAAGCTCGCCTCGATCGCGTCGACCAGCGCCTCGCTGGGCTCGCTCTCGATGCCCTGCACCCGCAGCACCAGCTGAGCCTGCTGCTCCGCCTGGGAGCGGTGATACTCGTAGTCGATCTGGTCCGTGGCGGCCAGCAGCGGCTCACGCATCAGTTCGAGGGTGATGACGTTGCGGCGGCCGGCGGGCTCCGCGGCCTCGTCGCTCCACGCCGTCTGCAGGGTCGTCACCCGCTCGTTGGTGAGGGCCTCCCCCTCGAGGGCGGCTGCCGCGCCAGGTGCGGCGGGCTGCCCTGGCACTGCGCATCCAGCCAGAAGCACTGCGGCCCCCGCGAGGACGCCGCTCAGGGCACGATGACGAACGCTCATCTTCATGGCCCTCATCCTACGGGCGCGGGGCTCGTCACCCGAATCACCTCGCGGACCCACTCGAGCACCTCCAAGCCCTCCACGGGAGAGCCCCCGATCCGGGCGGTGAGAGGCGCCGGCACCAGGACCTGTCGGACGGCGGGCTTGATCAATGTGCCCGGGTAGAGGCGACTGATCCGCATCGCGGCGGAATCGGGAAGCTCGACCGGGCTGAAGCGCACGTACTTGCCCTGGGCGACCACGTCGGCGATGCCGGCCTCGCGCACGTCGATCCTGAGGCGCGCGACCGCGAACAGGTTCTCGACCGGCTCGGGAAGGTTGCCGTACCGGTCGCGCAACTCGTCCTCGATCGCCGCGAGCGCGGGTTCGTCGGCCGCATCGGCGATCTTGCGGTACGCCTCCAGGCGCAGCCGCTCGTGCTCGATGTACTCCGTCGGCAGGTGAGCGTCGATGGGCAGGTCGATCGTCATCGGCGCACGCTCGGGCTCGCCCTCGCCGCGGAAGTCCGCGACCGCCTCGCCCACGAGGCGGATGTACAGGTCGAAGCCCACGCCCTCGATGTGTCCCGACTGCTCGCCGCCCAGCAGGTTGCCGGCGCCGCGAATCTCGAGGTCCTTCATGGCCACCGCCATGCCGGAGCCGAGGTCGGTGTTGGCGGCGATGGTCTGCAGGCGGTCGTGCGCGGTCTCCGTGAGGGTGCGATCCGCGGGGTACAGGAAGTAGGCGTAGGCCCGTTCTCGGGCCCGTCCCACTCGCCCGCGCAGCTGATGCAGCTGCGACAGCCCGAACTTGTCCGCGCGCTCGACGATCAGCGTGTTGGCGTTGGGGATGTCGAGCCCGGTCTCCACGATCGTGGTGCAGACCAGGACGTCGTACTTGCGGTCGTAGTAGTCGACGATCACCTGTTCGAGCTGCTTCTCGCTCATCTGGCCGTGCGCGACCGCGATGCGCGCCTCGGGCACCAGCTCCGAGAGCCGTGTGGCAGCCGAGGTGATGGTCTTGACCGAGTTGTGAATGTAGAAGACCTGGCCGTCGCGCATGAGCTCGCGGCGGATCGCGGCCGCGACCTGGGGGTTCTCGTTGGGTCCCACATAGGTGAGGATCGGGTGGCGCTCCTCCGGCGGGGTCGCGAGCGTCGACATCTCACGGATCCCCGTGACCGCCATCTCGAGCGTGCGCGGGATGGGGGTGGCGGACATCGACAGCACGTCGACGTCCGTGCGCATGGCCTTCAGCGTCTCCTTGTGCTCGACGCCGAACCGCTGCTCCTCGTCGATGATGATGAGCCCCAGGTCCTTGAAGCGCACCTGGCCCGTGATGAGCCGATGGGTGCCGATCACCAGATCGATCGTGCCGTCGGACAGCCCCTCGATGACCGCCTTGGCTTCCTTGTCGCTCTGGAAGCGCGACAGTGACGCCACCTTCACCGGGAACTGCGCGAAACGCTCCGTGAAGGTGTCGACGTGCTGCTTGACCAGCAGCGTGGTGGGGCACAGCACCGCGACCTGGGCGCCGTCCTGGATGGCCTTGAAGGCGGCCCTCAGCGCGATCTCGGTCTTGCCGAAGCCGACGTCACCGCACACCAGCCGGTCCATCGGCACGGCCTTCTCCATGTCGGCCTTGACCTCGTCGATGCTGCTGAGCTGATCCGGCGTCTCGACATACGCGAAGGCCTCTTCCAGCTCGCGCTGCCACGGGGTGTCGGGGCCGAACTGGCGGCCCTGCGACGCCATGCGCGCCGAGTACAGGCGGATGAGCTCGCCGGCGATCTCCTTGACCGCCTTGCGTGCGCGGCTCTTGGTCTTGGCCCAGTCGGAGCCGCCCATCTTGTTGACCGACGGCGCCTCGCCGCCCACGTACTTGGTGACGAGGTCGAGCTGGTCCGTGGGCACGGACAACCGATCTGACGGCCCGCCGCGCTTGGAGGGCGCGTATTCGATGACCAGGTACTCGCGCTCGACGCCGCGCACGGTGCGCTTGGTGAGCTCGACGAACCGGCCGACGCCGTGACTCTCGTGGACCACGAAGTCGCCCGTGCGCAGCTGCAGCGGGTCGACCACGTTGCGGCGCCTGCTGGGCACCTTGACCTTGGGCCCCGCAGCCGCCGCCGCTCGACCCGTCAGGTCCGATTCGTGCAGGACGAGCACGTGGCGCTCGTCGGACTGGAAGCCCGCGCCCGTGATGTGCGGGACGATCGCGACCACCCCGTCGACGGGCTCGTACTCGTCCATCACTCGCGCGGCGATGTCGAGCTCGGCGCACTGCTCCGCGAGCCGATGCGCGGACCCGGTCCCCGCGGCCGTGATCACCACGCGCCACCCGTCGGCCACCCGCGCACGCACCGCGACCAGCGCCTTCTCGAGCTGACCGCGGTAGTCCTCGACGTCGGACAGCGACGCCGCCACCGCATCGGCCGCGCCGAATGGCCCGATGGTCGCCCAGTCCAGTCCGCGTGCCTCCGACGCGTCGCGGATCTCGTCGAGCGATAGGAAGGTCGCTGCGGCGGCCTCGATCGGCGCCTCCGCTCCCGCGCTCGCGCTCACCCAGGCTGCCGCGCGGAACTCGTCGGCCGTGCGGGTGAGGTCCTCCGCGCGACGAGCCAGACGCTCGGGCTCGACGGCGACGACGCGGGTCGACCTCGGGAAGGACTCGGTGATCGGGACCAGGCGGTCGACGAGCACCGGGATCAGGCTCTCCATGCCTTCGACGGCGACGCCTGCGGCGATGCGGCCCAGCATCTCTGCCGCCGCGGGGATCTCCTCGACGAGCGAGCCCGCACGGCGGCGCACGTCCTCGGTGATCAGCAGCTCGCGACATGGCGGCGCGCACAGCAGGGGAACGTCGGCGAGAGAGCGCTGGTCCGCGACCGAGAAGGACCGCATCGAGTCCACCTCGTCACCGAAGAACTCGATCCGCACCGGGTGGGGGTCGGTGGGCGCGAAGACGTCGACGATGCCGCCACGCACGGCGAACTCGCCGCGGCGCTCGACCATGTCGACGCGGGTGTATGCGGCGTCGCCGAGCGCGTCGGTCAGTGCCGTGAGGTCGGCGACGTCGCCGACTCGCAAGGAGACGGGCTCGAGCTCGGCGAGATCCGGGATCACGGGCTGGAGCAGCGCGCGCAGTGGGGCCACCACCACGGCGACGGGGGGCAGCCCGGCCTCCCGCTCGACCAGCTCGGGGTGCACCAGCCGCCGCAGCGTGGCCAGGCGGCGCGCGACCGTGTCCGAACGCGGGCTCAACCGCTCGTGCGGAAGCGTCTCCCACGCCGGGAGCACCGTCACGGAGGCGGGATCGATGAAGGCGCCGACCGCCGCGGCGAACGTGTCCGCGTCGCCTGAGGTGGCGGTCACGACCACCACGGGAGCGTCCGCATCGGCCGCCGTGCCCGCGACCAGCGCAGGTGCCGCCGCCGTCGGGGCGACGAGGTGACCCGCCGCGATCGCGGGCAGGTCGATGTCGCTCAGCAGACGGGTCAATGGGCGGGTCACGAGGCCTCCAGGGCATGCCAAACGACCGGAATCTCCGGCACTGCATCTTACGTTCCTCCAGCACGCTCCCCGAAGACGACCGGTGTACAGAACCTTCCTCCAGAGTGAGTGGGAGGGCGGCGGCGGGCGCGAATCTAGACTTGAGGCATGGATCCCACCCGCGAGGCCGAGCGCCTGCTGCGCCGGTTCGCCCGCGACACCAACCTGATGATCGCCGGGCGGCCGATGCGGGTGGAAGGCCACGGGCCCGTCGCGGAGGCGCTCGTCGCCATGCTCGCGGGGATGGGTGCGCGCCTGAATACCGCCGATGCGGGCGGCACGGTCTCGTTCGACGTCGAGTCGGGGGCGATCACGCTCGGCGGCTCGCCGCTGCCCGATCGCGGCGATGCGGCCGGACGAGTCGACTTCGCCGGTGCCCACATGCCCGTCACGCGCGCGATCGCCGACGAGCTCGCGACCTCCGGCACCGTGCGAGGCCTGTCGATCGGGGTCTCGCTGACGCTCGAGCCCAAGACCGCCAACCTCGCGATCGAGCTGACCAGGGCCGGTGCCACGGTCGCCGTGTACGCGCACCCTGACGAGACGGACCCCGAGGTGGCGAGGGCGCTCCGCGAGCGCGGCATCGAGGTGGACGCCGACGCGTCGCTCGCGCCTGAGCAGGAGCGGGCCGTCGCGCTCGGATTCCTGCGCCGCGGCTTCGATGTGCTCGTCGACGACGGCAGCCACCTGACGCGACTCGCGCACGAGGAGGGCCTCGCCGGTGCGTGGATCGGAGCCACGGAGGAGACCACCAGCGGGCTGACTCCCCTGCGGCGCATGCATGCGGCAGGCGCTCTGGCGACGCCCATCATGGCCGTGAACGACGCGGCCACCAAGACCGGATTCGACAACCGCTACGGCACAGGGCAGTCGTGCGTCCTGGCGATCGCGGACCTGCTGGACTCCGCTGGTGTGACGGTGCGCGACCAGCCCGCGCTCGTGATCGGCTACGGGCCCGTCGGCGCGGGGGTCGCGGCGCACCTGCGCGCCCTGGGCGCCGAGGTGCGCGTCGCCGAGGCCGATCCCGTGCGCGCGCTGCTGGCCGCGCACGACGGATACGTGACAGGTGCGGCGGACGCGATGGCGGCCGATGCGCTCGTGATCTCGGCGACGGGTGTCGCCGGCACGGTCCCGTCCGCGATGATCCGTGCGGCACGCGCGGTCGCGGTCGCGGGCGGAGTGCCGGGCGAGATCGACCTGGAGGGCGCGGGCGGCTCGGCCGCGCTGTCGCCGATCGCGCCGCACGTGGACCGTCTCGCCGGCACGGGCACCGTGGTGCTGGACCGCGGCGGCTGCATCAACGTCACGGCCGCCGAGGGCAACCCCATCGAGATCATGGACCTGTCCTTCGCCACCCAGCTGGCCGCCATCGGCGAGCTCGTCACCACCCGTCCCGGCATCGGCGTCCACGCCCTGTCCGACGCGGCGGTGGACCGGGTCGCACGCGCCGCGACGCACGCGCGCGGCGTCGCCGTCGCGCCATCGCCGGCAGCGTCGGCCCCCGACCACGACTGGCGCTCTGCTCGCTACCGCGATCGCTCGACCACGGCCCCCGCCTCGGCCGACCCCTCGAAGAGTCCGGAGGACTCGTGACCTCGTTCCCCGTCACCCTGTACTCGGCCGACCTCGTGCTGCCGATCACGGCGCCGCCCATCCTGGACGGCGCGATCGCCGTGCGCGGAGAGAAGATCCTGCATGTGGGCGAGCGCGTCTGGGTCGAGAGGTCGCTGGCCGAGCGCGGCGTGCCCGTCGAGCACGTGCGCTGGCCAGGAGTGCTGATGCCCGGTCTCGTCAACGCCCATACCCACCTGCAGTACACCGGCATGGACGAGGTGGGGCGCGGTTCGTATCGGGGATTCGAGGACTGGGCGCAGTCCTTCAACCCCGTGTACGCGCAGCCCCACGACTGGGCGGCCGATGCCGCCGCGGGGGCCGCGATGCTGATCGCGTCCGGCACCACGGCCGCTGCGGACGTGGTCACCAACCACGAGGCGGCGCGCGCGCTGCAGGATGCCGATCTCGCGGGCATCGCGTACTGGGAAGTCATCGACTGGTCCAATGCCGACTGGGTGGCGCGCGGCCGCGCCGAGGTGGAGGCGGCACTCGATTCTCTCCCGTCGCGGCCGGGCACCGGGCTCAGCCCGCACGCGCCCTATTCGCTCGAGATCGTGCCGCTGCTCGAGATCCCGGACATCGTGCGCGAGCGGGGCAGCCGCATCCACATCCACCTGGGCGAGTCGGGCATCGAGCAGGAGTTCGACCACGACCATGCCGAGCCCTGGCACACCCACGGCATGGGCAGCCTCGCGGAGCTGCGCCAGGCCGGCTTCGGCACGTCGGCCACGGACTACGTGGATCACCTGGGCGTGCTCGGTCCGGACTGCCACATCGCGCATGGCGTCTACATGTCCGCCCGCGATCGCGGGATCCTGCGGGCGCGCGGCACCACGGTGGCGCTGTGCCCGCGCTCGAATGCGGTCATCGGTCTCGACGCTCCCCCGGTCGCCGCCTACCTGCGCGAGGGCAGCCCCATCGCGGTGGGCACCGACTCGCTCTCGTCGGCTCCCTCGCTGGACCTCATGGGCGACGTCGCCGAGCTGATGCGCATCGCGCGGAACCAGGGCTACTCGCACGAGGACCTCGCGGAGCGGCTGCTGAGGGCGGCGACGCTCGGCGGGGCGCATGCCATGGGCATCGACGAGGGCGAAGGGCGCCGCGGCTACCTCGCCGTGGGCGCCGTGGCGGATCTGGCCTTCTTCGACGTCCCCGTCACCGACGTGACCGAGACGCTCACCACTCTCGTCGAATCCGGCGAGGGCCGGGCCGCCGCGACCGTCGTGGCCGGCCGGGTGCGCCACTCCACGCCGAGCTTCGTCGCGGCCACCGGACGCGCCGCCCTCCCCCAGGAGCACGCATGACCACTCCCGCCACCGCTCAGACCCTGGGGCTCGAGCCGCATCCCGAGGGCGGATGGTTCCGTCGCACCTGGACCTCCGACGTCGCCGTCGAGACCCCGGGCGGAGTGCGACCCGCCGCGACGTGCATCCACTACCTGCTCACTCCCGGCGAGCGCTCCGCCTGGCACGTCGTGAGCTCGGACGAGATCTGGCTCTGGCACGGACCCGGGGCGCTCGAGCTGAGGCTCGGGGGCAGCGGCGACGCGCCGGCCGACCGGGACCAGACGGTCGCCGTGAGGCTGGGACCGGACCGCGACGCTGGCGACGCGGCGCAGTGCGTGGTGCCAGCGGGCGTGTGGCAGTCGGCCACACTCGTCACGGACCGTGAGGCGCTCGTGAGCTGCGTGGTGTCGCCGGGCTTCGATTTCGCTGATTGGAGGCTCGCGCACGGGCGCGAGTAGAATGTGCGCTCGTACCGCGAGCGATCAGCGTCGATCCCCGCTCCACCCCCACTTCCGGGAGAACCGATGATCACCAGCACCACCCTGCGTCGCGCATCAGCCGCGGCCGTCGCGCTCACCGCCCTCGCACTCGCTGGCTGCTCGAGCGACGCCGACCCGGAGGCGTCGACGACGCCCACGGGCGGAACGTCGCCCACGCCCACTGCTGAGTCCGCGGCCCTCGACACCGTGACCGACGGCACGCTCACGATCGCCACCGGTGAGCCCGCGTACGAGCCGTGGGTCCTGAACGATGACCCCGAGTCCGGAGAGGGCTTCGAGGCCGCCGTAGCCTACGCGGTCGCCGCCGAGCTCGGCTACAGCCCCGAGGACGTCGAGTGGGTGCGCACCACCTTCGACGCCGCCATCGCGCCCGGCGCCAAGGACTGGGACCTCAACCTGCAGCAGTTCTCCATCACGGAGGAGCGCCGCAACGCCGTCGACTTCTCGTCGCCGTACTACACGACGACTCAGGCCATCGTCACCGTCGAGGGCAACGATGCGGCCGAGGCCACGTCGGCCGCCGAGCTCGAAGGCTCCGCCGTGGGCGTGGCCGTGGGCACCACCTCGTACACCGTCGCCGCCGAGGCGTTCGGCGAGGACAACCTGCAGGTCTTCAACTCGGTGGGCGACGTCGTGGGCGCCCTCAACGCCGGCCAGATCGACGCGTTCGTGACCGACCTTCCGGGGGCCTTCTACTCGGCAGCCGTCGAGGTCGAGGGCGGCGTGATCCTGGGTCAGTTCGCCGGCTCGGAGGGTGGAGACGAGTTCGGCTTCGTGCTCCCCAAGGACTCGCCCAACACGGAGGCCGTGACGGCCGCCGTCGACGCGCTTCGTGAGGACGGCACGCTCGCAGCCCTGGAGCTGCAGTGGCTGTCCGACGCGGTCGACGTGCCGGTCATCGAGTAGGACCCGCCACCCGTGACGACAGGCGGGGCGCCCCAGATCACCTGGCAGCCCAGCGCGCTCGAGGTCGACCGGCGCGCGCATCGGCGCAGGACCTCGGGGCGCTCCGTCCTCATCGCGCTCGTCTCGACGGTGATCTTCGCCGTCGTGGTGGGAACCCTCGTGCTCTCGTCCCCCGGCTGGGACTCCGTGCGCGAGACGTTCTTCAACCTCGAGGTGGCGGCGGATTCGCTGCCACGCATCCTCGAGGGGCTGTGGCTCAACATCCGCGTGCTGTTCTTCGCCGCGATCGGCGTCGCGGTGCTGGGCACGCTGCTCGCGGTGATGCGGTCGCTGCGCGGCCCGGTGTTCTTCCCCGTGCGAGCACTCGCCGCGGGGTACACCGACCTGTTCCGCGGCCTTCCCGTGCTCATCGTGCTGTACCTCGTCGGCTTCGGGATCCCCGCGCTCGACCCCACCCAGCGCTACCCCGCGGCCGTGCTCGGCACCATCGGCATCACGCTGTGCTACGCGGCCTACGTCGCCGAGGTGCTGCGCGCCGGGATGGACGCCGTACACCCCTCGCAGCGCATCGCGGCGCGCTCCCTCGGCCTGTCCCATGGAGAGACGCTGCGGCTCGTGGTGATCCCGCAAGGACTGCGCAAGGTCGTTCCGGCGCTGATGAATGACTTCGTATCGATGCAGAAGGACGTGGGACTGATCTCCGTCCTGGGCGCGGTGGACGCGATCCGGGCGGCGCAGATCACCCAGGCGACCACGTACAACTTCACGCCCTACGTCGTCGCCGGCCTCCTGTTCGTCGCCATGAGCTTCCCGATGATCCGGCTCACCGACCACATCTCGGCACGCATGGCCCGCCGGGAGCAGGCGGGAGGCACCGTATGAGCGTCCTCGACCCACACGCCGTCCTCCAGCTGCAGGATGTCCACAAACTGTTCGGCGACAACCATGTCCTCAAGGGCGTGGACCTCGAGGTCGCCAGCCACGAGGTCGTCGTGGTCATCGGCGCGTCCGGGTCAGGCAAGTCGACCCTGATGCGCACCATCAACCTGATCGAGCAGGTCGACGACGGCCGCATCCTGCTGTCCGGCGACGACATCACCGACCCCCGGGCCGACGTCGACAAGGTCAGGTCGCGCATCGGCGTCGTGTTCCAGCACTTCAACCTGTTTCCCCACATGCGCGTCATCGACAACGTCACGCTGGCGGCCAGGCGCGTGCACAAGATCCCAGCGGCCGATGCGCGGGCTCGCGGGGTGGACCTGCTCACCCGCTTCGGGCTGGGCGACAAGGTCGACGACTATCCCGACCGCCTGTCAGGGGGACAGCAGCAGCGCGTCGCGATCGTCCGTGCGATCCTCACGGACCCGGAGCTGCTGCTCCTGGACGAGATCACCTCGGCGCTCGACCCGCAGCTGGTGGGCGAGGTGCTGGACCTGGTGAGGTCGCTCAAGGACGCAGGATCCACGATCCTCATGGCCACGCACGAGATGTCGTTCGCGCGCGGCGTGGCCGACCGCATCGTGTTCATGCATCAGGGACGCATCCTCGAACAGGGCTCGCCTGAGGAGATTCTCGACCACCCCCGCGAGGAGGCCACGCGCGAGTTCCTGTCGCGCGTGATGCACCGCTAGCGCGACCGTCACTCCTGGACGCGCTCGGCCACCGCCTCGAGGTCGATCTCGTGCGTGGGCGCCACATCGTCGTTCACATTCGCCGGCAGAGACGGGCGGATGACGGTGCCATCCGCGCGCACCGTGCCGTGGAACGCCGTGGCGTCGGGCGCTCCAGCAAGACGCGGTCCCTGACCGTCGAGAGGAACCGTCAGCGGCTGCAGCTGCGTGAGCGAGAACCGCGCGCCGCGCACCTCGACCGAGAGTCCCGGTCCCTCCTCGATGGAGAACGTGACGTCCTCGGGGCGCACCACGACCTTGACGCGCGTGCCGCGCTGGCTGAGACGGAACGTCAGCGAGTCCCACCCGTCGGGCAGACGTGGGTCGAACTTGAGCACGTCGTTCTGGTCGCGGAAGCCGCCGAACCCGTACACGAGAGCCGACCACACGCCGCCGGTGGAGGCGACGTGCACGCCGTCAGAGGCGTTCGAGTGCAGGTCTCCGAGGTCGACGTAGAGACTGTCCCAGAAGTAGCGCAGCGCGAGTTCGTGGTAGCCCACCTCGGCCGCGATGATCGACTGCACCACGCCGGAGAGCGTCGAGTCGCCCGTCGTGATCGGGTCGTAGTAGTCGAAGTCCGCCTTCTTCTGCTCGGCGGTGAAGTCCTCGCCCTGCAGGAACAGCGCGAGCACCACATCCGCCTGCTTGAGGACCTGGAAGCGGTAGATGACCAGCGGATGGAAGTGCAGCAGCAGCGGGCGCTTCTCGGCCGGCGTGTTCGCGAGATCCCACACCTCGCGCTCGTTGAACAGCGCGTCCTGCGGGTGGATGCCGAGCTGCTCGTCCCAGAGGATAGCCATCCCGTCGGCAGCGCGCTCCCATTCCTGGATCTCCTGCTCGGTGACCTCGAGGCGCGACACGAGCCGCGAGAACTGGTCGGGCCAGCGGTCCTGGAGCTTGCGCACGCTCTCGGCTGCGCACCGGAGGTTGAACCGCGCCATCACGTTCGTGTACAGGTTGTCGTTGACCACCGTGGTGTACTCGTCCGGACCGGTGACGCCGTGGATGCGGAACGACTCCCCGTTGCCTGCCACGCGGCGCCAGAAGCCCAGATCCGCCCACATGCGGGCGGTCTGCACCAGGATGTCGATGCCCTCCCGCGCCAGGAAGTCGTCGTCGCCGGTGGCGCGCACGTACTTGTCGATCGCATAGGCGATGTCGGCGTCGATGTGATACTGCGCGGTGCCGGCCGCGTAGTACGCGGAGGCCTCTTCGCCGTTGATGGTGCGCCATGGGAACAGCGCGCCGTTCTGCGCCAGCTCCCCCGCGCGCCTCTCGGCCGCACCGAGCATGCGGTAGCGGTACCGCAGCGCGTTGCGCGCGATCACCGGGGAGGTGTAGGTGAAGAAGGGCAGGGCGTAGATCTCGGAGTCCCAGAAGTAGTGACCCCCGTAGCCGGACCCGGTGACGCCCTTGGCCGCGATGCCGTGGCCATCGCCACGCGCGGCCGCCTGGGCCAGCTGGAAGAGGTTCCACCGCACCGCCTGCTGGACGCTGTCGTGCCCCTCGATCTCCACGTCGGAACGGTCCCAGAAGTCCGCGAGCCACTGGCGCTGGTCCTCAAACTGAGTGCTGATGCCCTCGGAGCGCACGCGGTCGAGAGTGCGGTTGCAGCGGTCGGCCAGCTCGCGCGCGGGCACGGCCCGCGACGTGTGATAGCTGACCACCTTGGTGAGCGAGAAGGTCTGGCCCGGCTTGGCGCGCGCTCGGAACACGTGCTTGGCGTAGTCCTGCTCCACCTCGGTGACCCGGTCGTAGTCGTCCTCGAAGTCGACCCAGTGCTCCATCGCCGTCGCGAGGGTCATGTCGGAGCTGGCCGCCTGGTACCCCAGGACCACGCGGTCGCCCTCGGCGTGGTGGAGGCGCGGCTCGAGCACGCGGGTCTCGAGGCGCTCCGCCTTGCGCGGGTCGGCGATGACGTCGGGAGACGGGTTGGCGCGGTACTCGTCGAGACCCGCCTGACGATTGAGGAGCTGCGACGAGATGGCGATGGGCGCCTCCTCGTCGAGCAGCGTGACCTCGAACGTCATGAGCGCGAGGTGGCGCTGCGCGAAGGACACCATGCGCTTGGATCGCACCCGCACGCGGTTGCCCGACGGCGTGCGCCACAGCAGATCACGGGACAGCACTCCGTCGCGCATGTCCAGGACGCGCGAATAGCTCACGAGGTCGGCGATGGACAGCAGCAGCGGCTCGTCGTTGACGTAGAGGCGGATGATCTTGGGATCGGGCACGTTGACGATGGTCTGGCCCGTGCGCGCGAAGCCGTACGCCTCCTCCGCGTGCAGGATCTTCCAGGTCTCGTGGAAGCCGTTGATGAAGGTGCCGTGCGCATGCGCATCGTGCCCGTCCTCGACGTTTCCTCGCAGTCCCAGGTAGCCGTTGCCGACCGCGAACAACGTCTCCGTGACGCCGATGTCCTTGCGGGAGAACTCGGTCTCCACCAGGCGCCATGGGTCGACGGGGAACCGGAGCCGGTCCAAGTAGTCCGGGGCGCTGTTGTCCCCGAACGGGCGGTGCGCAGCCTTCACTGGTCGATCAGCTCCTCAAGGTCGTCCACGACGACGTCCGCGCCGTTGTCGATCAGCGTCTGCGCTCCCGCACCGCGATCGACTCCGACCACGAGACCGAAGTCGCCGGCCGCGCCCGCCTGGACGCCGGACAGGGCGTCCTCGACGACCACCGACACCTCATCGGTGACGCCGAGCCGACGCGCTGCGAGAGAGAACATGTCGGGGGCGGGCTTGCCTGCGATGCCCTCGGTCGCGACCACGTTGCCGTCGACCACGACGTCGAAGCGGGGCGCGAGGCCCGCGGCGGCGAGGACGGCGGGCGCATTGCGCGAGCTGGACACGACTGCCATCGGGACGCCGAGCGCCTCAAGATG
Organism: Demequina muriae; assembly: GCF_030418295.1. Taxonomy (NCBI): domain Bacteria; kingdom Bacillati; phylum Actinomycetota; class Actinomycetes; order Micrococcales; family Demequinaceae; genus Demequina; species Demequina muriae. Next base: position 850,914 of record NZ_JAUHQA010000001.1, read on the forward strand.
ATCGAGGAGGGCAACTGAGCCCGGATACGCCTCGACCCCTTCCTCGTGGAGGATGGCCTCGAAGGCATCGTTCTTGACGTTTCCGACTCCGCAGATGGTCTCCGTGCCAGGCGCATCCGCCGGCGTGCCCTCGGGCAGCACCACGCCGCGGGAGGCCAGGCAGGCCCGGACGCCGTCGTAGCGGGGCTTGCCGTCGACGTACGCGAAGTAGTCGTCGTCGGTGTACTCCGGCGTGATGCCGTGAGCGGTGAAGTAGTCCGTGAACATGCGATTCCACGCCTTCATGTGCACCTCGGCGGTGGGCGTCAGCACGCCGTCGAGGTCGAACAGCGCCGCGCCGAAGCGGCGGTCCTCCCATTGGGGGATGGCCCAGGCAGTGTGCATCGTGGTCACAGGTCCTCCCTCATGCGTTCCTCTGGTGTGGTGGCGCACAGGCACGACGGAAGGCCTGCCACCGGCACTCTCGATAGTAGTGACGCAGGCGGGGGGTCTGTCCATACTCCGCGCAAGGAGGACGCCCGATGGGCCGAGGTCACGATCGGGTGTGGAAGCGCTGCTGAGCGGACTCGAGGCCGTCGCCGAGGATCGCCTCGACCGCATCGGCCGCGTCGTCGATCAGCAGCGGCAGCTCCTTGCGCTCCGTCGACGAGAACGGTTTGAGCACGTACGCGGCCGGATCCATCCGCCCGGGTGGACGCCCGATGCCCACACGCACCCGCACGTAGTCAGGAGTGTCCAGCGCCTTCGCCACATCCTTGAGACCGTTGTGCCCTCCGGTGCCCCCGCCGCGCTTGAGACGCAGGGTCCCGAAGGGGAGGTCGAGCTCGTCGTGAACGACGATCACGGACGTCGGGTCGACCGAGTGGTACTTCGCGAGGGACGAGACCGGCCCGCCGCTGATGTTCATGTACGACATCGGGACGCCCAGCACCACCGGCGTCCCCGCGAGGCGCACTGTCGCCGTCCGGGTGCGCGTCTTCTTGTGCACCGACAGCGAAGCGGCGCCCCGGCGGGCGAGCTCGTCCACGACCATCTGGCCCACGTTGTGACGCGTGGCGGCGTACTCCTCGCCCGGATTTCCCAGGCCGATCACGAGCGCGCTCATGGCCTCCCCCGTCTGCGTGCCTCGGACGCGAAACGCCCGCCACCAAGGGTGACGGGCGTCTCGCATGTCAGAGATGTCAGTTCTCGTCGTCCTCGGACGCGGACTCGTCGGAGGAGCCCTCGTCGTCGCCACCAGCGGCGGCGGCCTCGTCGGCCTCCTCCTCGGCAGCGGTGCGCGGCACGGAGATGTGGACGATCAGCTGCTCGGGGTCGCCCTCGAGCTCCGAGCCCTGGGGCAGCGTGATGTCGCCGGCCAGCAGCTTGTCGCCCTCCTCCATGCCGTCGATCGACACGGTGATGTACTCCGGAAGGTGCGTCGCCTCGGCGAGGATCTCCAGCGAGTTGATCTCGAGCACGTGGATGGTGCCGGGGGCGGACTCGCCCTCGAGGTGCACGGGCACGTCGACCGTGATCTTCTCGCCCTTCTTCACGATGAGCAGGTCGACGTGGACGATGGTGCGCTTGATCGGATCGCGCTGAACGTCCTTCGCGATCGACAGCGTCTTCTTGCCATCGATGTCGATGCTCAGGAGCGCGTTCGGGTTCTTGAGCGCCATCATGGTCTCGTGACCCGGCAGCACGATGTGATCGGGGGCGGTGCCGTGGCCGTAGAGCACGGCCGGGATCTTGTCGGTGGCACGGATGCGGCGGGCGAAGCCCTTGCCGAACTCGGTGCGGTGCTCGGCGACGAGCGTCAGTTTGTCAGCCATGGGGTTCTCCTCGGATTCGGTCAGATGCTGGGCGCCAAGGCAAGGCAGGCTCTCATGAAGCATCTGCCGCGTCGATCACGGAGAGCCCGGAGGCCTCCCTCGCCGAGGAACTCGCCCATCATACCTGAGCGCCCCGCACCTGGGGGCGCCCTGGCGCTGACGGCCGATGCGCGCATCGGCCGCACGTGCGCGCACCCCGGCCCTCTGGCACTCTCAGGGGGAATGGCAGACGATCCCTTCGACGTTGGAGCACCATGACCTCGACACATTCCTCCAGTGCCCGCAGCGGCACCTCCGGCGACGCGTGGGAGAAGGCGGCCCGCGCGGGCTATGCCGTCTCGGGCGTCCTTCACATCGTGCTGGGAGTGCTCATCGCGCGCATCGCTTTCGGCAGCGGAGAAGAGGCCGACCAGTCCACCGCGCTGGCCAGCATCAGCGAGAACGCGTTCGGGGGCGTCGTGCTGTGGTTCGCCGTCGCCGCGTTCGTGGCGCTCGGCGCGTGGCAGGCAGCCGATGCGCTACGCGGCTCCGACAAGTCCGACCGGCTCAAGTCGGCGGGCAAGGCAGTCCTGTATGCAGCGCTCGCCTTCACCGCCGGATCGGTCGCGATAGGCTCCGGAGGCGGTTCCAGTGGCGACTCGCAGGCTCAGGGATTCGCCGGCGACCTCATGGCGGCCCCCGCAGGGCGTGTGCTCGTCGGGGCCGTCGGCCTCGGCATCATCGCCGGCGCCGCGTTCCACGTCTACAAGGGCTGGACCCAGAAGTTCCGCGAGGACCTGCGGGCAACTGGGGGATCCGAAGTGTCGAAGGGCGTGACCGTCACCGGCACGGTGGGCTACATCGCCAAGGGCGTCGCCCTGGGAGTGGTCGGCGGGCTGTTCGCCTTCGCCGCCGTCACGGCCGACCCCGAGAAGGCGCAGGGAATCGACGGCGCGATCGAGAGCCTCCTGGGAGCCCCTGGCGGCCAGCTGATCGTCGTGCTCGTCGGCGTGGGCTTCGGCGCCTACGGCCTGTACTCGTTCGCAAGGGCGCGCTACGCGCGCATGTGAGGCGACGATGATCGGTCACGGACCTGGGACGACTGCGCCCACCGCCCGGATGGCGGGCCGCGCCCTCGCGACGCGAGTCCTGGTGCCCACCGCGGCACTGTGGGTCGCCGTCGTCGGCGCCGGATTCCTCGTCGTCGACGTGCTCGCTCTCGATGAGCGCGCGATCAATGCGGCGTTCGAGGACGCGCGCACCCCTGCGCTCAACGACGTCTCGGCTGTCGTGTCGCGGCTCGGCGACACGGAGGTGCTCATCGCCACGTGCCTGCTGGTGGCGGCCTTCATCTGGTGGCAGTCGCGTCAATGGTGGTTCGCGATGGTGCCCGTGCTGGCGCTCGGACTCCAGGCGCTCGTCTTCATCACCTCGTCGATCGTGGTGGGGCGCTCGCGACCCGAGGTCGAGCCCCTGAGTCACGCGCCTCCCACGTCGAGCTTCCCGAGCGGTCACACGGGTGCGACGGCCGCCGCCTATCTGGCGTTCGCGCTCTGCGCGACCCGCATCCGCCACACGGGCCTGCGCATCACCATTCAGGTGCTGTGCGTGGTGATGCCCATCGCGATGGCCGTGTCCCGCATCTACCGCGGCATGCACCATCCGACGGACGTCATCATGGGTCTCATCGTGGGGGCGACGTGCGCCCTCATCGCGTGGAACTGGCTTCCCACCAGGGACGCCGCGGAGCGAGTGATCGAGGCGACCGCCGCAGACGACTCCGCCCGCGCATCGGCCCGCATGCCGAGCGAGCGCGACGGGACGACGACGGGCTGACGCCTAGACGTTGCCCTGGAAGAGGCTCGTGACCGAGCCGTCGTCGAAGACTTCTCGCACCGCCCGAGCGATGAGCGGCGCGATCGACAGCACGGTGAGCTTGTCGAACTGCTTCTCTTCGGAGATCGGCAGGGTATCGGTCACCACGACCTCCGAGATCTGCGAGTCGCGCAGGCGCTCCATGGCCGGTCCGGACAGCAGCCCGTGCGTCGACGCCACGATCACGTCCTTGGCGCCGTTCTCGAACAGCGCTTCGGCCGCCTGGACGATGGTGCCGCCCGTGTCGATCATGTCGTCCACGAGCACGCACGTCCGGCCCTTGACCTGACCCACGAGTTCGTGGACCTTGACCTGGTTGGGCACCGACGGGTCGCGACGCTTGTGAATGATCGCGAGCGGAGCCCCCAGGTGATCCGACCACTGGTCGGCGAGGCGCACGCGCCCCGCATCCGGGGACACGATGGTGAGGTTGTCGGGCGAGACCCTGGTGCGCACGTACTGAGCGAGCAGCGGCATGGCCCACAGGTGGTCGACAGGGCCGTCGAAGAATCCCTGAATCTGCGCAGTGTGCAGGTCGATCGACATGATGCGGTCGGCGCCAGCGGTCTTGAACAGGTCGGCCATGAGGCGCGCGGAGATGGGCTCGCGGCCCTTGTGCTTCTTGTCCTGCCGGGCGTAGCCGTAGCAAGGGATCACGACGGTGATCTGCTTGGCCGAGGCGCGCTTGAGCGCGTCGACCATGATCAGCTGCTCCATGATCGCCTCGTTGATCGGCGCCGCGTGCGACTGGATCACGAACGCATCGGCCCCGCGCACGCTCTCGCCGAACCGGACGTACAGCTCGCCGTTGGCGAAGGTGTACGCGGTGGTCGGAAGGAGCTCGATTTCGAGGTCACGCGCGACTGCCGTCGCAAGATCAGGGTGCGCACGGCCTCCCGCCACCACCATCCGTCGCTCACTCGCGTGCGAGATCTCTGCGCTCATGCGTCTCCCTTGGAGTCGTCGGCCGTCGCGGCCGGTGAAGTCGACGATAGCCCGTCGGCGTTGTCGTCAGCATCTGTTGCCCGCTTGGCCGCCTCGGCCGAGGTCGTGCCGGCGCGACGCCGCGCGACCCATCCCTCGACGGTCTGCTGCGGTGACGAGTTGATGGCGAGCGCGCCTGGTGGCACGTCGTGGCGCACCGTCGTGCCCGCGCCGGTGTAGGCGCCGTCGCCGATGGTGAGCGGCGCGATCAAGGTGTTGTCCGAGCCGATCCGCACGTGCGATCCGACGGTGGAGCGGTGCTTGTTGACGCCGTCGTAGTTGACGAAGATGGTGCCGGCCCCCACGTTCGTGCCCTCGCCGATCTCCGCGTCGCCGACGTAGCTGAGGTGAGGCACCTTGGCGTTCGGGCCGATGACCGAGTTCTTGACGCCCACGAACTCTCCGACCTTGCCGCCCTCGCCGACGACGCTGCCGGGCCGCAGGTGGGCGAACGGACCTACGGTCGCGCCCGCACCGATCTGCGCGCGCTCGGCGTGAGTGCGCACCACGACGGCGCCGGGACCCACGAGAACGTCCGTCAGCGTGCAGTCGGGACCGACCGTCGCGCCGGTGGCGATCTCCGTCTGCCCGTGCAGCTGCGTGCCGGGAAGGATGGTGGCGTCTGGCGCGAGGGTCGCGTCTGCGTCGATCCAGGTGGTCGCGGGGTCCACGATGCTGACGCCCTCGCGCATCCATCGCTGCAGGATCCGGTCGTTGAGCGCCTTGCCCGCCGCCGCGAGCTGAACTCGGTCGTTCACGCCCTCGGTCGCCCTGGCGTCGGGCGCCACGAACGGGAACACGTGACCGCCGTCGCCCCGGGCGATCGCCACCACGTCGGTGAGATACATCTCGCCCTGCGCGTTGTCCTGGCCCAGGCGCGCGAGCGCGTCGCGCAGCACCGCCGCATCGAACACATAGATGCCGGCGTTGATCTCGGTGATCGCGCGCTGCTCCGCGCTTGCGTCCTTGTGCTCGACGATCTCGACCACCTCGTCGGTGCCGGCGTCGCGCACCACGCGCCCATACCCGGTGGGGTCGTCGACGCGCGCGGTCAGGAGCGTCACGGCAGCGCCGGACTCATCATGAGCATCAACCAGCGCGCCCAGGAGATCGCCGTCGACGAGCGGCACATCGCCGCTGGTGACGACCACGGCGCCGTCGAGCTGAGTGTCGAGCACCGAGATGTCGCCCACCTCTCCGCCCGCGACGCGCGCCGCGACGGCAGTGGCGTCAAGGGTCGAGAGCCCGCAGTACACCGCGCGGCCCGTTCCGGGGATCTCGTCCTGGTCCGCCAGCAGCGCGTGCGGCGCGATCTCACGGATGTGAGCCGCGACGCGTTCACGATCATGACGGACGACGACGGCCACCCGGTGCGGCTCCAATGCGGCGGCGGCCGTGAGCGCGTGGCCCACGAGCGAGCGCCCGGCGATCGAGTGCAGCACCTTGGGAGTGGCCGACTTCATGCGGGTGCCTGCGCCGGCGGCGAGGATCATCACGGCGGCGGGTCGCGTGCGGCTCACCGGGCTCCCTTCTGCTGCCCCTCACGGGGCGTTCAACTGCTGCGGGCACCACTCTACCGGCGGCCGGACCATGCGTCCCACGCGCATCGGCCGTCGCCTCTGCCCATCCCTCCGTGAACTGCGAACCACATATGCCCGCGACACGCCGGGAATGGCCCCTTCTCGGCCCTCTGCACCGGGTGTCGCACGGAGAAGTGGTTCGCAGTGAAAGCGGGGCCACGGCTGGAGGGAGGTGGTGGGGTGGTGGCGAGGGCTCCGCCCACAGGATTCGAACCTGTACTCCAAGGCTCCAAAGGCCTGAGTGCTGCCATTACACCAGGGCGGAACAGGGGGCTCGCGCCCCCGGGTGGCCCAGTCTGCCAGGATTCGCGGCACACTGGGGACGTGACAGACCTGCCCCGGAAGACGCCCCGCGCCCGCATGACCGCCCGTGAGCGGCGCGAGCAGCTGCTCGCCGTCGCCCGCACGCTGTTCGCGGAGCGAGGGTTCGAGGGCACGTCCGTGGAGGAGATCGCGGCCCGCGCCGACGTCTCGAAGCCCGTGGTCTACGAGCACTTCGGTGGCAAGGAGGGCGTCTACGCCGTCATCGTCGACCGCGAGGTCCAGGCGCTGCTCGGATCGCTCACCGGAGCCCTCGACGAGCGTGGCCATCCCCGCCAGCTCGTGGAGCGCGCCGCGATGGCGCTGCTCGACTACATCGAGTCCTCGCCCGACGGCTTCCGCATGCTCGTGCGCGACTCCCCCGTGGCCCAGGGCACCGGGACGTTCTCCTCGCTCATCGGCGATGTGGCCGCGCAGGTCGAGCACCTGCTCGCGCACCAGTTCTCCAAGCGCGGACTCGACCCGTCGAGCGCGCCCATCTACTCGCAGATGCTGGTGGGCATGGTCGCGCTCACCGGTCAGCACTGGGCCGAGGTGCGCGAGCCTTCCAAGGACGAGGTTGCCGCGCACCTGGTGAATCTCGCGTGGAACGGACTCAGCAACTTCGAGAGCGTGCACAGGGAGAACGTTGGGCGCACTCCCACCGTCGACTGACTCCGGCACTCCGGGCCGCAGCGCGGGCGCGGATGCCCCGACAGCCCTATTGTCGGTGGTGTCACTCCACCCACGACAGGTCAGGAGCCTTCTCATGGTCAAGGGATTCAAGGACTTCATCGCACGCGGCAATGTGGTCGACCTCGCCGTCGCCGTAGTCATCGGCGCCGCCTTCGCCATGGTCATCAGCGCCATCGTCGACGGCCTCATCACGCCGCTCATCGCCGCGATCTTCGGCGAGCCGGACCTCACGAGCGTCGCCACCTTCGAGGTCAACGGCGCAGTGTTCAGCCTCGGCCTCGTGCTGGACGCGCTCTTCAACTTCCTGGCCGTCGCCGCCGCGATCTACTTCCTGGTGGTGGTGCCGCTCAACAAGCTCGCCGAGCGCCGCAAGCGGGGCGAGGCTGCTCCCGACGAGCCCGTCAGCCCCACCGAGATCCAACTGCTCACCGAGATCAGGGACGCGCTCGAGGTTCGCAAGCAGCCGTAGGTCGCCGCAGCGGCACGGCGCCGATGCGACGTCACGCGTGCAGCGCTGCGTCACCAGTACAGCGCTATGTCACCGGCACAGCGCTATGTCACCAGCACAGCGCTATGTCACCAGCACAGCGCTATGTCACCAGCACAGCGCTATGTCACCAAGACAGCGCTATGTCACCAGGACTGCGCCGGGCGCGGGCCCGGAGGCGGCGACCACCGCATCGGCCGTATCGGAGACCGTGAGGTGCGCCGCGATCGCGAGCGCGTGCTGTCGCGACCGCGCGAGCGCGGCGACGGTGGGACCTGAGCCGGAGACCATCACGCCCAGGGCGTCCGCCTCGAGCGCCGCGTCCATGACGGACTGCAGGTGCGGAGCGAGCGACAGTGCCGCGGGCTGAAGGTCGTTGACGAGAGCGTCCCCCAACGCCTCCGCGTTGCCGGCCACGAGCGCCACCATGATGGCATCGCTGATGGCCGGGGTGGCCGCCTCGCGCTCGCCGTCGGCCACCATGCGATCGAACTCCCGGTAGACCTCGGCCGTCGAGAGCCCCTGCGCCTGGGTGGCGAGCACCCAGTGGAACCGGCCCCGCGACATGGCGGGAGTGATGTCATCGCCGCGACCGAGGCCGACAGCGGTGTGCCCGTGAAGCACGAAGGGCACGTCCGCCCCCAGCCCGGCCGCGATCTCGTCGAGCTGAGCGCGCGACACCCCGAGGTCCCAGACCTCGGCGCAGGCGAGCAGCGTGGCCGCCGCATCGGCGCTGCCGCCCGCCATCCCGCCGGCCACCGGCACGCCCTTGACGATGTCGAGGTCGACGCCCTCACTGACGCCAAAGGCCTCCCGGAGCGCCAGTGCGGCGCGCGCAGCGATGTTGGTGGCGTCGAGGGGGACCGCCGTGAGGTCTACGTCCGCGCCCCTCGCGGCTCCGACCGTCAGCACGATCGCGTCGTCCTCGCGTGGGGTCGCCGTCACCGTCTCGTACAGGTCGACTGCCTGGAAGACCGTGGCGAGCGGGTGATACCCATCGACCTGGACGGGCCCGACCGACAGCTGCAGGTTGACCTTGCCTGGGGCGCGTACGGTGACGGAGCGGGTCATGCCTCCACCATGTCAGAGGTGGGCGGGTCAGTGGCGGCCAGGGCCTCGGCGATGCGGGCGAACGCCACGATATCGAGCTGCTCCCCTCGCGTGAGGGGCTCGATCCCGACGGAACGCAGCGCAGCCTCGGCGGCGGCCGCCGACCCGGCGATGCCGGAGAGCGCGCCACGCAGCCCCTTGCGGCGCTGGGCGAACGCCGCGTCGATCACCGCGAAGACCTCTCGTCGGGTCGCCGTGGTCTCCGGCGGCTCCCGTCGCTCGATGAGCACCAGGGCGCTGTCCACGCGGGGCACGGGCCAGAAGACGGCGCGCCCCACTCCGCCGGCACGTCGGGTGGCCCCGTACCACGCGGCCTTCGCGGACGGGATGCCGTAGGTCCGGGATCCTGGCGGGGCAGCGAGCCGGTCAGCGACCTCCGACTGCACCATCACCAGCACCCGTTCGATCGACGGGAAGTGCTCGAGCAGGTGAAGGATCACCGGCACCGACACGTTGTACGGCAGGTTCGCCACGAGCGCGGTCGGCGGCAAGGGGAGATCGGTGACGATCAGGGCATCGGCCTGCAGCACGGTCAATCGAGTGGACTCGGCCGATGCGCGCTCAGCCACGGTGCGCGGCAGCGCTTCCGCGAGGATCGGGTCGATCTCGACGGCGGTGACGGTCGCGCCCGTCTCGAGGAGGGCGAGCGTCAGGGAGCCGAGGCCTGGACCGACCTCGACCACGTGGTCCTCGGATCCCAGAGCGGCGATGCGAGCGATGCGGCGCACCGTACCGGCGTCGACGACGAAGTTCTGGCCCCACTTCTTCGCGGGGGACGTGCCGAGGGTCTCGGCGAGGGTGCGGATATCAGACGGGCCGAGCAGGTCCGCCACGCGCTAGTACCAGCCGCGGGACTGGGAGTGGCCCCAGGCGCCACAGGGGGTGCCGTAGCGGCCGCTGATGTAGTTCAGGCCCCACGTGATCTGCGTCGCGGGGTTCGTGCGCCAGTCGGAGCCGACCGAGGCCATCTTGGAACCGGGCAGCGACTGCGGAATGCCGTAGGCGCTCGAGGAGGGGTTCTGGGCGTTGTGGCGCCAGTTCGACTCCTTGGTGAACAGCGCGTTGAGGCAGTTCCACTCATCGCCCGTCCACCCTCGCTGAGCGGCGAGCTCACGGCCGAGGGCACGGTTGGCGCCTGCGTTGGTCGTGGTCGGAATCGTCGGTGCGGTGCGGGCACCCACTGCGACGACCTCATCGACCGGCTCTTCGACGACCACGCGCATGTCCTCGTCGCGCTCGACCTCGACGCCGTCCTTCAGGGTCACGGTGTAGCTCACGAGGGCGGTCCCTTCCTTGCCCTCGGTGACGACGGTGGAGGTGCCCTCCATCTCGTCGAAGTCCTTCTCCTCGACCGACCCGTGGTCGAGCTCGACCTCCTCGGTGCGCACGACCACCTCGAGGTCGGCGGCCGCAGCGGAGACGGGGGCGATCGACTCGTTGGCCACTGCCTGGCTCGCGGAGGCGTCCTCGTCGGCAGCCCAGGCATTCACGCCCACGGAGGCGAACGAGCCCACGGCGAAGGCTCCCAGGGCAAGGGTCGCGGCAGCGGCGTGGGTGCGGCGCATGCGGACGGCGGTGCGCTCGCGGCGGTCGCGGCGTCCGCCCTCAGCGGGCGTCGTGCGTCGGTAGCTCACAGGAGAGAAGGTCCTTTCATACGCGCGCGTCGCGTGCGTTACCAGACTGTTATCTCACATCCGGGTGCTCAGATGCCAGCCGGACTGTCACAGAATGGTCCCAAAACGGGACATTCCACCCACACTTACCAGGGACCATACAGTTCATGCGACGTGTCCCACACTGCGGCGCAGATCTCCTCCAGCGGCCGATCATGCAGTCGCGCGATCTCCCGGACGGTATGCGCCGCGTGGGCGGGCGAGTTGGGCGCGCCCCGATGCGGGTGGGGAGTCAGGAACGGCGAGTCGGTCTCGATCAGCGTCAGCGACAGCGGTGTCACCGCCGCGGCTGCCTGGAGCAGTGAGGCGTTCTTGAAGGTGACGGTCCCCGCGAAGCTCAGGTACCACCCGCGGTCGGCGCACAGGCGCGCCATCGCAGCGTCCCCCGAGAAGCAGTGGAACACCGTGGTCTCCGGAGCTCCGTCGGCCATGAGCACGTCAATGACGTCCGCATGCGCGTCGCGGTCGTGGATCTGCAGAGGCTTGTTCAGCTCCTTGGCCAGCGCGATGTGGTCACGGAATGCCTGCAACTGTGCGCCGCGGCCCTCGGGACCCGTGCGGTAGTAATCCAGGCCGGTCTCCCCCACCACCCGGATGCGCTCTCCCCGCGCCAGCTCGGAGATCTCGGCGAAGGCCTCGTCGTAGGCTCCCTCGGCCGCGAGCACCGCCGCGTCGTTCGGATGCAGCGCCACCCCCCCGACCATCTGCGGAAAGCGCGCGACCGCATCGGCCGTCCACCGGGCCGACTCGAGGTCGCAGCCGATCTGCACCACGCGCGTCACGCCAGCGGCATCCGCCTCCGCAAGCCGGTCCTCGACCGAGCGCGGTTCATCCCCCGCGGGAAAGTCCAGGTGGCAGTGGTTGTCGACGATGGGCCCAGGCAGCGGCGCAGGCGCCGCGGGCCAGACCCCTCTGCGGGTCACGCCTCGCCGGAGCGCATGCGCTCCAGCTCCGCCTCGACGATGTCGTCATCCAGCTTGGTGAAGATGGGCGACGGCGCGGGGATCGCGGTCCCCGCCTGGACGATGCGTCGGCCCCACGTGCCCTGCTGCGCCGAGTAGTCGCCCTGGATCACCGGGTAGTGACGGTCGGGCAGGTCCAGGTCGTCGACCTCGTTGATCTGCGGCATGGGCGCGAACACGCCCTCGCCGCCGAGGGCCTCGTGAACCTTCTGAGCGGAGTGCGGCAGGAACGGCGCGAGCATGGTGTTCGCGTCGGACACCAGCTGAGCGGCGACGCCCAGCACGGTCTTCATGCGCGCGGGGTCCTCCGTCTTGAGCTTCCACGGCGCGGTGTCCGCAAGGTACTTGTTGGCGTCCCCCACCACGCGCATGGCCTCGGACACGGCCTGGCGCTGGCGGTGGTGACGGACCAGCTCGCCGATCGGCGCGAAGGCGGCCTCGGAGGCTGCGAGCGCGGCGCGGTCGATGTCCTGCAGATCGTCGAGCGCGGGGATCGAGCCCACGTTCTTGTTGAGCAGCGACGCGGTGCGGTTGACGAGGTTGCCCCAGCCGGCCACCAGCTCGTCGTTCGTGCGGCGCTTGAACTCGGCCCACGTGAAGTCCGCGTCCGACGTTTCCGGTCCGGCGATCGCGATGAAGTAGCGCAGCGCATCGGGCTGGTACCGCGACAGCATGTCCCGCACGTAGATGACGTGGCCGCGCGAGGACGAGAACTTGTTCGACTCCATGGTGAGGAACTCGCTCGACACCACCTCGGTGGGCAGCTGCAGGTCGCCGAACTCGGAGAGCGAACCGCCCTTGGCCCCGCGTCCGTTCGCGGCGAGCAGCTCGCCGGGCCAGATCTGCGAGTGGAAGGTGATGTTGTCCTTGCCCATGAAGTAGTACGACAGCGCCTCGGGGTCGTTCCACCACTGGCGCCAGGCGTCGGGCTCGCCTTCGCGGCGCGCCCACTCGATGGACGCGCTGAGATAGCCGATCACGGCGTCGAACCACACGTACAGGCGCTTGTTGGGGTTGCCCTCCCAGCCCTCGAGCGGCACGGGGATGCCCCAGTCGATGTCCCGCGTCATGGCTCGCGGGCGCACGTCGGCGAGCAGGTTCTTGGAGAAGTTGAGCACGTTGGGACGCCAGCCGCTGCGAGCCCCCAGCCACTCGGAGAGCTGCTCGGAGACGGCCGGCAGGTCGAGGAAGAAGTGCTCGGTCTCGACGAACTGAGGGGTCTCGCCGTTGATGCGGCTCACGGGGTTCTTGAGGTCGACGGGGTCGAGCTGGTTGCCGCAGCTGTCGCACTGGTCGCCGCGCGCGCCGTCGTAGCCGCAGATGGGGCAGGTGCCCTCGATGTAGCGGTCGGGCAGGGTGCGGCCGGTGGACGGCGAGATGGCGCCGCGCGTGGTCTGCTCGATCATGTAGCCGTTCGAGTGGACGGCCTTGAACATCGCCTGCGCGACCTTGTAGTGGTTGCCCGTCGTGGTGCGGGTGAACAGGTCGTAGCTGAGCCCCAGCGACACCAGGTCCTCGACGATCACCCGGTTGTAGCGGTCGGCGAGCTCCAGCGCGCTCACGCCCTCGCCCTCGGCCTGCACCAGGATGGGGGTGCCGTGCTCGTCGGTGCCCGACACCATCAGCACGTCCTCGCCTGCCATGCGCATGTACCGGCTGAACACATCGGAGGGCACGCCGAATCCGGCCACGTGGCCGATGTGGCGCGGACCGTTGGCATACGGCCATGCGACTGCAGAGAGGATGTGAGACATGGCGCCCATCCTAGTGACCGCTCAGAGGGGCCGATGCGGGGGCCCGGGGGCGCGCGCTACCCGTACTCGGGCGCCGGGTCGAGAGAGAAGAACTCCTCCATGGTCGCGATCTCGCGCTCGCGCATCTCGGTGGCGAGCTCGACTCCCACGTACCGCAGGTGCCACGGTTCGTGCTTGTATCCGGTGACGTCCTCGGTGGCTTGCGGGTACCGCTCGATGAATCCGTACTCGTGGCCATGGGCCGCCACCCATTCGCCCGCGGGCTCGTCGGCGAAGCAGGCCTTCAACCGGCATGCCGCGCTGCCGTAGACATCGACGGCCCACCCGGTCTGATGCTCGGAGTAGCCGGGCCTGGCCGAGAATCGATCGGCGCGGTCGCGTCCCCATCGCGCCACGTAGTCGCCGTAGAGGTACTCCTGGAAGCCGTGGGCGCGGTAGCCCGTGCCGACCGCCAGAGGGACGCCCGCATCGGCCGCCGCCGCTCTCATCTCGCCGAGTGCCGCCGACGCCTCGGGAACCATGGGCGCGCCGCCGTCGGAGTCCAGCTCGGGTGGCGCCCATGTCAGGGGATCGATGGCGCGCGACTTGTTCACCACGACCCACGGGGACGCGGGGTCGTCGAGGGAATGCAGGTCCATGTCGAGGCCGGGCGACACCGAGACGCGCGGCGTGGGGACGTCCTGGGCCTGGGAAGGCGCCGTGATGGGGTCGATGGCGGCCGATGCGCGGGCGGCGGCCTCAGAGACGTCGCCGGGGCTAGGGCTGGTCTCGGCGGCGCTGACGCCCAGGGCGGACATCGCCGCGTCTCTCACGTCTGCGGAGGCGAGGCTCACGCCGGCCGCCGCCCCCGCGACTGCGAGGAGGGCGATGACCGCGACAGTGGTGGCCGGGCGACGGTTCCGCGGCCTCGCGCGTGCGGGACGGCTGCGCCGAGCCGGGCGGTCACGTCCCACGGGCGTCCTCGGCTCGCGCCGCGAGCACGGCCGCATAGAGCTCCCGGCGGGGCACGCCACCGGTGGAGGCAAGGTCCGCGACCGCGTCCTTCGCACGCTCGCCGGCGGCGACTCGCACGAGCGCCTCGGCGACCAGCTCGTCCATCGACGCGGCGCGTGCCGGTCGCCCGGCCACCGTGATCACGATCTCGCCGCGCGGTGCGTCGGCGCTCGCCCACGCCACGAGCTCCGCGAGGGACCCGCGGCGTGTCTCCTCGTATGTCTTGGTGAGCTCACGGGACACCGCGGCAGGACGCTCGTCCCCCCACTGCTGCGCCATCGCGGCGAGCGTCTCCTCGAGCCGGTGCGGCGCCTCGAAGAAGATCATGGTGCGCGGCTCGGTCGCGAGCGCCGCCAGCGACCGCGAGCGCTCCCCTGCCTTGCGGGGCAGGAAGCCCTCGAAGCAGAAGCGGTCGGTGGGAAGCCCGGACAGCGCGAGGGCTGTGAGCACCGCGCTCGGACCGGGCAGCACCGTCACCTCGACGCCGGCGGCCGCCGCGGCCTCGACCACTCTGAAACCGGGGTCGGACACCGTGGGCATGCCCGCATCGGACACCACCAGCACCGCCGCGCCCTCGCGCGCACGCTGGACCAGCATCGCCGCGCGGTCCGCCTCGTTGTGATCGTGCACCGCGACGAGCTCCGCGGTCAGCCCGACGCCGAGCCGGCGGGCCAGGTCGCGCAGGCGCCTGGTGTCCTCGGCCGCGATCAGGTCCGCGTGGGCGAGAGCGTCGCGCAGTCGTGACGAGGCGTCCTCGGAATTGCCGATGGGCGTCGCCGCGAGCACGATCCGTCCAGTCATGGCTCCAGAGTCCCACAGCGCGCACATCGCTCCCGTGCGCCCCCGCCCAATTAGGCTGACGCCTGTGATTCTCGAGACCCTGTGGCGCTGGCGCGTCGCGCTCATGGCCACAGGCGTGGGCCTGCTGGCCGCCATGATGCGATTCCTCGGCCTGGGCTTCCCCACCGATCTGGTGTTCGACGAGGTGTTCTACGCCCGCGGCGCGTACTCCCTGGTGACCCTGGGGTTCGAGGGCGATTGGGGTGGCGACAACCAGGACTTCGCCAACGGCGACTATTCGCAGCTGTCGCCCGCGGGCGACTACGTGGTGCACCCACTGATCGGCAAGCTCCTGATCGGGGTCGGGATCGAGCTGTTCGGGCCGACTCCCTTCGGGTGGCGGTTCATGGGCGCGCTGCTCGGAACTGCGACGGTGGTCATCGTGGCGCTGGTGGCGCGGCACCTCCTGCACTCGACCCTGTGGGGCGCGGTCGCGGGCGTGCTGCTGGCCATCGATGGCGTCCACGTGGTGCTGTCGCGAGCCGCGCTGCTCGACATTTACCTCACGTTCTTCGTGGTGGTCGGCTTCGCACTGCTGGTCGTGGACCGCAGCCGCACCCGACAACGCCTCGCGGCGAGAGCCGATGCGGCACGAGCCGAGCGGGGCCAGGCACCAGGAAGCCTGCTCGCCGGTGCGGGACCACGCACGGGAATCCGGTGGTGGCGGCTCGCCGCGATCGTGGCGCTGTCGCTGTCGGTGGGCGTCAAGTGGTCGGGCCTGTGGTTCATGGCGGCCTTCCTGGTGATGTCCGTGGTGAGCGACATGGTGGACCGGCGCGAGGCAGGCGTCGAGCGCTGGTTCGTGGGTGGCTTCATCCGCGCCGTCCCCGCCTTCCTGGTGACGGTGACGGTGCTGCCTGCGGTCTACCTGGCCTCCTGGCTGCCCTGGTTCCGTGCGGAGGAGTCCT
This sequence comes from Demequina muriae, assembly GCF_030418295.1. Taxonomy (NCBI): domain Bacteria; kingdom Bacillati; phylum Actinomycetota; class Actinomycetes; order Micrococcales; family Demequinaceae; genus Demequina; species Demequina muriae. The sequence goes on from NZ_JAUHQA010000001.1 coordinate 866,869, forward strand.
ACGGGCGCCGGTGGGCGGAGGAGCACCCGGGGGAAGGCGTCACCTGGCTGCCGGACTCGCTCCGGTCCCTCGTGCAGTACCACCACCAGATGTGGGACTTCCACCGCACCCTCGACTCCCCGCACAACTACGAGTCGAACCCCTTCCTGTGGCTGCTCCAGTGGCGTCCCACGGCGTTTCACTTCGACGATGCTCCTGACGCCGCCTGCGGTGCCGAGCGGTGCGTGACCGCCATCCACGCGATCGGGCACCCGATGATCTGGTGGGCGGGCGTCCTCGTCCTGCTGTACGCGCTGTGGCGAGTCGTGCGCCGCCGCGACATGCTCGCCGCGACGCTTGCCGTCGGCGTGCTCGCCGGATGGCTGCCGTGGCTGCCCTACGCGCACCGCACCATCTTCGGGTTCTACACCGTGTCGATCGCGCCGTTCATGGTGCTGCTGCTGGTGTGGGGGCTTGCGCGCGTGGCACGGCCGGAACGGCTGGGCGGGGAGTGGTCACGGCGCGGCTCGCTGCTGGTGGGCGCGTTCGTCGCGGCCGCTCTCCTCATGGCCGGCTTCTTCACGCCCATCTGGACGGGCGTGCCCATCCCGTTCGAGTACTGGCAGCTCCACATGTGGCTGCCCAGCTGGGTGTGACAACGCAGAACGCCGGCGACCACCCGTGTGGGGCGGTCGCCGGCGTGCTGGCGTTCGTCGTGGTGCGGGGCTACGCCACCGCGAGGATGTCGACCACGAACACGAGCGTGGAGTCGGCGGGAATCGCCTCGGACTCCTGCTCTCCGTAGCCGAGCTCCGGCGGGATCACCAGCAGTACCTGGCTGCCGACGGTCTGGCCCGCGAGGCCCTGGGTCCAGCCCTCGATGAGCTGGCCCTCCTGGAACGCGAACAGCGTGGGCTCGCCGCGGTCCCAGGACGAGTCGAACTGCTCGCCGTCCCAGATCCATCCGGTGTAGTGCGCGATGACGGTGTCCCCGAGCTCGACGACCTCGCCATCGGCCGGCCCCTCGATGAGCTGCTGGACCTCCAGCTCGGTGGGCATCTCGGCGTCGCCGACCTCGACGGACGGCACGCCCGCCTCGTCGAGCGTGACGGTCGGAAGGCCCTCGGCGGGGTCCACAGCCTCGCCCTCGGCGCGGTCGAGAGGATCGATCACATCCGTGATGGTCATCGCCATATAGATCGCCGCGTTCGGAGTGTCCGTGGCGGTCTGGTCGATCGTGGCGAAGATGACGTCCGAGCCGACCGACGATCCAGCCAGCGCGTTGTACAGCGCGGGCTCCAGGGACGTCTCCGAGACGAGCAGGGACTCAGGTGCGTCGGACTCGTAGGTCGAGAACAGCTGAGAGCCATCGGTGCCGGAGGTGATGGTGTAGTCGACGGTCACGACCTGGCCGGACTCGACGGCGGCGCCGTCGCCGTCCTCGACGATGCGGGTCGCGGTGCCGGAGATCGTGCTGGGGGTCTCGACCGTCAGGGTCGGGATGCCGTCACCGTCTTCCTCCCACGTGATCTCGTCGAGCATCGCGACGTCCTGGGCGTTCCCGAACTCGGTGGTCTCGGTGCCGCCGGCCCCGTCAGTGGGGCTGGGAGACGCGCTCGCCTCGTCGTCAGTCCCGGAGGCGCAGCCCGCCAGGACGAGCGTGGCCGCTGCGACGGCGGCGATGGGCAGGTGCTTCTTCACGCTGAAGTACTCCTCGATTGGGGGAAAAAAGCCGTCCGCCACCGTATCCCACGGCCGGGACGCACTCGGTCAACCCCTGGGGCGCGCGAATCGTTCCCGGGTTCAATCCACGCCGCGAGGCCCGAACAGGCGGGACAGCACGATCGCGGAACGCGTCGAATCCACCTGGGGGGCGAGGCGCACCTTCTCGAGTGCCACCTCGAGGTGAGGAGGATTGCGCGCGCGGATGCGGACGATCGCGTCGGCGCTGCCCGTGACCGTGAACGCCTCGTCGACGTCGGGGATCCCGCTGAGGACTCGTCGCAGTTCATGCGGAGCCACCGTGCCGCGGCAGAACAGCTCCACATAGGCCTCTGTCGAGCGACCGTCGATCTCGGGGTCGATGAGCACCGTGAAGCCCTGGATCACATCGTCGGCGATCATCCGATCCATGCGGCGCTTCACCGCGGAAGGCGACAGCCCCACCCGGTCGCCCATCTCCGCATAACTGGCCCGAGCATCGTCCCTCAGAAGTGCGAGGATGCTCCTGTCGAGGTCATCGATGGCCATCAAGGCCTCCCTGCTTCGCCGGATTCCTGCGCGTAGCCTTGAGAATACGCATGTGACCCGCGCCTGAGTCAAGACTTTCGCACGATCTGGTTGACACACTGGGGTGACGAGGCGACTAGACGAAGGGGTCGAGGCCTGATTGCGACGTCTGGGAGGGCGACATGGTGCAGTTCGTAGGGGTTCCGCAGATGCGGGCGTGGGTATCCGAGGCGGGACCGGAGCGGATCATCGCCGGGCTGACCGAGGCGGTCGAGCAGGACCTGCTGCATTGGCGTCGGTTCGACAAGATCCCCAGGGTCGCCTCCCACTCCCCCGTGGGCGTCATCGAGCTCATGCCGACGTCCGACGGCTCCCTCTACGCGTTCAAGTACGTCAACGGGCACCCGTCCAACCCGTCGCGAGGCCTGCAGACCGTGACCGCTTTCGGGATGCTTGCGGACGTCGCGACGGGATACCCGCTGCTGATCTCCGAGATGACGGTGCTGACGGCCCTGCGCACGGCGGCCACTTCCGCCGTCGCGGCCCGCGCTCTGGCGCGACCGGACTCCCGAGTGCACGCACTGATCGGAGCCGGCAGCCAGTCGGAGTTCCAGGCGATCGCGGTCCGTGCCGCGCTGGGCATCGACACGGTGCGCGTGTGGGACACCGACCCGGCGGCACTCGCGAAGTTCGAGCGCAATGCCCGCGCCCTGGGCTTCGACGTTCACCTGGCGTCGTCGGCGGCGGACGCCCTCGCAGGAGCCGACATCGTCACCACGTGCACGGCCGACAAGTCGAACGCCCACGTGCTTGAGGCCTCCATGGTCGCGCCCGGCACCCACATCAACGCGATCGGCGGCGACTGCCCCGGCAAGACCGAGCTCGACCCTGAGATCCTGCGCCGCGCCGCGGTGATCGCCGTCGAGTTCGAGCCGCAGACGCGCATCGAGGGCGAGATTCAGCAGCTGTCGCCGAACCACCCGGTCTCGGCCCTGTGGGACGTGCTCGCAGGGGCTGCCGCAGGCCGTACCGCCGATGCGGACATCACGGTGTTCGACTCGGTGGGCTTCGCGATGGAGGACTTCTCAGCGCTGCGGTACCTGCGCGATTCCGTCGCCGGCACGCACTGGGTCGAGGAGATCGACATCGTGGCCGAGCCGGAGGACCCCAAGGACCTCTTCTCGCTCGCCGTCGCGCCGATCCTCACGCACTGAGGCGCACCCTGCGCTGAGGTTGCACCTGTGCTGAGCCTCAGCTGCTGAGTCAGTTCTGAGGGGTCGCCGCTGGCGGCGTGGGCCGGCCGGTTCGCGCCGCCAGCGCCGCGATCCCCCAGAACAGCAGGTCCACCGCAGCCGACCACACCCGGCTCAGCAGCACCACGAGAGCTGCCGTGGGCGCAGGCAGCACGATCAGCAGGAGCACCAGCTGCGTGGCGTCCCTGGTTCCCAGTCCGCTGGGCACCAGCGGCGTGAGGATGCCGACCACTCCGGCGAACCCGAACGCGCCCACGAGGAACATCAGGTCCGCCGCGCCCACCTCGGGGACGACCGAACGCATCAGCAGCGCGTACGCGAGTCCGGAGAGCAGGGCGCCGCCGCCATACAGTGCCAGAGAATCGCGCACGACTGGCCACCCCACGGGGGACGGCGTGCCGCGACGCAGCAGGCGGAAGCCGAGCGCGAGCAGACGGTTGAACACCGGAGGCGTCATCGCGACGAACCCGGCGATCGCGCACAGTGCGACGACCAGCCGGAGCGCGGAGGAGACCTCGCCGATGCGCGGGTCGAGAGCGAGCAGCGCGAGCGACACCGTCCCGACCGCGACCACCTGCGCCGCGGCCTCCACGAGCGTCGACACCGCCAGTCGCGACTTCGAGATGCCCTGCTCCGCCGCGAGATAGATCTTGCTCGCGATCCACGGCACCGTGCCAGGGATGTAGCGGGCGAGCCACGCCCGCGCATAGATGTCGGAGAGCACCCGCATCGGCGGCAGCTGGCGAGCGCCCAGACGCGACAGCACCACCCGCCACACGACCACGCCGAGGTAACGGAACGCGAGCGCGAGCGCGGTCGCCGCGGCGATCCAGCCCCAGCCGAGGCTGATGCCGTCCAGTTCCGCCCAGTCGATGGCCCACACGAACCACCCGAACGCCACGACGATCGCTGCGTAGAACAGCGCCTTGACCACGGTGACCGCCGGGCGTCGAGGACGACCGGGGGTGCTCGACGCGCGGTCGGCCATCGGCGCCGAGTCGGCGTCCATGTCCCCGGTCATGACCTCGCCGCCGCGAGCGCCGCCGCAAGGTCGTCACGCAGGTGCTCTCGCATGGCGCCGATGCGCTCATGGGTGCGGGCGCGCTGCTCGCCGTCCGCCTCGACCGCGGCGACCATGGCCGTGAGGTCGGCGAGCGCATCGGGCTCGAGCAGTCGTTCGATGGGGCGCGTGTACTCCTGCGCGCCCAGCTGCTCGGCGTACAGGCGGCCCTTGTCCACGTAGTAGTACGTCACCGTGGGAACGCCCACGGAGGTGGCGACGATCCCGGCGTGCAGGCGCAGGGCGACCATCACGTCGGCTCGCGCGATCACCGACCGCAGCGCCTCCGGACCCAGCTCGTCGCCATCGAGCACATGGACCCGGTCGGGTCTCGCCGCCCGGTCCCGCAGCTCGCGCGCATAGGCGGGGTCCTCGCCCATGTGCATGGGGGCCAGCACCACGGCGCCGTGCGATTCCACCAGTGCGTCGACCATGCTCACCACGGTGGTCGCGAGCGACCGAGACTGCGCCGACGGCCCTTGTCCCCTGCGCCACCGGTGAGGCAGCCACCCGCCCTCGCGGTAGTGGAACCACTGCCGGGGCGCGACCACCGCGAAGCGCTCGAAGGGGACGTCGCTCGCCGACTCCGGCCGCGCATCGGCCGCATAGACGGCGCAGTCGTAGCTCGCCGTCACGATGCCGGGCCGCACTCCCCAGGACTCGAGCAGCTCCCGCGACTGCGCGTCGCGGGTCAGGAACGTGCGAGTGCGGGACACGGTGCGGGCGATCAGGCGACGGCTGGAGCGCGCTCGCGTGCGCCCGATGCCCTGAAAGGTGCCGACGACGCGCGGGTTGGCGGCGCTCACGCAGCGCATCTTCACGGCCCAGTACCAGACGCCCAGACGGTTCGTGTAGTCCTTCAGCAGCTCGCCGCCGCCCCAGAGCACGACGTCCGCTCGGCGTGCAGCCCTCATCAGGCGCAGCAGGTCGAGGGGGTTCAACGAGTGGATGTTCTGCGGCAGCACGTCGACGCCGTACCAGTCGCGGTCGCGGTCCGCGTGCTGGGAGATCAGAGTGATGCGGGCGCCGGGTTCGAGTGCGCGCACGAGCGCGACCAGGCCGGCGGCGATCGCGCGGTCCCCGCGGTTCGCCGCCAGGTCCGAGTTCACGACCAGCACGTTCACGCGCGCCATCCTCCCACGCGCGCCGCGGCCTGCAGCCTGCCGACCATGGCGGGCGCGAGCGCCTCCCACGTGAGGCCACGAGCCACGTCGCGGGCAGCTGTGCTCGCCTGTTCACGCTCTGGATCGGTGCGCGTCATCACGTCGACGAGCGCGGTCGCGAGGGCGGGGGCATCCCCCGCGGGAACCACGGTGCCCGCCTGAGTGGCGGCGAGCAGCTCGTGAGCGCCCGAGGCATCGCTGACCACGAGGGCCGCGCCCCGACCGAGCGCTTCGAGTGCCGCGACCGGCAGGCCATCGGCGTCGCCGTCCGCCGCGACGACTGACGGCACCGCAGCCACCCCGGCTTCGGACTCGAGCGCGGCCTTGGCGTCTCCTGTCACATACCCCCGGAACTCCACGCCGGGAAGGCTCGCTGCCTGCCGCTCGAGACGTTCCCGCCACGGGCCGTCGCCGCCGATCAGCAGACGCGCATCGGGCACCGCGGCACGGACAGCGGGCCACGCGTCGAGGAGGACGTGGACGCCCTTCTTCTCGACGAGGCGCGCGACGACGGCAACGGTGTGAGGGTCGGCGACAGACGCATCGGCCGCAGGGGGCGGCGGCGTGACGATGCCCATGGGCGACAGCACGATGTCGCGCTCGAGGGCTTCGCGCTCCGCACCGTCGAAGAACGCCAACAGCTTGGCGGCGGTCTGCCGGCTCACGGCGGTGACCGCGGCCGCCCGGCGCGTGACGCGACGCACGATGGCCGTGCCGAGCGGACCGAGCCTGCGCATCACCGCCACGTCGGAGGCGTGCGTGGTGAAGAGGAACGGCACGCCGGCCCGGCGCGCGACCGAGGCTGCGACGATCGCCTGCGGCGTGAACCAGTGGGCGTAAATGACGTCGGGGCGCCTTGCGGCGACGGCCCGGCGGAGGGCGCGGCGCTCGCCGGCGATGAGCGTCGGAATCACCGCAGCGAGTGATCGACGGGCCGCGATCGCCGGCATGATCCCGCGAGCGGTGAGCACCTCGAACCGAGCGGGGGCGTAGCGGAACCGGTCCTGGGTGACGCGGCCGTCCGCCGATTCTGCCCGCGGCCAGGACAGCGGCCGAGAGGACGGCGTATGAGGCGCGAGGACGCGAACCGTCAGCGTGGGGTCGGCGGCCGCAAGCGACAGCGCCTGATCGAGGACGAAGCGCGGGACGGCGTCCTCACCGTGCGCGGGCACGGTCGATGCCACCACCAGGACGTCCACGGTGCCCACGCTAGTGGGTGGGGCGTCTCAGCCCAGACGGACGAGCTCGCGCACGTCGTCGGTGGGCAGCGCATCGGCCGTGGCCGTGACCTCCATCGACTCGAGGTCGAGCGGCTCCCCGATCGTCGTGAGGAAGGCCGTGTCAGCGGCGTCGCGGCCGGTCGCGATGCGCACCATGGTCTGGCGCGGCGCGAGGGTCGTGGCATCCACGGCCCACCACTCGCCGTCGACGAGGGCCTCGGCGACCGCGTGGAAGTCCATCGGCGACAGTCCGGGCGCGTACACCGACACCAGCCGGGCAGGCACGTCCATGGCGCGCAGCATCGCGACCACGAGGTGGGCGAAGTCGCGACACACGCCACGGCGGGTCATGTACGTCTCGGCCGCACCATCGGTGGGGCGGGAGGAGCCGGAGATGTACGCGAGCTGCGTGCCCACCCAGCTGCCCACGAAGGACACGAGATCCAGCCCTGAGCGCCCACCCGCCTCGGCCACGGCCGTGGGCGTGAGGGTGTCCGACTCGCAGTACCGGCTGGGCCGCAGGTATTCGATGAGGTCCATCTCGGTGACCTGAGCGGGCTCGGACCGACCGTGAACGGTGGCGCGATAGTTCACCTCGACGCCGCCCCCGGAGACATCGCACGTGTGCAGGCGCGTGCCGTGCTCGTCCGACAGCTCGGTGATCGCGAGCTCCCGGCCCCCCTGGGTCACCACTAGCGACTCCTCGGCTCGTTCCTTGTCCGCCACCGCGATGGACAGCACCAGGCGTGCGGGTCCGGAGGCGGAGAGGCTGAGGGAGGAGGTCACGTCGCGTCGCATGCCTGCATCGTCTCACTTGCCGGTGACGGCGTGCACACTGCTCTCCTGCCGGCACCGCACGAATCCTTCGTGCCGGCACTGCGCGCGACGCTCACGACAACAGCAGGATCTCTAGCTCGGGATCCGGCCGGACGACCGATGGCGGTTCCTCCAGGGGCGAGTCCCCGGCCCGCGGTTCGATGCTCGGAGGACCGTGTTCCCGGGGTGGCGACTCGGTGGCGCCGGCAGCGTCGAGCTGCCGCCGGTCTCGTTCCGTGATGCCGAACCGTGCCTTCCCTCCGAGTCGTGGCGTCCGTGCCGGGTCGACGGAGGCAGGTGGTGTGAACCACACCTCCTCGTTGCTCGCACGAATGTCCCACGCGCCCCACCTGTCGCGGTGGATGGTGTGGTGACAGGCGACGCAGAGCATCACGCCGTTCGACAGGTCCGTGACGCCGCGGTCTCGGTCCCACCACTCAATGTGATGCGCCTCGCAATGGCTGGGCGGTGCCCCACACATCGCACACCCTCCGTCGCGCTCCAGAAGTGCGACGCATTGCGCGGGGCTGAAGAGGCGCTTCTCGCGACCCACGTTGAGCTTCTCGTCGTCTCCACCGAGGACCAGCGGCAGGTAGCCAGCATCGACGGAGGCGCGCCGGAGCTCACCGACCGGGATCGCACTCCCCGCGCCGTCAACCGTCGCTGCACCCTCAGGGTCCAGCCCCAGCAGCTGATCGAGCGTCATGCGGACGATGACCTTGGTCGTCGCATGCGCGATCGGCGCCTGGTCGCAGCCGAGCATGTGACGTGCAAACGTCGCCAGGGCGTCGGCACGGATCTGGCCGGGCCTCCGGTCGTCGTCCGCCAACGGGTCGCCATCACGGCGCCGCCGCAGAGCGTCCTTGACCACCCCTTCCAGTGCGGCACGGATCGGCACAGCGGTGACGGGGTCGAGAATGCCGGAGATCCGCACCGCACCGTCAGGCTGGTCCTTGATCACTACGAAGCGTTCCTTCGCGAGCCGCCGCTGCCTCTCCGTGGCGTCCTTCTCGACAAGGCCGTCACGCCAGCGCATCACGATCGGCGCGAACTGCTCGGCGCTCAGCCCCGGCGCCCTCTCCACCAATCTCCGCTCGGCAAGCGCCACCTGGTCACGAGTCGCGGCGTCGGACACGGAGTCGAGCATCCGGGTGACCTGCGCCGCATGATCCACACTGATCCGCCCCGCGCTGAGCGCCCCCGCCACCACCGGATACGTCGGTTCGTCAGGTTCAGTCGCCTCCTCCCCCGCGGCGACTGCCTGCTCTGCACGTCGGGCCCGCTCCTCGGCCTCAGCCATCACCCGCCCGGCACGGATCAACCGGTCCGCCTCGCGCCTTGACCCCCCGGTGATCGCAGCAATCTGCTTGGTCGGCTCCGAGAACCCCTGCTTGCGAGCAAGACCCGTCGCACCCAGATCGATCGAGGACCGCCGTGCGATCTCCGCGCACGCCGCCGCCAACAGCAGATCCGAGTCGCGCTTGACGTCGGTCGCCGCCGCCTGCACGTCGAGCAGCACCCGCTCCGAGAGACCAGAGGCCGCCTCGCCTGCCACCAGCGCACGTACCGTGCTCAACGCTGTGCGCGCCTGCGCGAGGGCGTCCTCGAGCCCCGCCGGCGCATCGGCCGACTGGACGGGAAGCTGCCCGGTCGAGGTCATGCAGACAAGTCAACCAGCGCCCTCTGACACACCACAATGCCTGGCAGATATATGTGGAGAGACAAAGCGCATCGGGACTTGGGGACAACCGCAAGCCAACGGACCACCCTGGTCCGCATGCCGTCGCCCCCGCGAGGCCGCCCTGCACGTCATGCCAGTCGCGCAGTAGTCTCACACCATGCTCGTCACCCTCAGCGCCGACTCGGGGACGCCGCCGTATGAGCAGATCCGTGGACAAGTGATCGCAGCCGTTCAGGCGGGAACGCTCGCGCCGGGAGCCAAGTTGCCGCCCGTCCGCCGCCTGGCGCAGGAGCTCGGCCTCGCGGTCAACACCGTCGCACGCGCCTACCGTGAACTCGAGGCGGACGGGGTCGTCGAGACGCGCGGCCGCAACGGCACCGTCGTGTCCCCCCACGGTGACGCCACGGCACGTGCCGCGCAGCAGGCGGCACTGGCGTACGTCGCGACCGTGCGCCGCCTGGGGCTCCCTGACGACGAGTCGCGTGCCCTCGTCGACGATGCGCTCCGCGCCTGACCGGCCCGTCGCTCCGACAGCTCACGACCCGCGGTCAGCACGAGCGATCGCACCCGGGCAGACGAAAGGGCCGCCCCTCACGGGACGGCCCTCTTCGGTGGTGGAGCTGAGGGGAATCGAACCCCTGACCTTCTCATTGCGAACGAGACGCGCTACCAACTGCGCCACAGCCCCAAGGCTCAGACAGATTACCACCTGTCGCACCATGGCCCGCAAACCCGGCCTCCCCACTGCGCCACCACATCGGCCGCACCCCGCGTGCTCACTCGCCGCGCGCGCCGAAACCCCGCGCACTACTCTCGAATCACGCTGACGGCAGCGGCTCACGAGGAAGCGCAGGGACACCATGACTCATCACGAACCCACCTCCCGGCTCTCACGAGACGTCCCCGACGGCCTCGCTCTCGACGCCGACCAGTTGGGCCGCGCCGCGCTCTCGCTGGCCCGCACCATGATCGGCGCGACCGCAGGCGTCGCGCTCGTGATCGGCATCGCGCTGCTCGTCTGGCCGGGCAAGTCGCTGGTGGTCGTGGGTGCGCTCGCCGGCGTGTTCTTCGTCATGACCGGCGTCATGCGCACCGCCGTGGGAGCCTTCGCCCGCGGGCTTCCCACCGGGTTCCGCGTGCTCAACATCATCCTCGGCCTGGTGCTGCTCCTGGGCGGCATCGTCTCGCTCAAGAACCTCACGGTCGCGACGGCCGTGCTCACCATCGTGGTGGTGGTGATGATCGGCATCGGGTGGATCATCGACGGCATCGCCACGCTCGCCGAGACGGGGCGCACGCGCGGCTCGGCGTGGGGGTACCTGCGCGGCGCGCTGAGCGTCCTCGCCGGCGTGGTGGTGCTCGTGGTCCCCACCTGGAGCGCGGTGGCGCTCGTCATCGTGGTGGGCGCGACCCTCGTCGCCCTGGGCCTTGCCGGACTCGTCCAGGCATTCGCGCTGGGCAAGGACCTCCCGGCAGGTGCCGCAGCCCGCGACGCCTGACGACAGCCATTAAAGCAATCGTCACATTTCCGCAATGCATTCGGAATGACGGCGGCCTACCGTCGGTCTAGAGGCGCCGGATCCCCCCGCATCGGCGCTCGAGGCCGTACGAGGAGGTGCCCGTGATCGACAACGTGGACCCCTTCATCGGCGTGGACCAGACTGACCTCCCTGAGCAGTCGGGGCTTGCCGCGACATGGTGGTGGCCCAAGCCGCAGGTGGGCAACACGCACCCCGGCGCGACGTTCCCGCTCGGCATGGTGTCCGCGTGCGCCTACTCGGGCGGCTACCCCACGGGCTACGGCAACTTCGACCTGTCCACGGAGGGCCTTCCGCCCTCCCTTCCCCGTGCGGCCGATGCGGTCGAGACGGGCCAGCGCGCCTCCGGCTTCACGCACTTCCAGCAGTCCGGCACCGGCGCGATCCGCAAGTACTACAACTACTTCCGCGTGACCCCCATGCTCGAGCCGCTCGACGTGCTGGGACGGGACTGGGGCATCAGCGACGAGGAGGCGACGCCGGGGTACTACGCCGCCACGCTCGACAACGGCGTGCGCGCCGAGATCACGGTGGGGCCCAAGAGCGCCGTCCACCGCTACACGTTCCCCGAGCATCACGACGCGCGCGTCGTGGTGGACATGTCCATGGGCGGCCTTGCGATCCCGTACGGCGCCACGGTGCCGCTGCGCGCCCGCCTCGAGTCGGTGCAGCCCGGAGTCGCGCAGGGCGAGATCGTCGTGGAGGGCGCACCCCTGGCTCTCCACATCGAGTGCGACGCCGAGTCGTGGCGTCAGATGCTCTGGTACGACCGGCGGCTCATGCCCGGCGGCACCCGCCTCGACCTCGACCACATCCGCCCCACGACGCTGCGGCCGTTCGGGCTCATGTGGGCCGGCCCCGCGGTCGCGGGCCAGACCGTCGAGGTGCGGATCGGCTTCTCGCTGCGCGGCGTCGACCAGGCACGCGCGAACCTGCGTCGCGACTGCGACGACCGATCCCCCGCATTCGACACCCGCCGCGAGCGCACCCGAGAGTCGTGGAGGGAGCGTCTCGACGCCATCCGCATCGAGACGTCCGACGAGGACCGCCGCACCGTGTTCGCGACCGCGCTCTACCACTCGCTCATCAAGCCCTGCTTCGCCGCAGACGAGAGCCCGTTCTGGCCGTCGAAGGGCCCGTGGGTGTTCGACGTCTCGACGATGTGGGACATCTATCGGACCCAGCTGCCGCTACTGACCGCGCTGGCCCCGGAGCGCAGCGTCGAACTCGCCAACGCCCTGCTGACCGTCTGCGAGCAGGAAGGCAATCTGCCCATCGGCTACCGGATGGCCCGCGGCTCCGACCGGTTCGGACGACAGGGCAGTGCCCTCGCCCACACCCTGCTCGCCGACATCTGCCAGCTGGGGCTGCCGGGCATGGATTGGGACTGGGCGCTGGTGCATATGCAGACGGACCTGCGTCGCATCTACGGCGAGGACTTCCTGCAGCAGGGATACGCCCACCCCATCAGCCACACGCTGGACCTGGCGTTCGGGTACTGGTGCACGCGTCACGTCGCCACGCTCGTCGAGGATCACGACCTCGCGGCGGAGTACGAGCAGCTCGCGACCCGCTGGGTCAACGCGTACGACCCCACCACGGGTCTGCTCAAGGACTCCACGTTCTACGAGGGCACGCGCCACAACTACTCGTTCCGCATTCAGCACGACATGGAGGGCCGCATCGCGCTGGCGGGCGGCGACGAGAGGTTCGTCTCGATGCTCGACGAGTTCTTCGGGTATGGCGCCGATGCGGTGGTCCAGCCGGGTCTTGCGCCCGGGTCGGAGGAGATGGCGGCGGGGTACGCCCTGGGCCGGTTCGAGGGCCTCAACAACGAGCCCGACATGGACGCCCCGTGGGCCTATTACTACGCTGGCCGTCCCGACCGCACGGCTGAGGTGGTGCACGCCGTCATCCACCAGCAGTTCGGCACCGGCCGGGGCGGCCTGCCCGGCAACGACGACTCGGGCGGCCTGTCGAGCTGGTACGTGTGGGCGTCGCTGGGGCTGTTCCCCGTCGCGGGGCAGAACATCTTCCTCATCCACCCGCCGTCCTTCCGCTACGCATCCATGCCCATGGCCCGGGGCACGCTCACCATCGACACCTCCGGATTCGACGAGCCGACGCCCGACGGTCCGGTGCGCTACGTCCAGGCCGTCAGCTTCAACGGCGTGCCCGTGACCACATCGTGGATGAGCGGCACGGAGCTCCATGAGGGCGGGCGGCTCCACATCTCTCTCGGCACCGAACCGAGCGAGTGGGGCCGTGCCGAGCGCCCTCCCTCGTTCCGACCGCTGCCCTCCCCCGCCGACACCGACTCCATGCAGGAGGCACCATGAACGCCATCCCATCCCGCCGGCTCGTGATCGTGGTGCGCGCGGATCCGGTGATCTGCGGACACTCGGGAGAGGCCCGCAACCTGGCGGAGATCGCGCTGACACGGGGCTACGACGACGTGCGCATCCTCACGTGGCCGCTCGAACGGCTCGAGGAGACGGGCCTGCCGCTCAAGCCCCTCGACACGGTGATGCCCTACAGTCCCGGGATCGTCGTGGAGCGCCCCGAACCGGTGGGCGGCTACAAGATCCCGGACGGCCGCTACCTCGCCGGGCTCACCGGACGGCTGGTCGAACTGTTCACCGACGGCGTCCCGACCGTGTGCATGTCGCTGTACCTCTCGCCGCACACCACGGCCGTGGCGGATGCGGTCCGGACGGCGCGCTCCACCGGCCTGCCCGTGCACGTCACCACCATCGCGGAGGCCGTCGGCTCCGACGTCACCGACGTCGTGCGGGCGTGCGTCGAGGAGGACCGGTTCGGCGCCGCCGCACACGTGCTGTCCAGCTACCTCAGCCAGGATGTCTGCGTCGCCGTCTCCGACTACACCAAGCACGTCATCGTCGAGGCCGCCGCCCAGATCGACGTGAGGCACGGCACCTCGTTCGCCTCGCAGTGCCGAGAGCGCATCGACATCTCGTACCCCGCGATCGACACCGCCGCGTATCTGCATCTCGACCCGGACCGCACCGCTCAGGTACTGGCGTCGCGTGGCCTCGAGCAGGACGGCTACGTGCTGTACCTGTCCCGGCTCGGCGCAGCCAAGGGGGTCGACGACCTGATCGACGGATTCGCGGCCTCCATGGCTGGTCATTCGCTGACGCTGGTGATCGCCGGGCGCGGCCCCGACGCCGCCGATCTCCATCGCCACGCCGCGTCGTCGACCGCGGCAGAACGCATCGTCTTCCTGGACGACGTGGGCGACGAGGAGAAGCCTCACCTCATGGCGGGATGTGCCGTCTACGCACTGCCGTCGAAGCCGCGCCCGGAGTTCACCGAGACGTTCGGCATCGCGCTGGTCGAGCAGATGCTCTCCGGTGGAGGCCCCGTGATCACCACCGAGACGGGCGGCATCCCGGAGGCGGTGGGGAACACCGCGTTCACCGTGCCGGTGGACGACCCGAGCGCGATCGCAGGCGCGATCGATACCGCAGTGCTGGGCATGGACGGCGCGGCACGGGTGACCCATCGTGACCGTGCGCGTGCCTACGCGCTGCAGTTCGACAGGGCCGTCGTGTTCGACCGGCTGTTCGCGAAGGTGGCAGCGACGGTCAGGTGACGCTGCGGCCGTAGCGCCGGGCGCTGCGGTGGCGCCTCGCCGGCGTCGGCCGGGGCAGGCTCAGGCGCTCGCGCGCCGACGTCGAGCCAGGATCTGGTCCAGTGCCGCCGTGGTCGAGGCGGGCTCCTCGGCGACGTGCTGGCCGTTGGTGGACTGCGCCGGGGCGTCGTCCGCCCGCAGGTCGCCCCAGCGGGCGGCGCGTGCCTTGGCGACGTCGTAGTCCTCGTCCGAGATGGGACGCGCCTGGCGAGGCCGCACCGAGGACTTGAGGGTGTACGCCGGTGCCGGCATGTCCTGCGGGGTCCAGGGCGTGGGCTCCTCCGTGCGCTCCTCGGTGCGCTCGGTGCTGCGCTCCAGGGGAAGCTCGGGGGACGGCACGGGCGCCGGGGCGGCCAAGGGAGCGAGGTCTTCGGTCGTCAGGACGCGGATCGCCTGCGTCGCCACATCGGAGGGCTGGACCTCGTGACCCGCGGCCCGCTCACGCGTCACCGTGCGGAGCGCCTGCGTGGCCGTGGCCGCGGCCTCGACTTCGCGCGCGACGGCGCGGATCGACTCGTCGGCGCGGCGCTGGGCTGCCGCGGCACGGGAACCGGTGACGATGATGCCAGCGAAGGCGGCGGTGGCGACCGCGCCCACCACTGGCGTCAGCGTGGTGAAGGCCACCGCGATCCAGGTCGCGGTCGCAACCATCATCGCGACGAATGCGACGGTGGCGCGTCGGCGTGCCTGCGCGGCGCGCTCGGCGAGAACGACGGCGCGGTCACGCCGGAGCGCGTCGCGCTCGCGCTGCGCGTGGACTGCGGCGCGGTCAAGCGGAGTGGCGGGACGGGACATCGACTCTGCGCGGTCGCTGAGCCGAGTGGCCCGCTGGCTGCCGGTGCGCAGGAGCGGCACCTCGCCTGAGTCGCTGGACGGCCGCGCGGCCGCCTTCTCCATGCGCTCCGCAGTGGACTTCACGACCCGCATGTCCGAGGAGTAGCGGTCGTCGACGCGGACGAGGGCGTACTCGCCTCGCTCCTTGATGCGCTGTGGCAGGACATACGCGACCACGATGCCGAGAGCGACTATCGCCAGGAGTCCTGCAACCATGGCACGACGGTACGGCCGTGGAGGTCCGAAGCCCCGCATGGCGCGCGGCGTGTCAGGGACCCTCCGACCAATATCGGCCGATGCGGGGCTCTTCTTGAGTCAATGCGTACACGCGGTGGTCCCGCCAGGCGCGATCGATGTGGAGATAGGAGCGGCGCAGACCCTCCTCACGGAAGTTCAGCTTCTCGACCACGCGAAGGCTCGCCACGTTCTCGGGACGCACCGCGATCTCGACCCGGTGCAGGCCGCGGTAGAACGAGAACTCCGTGGCCATCGCGACCGCTCGCGGCATGATGCCCTTGCCCGCGTGCGACTCCGCGATCCAATACCCGATCGACGCGCCCCTCTCGGCGCCCCAGCGGACGCCGGCGACGGAGACACGTCCCACGATCTGGTCGTAGTGGAGGATCACGAAGGGGTACGCGGACTCGTCACGCCACTGCCGTCGTTCGCGACGCACCAGGCTGCGGAAGGTCACCGGCGGCTCCGTTCGACCCGGTGGCGCGGTGGCCTCCCACGGCTCGAGCCACGCGCGGTTCGCCTGACGCAGCTGACGCCATGCGTACTCTTCGTGGCGCCCGAGCGTGCGCAGCGTCAGCGCGCCCGAGACGATCTCCGGAGGGCGCACGCGCTAGCCGCCCCACGAGGTGCACTCGACGACGTCCCCTGGGTGGATGACGCCCGCGTCGGGACCCGACCAGACCAGGGCGTCGGCCCTCGCGAGGTCGGTGAGTGCCAGCGCATCGGCGCCCACGGGAGTGACTGCCGGGAGGTCGCTGTCGTCGCTGTCGACCACGACCGGCATCGCGGTGACCACGCCCGGTGGCACGATCCACCGCGTGCGGACCCGCGCGCGGAACACCGGCCGTTCGACATCGGGGTGGCCGCACAGCACCCGCAGCGCCTGACGCACGTATGCCTCGAAGGCGAGCGCGGCGCCGGCGGGAGAACCCGGGAGCGCGATCACCGGGATGTCCCGGTCTCCCGCCGCGATCGATCCCAGGCCATGCCGGCCCACGGGGCGCAGCTGCAGATCGACCGCCTCGAAGCCACCCATGCGCGCCAGCACGTCCGCGACGGTGTCGTGCACACCGTCCGACAACCCGCCGGTGGTGATGACCACGTCGGCGCGCACCAGCTGGTCCTCGAGCGTCGCTCGCAGGCGCAGCGGGTCGTCCGGCACCGCGCCCACGCGGTAGGGCTTGGCGCCGGCCTCGAGCACCAGCGCCGCCAGCATGTGCGTGGTGGACTCGGGGACGCCGCCGCCTGGCCGCACGGCTCCGGGCTCGATGAGCTCGTCCCCGACGGCCATGATGACCACGCGCGGCACTGGCCGCACATGGAGCCGGGATCGGCCCAGCGCGGCCGCGACGGCGATCTGGCGAGGGCCGATGCGCGTTCCTGCGCGGACGATGACGTCACCCGCGACGGCATCGAATCCTGCCGGCCTCACCCCGTCGCCCGGCTGCACGGCCCGGCGGATGCCCACGCGCGCCACCCCCTGGTCGGTGTCCGCGAGCGCCACCACCGCATCGGCCCCGAGCGGGACCGGAGCGCCGGAAGGAATGCGCGCGGCGGCGCGAGGCACGTGCCGCCGCGGAGCGCGGGAGTCGAAGCTCACGTCGTGGGACACGGGGAGGGACACCGGAGAATCCGGGTGGGCATCGACGGCGTCCGCACTGAGCACGGCGTATCCGTCTCTGGCGGCGATGGGCACGGCGGGCATCGACGCGGAGGCCACGAGGTCCTCCGCGATGGTCGCGCCGGCCGTGTCGCCCAGCAGGACGTCGAGGACCGGGCCGGGCGGGAGGGCCTCGGCTACCGCGGTGCGATGGCCGGCAAGGCTCCGAACTGTCACTCCCGCATTGTGTCCTGCGTCGGCGACGACCCGCAAACGCCGCGCGCGGGATGTGGGCCTGTGAGGGAGTCGACACGGCGCGTTCACGTTTGTTTGCCACAATGGGGAGCATGACGCCGCAGTCCCACACCACTCGAGCGCCCGCCCCAGAAGATGTGAAGGCGCAGTTGCGCACCTCCATCCGCAAGGCGCGGCTTCATCGGTCGGAGCGGCGACGGGCGGACCTGGCCGAGACGCTGCGGGATCTTGCGCTCCAAGTGCCGGCGATCGCCGAGGCCTCGTGCGTATCCGTCTACGCGTCACGTCCGCATGAGCCCGGCTCGCTTCCCCTGATCTCCGCCCTGCACGACCGCGGAGTGCGGGTGCTGATCCCCACGCTCGGCGATGGCCTGCAGCGAGGGTGGTCGCTCTATCAAGGCGCCGAGGACCTCATCGAGCGCGCCCCTGGCCGGCCGCCGGAGCCGTCCGGCACCTTCCTGCCCGCCGCTGCGATCCAGGAGGCCGATGCGATCGTGGTGCCCGCCCTCGCCGTCGACGCCGATGGGACTCGCCTGGGACAGGGCGGGGGCTGGTACGACCGGGCGCTGGAGGAGGTCCGGGAGGGCGTCCCCATCATTGCGATGACCTTCGCGGCGGAGTTCCGCGGGCCCGGCGAGATGCGCCTGCCGCGCGAGGATCACGACGTCCCCGTGCACGCGGTGATCACGCCGGAGGGGACCACTCCGCTTCCCGCGTAGAATACGCCCATGCCCACTTACGTCTACGCGTGCCGCGCCTGCGGCCACCGCTTCGACGCGGTCCAGTCGATCCACGATGATTCACTCGAGGCATGCCCCGAGTGCACCGGCTCCCTTCGACGTGTCTTCGGAAGCGTCGGCGTGACCTTCAAGGGCTCCGGCTTCTACCGGACCGACTCGCGTGCCGCTGCCGCCAAGGAGTCGTCAGGCTCCTGACGGCCCTCGTCCAGCCCCGCTCCGTCGGCGTCGCTCACCAGTGGGGCGGACGCTCCCGCTTGATCTCCTCTTCGCGCGAATCGCCGTAGGACCCTCCCCAGCCTTCGTCGCGGTCCTCTGACGCGCGCGTGGGAATGAGCGGCCGGTCCGTCCCTCGTGAGCGGTCCTTCGCGGTGCGCGGTCGCGTCGACGGCGCAGGCGTGGTCGTCGCCAGCTTGGGCACGCCGAAGCCCAGCGAGGGCGTCCCAGCGGGCTCGGGCGCATCCTCCGGCTCCTCGAGCTCTTCTTCTTCTTCCTGAACGCCTCCCGCTGCATCGTCGTCAGCAGTTGCGTCGTCAGCAGTTGCGTCGTCAGCAGTTGCGTCGTCAGCAGTTGCGTCGTCAGCAGTTGCGTCGTCAGCAGTTGCGTCGTCGTCAACGGTCGATGGCTCGGCCTCGTCGACCGCTTCGTCCTGGGGGTCGGATGCCTCGTCTGCGGATGCCTCGTCTGGGGATCGATGCTCCGGCTCGCGCTCGCCGGCGGACTCTGCGGCGGCCTGGGGCTGCTCGGCGTGCTCGTCCTGCTCTGCGTCCTCGTCGTGCTCGGCGTCGTCATCCTGCTCGGCGTCATCATCCTGCTCGGCGTCATCATCCTGCTCGGCGTCGTCATCCTGCTCGGCGTCGTCATCCTGCTCGGCGTCGTCGACAGCTTCGTCTGCGGCCTGCTCGCCCTCAGCAGCCTCGTCGTCGAGGTCGAAGAGCCCCACCACCTCGACCGGGGGCGCCGCGTCGACCGGCGTCGCGGGAGCCGGCACCTCGGGCTCGGCCTCGTCGCCCGTGGTCCCACCGACCTCGGGCTCCGGCGCCACGCGCAGGGACGACGTCGTGGCGTCGGCCTCGCCCGGTTCGGTGAGAGTGCCCGCGGTGCTCTGGTCGAACAGTTCCTCGGACTCGTCGGGTACGGCGGCAGGGGCGGTGATGTCGATCTCGAGCGCCTCCTGCACGTGAGCCGGGCTTCCTGTCTCGAGGGCGGCTCGCACCTGGTCGGCGGCGGCATCGGGGTCCATGAACACGTCGAGCGTCCACAGCGGGACCACCGTCCACCCGAGCGCCTCGAGCGACGCGCGCTGCCACCGGACGCGGTCCCGCAGAGATGCGGAACCGGCGGGCGCCGCCTCGTCCGTCACCACCGCGACGCGATATCCGCGGTCGCGGCGACCGCCGACCGCCATCGGCACCGCATCGGGCCCGTTGCCGTAGCGCACGTGGACGCCGTAGCCATCGAACCGCAGGCGCCCGGCGACGTCCGCCAGCAGCCAGTCGCTCGGCGCCGGCTCGGGCCGCTCGGGGGCGATGGCGCGCTCCGCGCCCGCCTGCAGCAGATCACGCAGGTCCTCGACGCCGTCGCCCTCATCGCCTCCCGAGGGGAGCTTGTCAGGAGCGATCGCAGAGAAGACCGTGACGTGAATGCGCGACGCCACCAGTGCCTGCACGAGCGCCTGGCGGCCCCAGGACTCCGACAGCGCGCCAAGTCGCTCGGGCACGGTGCCGCGCGAGTCTCGCGCGAAGCCGAGCGAGATGACCACTTCGTCGACGGAGTGGCCCGCGGCGTCGCCCAGCACTTCGACGGGGACCGCGGCGGCGAGCCGCACACTGCGCTCGCGCAGCGCCTCGGCGATGCGGGCCGCGTGAAGGGCGTTGCCCGCCACGACGACCAGGTCGCGCCTGGGCAACGAGTCGAATGCGTGTGCCACGTGCTCGACCACGGCGGCGACCTCGGCGCGGGTGGACTCGACCGCATCGGCCCCCGCGACCGGAGACCCCACGCCATCGACGGTGCGCACCGCGAACCGGAGATCGTCCCCGGGCGCCGGCAACGCCTCAATGCTGCGCCCGTACGCCGCGCGTGCGAGGACCGCTGTCACGCGCACATCTCTGCCCTGAGGCGACGCGTGCAGGGTCACCTGCGGCAAGAGCGCTGCGAGCGCCGCGACGGCAGATCGCGTGGCCGCATGCGCATCGCCCACCACCACCACCTGCTTGGCGCGTGCAAGGGTGGGCACCAGTTCGGCGAGGGCCAGCGATTCGGACGCGACCACCAATGCCACGTCGAAGGCGCGCGTGGGAGGCGCGAGCCTCGACACCTGCTCAGCCTTGGCGACGACCACGGGCCGCAGCGCCGTCGACAGCGGGCCGAAGTCTCGCCACAATTCCTTGATCGACGCGTCTGCGCCTTCCACGAGAGCGGCGAAGAGGTCCCGTGCGAGCTCCGGGTGACGCGCGATTGCGGAGCGCCTGCGCTCGGCTGCGGCGCGCATCAGCGGCCCGATGCGCGCATCCGAGAAGGTCTTGTCCGACGTGCGGAAGTGCTCGACTGCCTCGCCAAGTGCCCCGTAGTCCGTGAGCGTGGGGTCGGTTCGCACAATCGCATCGAACGCCGCGGCCCACCACGAGAACTCGAGGTCGCGCCGCACCTGCGCGTCAGTCGCGTCCCGATCGCGCAGGTCATCGATCAGCGGCCCGAACCCGGCCGCGACCGGATCGATCTCGAGGGGGTCGCCAGCGGCAGTGTCGATGGTCCCGGGAAGCCCCTGCGCGAGCCGGTCCAGCTCGCCCACCATCTCGTCCCATGGCACGGTGGCGAGATTCTCATCCTCGACCACCAGATGGATCGTCGGCGCGAGGGTGTCCCACATCTCTGCGGCGTCGGCCACGCGGTCGGCGAACACGTCGTAGTCGTCGGGCACCGTCGGCCATCCACCGGCGGAGCAGTGCGCCCTCCACCGCAGCGCGAGGTCGTGAGCGCGCACCAGATCGGCGTGCAAGGTCTCCTTGCCCCGCCCGGGGCGGAGCAACTCGACCGCGCGGCGCATCAAGGCACGTCGATCGCGGCGCGGGAGCTCCACATAGCGGGAGGACCCGTGGGGCGCCGTGGCGGCGACCAGGTCGTGCAGCGATCGATGGAAGACCGCGGGCGAGAAGGTCTCCAGGACCTCCCGCAGCGACTCGAACATGCGCACCTGGTCGAACCAGGTCGCCATCGAGTCGGCCTCGTCCACACCCGTCTCGTGCGCGGCGATCGCAGCCTCGGCGCGCATCTTCGGGATCGCGCGCCCGAGCAGGGTCGCCAGCGCCTCATCGAGAGCGGCGCCGGTCTCCGCATCCGCATGCTCCGCCCACCACGAGTCGACCTCGGTCGTGGGCGCTGCCTCCTCGACCGGCGCGGCCGCCTGCTCGGCTGCCGTGGGCCGCAGCGCGGCGACGATCGCCGCGGCGACGGAGGCGAAGCCGTGCTCAGCGACCACCGCGCCAGCGTCGGCGCTCAGGCGCAGCGACGTGCCGGGGACGACCTCTGAGGTGGTGAGGCGGACGATCGCCTGGACGGCCTCGAAGACACTCACGCCCCACGGCCGGTGCGACCGGTGCAGCGCATCGAATCGGCGGTGCAGGTCCACCCGCGCCCGCAGCAAGGTGTCCCCTGCGGTGCGCAGACGTGCGTCGTCGAACTGCGGGGTTCCCATGGTGATGGACTCGAGCAGGCGTGCCCGCGCATCGGCGTTCCACGCGCGCACGGTGCCGTCGATCACCAGGTCCTTCGCACCGAGCCCGCGCATGCGGTCGGTGATGGCGCGGAGCGCGCGTTCCTGCCCTCCCACGACCGCGACCGTCTTGCCCGACGCGGCACCGTCGGCCGCAATCGCGGCGGCGGTGCCGATGACGTCGGAGCCAGGCGGCGCCTGAAGGAAGACGTCGCGCCCGGTGGCGATGAGATCGAGCGCGCCGAACTGAACGTCGTCGAGCTCGCCGATCCCGCGCTCCGCAAACGGGTCGCGGTCGCCGCGGGGGAAGGCAGGCAACGGCTCGTTCAATTGCGCCTGCGCATCGTGATCGCCGGCTGCCGCTGCGAGCACGGTCGAGCCCGCGATCACCGGGTCGCAGTCGTCGAGGTCGTCGAGCAGGCGCTGCTCGGGGTCGTCGAAGGCTCCCAGAAGGAGACGATCGACCACCTCGAGGCCGTCACCGAACAGTGCCGTGAGACCCCGGACGTGGTCCCACAGCGGTCGCGGATCGAACTCCCGCCCGCTGGCGACTGCGGGCAGGGCGCCATCCAGGCCGGCGGCTGCGGCGCGCTCGCGCACGAGAGTCGTGAAGACCGGATTGACGTGAACGTCGTCGCGCAGCGTGATCTGCACGTCGTCGGTGCGGTGGCGCTCGAGTCCCACGGGACGCATGAGCAGCGGCATCTCTACGCGGTCACCACGGTCTGACCATGCGACGGTGCCCACCACGAGCGCCGCCGTCCATGCGCCCGTCGCGGCGCGAACGCGCTCGGCTTCGTCAAGGATGAGCCGACCGCGATGCAGGCCCGCCTCGCGCACGTGCGGATCACGCAAGAGGGCGGAGATGGCGGTGGGGCGGTTCGCAAAGAGCTGCGCGAGCCCCGAGGGGTGGCCCCCACGAAGGTCGACGAGGCTCGCCTGGGTCGCTGCCAGGTCCCTGAGGGGCGACACGGTCGCCCGGTCCTGGAGCTGATCGCGCCACTCGCGGAGGGCGTCGGCCACGAGCGCGCGCCCGATGTAATCCACCACTCCCCCACGGTATACGTCGGGGTGCGGGATGCCTCGCCACCACGCCGCCTCACCGGGCTGTGGAGCCGGCCGAAAGCCTCCACAGAGACAAGAACAGTGCGCGCCCGCTTGCACAGCCGACGCGCACCGTCATGCGGATTCTGGACCTCGAGGGCTCTCGGCGTCAACTCAGGCGAGGTCATTCCTCTGCGCCGCTGGCAAGCCCGCGGGTCAGCGTCCGAAGTCGTGGGCCGTGGCGTCCGGGATCACGCCGTCGGCGGCGAGCGCGTCGGCAAGCAGGCCGACCAGGGCGTCCACTTGAACATCCTTCGACGCCGACCCATCCTCCTCGGCCGCCCCGTCCAGTGCACGGGCAGCCAGTCCCGCCTTGCTGTCGATCAGCTGAGCGATCGTCGAGTCGATGGTCTGCGCGGCGATCACCCGCCACGCCGTGACCGGCTCGGCCTGGCCGATGCGGTGGATCCGGTCGATGGCCTGAGTCTGCTCGGCGTCAGTCCAGGACAGCTCCGCGAGCACGAGGTTGGAGGCGACCTGCAGGTTCAGCCCCACGCCGGCCGTGATCAAGGAGCACACCGCGATGGAGACATCCGGGTCGTGGGTGAACGCGGCGACGTGCTTCTCCCGTGTCGCGCTCGTCTGATCGCCGCGGATCGAGGCGAAGCGAATGCCTCGCTCCGCGAAGATCTGCTCCGCCTGATCCAGCACGTCGATGTGCTTGGCGAAGAACACCACCTTGCCGACGTTGCGCGCCAGCTGCGCGGCGTAGTCCGCGGCCGGGCCGGCCTTGGCCTGGCCGATCTTCCGGACCATGGTGAAGACGTTCTCGCCCCCCACCTTCTGCCCTGAGTCCTTGAGCTCTCCCGCAGCCACCCGACGCGCGAGGTCGAGGTCCAGGCCTGCGGCGACGTCGTGGTCCGGGCGCGCAGCCATGGCGGCGTGGTAGCGAGCGACCAGTCGGCGCGCGAGCGCGGCCTCCGCCGCGCGGATCGAGCGCCCCGCCGCCCCGTCGAGTTCGACCGGCAGGTCCGCCACGCGGCGGGCGGGCAGATCTGCCACCACGTCGACCTTGCGGCGACGCACGATGCCCATGTTGATGACCGCGGACCGCGCGGCGATGTCAAAGCCCCGGTCCACCGGCGTGAGCCCGGTCTCTTCGAGGGCCTCCATCAGGGTTCGCAGCGGCTTGTCGTCGTCGATCCAGCCGAGGAACTGCCAGATCGCGCGAAAATCTTCGATGTCGTTGATGAGCGGCGTGCCGGTCAACGCCATCATCAAGGCACGCGGGGCGCGGGCACGAATCTCGTCGGCGATCGCCAGCACGTGCTGCGAGCGTCTGGAGCCCTTGTTCTTGATGAAGTGCGCCTCGTCGACGACCATGCCGCGGAAACCCAGGTCCCCGAGCCAGCCGATGTGCCGATCCAAGAGCTCGTAGTTCACGATCACGACGTCCGCGAACCCGTCCACACGCTCACCATCGCCATGCACGACCGTCGCCCGACGCTGCGGGGTCCACAGGCCCACCTCGTGCGCCCAGTTCGCCTTGACGACGTTGGGCACCACGACCAGCAAGGGATAGGCATCGGCCGCCTGCGCGGCGAGCAATGCCTGCGCAGTCTTGCCCAGACCAGGCTCGTCAGCGAGCAGGAAGGTCCGATGTCCGCGCGCCGCAGCCGCGACGACCTGGGCCTGGTGCGGCATCAGGGTGTCGCCGTGGAAGACTCGCGCAGGCCCCGGCTCGGGCAACGGCATGCACGCAGGCGTGCCCGGAGAGCTCTTCTCGAAGGCCCGGAACAGCGGCTCGAGCAGTTCCCATCCCACCAGGCGCTGGGATCGTGGGGTGCTCCGCTCGCTCGCCTTCGCGAACTCCGGAGCCAGGAAGGGATTCGCCATCTGCCGTGAGATCACCGACTGCGGGACGACCTTCTTCTCGACGACGGGCTCCGGAGCGACGGGCTCAGGCTCCTCCGGCGGCTCGAGACCTGCGGCGCGCATGACCGTCGCCTTGTATTCGCGGGCCGATTCGGACAGCTGAGCGTCCTCGGCCAGCAGTTGAAGGAGCGACGTGTCGCGGGCTGCGATCCTGGCGAGTTGAGTGGCCACGCCGTCGAGCCGGCGCAACTCCTGCGACCTCTTGGCCGAGCTCAATGTGGCATCGGCCATCAGCCGGGCCCGCTCCTCCTGGACGAGAAGTGCGACGACCTGGAACTTGTTGCGGGCCGGTGACCGCGCCGGGGGGCGCTTGACCGTGCCGTCCACCTCGCGGGCGATACCCGCCAGCACCGGGATCAGGCCCTGCTCCTGGGCGCGGGGCGTGCGCCGTCGCTGACCTCCCGAATCCGCGCGCGCTCGACCGGATCGGCGCTGGCCTGCTCTTGCCACATATCCTCCGAGAGCACGTTCGACACGACGAGACACGGATGCGCCGCGCCTGCGTGCCTGGTTCCACGCCCACGACGACTGCGGCCGCCCGACGAGCACTCGCCCGAGGCCGGTCCGGCTGCTCTCGCCGTGCGGCGGGCCGTCCACCTTGTGCGAACGGCTGCTGATCACGAGCCCCGCTCACGCTGCTCCGGCTCCTGCGCCCCCCGTGCCCGTACTGGCGCATCGGTCTGGCCGCGAAGATATCCGTGCACCCGCGCAGGTTCGACCTGCCGGCGCCCGTACGAGGAGAGCTCGTCTGACGACCATCGTACTGCCCCATGCGGAGCGACGGGTGCGTGACCACCTCGGGGTGCGATGGCACCCCACTGTCGCCCGAGCGACCCTTGCGACCAGGCCGTCCTCCAGGGCACGCTCGCCCATGAGCAGTGCGACCCGTGGCCCTAGCGGTCGCCGCTGGAGAGCACGCACACCCCCCGACCACTGCGCTTCGCGTCGTACATCGCGGCGTCCGCCGCAGCCACGATCGCGTCGGGGGTCGTCGGCCGGTCAGAGTGCACTGCCACTCCGATGCTGCTTGAGGTGGCGTATCGGTGGCCCCCGAAGTCGTACGGGAGCCGGAGCGTGTCGCCGATGCGGCGGGCCGTCGCGAGCGCAGCCTCAGGGGAAGCGACCTCGTCCAGCAGGACGACGAACTCGTCTCCGCCCACGCGCGCGGCGGTGTCGCCTGCTCTGAGCTCGCCGCGGAGGCGGCGCGCAGCATCGATCAGCAGCTGGTCGCCGGCGGCGTGGCCGAGCGTGTCGTTCACGGCCTTGAAGTCGTCGAGGTCGAGAAAGAGGATCGCGAAGCTGGTCGCGCGCCTGTCCGCCGCGTGCAGTCGCTGGGACAGCCGGTCCCAGAATGCCGCACGGTTCGCGAGTCCGGTGAGGTCGTCATGCAGCGCACGCCGGCTCAGCTCCCGGGTGGCGATCGCGAGCTCGGCGGTGCGGTCGGCGACGCGACGCTCGATCTCTTGATAGGACGCCTCGAGCTCCTCGCCGAGAGAGTTCACCCCGGCCGCCACGGCGTCGACGATGTCGCCGGCGGTGCCCACGGTGGCGCGCGCGTCGAAGCGGAGCGCGGCAAGTTCCTGGATGACGCCCACCACCTCTTCGAGCCGGCGCTCCAGGTCCGGAGCGTGGTCTGCGTTCGCGTGCGCGCCGGGCACCGTCACACCAGGTGTTCCTTGAGCCAGGCGACAGCACGGGCCTCGTCCTCGAACAGCCTTACCGGCACCTCGGGCCTGCTCACGTTGATGAAGAAGGTCGCCATCATCCGGCTCAGCGGGTTGCCGACGATCAAGGCGACCGCCGTCACGATCCCCTGCCGACGGATGTACTCCATCCGCGCCTCACGGTCCTGCGGCCCCGCGTGTGTGGTGTCCACCAGGAGCGGAGCGGGCTTCCCTCCCGTGAGCTCGGTCATCGCGTCGATGGATGCGACAGCGTCCGCGAGACCCGACGGAACATGAGGAACCCAGGCGATCTCCACCAGCCCATCGGGGCGCAGCCAGATCCGGAACTTCTCGTGAGTGATCTCAGGGCCGGGGGCGCTCACCTCGTCACCACCGTGAGAAGCGCGGCGGGGGTGGGGCGGATCGGCTCAGTGCTGAACATCGGCGTTCCCTTGCTCGGTGGCTCGGCTGACCTCGTGGGTCCCGTGGCTTTGCGTCCCCGCCTCGCGACGGGTTTGCCCTTTTCGTAACACTGGGAAGTCTACGCTCGCAGCAGTGCCGCCATGACGTGCTGTGAGTGGCGTCAAATGCGGTGCGCTGGCGCACCTCGCGGGCGGCCACCGCTCAGCAGGTGCGCGTGAGCGCGGGCGAAGGGGGCCAACGGAAGAGTGGCGAACAGCCGGAGCTGGGCGATCAGCGAGGCGTCCTCGTCGAGGAAGGCAAGGATGCGAGGCCCCGAGTTGCGCGTCAGCAGCGCCGCGAAGATCTCGACAGCGGTGGTCGGGTCGTGGCGGATGACGCGGAGCAGCGCGTGGTCCAGGGCGCGGCTCCATCGGTGGTCTCTCGCGGCGCTGCCCGGGCTCACGCCCCGATCCAGACACCCAGCGATGGCGGCGCTGTGACGCTGAATCCTCTCGAAGCCGTACCCCGTGCTCGCCTTCACCATGCCCGCCCTCGCCCCGATGGGGATCACCGGCCCTGCGGGCGTCGCGGCCGGGCCGCGCGGGAGCGCGATGGTGCCGATCTCCCGCCCGGTGACCCGATAGTCAAGCGTGTTCACGTGCGCACGCACGTACTCACGGACACGGTCCTCGTGGCGGGTGATCTCGGCGTCGCGGTCATAGGTGTCGGAGAACGCGAAGACCGTCCGCTCCACCAGCGCACGGCGGGCCGAGGTGGGCAGCACGTACACGAACGCCGCCCCGGCAGATTGGTCGGTGCGGAAGTCCATGAGCGTGGCCGTGCCCGGGTCGAATGCATCCGTCTCGCACTCGACGTGCAATCCGTAGAAGTCCAGATAGGCCTCCGGCGAGCGTGACTGCGCCTGAGCTCCCAGCCCCACACTGTCGAAGACCCAGCGGGCAGTCACCTCGACCGTACGGTTGCCGTCGGGTTCCGTCAGCTCGATCTCGACGCGGCAGCCGGTCCCGTCTCGGGAGGCCGACCGCACGGACCCCACCACGCGGCGGTACCCCTGACGTCCGCCGATGAGTCGGTCGGTCGCAGCGGAGAGTTGAGGTCCGGTGATGCGGCGGTAGGCATAGGGCTCGAGCGCCACCCGCCGCCGCCACCCCTCACCAGCCAGCCACAGATGCTCCACAGCAGACGACGCGAAGGGTGCGAGCAGTTCCGCTCCGGTGCTCCACCATGCCCACGAGCGATGCTCCAAGGGATGAGATCCGTCGTCGACGAGCAGGACCCGGTCGCCCCACCCCGCGTTGGCAAGGTGACACGCGAGCGAGAGGCCCGCGGCGCCGGCCCCCGCGATCACGGCGTCGAACGTTCCCCGAGGCGCCGGAGCGGAAGCTGCTGAGGTGGGGACGGGGTGCGTGTCCGCAGGGCGAGTATCCAGCGGGTGCGCACCTGTGTCGTCCATCGCGGGCCTCCTGGACATCCTCCGCCAGTGTGGCACCGCGTTCGCACCGAACGGCGAGGACGATGGTCCCGCGCAGCAGGACGGGCGCGCTCCGAGACGTCGTGCGCCTGGGCAGATTCGAACTGCCGACACCCGCTTTAGGAGAGCGGTGCTCTATCCCCTGAGCTACAGGCGCGTGGGGCACCTACGAGGGTACCCGCACCGCGCCTGTCACCGGAATCTCACCACTTGGCGTGGACGTGCTCGCGAATCCGCTCGTTGTAGACGTGTGCGAGAGCGGCGAGGGTCTCCTCGTCGAAGGGAGGCATGTCTGCGGCCGCAGCGTTCGCCTGCGCCTGCTCTGGCCGCGACGCACCGGGGATGATGGTGGAGGCGCCTACAGCGCCGATCCACGCCAGCGCGAACTGCGCCGTGGTCCAGCCTTCAGGGGTCAGCGCGGCCACCTCGCGTGCAGCCTCGACTCCAACCTCGTACGGCACGCCCGCGAAGGTCTCGCCTACATCGAAGGCGGCGCCGTCGCGGTTGAAGTGGCGGTGGTCCTTCTCACCGAACGTCGTGTGCTCGTCGTACTTGCCGGTCAGCAATCCGGAGGCCAGCGGGACGCGAGCGATGATGCCCACGCCGTTCTCGCGGGCGGTGCCCAGGACGTGCTCGAGCGGCTTGCGTCGGAACACGTTGAGGATGATCTGGACGGTCGCGATGTCGGGGTCCCGCAGTGCGTCGAGCGCCTCGTCGCACGTCTCGACAGAGACGCCGTAGTGCGCGATACGACCCTCCTGCTGGAGCGTGCGGAGGTCGTCGTAGGTCTGCGGGTTCGCGAACACCTCAGACGGAGGGCAGTGCAACTGCACCAGGTCCAGTGTGTCGACGCCCAGATTCTCGCGCGAACGGTCAGTCCAGCGTCGGTAGTTGTCGAGGGTGTACTGCGACGCCTCGTGGGGATCGGCGCGCCGACCCATCTTGGTGGCAATGGTGATGCCCTCTGCCCCGCGGTCGGCCACAAAGTCGCGCAGCGCTCGTTCCGAGCGCCCGTCCCCGTAGACGTCCGCGGTGTCGAAGAAGGTGACGCCCGCATCGGCCGCCGCACGCAGGATGTCCTGCGCCGTGTCGTCGGCCACGTGCGACCAGTCCGCGCCGAGCTGCCAGCAGCCCTGTCCGATGAGCGAGATCTCGCGGCCGAGCCGCGGTACGAATGAAGTGCGCATGCCCCCCACCCTATGCGCGCCCGGGGAGCCGAGCGACTCGGGTGACGGAGCCTCACATGCGAAGAGCCGCCGCGGCCCGAAGGCGGCGGCGGCTCTCGCGAAGCGCTGGGGACTAGCCCGTGACGCGCACGTACGTGGGGTTGTTCTGCCAGATGCCACGGAACTGGATCGTCTTGCCGTGGGTCGGCGCGTCGATCTGCAGGTTCGGGCCGGCGTAGATGCCGACGTGGCCAGGAGACACGATGATGTCGCCGGCCTGCGGCGACGACACGCGGGTGCCCACGTTGTAGTAGGCGCCCGACGACCGCGGAAGCGAGATGCCGAACTGCCCATACACGTAGGACGTGAAGCCCGAGCAGTCGAAGCCGCCCGGAGCGGATCCACCGGAGACGTAGGGGTCGCCCACGTGCTTCGCGGCTTCAGCGATGATCGCCGAGCCGGAGATCGCGGCCTTGACGTTGGTGGACTGGGCGACGGGCCGTGCGCCGGAGCTCGACGAGCTGGACGTGTTCGCCGCCGGAGCGGGGGCCACGACGACGGGCTCGGGGTCCGCCTCGACGTCGATCTCGGGCGTGTGAAGCTCGAATTCGGCGTCGTCAGACGCGGTGACAGTTCCCGAGACTGCGGCAAGGTCCGCGGACGCGGCCTCTGCCTGAGTCTCGATCGCGAGAGTGTCGGGGGTGACGGAGTCGACCGTCATGTCCTGGGCGACCAGAGCGGCCGCTGCGGCACCCGTCAGGGGAACCACCACAAGTGCGGCGCCTGCTGCTGCAGCCACCGCGCGCGTCTTGGCGCGCATGTATCCGTACTTCAAAATCACGTTCCTTCCGCACAGTCCGTGCGTTGATGTTCCGAGGCCCAGCGAGTGAAACTTTTCGTCAGTTCCAATGCCATCTCCGGGGCCCGCGGGTGCGTGCTCTTCTATGTACTAGACGTCCATGTTACCAATTCGTGATGATTCGCCAAGTCGAGGATGGCCGAAGAGGTGCCGCGCGGCCTCCCTCGACACTGCCACCGACCCCGTCAGGGTGGTCACCAGCACCGCATCATCCTCAAGGATGATTCGCACCGTCGCCCCTGGTACCAGTCCAGCTCTGATCGCTTCGACGAGGAACCCGTCAGCAGCCTGCGGGTTCTCGCCGATGCGCGTCACAGTCAGTTCGAAAATTCCCGATTCTGCGGCCGAATCGAGCGAGATTTCGGCCGCTGGAGGCCCATCAGGGTCATCCATGACCCCCAACTCGCCCAGTGCAGGGATGGGGTTGCCGTACGGCGAGAACCTCGGGGTGTCCAGCAGCTCGAGCAGCCGGCGCTCCACCCGGTCGCTCATCACGTGCTCCCACCGGCAGGCCTCCTCGTGGACGTACGGCAGCTCGAGCCCGATGACGTCGATGAGCAGGCGCTCGGCGAGGCGGTGCTTGCGCATCACCCGCACGGCCGTCTGCAGCCCCACATCGGTGAGCTCGAGGCGGCGGTCCGACGAGACGACCACGAGTCCGTCCCTCTCCATCCGCGCGATGGTCTGCGACACCGTCGGCCCCGAGTGCCCGAGCTGCTCCGCGATGCGTGCGCGCATCGGCGTCACACCATCCTCGATGAGCTCGTAGATGGTCCTCAGATACATCTCGGTGGTGTCGATCAGGTCGCTCAACCCGAGTGCCGTCCCAACCCCCGGTACGTCCAGCCTGCCGCAATCCATCGCTCAGCGGGGAGGCAGTTGCGGCCGTCGATGATGCGGCGGTGAGCCACCAGGCGTCCCACCTCCTCGGGATCGAGGTCGCGGAACTGGCGCCACTCGGTCGCGAGGATCACCAGGTCGGCGTCCTGGACCGCGCCTTGCGGCGACTCAGCGAAGTCGAGCGTGGGCCACACGCGCGCGGCGTTGACCATGCCCTCGGGGTCATGGACCCGGACGTGTGCCCCAGCGAGGTGCAGCTGGCCGGCGACGTCGAGAGCCGGCGAGTCCCGCACATCGTCGCTGTCGGGCTTGAAGGCCGCACCCAGGACCGCGATGCGCGCGCCGACCAGGCTTCCGCCGACTTCCCGCTCCGCGAGCTCGACCACGTGCTGGCGACGCCGCAGATTGACGGCGTCCACCTCGCGCAGGAACGTCAGCGCCTGATCGACCCCGAGTTCGCCTGCGCGCGCCATGAAGGCCCGGATGTCCTTCGGCAGGCAGCCGCCTCCGAAACCCAGACCGGCGCCCAGGAACTTCCGGCCGATGCGGTCGTCGTATCCGATCGCGTCCGCCAGGTCCTTCACATCCGCGCCGGTCGCATCGCATACCTCGGCGACGGCGTTGATGAACGAGATCTTGGTCGCGAGGAAGGCGTTCGCGGAGACCTTCACGAGTTCGGCAGTCG
This sequence comes from Demequina muriae, assembly GCF_030418295.1. Lineage (NCBI taxonomy): Bacteria > Bacillati > Actinomycetota > Actinomycetes > Micrococcales > Demequinaceae > Demequina > Demequina muriae. The sequence goes on from NZ_JAUHQA010000001.1 coordinate 898,928, forward strand.
CCAGATCCGTCACGACGATCGGCGTCTCCCGTGCGAGGGCGTCCGCATACACGCGTCGGGCCACCTCTTCGATCCGCCCAGGCTGGACCGGGTCCACTCCCAGGACGAGCCGGTCGGGACGCAGAGTGTCCTCGACGGCGAACCCCTCGCGCAGGAACTCCGGGTTCCACCCCAGCTGGGCGTCATCGCCGACGGGAGCCAACTCACGCACCCGTGCGGCGAGCCGTGCGGCCGTTCCCACGGGCACGGTCGACTTGCCCAGGATGACGGAGGGTCGCGTGAGCAGCGGCGCGAGAGCGTCGATCGCTGCATCGACATAGACCATGTCCGCGCCGTAGCCGCTCTTGAGCTGCGGGGTGCCGACGCCGATGAAGTGGACGTCGGCGAACTCCGCGGCCTCGCGGATGTCCGTCGTGAAGCGCAGCCTCCCGGACTCGACGTGCTTGCGGAGCAGCTCGGGCAGGCCAGGCTCATAGAACGGCACCTCGCCGCGACTCAGCCGCTCGATCTTCTCGGCGTCGACGTCGACCCCGATCACCTCATGACCCAACTCGGCCATTCCTGCGGCGTGGGTGGCTCCGAGGTAGCCGGTGCCAATGACGGAGATGCGTTCTGACATGCCGCCTACGATACCGCCGCACCGAGTCTTGGTGAACTCTGGGGAAGGTGCGCGATCACTGTCATTCCATGGCCGCTCACGCGCATCGTCCCGTCGCTGTGGCCCGCGACGACGGCCTGCCCGCACGCCAGCCGTTCGCTCGCGTCGTCGCATGAGATGGACGCCTCCCCCTCGACCACGAGCGCGACGCGCGGACCTGCGGGGATCTCCACCCGACCGTCGCTGACCACCGTGAGCGCGAACTCGTCCGACTGGGTCAGGTAGGTGGTCACGGGCCCGTCCTGCATCACCTGGGGGCGTGCGACGGGCGCAGGAGACGTCGACGCGAGCTCGAGGAGGAGCGGGACGTCGACGTGCTTGGGAGTGAGCCCGGCGCGAACCACGTTGTCGGAGTTCGCCATGACCTCGATCCCTACGCCCGACTGGTAGCTGTGAAGAACTCCCGCTCCGGTGTAGGCGGCGTCCCCCGGACGCAGCTGGACGACATTGAGTGCGAGCGCCACGAGCGCACCGGCATCACCGGGGAACTCGCCCAGCGCATCGGCGCTCACGCGCAAGGACGAACCCGCAGGCGCCGAGCGGCCGCGTGCTGCGAGAGCGGCGAGCGTCTCCTCATCCCCGCCTCCGGTGAGCGCGAGAGAGATGAAGTCCGACACATCGCCGGAGAGCGCCGCGGCGAGCCGAGCCGCACCAGCCGTGCCGAGCGCGTCGAGATCCGCGCGAAGGTCGTCGATCGGGCGTACGCCGGCAAGCACCGTCATCGGCGTGAGCGCGACGACCATCTCCGGCTTGTGCCATGCGTCATGGAAGTCCCGTGGGGCATCGGAATCGCGGGTGCGCTCGCGCTCGAAGCCGGCCCGTGCCTGCTCGAGGTCGGGATGCACCTGGATCGACAATGGCCGCGCGATCGCCAGGACCTTCAGGAGGAACGGCAGGCGCCCGTCCCATCGGGATGCCGCGTCAGTGCCGAGCCACGAGTCACGGTCGGCCGCGATGAGCGAGTCGAGGCCGATCAGGTCTCCCCCGACATTCGCCAACGAGGGCGCGTCTCGGTGCCCGCCCCACCACGCCTCTGCCACGGGCCCGCCTGTCGGATCGATGCCCAGGAGGCGCGGAATGTCGTCTGTCGTTCCCCAGGCGTAATCGCGGAGTGCAGGCGTGATTCGGTGCATGCACGACAGTGTGCCAGGCGTGACCGCCACTACTCTGAGCCCATGTCGCCAGAACTCGTCATTCCCGCCGACCTCCTGCCTCGCGACGGCCGCTTCGGGTCGGGCCCGTCGCGCGTGCGAGACGCACAGGTCCAGGCCATCGTCGACTCGCAGCCGCGCATACTCGGCACCTCACACCGCCAGGCGCCGGTCAAAGACCTCGTCGGTGCGGTGCGCGCCGGTCTGAGCGCGTTCTACTCGCTGCCCGACGGCTACGAGGTGATCCTCGGCAATGGCGGCTCGACATCGTTCTGGGATGCGGCCACGTTCTCGTTGGTCGAGAGGCGTGCCCAGCACTGCGCCTTCGGAGAGTTCGGCGCGAAGTTCGCCAAGGCCACCGCGTCCGCGCCCTTCTTGGAGGACTCCGATGTGATCGAGGCTCCTGCGGGCGACATCGCCGTTCCCCGACCCTCCGAGGGGATCGACGTCTACGCATGGCCCCATAACGAGACCTCCACAGGCGCCATGGCACCGGCCGTGCGTCCGGACGGAATCGGCGACGCTCTCACCGTGATCGACGGCACATCGGCGGCGGGCGGACTGACGCTCGACGTGACCCAGGCCGACGTCTACTACTTCGCCCCCCAGAAGAGCTTCGGCTCCGACGGTGGGCTGTGGCTCGCTCTGGTGTCACCCGCTGCCATCGAGCGCATCGGACGGATCGCCGCGTCCGACCGCTGGATCCCCGCGACGCTGGACCTCGCCACCGCGCTGGAGAACTCCCGCGCCAACCAGACCCTCAACACCCCCGCCGTCGCCACGCTGGTCATGATGGCTGAGCAGCTCCGGTGGCTGAATGAGAACGGCGGCATGGCGTTCGCCACCGGACGCACCAGCGAGTCGGCTCGCCGCATTTATCAGTGGGCGGATGCCGCTGAATACGCTGAGACCTTTGTCACAAGGACTTCTGCACGCTCCTCCGTCGTGGCTACTGTCGACCTGCTCCCCTCGGTGGATTCGTCCGTTCTGCGCACGATTCTCCGCCGTCAGGGGGTCGTGGATATCGATCCGTACCGCAAGCTCGGGCGCAACCAGATCCGTGTCGGAATGTTCCCGGCCGTCGATCCGGACGACGTCTCCGCGCTCACGAGCAGCATCGACTGGATAGTGGAGAGATTGAGGACATGAGCGCACCGCAGGAGGTCCCAGGGACCGGACGACCCCGTCTTCGACCCCTCTCGACCTTCCTGCTGGCGGCCGTTCCGCTCGTCATCGCCGGCGTCGGTGGAACGCTCGCCGCGAACTTCGCGCCCGACACGGTGACCACCCCCGCCACTGCGCCCGCCGACCAGACCGCACAAGAGGTGGCGGTGTTCGAGGACACCAGCGACGTGCTCCCCGCAGTCGTCGCGCCGCAGGTCGAGTCGAGCGCGGCGGACGCCGTTCCGCAGATCTCTGTGTCGTTCGCGCCCGAACCCGAGCCGGCGCCCGTCGCGCAGGCCGCAGCAACGCGGTCCGGGGGCGGCTCCGCTTCCGCATCGTCCGGTTCCACCTCCGCCTCGTCCGGGTCCGGGTCGGCCTCGAAGCCGGCCCCGCGCCAGTCCTCCGACGCGTACTGCGCCTCGCCCTCGTCGCCCTACTCCGCAGGCGGCTCGGTCAAGGGCCTGCTGACCGCTGCCAACAAGGAGCGCGCGCGCATCGGCGTGAGCGCCATGTCCTGGTCGGGAAGCCTCGCGTCCGCCGCGACCAGCTGGTCGCAGTCGATGGCGGGCCGTGACGATTCGGGCACCGGCGGCGCGTTGGCGCACAACCCGAACCGTCCCGGTGCGGAGAACGTCGCCGTCAGCGGCTCCTCGGGCGGGATCTCGGTGGGCACCGCCGTCAACAAGGCCCACGCGGGGTGGATGTACTCAGGCGGCCACTGCCGCAACATCATGAACCCGAGCTACTCCACCATGGGCGCGGGCACCGCGACGACGGCGAACGGCAACGCCGTCTACACCACCGCGAACTTCCGCTGACCTGACGCGCGCACCTGTCGCCTGCGCGTCACGATCGGAACGGATCAGCGATCGTCGCGCTGAGCCTCATCGTCGATGGGGCTGTCCACGTCATCGACACCAGCACCGTGCGCATCGGGCTCTGACTGCGCCTCGGGTGCATGATCCGTCTGGTCGAGCGACTCCCCTGCAGCCTGCGAGGCCTCGCGGGCGCCAGCATCGTCGCCCGGGACAACGCCATCAGTCGGGCTCGACTCCGGCTGCGGGGCTTCGTCCGACTGATCTGTCGGCTCCGGCTGCTCCGACTGCTCGGGCTCGTCTGCCTCGCCTGCGTTGTCTGCCTCGTCCAAGCGGACCGCATCCGCCGCGTCGGTGTCGATCACGGGATCGGGCGCCGGCCACTTCGAGACCTGCTTCTCGACATCCGTCTGCGAGTGGGCTCCACAGCCGTGGTCGATGGATACCACTCGGCCGTCCGACGGCGACCACTCGTTCGCGCATGCTCCGAAGGCCACACGCATCGCGCCTGACAGCGGAACGAAGAAGGCGCACGTCGAGCAGGGCGCGGTCGAGGCGATCGCCGATGCCGCGGTGGGGCCGTGCGATCCGCGGTACCAGCGCTCCACAGCGCTGTCGCGACCTTCGGGGGCGAGCACCCGCTCGCGGCCGAGTCCCAGCTCCCAGATCTCGAGTGCGTCGGCGTCCTCGCCGGTCGCTTCGTAGCCCGGCATCAGTCGCTGGTCCTCGATGATCATCGGCAGGACCATGGAGGGCTCGAGGTCCCCCGGGCGCACGCGATCGGCCCACGGCACCCATGACGGTGCGAGCAACGCGTCGTCCGCAGGGATCAGGTGAGCCTCGCAGACGGTCGCGTCCCGGCCGCGCGGGGGGCGGGCGAGCGTCACGGCCCAGACCCAGCCGCGGTACCCCGGAAGGGTGCACGCGAAGAGGTGAGTCAGGAGCCGGTCGGCGTCGTCAGAGGCCGACACGTGCGCCCCCACGGCGTCACGGTCCCCCGCAGCCTCGACTGCGGCGTCATAGGCGAGGTCGACGGCCTTCTCCAGCACAGCATCCATCGGCGGGCTCAAGCCTCCAACTGGTCGGCGACGGCGCGCAGCACGGATGCGACCTTCTGCCCCTTGGCCTGGTCGGGATAGCGGCCCGTGCGAAGCGCCGTCGAGACGCCGTCGAGCATCTTGATGAGATCCTCCACGATCACCGTCATGTCATCGGGGCTCTTGCGCATGCCCTGAGACACGGTGGGAGCCGACTCGAGGATCGTGACGGTCATGGCGGACGGACCGCGCTTGCCGTCGGCGACCGAGTAGTCGACGCGGGAGCCGGGGCGGGGTGCGGTCACTCCGGCCGGCAGCGCCGAGGCGTGCAGAAAGACCTCATCGCCGTCGTCGCTCGCGATGAAGCCGAACCCCTTGTCGGTGTCGAACCACTTCACTTTGCCGGTGGGCACATCAACCTCGCGTATTGCTCAGGCGCCGCGAATTCGGCGCACTCCCAGTCTACCCATGGGCGGCCAGACGCCCGATGCGCGGAGGCGCCACTGAGGCGCGCCGCGGCGTGCGTTGCCAGCACGGGCGGTCGGGGCCACACTGAGGGGATCATGCACGTCGATGGCAACTGAGGTTCACATGTCCCCGTCCGAGGTCTCCTCGTGGCTCGTCCCATCCTTTGCGCGCTCGGTGACCGGCGCGGGCGGCACCGCCCCGCTGCACGAGGTCGAGGCTGCCGCGCGCCGCCTGCTCGAGCGATGGAGCGAGCCCGAGCGGAGCTACCACGGCGTCGCTCACCTGGTCGACCTCCTGCAGCATGTCGACGAGCTCAAGCAGGAGACCCACAACCTTGACGCCGTCCGGCTGGCTGCGTGGTACCACGGCGCAATCTTCGACGCCGCCGAGTCCGCGGCCTACGCGCACCGCGGAGGAGAGGACGAGGCCGCGAGCGCCGAGCTGGCACGAACCGAGCTGGCAGGTCTCGGAGTGCCCGCGGCGGCCGTCGAGGCCGTCGCCACCATGGTGGAGGGGCTGGCCCGCCACTCCGCACCGGGCGACGGCAGCGACAGCGCGGTGCTGTCGGACGCAGATCTCGCGATTCTCGCGTCGGATCCCCAGCGCTACCGGCAGTACCTGAACAAGGTGCGCGAGGAGTATGCGCACATCCCCGCGCACGACTATCTCGAGGCCCGACGGGCGATCGTGGGCCGCCTCCTCTCCCGGTCGCCGCTCTACACGAGCCCGCTCGGTCGCGGGTGGGAGCGTCAGGCCAGAGAGAACCTGACGGCGGAGTTGACGCGCATCGACCGCGAGATGGCAACCTCCTCGCGCGCCACCTAGCGCGCCTGCCGAGCCCCGGTGCGTCACCGCGCCCAGGGTCCGGGCGTTGTCCACAGGCCTGGGTCCCCGCCCTCTCGCGCATCCGCGGGCTCCCCTAGCGTCGGGTCCAGTCGCGACGACCGTCGCGCTTCGACCCGAGGAGGACGCCCCATGACCCGCTATCACGTCGACGCCGCCGAGGTGGCCGCCGCATCGGCCCTCGCCTCCGGCTCCGCCGAGAGCATCCGTGGCGAAGTGGCCGCCATGATGGGCCACCTGACCGCCCTCGAGGGCTCCTGGCAGGGCGGCGCGGCGGCGGCCTTCGCCGGAGTTCTCGACCAGTGGCGGGGCGCCCAGGTGCAGGTCGAGCAGGCGCTCGATGCGCTCACCGTCGCGTTGTCCCAGGCCGCGGAGCAGTATCAGACCGCCGAGGACACCGCGGCACGGCTGTTCACTGCACGGTAGCGAGCCGTCAGGCGCCGGGTCGTGGGCGTACTCTCGCCGGATGGCCATCTACCTCGATCCGCCGCTGTGGCCCCGCCACGGAAAGGTGTGGGGGCACCTGGTATCCGACTCCTCTGTCGACGAGTTGCTCGCGTTCGCGGCGAGGGCTGGGATACCTGAACGAGCGTTCGACAGAGATCATGTCGACGTGCCCGCAGAGATGTACCCGCGTCTGGTCGAGATGGGTGCGGTGCCGGTGGACTCGCGCGAGCTGGTCCGTCGCCTGCGCGCGTCGGGGCTGCGGGTGACGGCAGCCGAGAGGCACGGTCGCAGCTGAGGGACGACTGCCTGACGGCGATCGCGCGGCGGACACGGGACAGCGCCGGACAGCGCAGAAGAGGGCACCCGCGGGCGTCAACCATCCGTGTGCCGCGCATCGGCCGCCTGGCCTCACGCCAGACGCACGAAGGCCCCCGGGATCGCTCCCGGGGGCCTTCGAGTACAGCGCGTGCGGACGAGCTTAGAAGCCCATGCCGCCCATGTCGCCGCCGCCGGAGGGCATTGACGGCTCCGGCTCGGGCTTGTCCGCGACGACCACCTCGGTGGTCAGGAACAGGCCGGCGATCGACGCGGCGTTCTGCAGAGCAGACCGCGTGACCTTGACCGGGTCGTTGACGCCCGCAGCGAGCAGGTCCTCGTAGACGCCGGTCGCGGCGTTGAGGCCGTGACCGATCGGCAGTCCCTTGACCTTCTCGACCACGACGCCGCCCTCGAGGCCGGCGTTCACGGCGATCTGGCGCAGCGGTGCGGTGATGGCGAGCTCCACGATGCGAACACCGGTGGCCTCGTCACCCTCGAGGTGCAGGCCGGCGAGCGCCTTGGTGCCTGCCTGAATCAGGGCCACGCCACCACCGGCGACGATGCCCTCTTCGACAGCCGCCTTGGCGTTGCGCACGGCGTCCTCGATGCGGTGCTTGCGCTCCTTGAGCTCGACCTCGGTGGCCGCGCCCGCCTTGATGACGGCGACGCCGCCGGCGAGCTTGGCGAGACGCTCCTGGAGCTTCTCACGGTCGTAGTCCGAGTCCGAGTTCTCGATCTCGGCGCGGATCTGGTTGACCCGCCCCTCGACCTGGTCCTCTGCACCAGCGCCGTCCACCATGGTCGTGTCGTCCTTGGTGACGACGACCTTGCGGGCCTGGCCGAGCATGTCGAGACCAGCGCTCTCCAGCGACAGGCCGACGGACTCCGAGATGACCTGGCCGCCCGTAAGGACCGCCATGTCCTGCAGCATCGCCTTGCGGCGGTCGCCAAAGCCGGGAGCCTTGACGGCGACGACCTTGAGGTTGCCGCGCAGCTTGTTGACCACGAGCGCCGCGAGGGCCTCGCCATCCACGTCCTCGGCGACGATGGTGAGCGGCTTGCCCGCCTGCATCGTCTTCTCGAGGATGGGCAGCAGGTCCTTGAGCGACGAGATCTTCGACTCGACCAGCAGCACGTAGGAATCCTCGAGCACGGCTTCCTGGCGCTCGGCGTCAGTGACGAAGTACGGGTTGAGGTAGCCCTTGTCGAAGCGCATGCCCTCGGTCAGCTCCAGCTCGAGTCCGAACTGGTAGGCCTCCTCGACGGTGATGACGCCTTCCTTGCCAACCTTGTCCATCGCCTCGGCGATGAGGTTGCCAATGTCGGGGTCACCGGCGGAGATGCCGGCGGTGGCCGCGATCTGCTCCTTGGTCTCGATCTCCACAGCGGAAGCGAGAAGCTCCTCGGTCACGGCCGCGACCGCCTTCTCGATGCCCTTCTTGAGTGCGATCGGGTTGGCGCCGGCCGAGACGTTGCGCAGGCCCTCGCGGACGAGCGCCTGAGCGAGCACGGTGGCGGTGGTGGTGCCGTCGCCAGCGACGTCGTCCGTCTTCTTGGCGACCTCCTTGACGAGCTCGGCACCGATCTTCTCGAACGGCTCCTCGAGCTCGATCTCCTTGGCGATCGAGACGCCGTCGTTGGTGATCGTGGGGGCTCCCCACTTCTTCTCAAGCACGACGTTGCGGCCCTTGGGGCCGAGGGTCACCTTGACGGCGTCGGCGAGGGCATTCATGCCCCGCTCCATGCCGCGGCGGGCCTCCTCATCGAAGGCAATAATCTTTGCCATGGGTCAGTAGTCCTCTTTCGATGCGTGGTGGCTCCGAGTCGCCCGCGACGGACGATGCCGCTCGAAGCGTTCCCTTCACGCCACGAACCTGCACCTCGACCCGGGAGCCGATTTTTAGCACTCTCATGTCGAGAGTGCTAAGTGCGATTCTGGCACTCTCCCCCTCCGAGTGCAAACCCTGCCCCGGCGGTTTCGCGTGAGGCATAGCGCCGATGCGCTCACCCAGTCGGGCGCGCGGCGGCGAGGCTACTCGTGGCAGCGGGGAGGAGGTCAGGCGCCCGGTTCTGACGCGAGCAGCACTTCGATCTCCGCACCGCCAGGGGTGTCATCCATCTCGACCCGGTCGATGCCCAGTCGCTCCGCGACGTCAGCGGCCGTGTCGGCCAGCCGCTCCTCGGAGTAGATCACGATGTTCGCGTCGTCTGGGATCAGGCTCGACGAAATGTTGTTCGCCTCGGTGTTGGTGTAGCCGCCGTCCACCAGAATCGCCTGCTGGTCGCCTGCCAGGCCCTGAACGCCGGCCCCGTTGCGCACGTGCACCTGTGCGTCGAACAGGATCGCGGGCTCGGGTTCCTCCGTCTCGCTCGGCGTGGGAGAAGGCTCCGGGGCCTCAGACTCGACGGGCGGCTGAGCAGTGGCCGTGGGGCTCGGCGTGCCGGACGGCTCGTCCGTGGGAGCCACGGTGACGGTCGGAGTGGGCGATGGGTCAGCCCCTCCCACGATGTCCCGGTTCCAGAGCAGTGTGGCGATGCCGAAGGCGACGGCGCCGGCGATGATGAAGGCCAGGAGCGGCGGGAGCACGCGGGTCCACCATGGGCGGGGGGCGCGGTGCACGCCGACGGGGCCGCCCTCGGCGGCTATCTCGTCGAACTCGTCGCGCTCATATTGCTGGGGCACGGGGTCACTCTAGCGAAGCGCGGCCGCATCGAACGCGCGCGTGGCGCGTCCGCGCTGGCGGGCCGACCGCATGCGGCGCAGTCGCTTCACGAGCATCGGGTCGAACGCCAACGCGGCCTGATCGTCGATCAGCGCGCCCAGCACCTGGTAGTACTGCGTGCTGCTCATGCCGAACATGTCGCGGATGGCGTCTTCCTTGGCACCTGCGAACTTCCACCACTTGCGTTCGAAGCGGAGGATCTCGGCGTCGCGCTCGGACAGCTGGTCGACGACTGGCGCGTCATCCACGCGTGCGACTTCACCCATGGGCGGCCTCCTCCTGCTCGTTGACGTGTCCATCAGACTACCGGCGAACTACACAGATGTCATTCAGACGCATCGGCCGCGAGCACGTCGCTACAGTGACGCGTATGTCGGAGGCGTGGCGCACTCAGGTCGCGGGCGACTGGGCCGAGGCCCTGGCGCCCGTGGCACCGCGTCTCGCACGCATCGGCGACTTCTTGAGGAACGAGATCGCCGCTGACCGAGGCTACCTCCCCGACGCACACGCAGTCCTCCGGGCGTTCGAGGCTCCGCTCGCCGAGGTGCGCGTGCTGGTCGTCGGGCAGGACCCCTACCCGACGCCGGGCGACGCGGTCGGCCTCAGCTTCTCAGTCGCGCCGGGCAGGCCGATGCCGCGGTCACTGGTCAACATCGCTCGCGAACTCCAGCAGGACACGGGTGAGACCCTGACCGACGGCGACCTCTCTCACTGGGCCGATCAGGGCGTGATGCTGCTCAACCGGGTGCTGACCGTCTCGCCCGGCGCTGCCGGCTCACACCGCCGTCGCGGGTGGGAGGAGGTGACCGAGCACGCGATCCGGGTGCTGGCGGAGAGGCCGGCACCGCTCGTGGCGGTCCTCTGGGGACGCGACGCCCAGTCGCTCGCTCCGATGCTCGACGGCGTGCCGCAGGTCGCGAGCGCCCACCCGAGCCCGCTCAGCGCCTCGCGTGGATTCTTCGGCTCACGGCCGTTCTCGCAGGTGAACACGCTCTTGGAGCAGCAAGGCGCACGTCCCATTCGGTGGGGCGAGCCGAGCTAGTTGCAGAAGCTCTGACCGGAGAAGTAGCCCGGAGCCGGGCCGTCCGAGATCTCGAGCGTTCCGCCCCACACGTTCTGCGACGTGCTCTGCATGGTCAGCGTGGGCAGCTGAGCGCACGAGTAGCCGGGCGCGAGGCCGATCCCGGAGTTGCTGTAGGTGCCCACCCACTGCGGCGTGAATCCCGGGAATGGCGGCTGCGCCAGGTCGAAGGTGACGCGCCACGTCCAGTTGCTGTTGGGCGGCTGCGTGTCCCACGTGACATTGAAGGTGAAGTTCCACAGCTGCGAGCCCTGGTGGCCCCATGGCGGGCCCCCGTTCGGCGACAGGGTCACGGAGCACGTCGCCGTGTCTCTGACCTGGCCGCCCGGGTTGATCGCCTGGCAGGTGGCCGCTGGGCCTGTGGCGGGAGGCGGCGCGGTCCATTCCGTCGGGAAGATCCAGCCGCCGATGCGCGCGATCACTGTGGCGACTGAGGTGGTGGCGTACGTCCCGACCCCGATCGCCAAGCTGCCTGCGGCCGTGCCAGCGCCCGAGGCGATGATCGTCCCCGACGCGTCGTGAACGAACACCTCGAGGCTAAGATCGTGGCATCCGGCAGGAATGCCGCTCAGGGCCACCGCTGACGCAGAGCCCGAGCTCGACGCGGTCGTCTTCACGACGGGCACGCCGCCTTCGTTCGCGGGGGCGCATGCCGATGCGTCGGCGAATGAGGTCTGCAGGCCGGCGAACACCGGCATCTGCGCGGCGCTCGCCGACGTGACGCTGAGACCCACCGCCATCGCGAGGATCGCGGTGGCCGCTGCCAGGATTCTGCGCATCACGCGCCGCTCGTCTTCGCGTCGTTGAGCGTCACCGGCGCTGCCTGGTCTGCCGCCTCGTCGTCCGCGCCGTCCTCTGCGCCGTCCTCAGGCTCGTCGTCGTCCTCGTCGCCCGCAGACGGCCACAGCGCAATCACCATCGCGAGCAGGATGACGCCGCACCACAGCAGCGGGTTGAGCAGCCACATGGTGACGACGCCGGCGTTCGGGACGTGCAGGTGCACGATCCCGCGCACCTCGGCGCCCGCGGGATAGAAGGGGTCGATGAAGTCGTTGTTGTCGCCCTGGAGCACCCACCCCGAGGCGGCGTCACCACCGATGATGCGGTGAACCACCTGGGCGCCTCCCAGGTCCTCAGGGGCGTAGATGATGACGTCCCCGATCTGCGGGTCACCCTTGCGCGCCACCACGAGATCGCCCGACGAGTACGTGGGTTCCATCGACTGGCCCGAGACGATCACGAGCGAGGTGCCGCCACCCAACGACGCGGGCCACAGAGCATAGACGGCGATGGCGAGGAGGACCCATGAGAGGCCCTGCACCAGCACGCGCCAGTACCGACGCACACGAGTGGCGTCGGTACTGGCGTCGAGCATGGCTGCCATCAGAGCCCGTCTTCTGCGACGGTCTGCTAGCCGATGATGACGACGACGTCGCCGAGGTCGGTCGCGATGTCGATCGCGTCCGCGGAGACATCTGCGGTGTAGGCGCCCGCGGCCACGGAGCCCGAGACGGAGGCGAGCTCGGTGCCCGCCGTGTTCTCGAGAACCACCGAGATGGGCTCGCCGTTGCAGCCGGTGTCGATCGCGCCGACGGTGAGGTCCGCGATCTCGAAGTCGGTGCCGACCTGTGCGTAGGTGTAGTCGACGGTGACGCCGTCGGTGTCGCAGGCGGCGAACGTGTCGGTGCCGATCGCGACCTCATTGGCAGCGTCGACGGTCAGCGTCGCAGCGGAGGCCACCGACAGGCCGGCGACGCCGACCAGGGCCAGTGCCAGTGCGGCGAACTTGCGCTTGTTGTGCTTCTTGGTTGCCATCTTCTAATCCCCATTCGTGAACCATGCTGGCCGCCCCGGGGGTGGATCCCCCGGGGCTCCCCCCAGCGACTGACTGTGATCTTGCGTCGCACGAAACGTTCTGTGTGACGCACGGCACTTCGTGAGAGGGGAGCGCGGAATGATTATGACGCGGGTTTCTGTCGGATCGACGAAACTTCCGCCACAATTGTTGTCGAAGAGCACGTTAGCAGGACGGACTCTCGCCTCAGCTGCGTGTCGAACGCCACCGCGGAGTCCACGCGCGGCTTCGATAACGATTAAGTCCGACACGTGTCGGATTCTGCTCTCGGTGTCGGATCCCTCTCATATGTCCGTTTCGGCCATGTCCGGCGCGTGAATGTCGGAGACCTCACACTTTCGTGCTGAGGCATCGGTTTCAGTAGGGCTGAGGTATCGATTTCAGTCCGGTGCTGGAGGGATCGAGCACGGTGGCGAGAGCACGGTGAGGATCGAGGGCACCGGGACGCGGAGCGCGTCTCGGACGGAGTCGCGGTGGAGCTGGCAGCGGGACTCGAACCCGCAACCCCCTGTTTACAAGACAGGTGCGCTACCAATTGCGCCATGCCAGCCTGCGGCGTGCCTGCACGCCGTCACAGCAGGATACCGGTGACCTCTCTGCGCTCAGACGCAACGAAGCCCCGCCAGCGATGCTGGCGGGGCTTCGAATGCGGGTGGTGCTACAGGCCCTCGATGTGCGACCGGAGAGCGCCGGGCTGGAAGTACGGGACCTCAGCCTGGTCGAGCATCACGCGATCGACCATCACCGCGGGCGTGCCGGGCACGCCGTCCTGGGACGAGCGGTCGGTGGCCGCGATGACCCACTTCGTGAAGCGGCCGTCGGCAAGCGTCCCCGCCACGTCCTCGGGCACGCCGGCATCGATCGCGATCTGCTCGATCTGCTCGTCGCTGAGGCCCGTGGTGCCCTCGGCGGGCTGGTTTTGGTACATCGCGCTCATGAACGGCACGATCTGCTCGGGAGCGGCGTCGGCGACCGTCGCGGCGGCGTTGGCGGCGCGGGTCGAAAAGTTGCTGCCCTGCGAATAGTGGTCGAGGATCGAGATCGGGTGGACGTACAGCTGGATGTCGCCGGCCTCGCGCATCGCGTCGATGTCGTCCTTGTTGATCTCCTCGAACTGACCGCACACGGGGCACATGAAGTCCTCGTAGATGTCGAGGCGGGGCGCGTCCTCAGGCGCCTCGCCGCCCGCTGCACCATCCATCCCGATGAGGATGCCGCCGGTCTCGTCGGCGCCCACGGGTGCGACCGCGTCGCCGGACTCCAGGTCAGGCACCGATGCCTGCTGAATGATGTACCACACGATGCCGCCGAAGATCAGGGCGACGACTGCGACGCCGGCCACGATCAGCGCCACGGTGCGACGCTCCTGCGCCTTGACCTGCTGCTGCGCCTGCTTGCGCGCTGCGGCCACCTTGTCGTTCGTGCCGGTCTCTTTGTTCTTGGCCATGAGTCTTCTTCCTGGTCTCGGTTGAGTGAGAATTCTAAGGTGCGGGCTGAGGCAGAGGTTGAGGCGCGAGCCAGCCGTCCACGGAGAAGCGGCTCCGCGGCCAGATCGCGAGGTAGGTGCCCAACGCGATGAACCCCAGCCGTTCAAGCAGGTGGACGGGGTAGTTGGTCTCCCCCTCCGCGACCTCGCCGCCACCACCGAAGCAGCCGCAGTCGATCGTCAGCCCGGTCGCCCAGGCCCAGATCACGCCGGTGAGGAAGGCGGCCATCATCACCAGCCACACGATGGACGCGAGCCGAGTGAAGGCCCCCACCAGCAGCAGCAGCGCGAGTGCCAGCTCGACGAACGGCAGCATGGTCCCCGTGAAGGGAACCACGGCCTCGGGTAGCAGCCGGTAGGCGCGCACCGCCCGGATGGATTGGGGAATGTCGACGAGTTTGGGGAGCGCGGCGGCGATGAGAATCCCTGCCATGCCGAGCCGCACCACCAGGCTGAGCCACGGCTGCACCGCGCCGAACCGTTCCCTCGCTGCCATCGCACCCTCCGGAGATGGACGCGCCACGGCCTCGTGAGCTCGCGGTCGCATCGACTCGCCAACGTACCGCACGAGCCCTCTGTTCCCCGCCTGCCTCCTGCTAGACGAGCAGTTCAGGAGCGGGCCACCACCACGGTGGCGCATCCAGGTACACCGCGAGCACCACCACTCCCAGTGCCGCGAGTCCGACGAGCGTCCAGGCGACGGCGACGCCGCGGGTGGGCGCGAGCGCCGACGCCACGCGCCGGCCGCCCTCACGCGTCATCTCCATCCACGGACCCCACCACAGCACCCCCGCCATGACCACGGCTCCGACCGCGAGCGCCCCGGCATGCCCCCACGTCTCGGTCTCGGCCGATGCGGGCGCCAGCCACTCCTCGCCGACGATCCACCAGCACAGCGCGGTCACCCCGCCGCCGGCGGCGATCGCGACCGCCGCGGCCGGAAGGGTCTCGCCCAGGGAGCGCAGCAGGTGCCACGGGAGGCCCAGCGTGTACAGGGCCGCGTCACCGCGTCGTTCGCCGCGGCGCTGCCGCGCCACGTGCAGGCCGAACGCCCGCCGCTGCACAGCGCGCACCACGACGGCCACCAGCACCAGCGCGGCGGCGGCCACGAACGGCGCCAAGGCGGCCGATGCGGCGATCGCGAGCATCCACGCAAGGGTCATGATCGGGTGCCGCGGGGCACGCTCCAGCGGCACCTCGCCCGTGGCCGGCGCGGTGTCCCCCTCGTGGTCGTCCTCGCCATCGCCGGCGTCGCGCACGTCCCAGTCGGCCGAGTCGCCGCTCAGGCGCAGGTCCTCGCTGCTGACGGGGCTGCCGGGAGTCGCCGTCAGGGTCGCGGACGGGTCCGCGCTCGCCAGATTCCATGAGCCGTCGGCGGGCATCACCGACGTCGCCGCCAATCCTGGCGCGACCGCCGTCGGAGCGAGCTGCTCGCTGGAGCGAGGCAGCACCGTCGTGGCGCCACGCAGCGCGGAGACGACCTCACGCGGACTGGGACGCGCCCCGATGTCGCGGCCCAGCGCGGCCCTCAGCGCATCGGCGCCTGGTGCGTCGGGGATGCTGACGTCGGCCGAGAGGGTCCGCGAGATGGCGCCGGTGCCGGAGCCGAAGGGCGCGGCCCCGGTCAACGCGTACGCCACCGACGCCGCCCACGACCACCGGTCCGCGATCGGGCCCGGCTCCGCGCCGTCGATGACCTCGGGGGCGACGTATCCAGCGGTGCCGGAGACCAGCCCGTCGCGCGTGAGCCGCTCGTCGTGCTCCTGATGGGACAGGCCGAAGTCGATGAGGACAGGGCCCTCGGGGCTGATCATGATGTTCGACGGCGTGACGTCGCGGTGCACGACCCCCGCCGCGTGCACGGCCTCGAGCGCGGATGCGGTGCGATCGGCGAAGTCGGCGAGCGCCTCGCCCACGATCGGGCCGTGATCCTGGACGTGCTGCCACAGACTCACGCCGGGGATGTACTCGAAGACCACGAAGGTCTCGTCGCCCTCCAGCTCGGCGTCGAGGATGCGTGGGACGGCGGGGTGCCGAAGGGACTGCAGCGCATGCACCTCGCGCTCGAGCCGGCGTGCGGCCACCTCGTCGTGCCGCGCGTCGACGAGCTTGAGCGCAGCATCGTTGCCCGCGCCGTCGCGCACACGGTAGACCGCGCCTGAGCCACCCCGCCCGAGCGTATCCAGGACGGTGTAGCCGCCGATCTCTTCGCCAGTGTCGCGTTTCACCCCCGCCATGGACTCAACTTACCTTCCCCAGGGTTGGAGCGGCGCGACCCCTGTGGCAGGATGGAGGCACCCGCCGCATCGTTGCAGCGGGCAGTGTCACTGTGGACACCACATCGGCACTCTTCACCACGGATCGTCTGGCACGTACCTGCCAGTGAAGGGACCATCACCATGGCCACTGTTACTTACGACAAGGCGTCGCGGATCTATCCGGGCACCGAGCGGCCCGCGGTCGACAAGCTCGACCTCCAGATCGCTGACGGCGAGTTCCTCGTTCTCGTCGGCCCCTCCGGTTGCGGAAAGTCCACCTCCCTGCGCATGCTCGCAGGTCTCGAGGACATCGACGCCGGCAGCATCTGGGTCGGCGACCGCGAGGTCACCCACGTTCAGCCCAAGGACCGCGACATCGCCATGGTGTTCCAGTCCTACGCGCTCTACCCGCACATGACCGTCGCGGACAACATGGGCTTCGCGCTCAAGATCGCCAAGGTCGACAAGGCCGAGATCCGTCAGCGCGTCGAGGCGGCAGCCAAGATCCTCGACCTGACGGAGTACCTCGACCGCAAGCCCAAGGCCCTCTCCGGTGGTCAGCGTCAGCGTGTGGCCATGGGCCGCGCGATCGTGCGCCAGCCGCAGGTGTTCCTCATGGACGAGCCGCTGTCGAACCTCGACGCCAAGCTGCGCGTGCAGACCCGTACCCAGATCGCCGCTCTTCAGCGCCGCCTGGGCACCACCACCGTGTACGTGACCCACGACCAGGTCGAGGCGCTCACCATGGGCGACCGCATCGCGGTCCTCAAGGACGGCGTGCTCCAGCAGGTCGGCACTCCCCGTGACATGTATGACGCTCCCGCGAACGTGTTCGTGGCGGGGTTCATCGGCTCGCCTGCGATGAACATCGGCACCTTCCGCGTCGAGGGCGACAAGGCTCAGATCGGCAGCGGCAAGATCGCACTGCAGCGTGAGGCGCTGTCGCACCTCAAGGCCGAGGACAAGAACAGCGTCGTGCTGGGCTTCCGTCCCGAGTCGCTCGACCGCGTGGCACCCAACTCCGAGGGCGCCATTCCGGTCCAGGTCGACGTGGTGGAGGAGCTCGGCTCCGACGCCTTCGTGTACGGCGAGGTGCCTCAGGACACCGCCGACGCGAAGGACATCCACTTCAACGCCGGCGACTCGCAGATGATCCTGCGCATCGACCCCCGCGACGTCCCCAAGAAGGGCGACACCGTGTGGGTCAAGATCCGTGAGGGCGAGCAGCACGTGTTCTCCGCCGCGACCGGCGAGCGCATCTCCGCCGAGGTCAAGACGGACGCCGCACGCAAGGTGTAACACCCGCATCGGCAGTACAGAGAAGGGGCGGTCCCGCGAGGGGCCGCCCCTTTTCTGCACCCCCGCCCGTTAGTCTGGCGGCATGCCACTGCACATCACCGGAGCCGCAGACGCCGCCCTCATCGAGCTGCCGTGGGAGATCCCGCTGAGCGCATGGCCGGAGGAGCACATCGCCGCACTGCCGCGAGGGCTCTCGCGCCACGTCGTGCGGTTCGTGCGCCATGGAGACGGCGTGCTGGCGATCAAGGAGACCAACCCCGAGATCGCGTACAAGGAGTTCAGCATCCTTCGCGAGCTCCAGAGGCTCGATGCCCCCACGGTGCACCCGGTCGCCGTCGTGACGGGCAGACGAACCCCCTCCGGCGAGGAGCTGTCGGCGGCGCTCGTCACCGAGCACCTCGCCTACTCGCTGCCGTATCGGGCACTCTTCGCCTCGGCCATGAGGCCCCGCACTCTCAAGCGACTCGTCGGCGCGCTGTCGGTGCTGCTCGTGAGGCTGCACCTGCTCGGTTTCTACTGGGGAGACGTGTCGCTGTCGAACGCGCTGTTCCGCCGAGACGCCTCCGAGTTCTCGGCGTATCTGGTGGACGCGGAGACGGGAGACCTGCAGACGCGTCTCACGGACGGGCAGCGGGCATACGACCTCGAGATCGCGACCACGAACATCACCGGCGAGCTCCTGGATCTCCAGGGGTCGGAGGATCTGGACGAGAGCGTGGACCCGCTGGAGATCGGCGAGCGCCTCGAGAAGCGCTATCGCGAGCTCTGGTCAGCGCTCACGGAGGTGTCGACAGCGACGTCGAACGTGCGCATGCGCGTGGCCGAGCGGGTGCGACAGCTGAACGAGCTCGGGTTCGACCTGGGCGAGATCGACATGGAGCAGACCGAGGACGGCACCGCGATCGCGATCCGTCCGAAGGTCGTGGACGCGGGCTTCCACCAGCGCCGGCTGATGCGGCTCACGGGGCTCGATGTGCAGGAGAACCAGGCGCGCCGACTGCTCAATGACCTGGATGAGTTCCGGGCGTGGAACGACGACCCCGGCATGGATGAGGCTCACGCCGCGCACGACTGGTTGACGCGCATGTTCGAGCCGACCGTGCGGGCCGTGCCGCGTGGCCTGCGGGGCAAGCTCGAGCCGGCGCAGGTGTTCCACGAGGTGCTCGAGCACCGCTGGTATCTCGCCGAGTCGGCGGGCCACGATGTGCCGATGCCGGTGGCCACCGCGTCTTACGTCAAGCACGTGCTGCCCAAGAAGGCCGACGAGAAGGCGGTGCTGGGGCGCTCGCTCGCGGAGATGACGGCCGAACTGCCGGCGCTCACCGAGGAGCACGGCGACACGTTCGAGCTGCCCGACCCCTATGCGAACGACAACACCCACGCCTGGGGCGGGGTGCCGGAGCCCGAGGACGAGGAGCCGCCTACGGTGGAGCGGCGGTCCCTCCGGCCCGTGACAGCGCCCACGTTGCCGACGGCGCCGACCGCAAACTAGCGAGTGGTTGCCGACTCTCCGTCGGACACCAGCCAGTCGCGGAAGTCGCTGAGGTCCGAGAAGTCCAGGCGGCGCGTGTTCACGAAACTGACGGTGTCCACCAGGCGGATCGCGCGGCCGATGACGTCCCTCTCCAATGCCACGCAGCGGTCGATCTCGCCGGGCTCGAGGATGTTCTGGTAGAGGCTGTCGTTGAGGTCCTCGGACTGGAGAATTCGGTCCACGATCTCGTCGGCGTCAGTCTCCGTCGACAGCTCGAAGTCCTCGCCTTCCTTGATGAGGAACACGATCCGCGCCATCGCGCGCTTCTTGCCCACACGGAAGTCGGGGTACAGCTCCTCGGCGTGAACCCGGGTCGAGATCAGGAACTCCTGCTTCGTGGTTCTCTCGAGCACCGCGCGCATGAAGTCCTTCATGCGTACCTGAGCGCGGATCGCCCACGGCAGCCGCGCGCCTCGCAACGATGTCACGTTGTATGCGAAGAGGTGCAGCGGGCGCAGATAGGGGCGGACCATGCCGGTCGCGGTGTCGACCAGCAGCAGATCGTCGCCGAGGACGCGCATGCCCTCCCCCAGCAGTCCCAGGGTGAGGGTGGTCTTGCCCGTGCCACCGAAGGCAGGAAACACGTAGGCGGAACGACCCTTGGTCACCCCGGCAGCGTGCATGAACAGCACGCCTTGCTCAAGGAGCTTGTAGTACGCGATGGGCTCGATGACCTGGGCCTGGAGGAACAGTGTGACGACGTTGGTGTACACGCGCGCCGCCGGGTGGTCGCGAAAGAAGATCTCTACGTGATCAGAGTGCAGGCCACGGATCAGGTACTCATAGTGGAAGAACTTCTTGAACTCGAGCTCGCGCACGATGTCGCCCGGCTGGGCGGTCGGCAGCTGGGAGACGATGTTGGCGCTGATCTTGAGGGGGCTATCGCCCGTCGATGTCGATACCCGGTCATACTCGTTCGCGAAGTAGTCGTGGTACCGCTTGCGATCCGCGCGCACGCCGATCTGGAGTTCTGGATGGATGGACCATTCCGACTTCATCGCCCTACTACTGCCTTTCGACCACGGCCTTGCGCGCCTCGTAGAGTGCGATGGACGCGGCGACGGATGCATTCAGGCTCTCGGTGTCGCTGCTGATCGGGATGGATGCAATCTGGTCGCACGCCTCGCGCACCAGGCGCGACAGCCCCGATCCCTCGGACCCGACCACGATCACCAGCGGCCCGTCGAGCAGCTGCGAGTCGGCGATCTCGACCTCTCCACCACCGTCGAGGCCGATCACGAAGAGGCCTGCGGCCTTGTAGGCCTCGAGGGTGCGCGTGAGGTTGGTCGCGCGCGCCACCGGCAGGCGCGCGGCGGCGCCCGCGGACACCTTCCACGCGGCCACGGTGACGCCGGCGGCGCGCCGCTCGGGCACCACCACTCCGGTCGCCCCGAACGCCGCTGCGGATCGCATGATCGCGCCAAGATTGCGCGGATCCTGGATGCTGTCGAGCGCGATGATGCGCGCCTGGCCCTCGATCTCGAGGAGGTCCTCTGGCGCCGCGTAGTCGTACGGCGGGACCTCGAGCGCGACGCCCTGGTGGGGGCTGCCTCCGGCGAGGCCGTCGAGGGTCCCCTTGGTGACCTCGCGGACCTCCACTCCGGCCTCGACGGCGAGTGACACGATCTCGGTGATGCGGTCGTCGGCGTCGATGCGGTTGAACACGGAGAGCGACAGCGCGGGGAGTTTGGTGCGCAGTGCCTCGAGAACGCTGTTGCGACCGATCACGAGCTCGTGAGAGCTCGACGTCCTGTCGCGAGGCGTCGTCTTGCCCGCGCGCTGAGGGCGCTTCGCGGCCTCGGACTCCGCCTTCTTCTTGAGCTTGTAGGCCTTGTGATAGGGCCGCTCTTCGGCTCGCGGAGTGGGGCCCTTGCCCTCGAGCGCCCTGCGCCCCTTGCCACCGGTGCCGACCGAGGCGCCCTTCTTCGTTCCTGAATTGCGGGTCGCGCCGCGTCGCTTCGAGTTACCAGCCATGCGCTCAGGGTAGTCGGGCTGCGGGCCGAGGCGCGCATCGGCCGTCTGTCCCGTCCCGCCGACCGTGCGAACCATCGCCGAGCCCGACACCCCGTGGCACGGCGCCGGTGAGGTCATCAACGCGGCGTGTCGCGCCGATTCGGGTTCGCAGTGTCGGTGGAGAGGGCCGGCGTCCGGGGCCTTCGGGGCGTACGGGACTTCGTCAGGGCGGCCGATGCGGGGGCGGGTGGGACCGGCGCGGCGTCAGTCGTCGGCGGAGAGCGACCAGCGCACGCCGTCGGCGCCGTCCTCGACCACGATGCCGGCGGCCGCGAGGCGGTCGCGGATCGCGTCAGCGGTGGCCCAGTCCTTGGCGGCGCGCGCCTCGGCACGCGCGTCGATGTCGGCACGCACCATCGAGTCCAGGGCAGCCATCGCGGCGGAGGAGCCAGCGCCAGCGCCCGACCACTCGGGGGCCCCCGGGTCGAGCCCCAGCACGTCGAGCATCGCGCGCACCGACAGCAGAGCCGTGGCAAGCGCCGTGTCGTCCCCGGCCGTGAGCGCCGCGTTGCCCGCCCGCACCGTCTCATGCACGTGAGCCAGAGCGCGTGGGACGCCGAGATCGTCGTCCATGGCCGTCACGAAGGGCTCGGGCAGCGGCGCGGCCGCCACCTGCTCGGTCGTCACCGCACCCACCTTGTCCGACGCGCGCACGATGAAGCCGGACAGCCGGGCCCACGTGGCCGCGGCGTCGTCCATGGTCTGCTCGGAGTACTCGAGCATGGAGCGGTAGTGCACCTGTGCGAGAGCGAGACGGAGCGCGGGCGCCGGATAGTGCGCGAGCACCTCGGTGACCAGCAGGCCGTTGCCCAGCGACTTGGACATCTTGGCGCCCGACTGCGTCACCCACGCGGAGTGCATCCACATCCGTGCGAACGGATCGCCTGCGGCTCGCGACTGCGCCTGCTCGTTCTCATGGTGCGGAAAGCGCAGGTCGAGCCCGCCGCCGTGAATGTCGAACTCTCGTCCCAGATAGCGCCGGGCCATGGCCGAGCACTCGATGTGCCAGCCCGGCCGGCCGCGGCCCCATGGAGAGTCCCACCCTGCCGTCTCGGGCTCGCCGGCCTTGTGCGCCTTCCACAGCGCGAAGTCCCGCGGGTCACGCTTGGCGTCCGCCGGCGCATCGGGCGCGGGGGTGAGGTCCTCGAGCGCCTGGCGGGTGAGCGCGCCGTACTCCGGGAACGAGTGCACGTCGAAGTACACCGAGCCATCCAACTCGTACGCATGGCCGTTGTCGACCAGGGTCTGAACCAAGGCGATGATCTCGGGGATGTGGCCGGTGGCGCGAGGCTCAGCGGCGGGGGCGCGCACGCCGACGGCGGCGTATGCCGCCTGGAACTCGCGCTCATACCGCAGCGCCCACGCCCACCACTCGACGCCCGCATCGGCCGCCTTGGCGAGCGTCTTGTCGTCGATGTCGGTGACGTTGCGGACCATCGTGACGTCCTGTCCGTTGCGTTCCAGCCAGCGCTGCAGCACGTCGAACGCGACGGCGCTGCGCAGGTGGCCCACGTGGGGGCTGCTCTGGACCGTGGGACCACACAGGTAGATGCCGACCTTGCCGGTCTCGAGCGGCACGAAGTCGCGCTCGGTGCGGGTGGCGGTATCGAACAGGCGGAGGGTCACGCGTGCCAGGCTACCGGGGGTCACGCGTGAACACGAGCGCGGTGGCGATCGCCGCGACCCCTTCGCCGCGGCCCGTGAGGCCGAGTCCGTCCGTCGTGGTGGCGGTCACCGTCACCGGCGCTCCCGCGGCCGCCGTCAGCGCCTCCTCGGCCGCAGCGCGCCGAGGGGCAAGCTTGGGCCTGTTGCCGAGCACCTGGACCGCGACGTTGCCGATCTCGAATCCGGCGGCGCGCACTCGCGCGGCCGTCTCCGCGAGCAGCGCCGCTCCACTCGCTCCGGCCCACTCGGGCCGGTCCGTGCCGAAGTTCGACCCGAGGTCCCCCAGCGCCGATGCGCTGAGCAGCGCGTCGCAGGCGGCGTGCGCCGCCACGTCGCCGTCGGAGTGGCCGCTGAGCGGCGTCTCGCCCGGCCACGACAGGCCCGCGAGCGCGAGCTCGCCGCTCCCGGCCTCACCGAACGCGTGCACGTCGACGCCGATGCCGGTCCGAGGGATCATGCGCGTCCCCCTGAGAGCGACTGGGCGATGTGACGCGCGAGCGGCAGATCGCTCGGCCGCGTCACCTTGAAGCCCCACTCGTGGCCGTCCACGGCGACGATGCGGTGGCCGAGGGCGCGCGCGAGCGTCGCGTCGTCGGTCGCAGGCGGGGTGCCGTGCGCTTCCGCCACCCGGTGGGCGTCGAGCGCGACGCGGGCGCGAAAGGTCTGAGGGGTCTGCACGGCGCGGAGGCCCTCGCGGTCCACCGGATCCCCGATCACGCCGTCCGGGCCGGGAGCGCCGATCAGGGTGTCCACGACCGGCAGCACCGGGATCGCCCCGTCGGCGCCCGCGTGCACCGCGTCGATGGTCGCGGCCATCACCTCGGTCGGCTGGAACGCTCGAGCGGCGTCGTGGATCAGCACGATGTCGTCGGGGTCGAGCATGAGCGCCCTCAGTCCCGCGGCGACGGATGCCTGCCGGGTGTCGCCGCCAGGGACGACGAGAGCGTCGACGCCTGCCTCGACAAGAGCCGACCGCACCGCGTCGACGGCGAGCGGAGGCGCCGTGACGACGATCCGTTCGGCGACGTCAGCGATGCGCGACGCCGCCCATGCGACGAGCGCACGCCCCTCGAGGGGCACCAAGGCCTTGGGCACCGGAACTTTGGGCGCCGTGCCGTCAGGCGAGTGGGCCCCGAGCCTGGTGCCCGAACCCGCGGCCGTGATCACGGCCGCGACGGTCACGAGGCGAGGACCTTGTCCAAGCGCTCCTCGGCGGTGTCTTCCGTGCACTTCTCAGCGAGCGCGAGCTCCGACACGAGGATCTGGCGGGCCTTGTGAAGCATGCGCTTCTCCCCCGCTGACAGACCCTTGTCGGTGTCGCGGCGCGACAGGTCGCGCACGACCTCGGCGACACGGATCACATCGCCGGAGGCGAGCTTCTCCACGTTCGCCTTGTAGCGACGCGACCAGTTGGTGGGCTCTTCGATGTACGGCTCGCGCAGCACTCCGAAGACCTTCTCGAGGCCGGCCTGGTCGACGACGTCGCGGACGCCCACGAGGTCCACGTTCTCGGCGGGAACCTCAATGGTGAGGTCTCCCTGCGCGACCTTGAGCTTGAGATAGATCTTCTCTTCGCCCTTGACGGTGCGCTTCTTGATGTCCTGGATCTTCGCCGCACCGTGGTGCGGGTAGACGACGGTCTCGCCGACGACGAAATTCATGATGGAGGTGAGCCCCTTCTTCGCGGAAGACCCATTCTACCACCGCGACACGCTGCCTTAACAGGCGCTCTGCGTGTTGTCCAGCACCGACGCGCCGGTGACGGTCCGCGTGAGGCACCAGTATCCTTGTCACAGCCCCGCCTCGAAAGGAATCGCCGTGAAGTCCCTCGTCTCCGCCGGTGCCGTCGTCGCCGCCGCGCTGGCGCTCGCCGGCTGCAGCTACGTGAACCCGATCACCACTCAGGACAACTACGCCGCCTCCGACGGCACTCAACTGCTGACCGAGGACTTCGAGGCGCTCAACCTCATCGTCGTGTCCGCCGGGGAGGGCGAGCCCGGCGCGCTCATCGGACGCGTCTACAACGACACCGACGAGGAGATCGAGTTCGAGATCTCCTTCGACGCCGAAACCGCGACCACCGTTCCCGTGCCGGCGCGCTCCTCCGTCCAGCTCACCCCGCTCGACGGCGTCGAGGTGCCGGGCACCTCGCCCGTGATGGCCGGACTGCTCGCCGAGGTGGGCTTCGCCACCGGGGCGAACGGCTTCCACACGGTGCTGGTGCCGGTGATGGACGGCACGCTCGCGGAGTATCAGCCGGTCGTCGACGCACTGGGCTGAGTCAGACTTCCGGGCCCGACCTGCGGCCGATGCGAGGGCCGGGTCCAGACACGCAAGAAGCGCCGGTCCCTGACGGGGCCGGCGCTTCTTGGCGTTGAGGGGGTCGGCTCAGCCGAAGCGGCCCGAGATGTAGTCCTCAGTCGCCTTCTCGGACGGCGTCGAGAACATCGTCGGGGTGTCGTTCATCTCGATGAGCTTGCCCGGCTTGCCGGTGCCCGCGATGTTGAAGAAGGCGGTGCGGTCGGACACGCGCGCGGCCTGCTGCATGTTGTGCGTGACGATCACGATCGTGTAGTCGTTCTTGAGGTCCGCGATGAGGTCCTCGATCGCGAGCGTCGAGATGGGGTCGAGCGCGGAGCACGGCTCGTCCATGAGCAGCACGTCGGGCTTGATCGCGATCGCCCGCGCGATGCACAGGCGCTGTTGCTGACCGCCGGAGAGCGATGATCCGGGCTTGTCCAGGCGGTCCTTGACCTCTTCCCACAGGTTGGCGCCCTTGAGCGAAGTCTCGACCACCTCATCGGCCTCGGACCTCGACATGCGCTTGTTGTTGAGCTTCATGCCCGCGAGCACGTTCTCCGAGATCGACATCGTGGGGAACGGGTTGGGCCGCTGGAACACCATGCCCACGTGACGGCGCACCGTCACCGGGTCGACGTCCTCGCCGTAGAGGTCGATGCCGTCCATCAGCACCTCGCCCTCGGTCCGCGCACCGGGGATGACCTCGTGCATGCGGTTGAGAGTGCGGAGGAACGTCGACTTGCCACAGCCCGAGGGACCGATGAATGCGGTGACCGAATTGGGCTCGATCGACAGGGACACGTCCTCGACAGCGAGGAAGCTGCTGTAGTAGACGTTCAGGTTGTTGATGTCGATGCGCTTGGACACAGGTGGGCTCCGGTTCCTTCGGCTCAGCGGCCGGTCTTGGGCGAGAAGTACTTGGCGATCAGGCGAGCGATGAGGTTGAGCGCCATGACGATGAGGATGAGGACGAAGGCTGCGGCCCACGCACGGGTCTCCGCGATGTTGGCCACGCACGCAATCGTGTCGTCGTTGCAGGGAGCATCGCCCTTGCGCCACTCGGCGACGATATAGACGGGCAGGCTCATCATGCGGCCGTCGAACAGGTTGAAGTTCATGGAGTCCGCGACGCCCACGGCGATCAGCAGTGGTGCGGTCTCGCCGATCACGCGGGCGATCGCGAGCGTGACGCCCGTGGTGATGCCGGCGATCGCCGTGCGCAGCACGACCTTGATGATGGTGAGCCACTTGGGGACACCCAGCGCGTACGCCGCCTCGCGCAGCTCGTTCGGCACCAGGCGGAGCATCTCCTCCGAGGAGCGGACCACCACCGGGATCATCAGCACCGAGAGCGCCACTGCACCGACGATGCCCAGCTTGGTGCCTGGCCCGACGATCAGTGCGAAGACCGCGTAGGCGAACAGACCGGCGACGATCGACGGGATGCCCGTCATCACGTCCACGAAGAACGTCACGGCCCGCTTGAGCCCGCCCGAACCGTACTCGACGAGGTAGATCGACGTGAGCAGTCCGATCGGCACCGAGATCACGGTCGCCGCCAGGGTCATGAGGATGGTGCCCCACATCGCGTGCAGGATGCCGCCCTCCGGCATGCCGCCGAAGATGTTCTGCATGGTCTGGTTCAGGAAGTCGAGGTTGAAGTTCGCCTCGCCGTTGCCGTCGATGAAGAACCGGTCGAGACCCCGCGTCACCACAGTGATCGAGAGCCACACGAGCGGAACCAGCGCGATGGCGAACGCCGTGTAGACGACGACCGTCATCCCCTTGTCGGTGAACTTGCGCCTGCCGCTGAGCTGACCGAGCGGAGAGGTCGTGGAAGTGGGGGTCATGGTGGTCTCAGCCATCAGTTCGCTCCTGAGAATTCGGACCGGCGGGACACGACCCAACGGGCGAGCATGTTGACGAGGAGGGTGATCACGAACAGGGCGAGACCCATCGTGATGAGCGCGGACACGCCCGCGCCGTTCGCCTCGGGGAACTGCAGGGCGATGTACGCCGCGATCGTGTTGTGCTGGCCTGCCTGGAGAAGCGACGCGACGTAACTGAGTCCGGGCGACAGGATCATGTAGACGGCCATGGTCTCGCCGAGTGCGCGGCCCAGGCCCAGCATCGTCGCGCCGATCATGCCGGAGCGGCCGAAGGGGATGACCGCCATGCGAATCATCTCCCAGCGCGTGGCGCCCATCGCAAGCGCGGCCTCTTCGTGCAGCACGGGCGTCTGCAGGAACACCTCGCGCGTCACGGCGGTGATGATGGGGATGATCATGATCGCGAGAACGATGCCCGCCGACAGCGCGACACGGCCCGTCGTCGACACCTCGCCTGTGGCGGGGTCGGGGGCGAACAGCGGGATCCACCCGAGAGTCGAGCCGAGCCACTGGTAGAAGGGCTGCAGCACCGGCACCACAACGATCGCTCCCCACAGGCCATAGACCACTGAGGGGATGGCGGCGAGCAGGTCGATCAGGTAGCCGAGGCCCTGCGCCAGCCTGCGCGGCGCGTAGTGCGAGATGAACACCGCGATGCCGAACGACAGCGGCGTAGCGATCAGCAGCGCGATCGCGGAGATCAGGATCGTGCCGTAGACCAGGTAGCCGATGGTCGCGATCAGCGTCTCGGTCGATTCGGTCCCGAGCCAGCCGACCTGCTCGTCGAGCTCAGCTGCCGACGCGGTCATCGCGGGCCACGCCTCGATGAGGAGGAAGGTCGCCACGGCGGCCAGAGTGACCAGAATGAGGCTCGCGGCTCCAGCCGAGAGTCCCCCGAACGCACGGTTCGCGAAGGCGCCGGGATGGGCGGAGTAGTCGGCTTCGGTGGCGGGGGAGTCCTGCTCCTGCGAAGTCGTCACGCGCGCTCTTTCCATGGGTGTGAGAGGGGGAAGGCGATGGTGGGCCCATCCTTGCGGACGAGCCCACCATCGGTCCAGTCCAGCAGGTACTTAGCCCGCTGCGATCGTGTCGAGGATCTCGGTCACGCGTGCTCCGAGCTCATCGCCGATGGGCGACGAGCCGGCCGCGGCGGCGGACTGCTCCTGTCCCTCAGCGGACGCGATGTACTTGAGGTACTCGGTCACGAGCGCGCGCTCGTTCTCGTCGTCGTACTGCTGGCAGACGATGTGGTACGACACCAGAACGATCGGGTAGGCACCGGCCGCGTCAGGAGTGCGGTCGAGCTCGTAGGCCAGGTCGTTCTCGCCGTTCGCACCCTCGGACAGGGGCGATGCGGTCACGACGGCGGCCGCAGCCTCAGGCGAGTACGGCACGAACTCGCCGTTCACGTCCACCGCGACGGTGCCGAGCGAGCCGGCGCGCGAGGCGTCGACGTAGGCGAAGGATCCGGGCGTGTCCTGGACGATCTGCATCTGGCCAGACGTCGCGGGGCCCGACTCGCCGACGTTCACGGGCCAGTTGCCCGTGACCTCGTAGTCCCACTCCTCGGGCGCTGCGGCCGCGAGGTAGTCGACGAAGTTCTCGGTGGTGCCGGACTCGTCCGCGCGGTACACGGGAGTGATGGCGTCGCCGGGGAGCTCGGCGTCGGGGTTCAGCTCGGCGATGGCCGGGTCGTCCCACGACGTGACGTCGCCCTTGAAGATCTGAGCGATCAGGGCGGGGGTCATGTTGAGCTGCTCGACGCCCTCGAGGTTGAACACCACGGCGATGGGCGAGATGTACAGCGGCAGGTGCACGGCACCCGAGTCGCCGTCGCAGGCCTCGACAGCAGCGGCGTACTCGTCGGAGTCCATGAGCGCGTCGGATCCGGCGAACGACACTGCGCCCTCGCCGAACTGCGTGCGCCCGCCGCCCGAGCCGATCGGGTCGTAGTTGACGGTGGCCTCAGGGTTGAGCTCCTGGAAGCCTGCGCGCCACGAGGCGACAGCGGCTTCCTGCGAGGACGCGCCTGCACCGCTGATCGAGCCGGACAGCGCGACAGGTGCTTCGCTCTCGGAACCGCCGGGGGCGGCCGAGTCGGTGGTGTCGGTCTCTTCGTTGGTCGGCGAGCACGCCGCCAGCGCAAACGTCAGCACGGCCGCCGAAGCGATGGCGCCGGTACGAGTGGCAATCTTCACAGTCGAGTTTCCTCACTTGCTTGGTGGACCCGGCTTGATGCCGGACGCTCTCCAAGGTAGGGACGGCAGGTAACGGCTTCCCATGGCGAAACTGAACGCTGGATGAACGTTCCGTGAACGCCCCAGCGCGTCGAGCCTGCCGTGACCAAAATGTTACCCCTCGAAGGTGTAGCCGACCCCGCGCACCGTCTGAATGAGCATCGGCTCGGAAGGATCAACCTCGATCCGGCCGCGCAGTCGCTTGATGTGGACGTCGAGGGTCTTGGTGTCGCCGAAGTAGTCGGCGCCCCATACACGGTCAATGATGACCTGGCGCGGGAGCACCCGGCCCGCGTTCTGTGCGAGCAAGTGCAGGAGCGCGAACTCCTTGGGGGGAAGCGACTGCGCCTCGCCGTCCCTCGTCACGCTCAGCCGCTCGGGATCGAGGGTGAGCCCGCCCACGGTCAGGCGCTCTGGCTCGTCCGGAATGCCCGCCGCGCCCAGGTGCTGACGTCGCAGGACCGCTCTGATGCGCGCCACCAGTTCGCGGCCCGAGTACGGCTTGGTGACGTAGTCGTCCGCGCCGAGCTCGAGGCCGATGATCCTGTCGACCTGGTCATCCTTGGCGGTGACCATGATCACGGGCACGTCGGACCGTTCCCTGATGGTGCGGAAGACGTCGGCCCCCGACATGCCGGGCAGCATCAGGTCGAGCAGCACCACATCGGCTCCGTCACGCAGGAACATCTCGACGCCCTTGGGCCCGGTCTCCGCCAGCAGCACGTCGAAGCCCTCGCGCGCCAGCAGGTACTTGAGGGAGTCCCGATAGGACTCCTCGTCCTCGACCACCAGTACGCGTGCCTCACTCATGTGTCCTCCTGGATAGCGTCCGCCGCATCGGCCGATTGCTCGTGCACGGCGAGACGAATGGTGAAGGTCGAGCCCACGGCGGGCTGCGACCACAGCTCTACGGCGCCCGAATGCTGCAGGGCGACGTGCTTGACGATCGACAGGCCGAGCCCGGTGCCGCCGGTCTCACGCGACCGTGCCGGGTCCGTGCGGTAGAACCGTTGGAAGATGCGGTCCTGATCCTCGGGAGCGATGCCGATGCCCTGGTCGATGACGGAGATGCTCGCCACCTCTCCCTCCACGCTCAGGGTGGTGGCGACCTTGGACCCGGCGTCCGAGTAGTTCACCGCGTTCTCGACGAGGTTGCGCACGGCCATCGAGAGCAGATCGCGGTCGCCCATCACGGTGGGTCGCGCGGACACCTCGGTGACCAGGGCGATGCGCTTGTGGTCGGCGGTGAGACGCACGCCCTCCTGCACCTCGGCGATCACGCCGGCGAGATCCACGGCCTCGTACTCCATCACCGACTCTCCGCCCTGCAGGCGCGAGATCTCGACGATCTCCTGGATCAGCTTGGTCAGCCGCCGGGTCTCCTTGCGGATCTTCTTGGCGAAGTCCCGCACCATCTCCGTGTCCTCGGCGTTCTCCTCGATGGTCTCCGCGAGCAGCGACAGCGCGCCGACGGGCGTCTTGAGCTCGTGCGAGACGTTGACGGCGAACTCCCGCCGCGTCTGCTCCGCGGCACGCTGCTCCGTGTTGTCGTTGGCCACCGCGAGCGCGAGCTCCTGGTTCAGCGGAGTGACGCGCACGTGAACGATGCTCGACGACCCCAGCACACCCCGCTTGATCTCCACCTCGTCCTCGACCGGCGCATCGGCCCGCCATGCCCGCTCCGCGAGGTCGGCGACGCCGGGGTGGAGCGCGCCGTCCGGACGCGCGACGCCCAGCGCGGCGGCCACGGTGTTGGAGAAGGCGCTGCGGCGGTCGCGTCGCACCACGGCCGCGCCTGACTGCAGCACGGCGAGCACCTCTCGGGTGCGGTGCGGCACCAAGGTCGAGGAGACGCCCTGGCTGCGCACCTGGCGACGGTGGACGACGGCGCCGATGGCGGCTCCCACAGCGAGCGCGACGGCAGCGACCAGCCACATTTCGGGGGGCATGGGGTCACAGTAACCACACGCACCACGGTTCACCCAATGTTCAGGGGCGTCACCGAAAGTTCACCCATGCACCAGTGGGTTCCTTCCGCGCCGCCGGGGGCGGATGACACACTAGGGGCAACGTCACACCCCGAGGAGAACCATGCGCACCCTGTTCACCGCAGAGATGTCGGAGCTTGCCGACGACCTGACGACGATGGCCCGCCACGTGGAGTCCGCCATCACGCGCGCATCCGAGGCGCTGCTCACTCAGAACGTCGAGCTCGCCCAGCAGGTCATCGCCGACGACGCCAAGCTGGATGGTCTCGAGGAGACCGTCGACGAGCGATGCGTGCTGCTCATCGCTCAGCAGCAGCCCGTGGGCCTCGACCTGCGGAGCATCGTCGCGTCGCTGAGGATCTCGGCGGCGCTCGAGCGCATGGGCGACCTCGCCCAGCACATCGCCGAATCCGCGCGCCGCGCTTACCCCGGCTCCGCGATTCCCGCGGGCCACGAGGAGATCTTCGCCGGCATGGCGGAGGCGGCCAAGAAGGCCGCGACGGAGGTCATCGAGCTGCTCGAGACCCGCGACCTCAACGTCGCGGCGGGGATCGTCTCGGATGACGACGCCCTCGACCAGCTCCACTCGCTGGCGTACAAGACGATGCTCTCCGACGAGTACTCCGGCTCCACGCAGGAGACGCTGGACATCAGCCTGCTCGCGCGCTACTTCGAGCGGTTTGGCGACCACGCCGTGGGCGTGTCCCGCCGCATCGTGTACTTGGTGACCGGCGACGTGACGGGCGAGCGCGGCCGCATCTAGCGCGCACCGCCCTCGCCGGCCCCCGCATCGGCCGTCGGGACAAGAACGGGCCCCCTGCCACTGGCAGGGGGCCCGTCCTGTTCGGCCACGCGATGAGAGGGTGACCGAGAGTCCTTACTTCTTGCCCTGGTTGGCGACCGCCTGAATGGCCGCCGCGGCAGCGTCCGCATCCAGGTAGGTGCCGCCGGCCTTGACCGGCTTGAGGGTCTCCTCATCGAGCTCGTAGACGAGCGGGATGCCGGTGGGCACGTTCACGCCCACGATCTCGTCGTCGCCGATGCCGTCGAGGTACTTGATGATCGCGCGCAGCGAGTTGCCGTGCGCCGCCACCATGACGGTCTTGCCGTCCTTGAGGTCGGGCACGATCGCGTTGTCCCAGTAGGGCAGGGCGCGCTCGAGCACGTCCTTGAGGCACTCCGTCTTCGGGGTCGGCTCGCCGGCGTAGCGGGGGTCGCCCTCCTGCGAGTACTCGTTGTCGGCGGAGATCTCCGGCGGCGGCACGTCGTACGAGCGGCGCCAGGTCATGAACTTCTCCTCGCCGAACTGCTCGAGGGTCTCGGCCTTGTTCTTGCCCTGCAGGTCACCGTAGTGGCGCTCGTTGAGGCGCCAGTCGCGCTTGACGGGGATCCAATGACGGTCCGCCGAGTCGAGCGCCAGGTTGGCGGTCATGATCGCGCGGCGCAGCAACGAGGTGTGCACCACGTCGGGCAGCACGCCCTCGGCCTTCAACAGCTCGCCACCGCGGACGGCCTCGCCCCAGCCCTTCTCGTTGAGGGGCACGTCGACCCAGCCGGTGAACAGGTTCTTGGCGTTCCATTCGCTCTCGCCGTGGCGGAGCAGGATCAGTGTGTAGGTCATGAAAACAGCCTAGCGCCGATGCGCGGGCGGGGCTGTGGGCCCACGGTCCCGTCCCGCCCGGGTACAGATCCTTCCTCCCCGGCGCCCCATGAGCGCGAACTGGGTACAGAACCTTCCTCCAGGGAGGGGGCGAGGCGGGTCAGGCCGGGTGGGCGACGACGCAGGCGGGACTCGGCAAGGGGGCGGTCGAGAACGGCAGCGTGGCGATGTGGCCCACCTCAGGCTCGGGCGGCAGGGCGAGCACATCGGCCAGCGCGAACGTCCGGACCTCGTGCCCCCGCTCGGCGCCCACATGCAGGCGGTCGCCCACCACGGCGAAGTGGCGCGGCCAGTGCCCCGCGTCGAAGCACCCGCGGTAGCGGGGCTCGCCCTCCGGCGACAGGTCCACCACCGAGATCACGTCGCAGCCCCGCACTCCCAGCAGGAGCACATCGTCCGTCGCGAGCAGCACGTGGGAGTCGTTGATCTCGTCGCCGGTGCGCTGCGGTGCGGTGGTGCTCGCGATGTCGAACACCACGGCGGCGGTGCCCGATGCGGCGTCCCAGCGGAGCGCGCGCAGCCGGTGGTCGAGCTCGGACAGGACATAGATCCACTCGCCTCGCACCGCGAAGTGGCGCGGGCCCGCGCCGGGCGGCAGGGTGGCGGCGATGCCGTGATCCTCGAGCAGTCCGTCCTGCTGGATCGCGTACCGGCGCAGCTCGTCGGTGCCGAGATCGGCCACCAGCACGTGGTGCCCGCCGGGCCCGAAGCCGGCCGAGTGCGCGTGGGACGCCTCCTGGCGGTCCTCGCGCGGGCCGGAGCCCTCGTGACCGAACACCTGCGCCGGGACGTCGGCGAGCGGCATCCCCTGCTCGTCGAGCTGCACGACCGCGAGATCCCCGCTCATGTAGTGGCTCACGTACAGGGTGCGGGCGTCGCCGCTGAGAAGGAGGTGACAGCCCGAGGCGCCGCCGGTGAGCACCGTGGAGACCACGCGCGGCTGCTCGGGATCGCTCACGTCGATCGCGTGCACCTCCGTGTCGTCGGTCTCGCTGATCGCATAGAGCAGCGCACGATCCGGGTGCGCGACGACGAACGACGGGGTGGGGAGCTCGAGAGCGAGGTGAGCGTCGGCTGCAGTCTGTCGCCACAGGCCCTCGCCCAGTCCGGACGGGGTGCCCAGGCCGGCCTCGGGGTAGGTGCCCCACCAGACGGCGCCGTGCTCGGACACCTGAGGGATTGCGTCGGTCATCATGCTCCTCTCACACGCGCGCGGCCCCGCCCGAAGTGGGCGGGGCCGCGCGACACGTGCTCAGTTGGCCTTGGTGTAGGCCTCTCGAATCTCAGACGAGATTCGACCACGTTCCGACACCTCGAAGCCGTTGTCCTTGGCCCACGCCCGCACCTTCGCGGAGTCCGAGCGGCGTGACCGCGTCGCCCCGCCGCGCTTGGACGTCACGCGGCGCGCGCGATCGGTCCAGGTCTGGAAGTCCGCACGCATCTGTGCCGCATTCTCTGCGGAGAGGTCGATCTCGTAGGAGACATTCTCGAGCGAGAAGCTCAAGGTCTCGGTGGCCTCGCCTCCATCAACATCATCGACGAGGACAACCTGCACTCTCTGTGCCATCTTCCACCCTTTCTGAAGCGGTGCGCTCAGAATTACACGCGCCATGGGAATCCGTCAAACAGTGCAGCATTCGCGCCTATGAGAATATTCCCGAGGGATTTGTCGAACGTTTCGAGAATGCACCGCCGCTATTGTGGTCAACCCTGCTGCGGGGCGTTCTCCGCTTCGTCGGGCGCCTCGTCGGAAGGGTGACCAGCGGCATCGTCGTTGCGCGCGAGCGCCGCGCGCTCGTGACGATCGGCACGCACCACCGCGCGCATCGCGAACCAGAACAGCAGACCGACGCCGATGCTCGGAATCAACCCGGCAAGAATGGCACCCCAGTCCATGCGTCAGTCCTCCGTGGGCTTCACGAGTGGAAAGGTGATGGTCTCGCGAATGCCGAGGCCGGTGAGCGCCATGAGCAGCCGGTCCATGCCCATGCCCATGCCACCCGCGGGCGGCATCGCGTGCTCCATAGCGGTGAGGAAGTCCTCGTCCAGTCCCATCGCCTCGTCGTCGCCCTGCGCGGCCATGCGCGCCTGCTGCTCGAATCGTTCGCGCTGCACCACCGGGTCCACCAGCTCGGAGTAGGCGGTCGCGAGCTCGAAGCCGCGCACGTAGAGGTCCCACTTCTCCACGATTCCCTCATGGACCCGATGGTCACGGGTGAGGGGGCTGGTCTCCACAGGGAAGTCGCGCACGAACGTGGGGGCAGTCAGCGCGTCGCCCACGTAGTGCTCCCACAGTTCCTCGACGAGCTTGCCGTGGTTCACGCGCTTGGGGTCCACGGACACGTCGGCCGCGTCGCACCACCGCTGCAGCTGATCGATCGACGTCCGTGGCGTCACCTCTTCGCCGAGTGCCGCGGACAGCGACCCGTACATGGTGAGCTCCGCCCACTCCCCCGACAGGTCGTATTCCTCGCCGCTCGCGAGCGTGACGATCTCACTGCCATACACGTCTCGCGCCGCGCCTTGAATGAGATCGCGCGTCAGCGTCGCCATGGTGTCGTAGTCGCCGTAGGCTTCGTACGCCTCCAGCATCGAGAATTCCGGCGAGTGCGACGAATCCGCGCCTTCGTTGCGGAAATTGCGATTGATCTCGAAAACCTTCTCGATTCCACCGACCACCGCGCGCTTGAGGAATAGCTCGGGGGCGATGCGAAGGAACAGGTCGATGTCGAACGCGTTCATGTGCGTGGTGAACGGGCGCGCCGCCGCACCGCCGTGCTGGGTCTGCAGCATCGGCGTCTCGATCTCGATGAATCCTCGCGAATGAAGCGACTCACGGAGGCTCCGCATCACCGAGGCGCGATTGCGCACCATGTCGCGCGCGATCGGCCGCGCAATGAGGTCGACATAGCGTTGGCGCACGCGCGTGTCCTCAGCGAGGTCCTTGTGCAGCACGGGCAGGGGACGCAACGCCTTGGCGGCGATCTCCCAGCGGTCCGCGAAGACGGACACCTCGCCCCGGCGCGACTTGATGACGCGCCCGTGGGCGAACAGGTGATCGCCCAGATCGACGTCCGCCTTGAAGGCCGCCAGCGACTCCTCGCCCACCTCGGCCAGGCTCAGCATGATCTGCAGGCGCTCCCCCGCACCGTCCTGGATCGACGCGAAGCACAGCTTGCCGGTGTTGCGCACGAACACGACGCGGCCGGCCACGCCCACGACGTCGGCGGTCTCCTCACCGGTCTCGAGGCGGTCGTACTCGCGCTTGACGTCCGCGATCTCGTGGGTGCGAGGCACCGAGACCGGGTAGGCCTGTCGGCCCTCCGCGATGATGCGGTCGCGCTTGGCGCGGCGCACTCGCATCTGCTCGGGTACGTCGTCAGGAGTGGTGTTAGGCGCGTCAGTCACGCCCTCTAGGGTACCGGCGCGCCCGCTGCGGCCGATGCGCGGGCACCGGTCGACGCGTCAGCTCAGGTCGAGAGCAAGATCCAGGATGGGACTCGAGTGCGTGAGCGCGCCCACCGACATGAAGTCGACTCCGGTCTCGGCCACGTCGCGCGCGCCGCTCAGGCTGAGTCCGCCGGTGGCCTCGAGTCGCACTCGGCCCACCTCGGGCTCCCGCTCGCGCACGCCCCGGACCAGGTCGCGCATCTGCTCGAGGGACATGTTGTCCAGCATGAGGAATCGTGCGCCTGCATCGATGGCCTCGTGCGCCTGAACGGCGCTCTCCACCTCGACCTGGATGGGCACGTCCGGGGAGTAGGCGCGGATCGCGTGGATCGCTCCCGCCACGGACCCGGCCGCGACGATGTGGTTGTCCTTGACCATGGCGCAGTCGAACAGGCCGAACCGCTTGTTCGTGCCGCCGCCCGCCCGCACCGCGTACTTCTCCAGCTCGCGCAGGCCCGGCGTGGTCTTGCGGGTGTCGAGCACGCGCGCTCCCGTCCCGTCGAGCGCATCGGCCCAGCGACGAGTGTGGGTCGCGATGCCCGAGGCACGCGACAGGAAGTTCAGCATGGTGCGTTCGGCGATGAGCACCACCTGCCCTGCACCCGAGACGTCGGCGACGGGGGCGCCTGCGTCGAGACGGTCGCCGTCGGAGGCGCGCAGGTGCACGGTGGGAACGGGAAGGTTGAGGCGCTCGGCGACCTGGTGGAGCGTCTCGGCGATCACGGGGATGCCCGCGACCACGCCGGCCTCTCGCACCACGATCTGACCCGTCACCACCGTGGACGCAGGAATGGTCGCCAGCGTCGTGACGTCGCGGCCGGGCTCAGCGCCGAGGTCCTCATCCAGCGCCTCACCCACCGATGAGGCGAGCCATGAGGCGCGCAGCCGGCGGTCCTGCGGAAGGTCTTCAGGCATGATCACGCCCACCAGAGTACGACCGTTCGGCGCGCTCACGGACCATGCCCACTGCGGCTTCGACACGCCAAGAGTGGCCGATGTCACACGAGAGAGGTACCGTCTGACGGTGGGGCGTGGTCGATCGACGACGGCGCTGAGGGACTGCACGCGGTGGCGCGCGTCGGCTGCGGTCGGCGCGCCGCCGCGTGCAGGCGAGTGGGCCGAGCCGACCCTGCCGCGGGCGCCGCTAGCCGAGTTCGAGCGGCGCGCGCATCAGCGCCAGTTCTCCATCGGAGTCCAGGGTGGCGGCCAGCCGCACTCGCCAGTGCGCATCGTCCGCCTCGGGGAAGTCCTCGCGCAGGTGTCCACCACGTGTCTCCTCGCGCTCGAGGGCCACCGCGGTCAGCACCGATGCGACGGCCAGGATGTTGCTCGTCTCCCACTCCGCGGTCTGCGGCGTCGGGGTGCGCAGCGCATCGGCGCGGAACTTGGCCCTCAGGGAGGCCAGTCGCTCCGCCGCGCGCTCGAGCTTGGCGGCCACCCGCACGGGGCCCGCGCCTCGGTGCGCGGCCGATTGGATCTGCGGCCGAGCCGTCGCCGGCACCAGCGCGGCCGGGCCGGAGCGCTCCACGGGCTCACGCTGGCTCACCACCCCGTCCGCCACGGCGCTCGCCGCATCGGCCGCCGCGCGGGTGGCGAAGACCAGGCCTTCGAGCAGCGAGTTCGACGCGAGCCGGTTCGCGCCGTGCACGCCGGTGCACGCGGCCTCGCCGATCGCATAGAGGCCGGCCTGGGTGGAGCGGCCGCGCAGATCGGTGAGGATGCCTCCTGAGTGATAGTGCTGGGCGGGAGCCACCGGGATGAGGTCCCGCGCCATGTCGATGTTCCGCTCTTCGAGTCGCTCCCAGATGGTGGGGAACCGGTCCTTGAGGAACCCTTTGCCGAGGTGGCGGCAGTCAAGGAAGACGTTCTCGGAGCCCTCGTCCTCCATCATCGCGACGATGCCCTTGCTCACCACGTCGCGGGGAGCGAGCTCGGCCATGGGGTGACGGTCGACCATGAACCGCTCGCCGGTGGCGTTGAGCAGGTGTGCGCCCTCTCCCCGCACGGCCTCGGAGATCAGCGGCTGCTGACCGCGAGCCGCGGAGCCCTGCCACAGCACGGTCGGGTGGAACTGCACGAATTCGAGGTCCGCGATCGCGGCGCCTGCGCGCAGCGCCGCCGCGAGCCCGTCGCCGGTGGCAGAAGCGGGATTGGTGGAGGACAGAAAGACCTGGCCGATGCCACCCGTCGCAAGGATCACGGACTTGGCGAGCGCGGCGCCCACGCCGTCGCGAGAACCCTCGCCGATGATGTGCAGGGTGACGCCGCACACGGGCCCGGGCCTGCCGTCGCCATCCGGGGCTGAGGTGAGCAGGTCCACCACCATGGCGTGCTCGATCACCTCGATCCCGGGGTCGTTCTCCACCGCCGCGAGCTGGGCGATGAGCGCCCGAGAGATCTCGGCTCCCGTCGCGTCGCCGCCCGCGTGCGCGATCCGGTCGCGCATGTGGCCGCCCTCCCGCGTCAGGGTGATATCGCCGTCGGGGCCGGTGTCGAAGTTGGCGCCGCGCGTGACGAGCTCCCGCACGCGGTCAGGGCCCTCGGTGACGAGCGCCCGCACGGCCTGCTCCGAGCACAGCCCGGCACCGGCGACGAGGGTGTCCTGCAGGTGCTCGTCGGGGGTGTCCTCGGGGTCGAGCGCCGCGGCGATGCCGCCCTGGGCCCACACGGTCGAGCCGGAGCTCAGCTCCCCTTTGGTCACCACCAGCACGCGATCGACCTTGGCGCGCAGCTCCAGCGCGGCGGTGAGGCCTGCGATGCCGGAGCCCACCACGATCACGTCGGCGTTGATGGTCCAGCCGGGCTGCGGCGCGGCGAGTCGGCGAACGAACGAACTCATGGGGTCAACCTACCGGCGACCCCTCCACGCCCTTCACTACGAACCGCTGCGGCGCCGACACTCCGAACTCAGCCCCCGCATCGGCCGGTATGGACGGCGTGTCAGGGGGAAATGGGGTTCGCAGTTGAAGGGCCTCGAGCGGGCTCAGGAGCGGAAGGCCTCCCAGCCCTTCTCGTGGAACTCGTGCACGGGCACGCCCGACCGCTCGAGGCCATACCCGTCGGGCACCGTGCCGGGGTCGTCGCATTCGGACACGATCCGGTTGTCGCCGTCCACGAACACCACGTGGGGCTCGAACGTGCGCGCCTCGTCGTCCGCGAGCATCCCGTACGCGATCACGATGATGGTGTCGCCCGGGTTCACGAGGTGGGCTGCTGCGCCGTTGATGCAGATCTGCCCGGTGTCGGGCTCGCCGGGGATCGCGTACGTCGTGAGCCGCGCTCCGTTGGTCACATCCACCACGTCCACCTGCTGGCCCGGGAGCAGATCCGCGCGCTCCATCAGCGTGGCGTCGATCGTGATCGATCCCACGTAGTGCAGGTCTGCCTGGGTGACGGTGGCGCGATGGATCTTCGCGATCATCATGGGCCTGACGAGGCTGGTCATGAGGGCGATCCTTCCGGTTCGATGAGGACGGACGTGTTGTCGATGAGCCGCGTTCCTCTCACGGTGGCCGCGACCGCGATCACGGCTTCTCCACGGTGATCCGCGGGCACCTCGTGCGCCGTCCGGGGGTCCAACGCCGCGACATAGTCCACGGTGATCCCGGCCGATGCGCGGGCTGCGCCTGCCAGCACGTCCATTCCTGAGCGGACAACGTCGGCGGCCGATGCGCCATTCCGGGCGGCCGCCTCCGCGGCGGCGAGCGCGCGGGACAGGGCGAGAGCGCTGTCGCGGTCGTCGGAGCTCAGGTGCGCGTTGCGGGAGCTGAGTGCCAGCCCGTCCGGGTCGCGCACCGTCGGCACCGCCTCGATCCGCACGGGGACGGCGAGGTCGCGGACCATGGTGCGCACGGCGATCACCTGCTGCGCGTCCTTGGCGCCGAACAGCGCGACGTCCGGCGAGGTGAGGTGCAGCAGCTTGAGCACCACCGTGAGCACTCCGTCGAAGTGGCCCGGACGGTGCTCTCCTTCGAACACGTCGCCGATGACTCCGGCGCTGACGGTCACGACCGGATCACCACCCGGATACATCTCGTCGACGGACGGCGCGAAGACCGCGTCCACGCCCTCGGCCGCCAGGAGCGCGCAGTCGGCTTCGAGCGTGCGCGGGTAGCGATCGAGGTCGCCGGGGTCGTTGAACTGCAGGGGGTTGACGAAGATCGTCACCACGACCTGGTCCGCGATCTGACGCGCGCGACGCACCAGAGTCAGGTGGCCCTCGTGCAGCGCCCCCATGGTCATGACGACGGCGCGAGTACCCTCGCTCGGCCGCTCGGGGAGCTCGGCGGCGGTCGGTGCCAGGATCATGGCGTGGCTCCTGTCATCAGTCGACTCCGAGCGTGGCGATGATGTCCGCGTACGCGGCCGGTCCGATGCGCCCGCCCGAGAGCGCGAGGTCCGCTGTCGCCCGAGCCATGGCCCGGTAGGCATGCAGAGTCTCCGGCTGGTCCGCGAGCGCAGCCAGGTGCGCCGCGATGGTGCCGGCGTCGCCGCGCACGACGGGGCCGGTCAGCGACGCGACGGCGCCAGGCGCGTCGGTGAGCGCACCCTCGACCGAGGCGTGCACCAGCGGCCCCAGCACGCGCCCGGGCTCCTCCACGCCGATGCGCGCGAGCTGGGCACTGGCCTGGGTCACCGCAGTGACGACGTGGTTCGCGCCGTGCACCAGCGCCGCGTGATACGCGGGCCGCGAGGCGTCGTCGATCACCAGCGGCTCGCCGCCCATCTCCACCACGAGCGCCTGGGCGATCGGCAACAGCGGGGCGGGCGCGGACACGGCGAACACCGCATCCGACAGCCGCTCCAGGTCCAGCGAGGTCCCGGTGAACGTCATGGCGGGGTGAATCGCGAGAGGGAGCGCTCCCGCCGCGATCGCATCGGCCAGCGCTTCCGTCCCGTAGCGCCCCGAGGTGTGCACCACGATCTGCCCCGCGCGCCACGCGCCCAGCGATGCCAACCCGGCAGCGACGGGACGGATCTGGTCGTCAGGCACGGTCAGCAGCACCAGGTCGGCCTGCCCGACCAGGACGTCGGGCTCGACCACCGGCACGCCCGACAGCAGCGCATCGATCCGGTCCCGTGACTCCTCGGAGACCCCCGTCGCTCCCACGATGTCGTGACCCGCACGTCGGAGCGCCGCGCCCAGCACCGCGCCCACGCGGCCGGCGCCGAGGACGCCGATCGCGAGCCGTCCGGGCCTACTCACGTATGCCCACCGCCGACATCCACTGCTCAGGGGTCTGGCGGCGGCGCCCCTCGGCGGCCCGCTGCGCCTGCGAGTCGAGCAGCGCAAGCGCATCGTCGACGTCCAGGTGCTCGGCGACGGGCTTGACCGGTCCGTTGGTGGAGTGCACCACGAAGGTCGCGAGCCCGCGCCGTCGCTGCAGCGCACCCTGCTGCAGCTGCAGGGATTGAGTGCGCTCGTGCGGCACCACGAACATCTCTCGCGACAGCCGGCCGCGCCGGATCAGCAGCGCCCGGTCCGTCGCGCGGACGCCGCGCTGACGCCACTGGATCGGGTCGAACAGCCGCGCCCGTCGCGGAGACGGGATGAATCCGTGCTCGTCTCCCGAGCCCGAGAGCGCCGTCGACACGGTGCCGGC
Source organism: Demequina muriae (assembly GCF_030418295.1). NCBI lineage: Bacteria > Bacillati > Actinomycetota > Actinomycetes > Micrococcales > Demequinaceae > Demequina > Demequina muriae. Next base: position 940,871 of record NZ_JAUHQA010000001.1, read on the forward strand.
CGGGTCGGGGTCGCCCAGGTCCGGCAGCACGAGCCACAACGCTGTGAGCGCATCCTGGCGCGAGCCGACGGGCAGCAGAGTCGACACGTTCTCCTGATCGTCCTGGTAGCCCGCGACGTTGATGGTGACGCGCCACCAGTCCTTGTGGCGCCACAGCAGCGTCTGATGGAAGCGCACCGCCTGCACACGTCCCGGGGGCACCGTCTGGCGTCGCGTCTCGAGCGCTCCGTGCCGCAGCCGGATCCCGTCGGGTGACAGCGCGGCCTTGAAGCCGAAGCCGGAGTTGAAGCGCGACCAGAAGTACCCGAGGAGCGCAAACGCAGCGGGCAGCACGGTGAACAGGCTCGCGCCCACCGTCACAGCGAGGATGTCGCCGAGGTCGATCGGCAGTGCGAGGACCGCAATGCCGACCAGCGCCGGGACGGTGACGATGAAGATGAACGGACCCGACAGCACGATGGACAGCGCCAGCCGGCTGAGCGGCACCGCGTAGACCTCGCGCTCAGGCGCGGCCGGCGTCTCCGCCTCGCCCTGCGGCATCCCGGCGATGTCGCGCAGGGAGGCCTCGCCCGCGTAGGCGACGCCCGCATCGGCCGCGTGTCCCGTCTCGGACTGGGCGGCGATGGCATCGACCGTCGCCTCCTTGCCTGCCGCCTTGGCGCGCTTCACGCCGGCGGCGAGGGCGAGCAGCTCGTTGCGCATCGCCTCGGCGTCGCCGAGCCGCAGGTACTCGAGCGCGATGCCGGAGTTCTCCCCGCCGGCCACCTCGATCCGCAACACGGCGAAGCCGAAGATCCGTGCGAGCAGCGGCTGCACCACGTCGACGGCCTGCAGGCGGTCCAGGCGGGCCTGGCGCTGCTGACGGAACACGATGCCCTTGCGCTGGTGGACGGCCTCGTCGCCGAGCCGGTACTGATTGACGCGCCACTGGAGATACCCGAAGCCGATGGTCACGCCCAGGATCACGAACGCTCCGAGCGCGAACCAGCCGATCGAGCTCGTGAGGGCGTGCGCGATCTCGACCGCGTACTCATCCGGACCGGACCAGCTCGGAGCGTAGTTGTAGAGCATGACCGATCCGACGACGCCGAGGACGGCCCATCCGCCCAGGAGCGGAGAGATCGGGTGCAGCCGGTGCCATTCGCGGGGTGCGCGATACACCGTGCGCCGCGAGGCAGGGGCAGCGTGCTCCGGCGCCCCAGGGGTCGCGGCCTCGGGCTCGCCGGTCACAGTCCCGCCAGCTGCGCTTCGCCCCGCGAGGTGAGACGGTCGCGCAGACGCGCGGCCTCGGCCTCGGGCACGCCCGCGATGTTCGCGTCAGTGCCGGGCGAGGCCGTGTGGAGCTGGACGCGGGCGATGCCGAAGGCACGCGCGAGCGGCCCCGACTCGACCTCGACGTACTGCATGCGGCCGTACGGCACCACGGTGACGGTGCGCAGGATGCGACCACGCTTCACCACCAGGTCGTCCTCACGCTCCGCCCACGCATGCGCCGTCACCTGACGCACGATCACCCAGGCGCTCCAGATCATCGCGATCAGCAGCGCCCCTGCTCCCGTCCACACCCACGGACTCGTGAGCGCGCCGAGCACGATCAGGCCGATCAGCGGAATGCCCAGCCACAGGGCCATCGTGATCAGGCGTGCGTAGATGAGAGTGCGGGAGACGTACTGCCACGGGGCGTCGTCGGGCTCGAACCAGGTCATGGGCTCAGTCTGCCAGCCGCCGGCACCGTGCCGCGCGCCGACCCGTGATCAGGCGGTGGAGGGTTCCGTGCGGTCGCCGCGATCATCGTCGCCGTGGTGGCGACACCACCGCTCTGCGATGGCGCCCGCCGCCAGCAGTGCCCCACCCGCGACCGCCCCGAGCAGCGCCGAGATGACGACCTCGCGGCGCGGTCCGTGAGACCACTCGTCGAGCAGCCCGACCCCGTACCCGGCGAAGGCGCCCACCAGGATCGCGCCGGTGTACGCGCACGCCTGCGCGAACACGGCGGTGCGCGCCGCGCGAATGGGATCGAGACCGGGCTTGTCGCCCTTGACGTAGCGACGTACCTGCCAGCCGAGCCACAGCGCGGAGGTGCCGGCCGCCGCACAGACGACGAGCACGGTCCACGGCACGCGCTCAGGCGTCGCGCCGCCGCGCTCCATCACGAGCGTCACCAGCCACGTGAGCACCAGAGAGCACAGCGCCACGAGCGTGAGCCGCTGCCACGTGAGGTACGACAAGAGTCTGGCTACTGGTGCCCGGAGTGGCCGGACTCGTCGGCGGGAGGAGTCTGCCGTGCCACGCCGAACGAGGCGCGGCGCGGCACGCCGGGCTGCGAGGGTGCGGACGGTGCGCTCGGCCGATGCTCGGGCCCGGGCTCGGGGGCGTGTTCGCCCTGGCTCGGCTCGGGTGCGCCGGGCGCAGGCGACGCGGCCGAAGGCTGCTCGGGCTGCCAGTCGGCGACCTCGGGCTCGAGGCGCGGCGTGGGCGTCGCCTCAGCGGACCGCTGGGCCGGCGCGGACGGGACGGACGGCGCGGACGCGGGTGAGAGCGCATCGGGCGCAGGGACGTGCGGCCACTGGGGCCCGACGACCGTCACGCCGTCGAACGCAGCCTGGCGGGCCAGGTCAGCGACACGCCCGTACGGCTCGAGCGTCGCGTCGGGCTCCATGTGGGCCCACGGCAGCAGGACGAACCCACGGAGATGAGCACGCGGGTGCGGCAGCGTGAGATCGGGGCTCTCCCCCGTCACGCCGTCGTAGGTGATGAGGTCGAGGTCGAGCGTGCGCGCCGAGCCCGGCACCGTGCGGTCGCGGCCGTAGAGCATCTCGATCCCATTGCACGCGGCGAGCAGCTGGCGAGGCGCGAGCGACGTGTGAATGCGGGCCACCGCGTTGAGATAGTCGGGCTGATCGGCGCCGCCTTCGGGCACGGACCTCACCAGCGGCGAGGCGGCGCGCACCTCGACCCCGGGGACGCGATGCAGCGCGGCGAGCGCTTCGCGGAAGGTCGGCTCGACATCGCCCAGATTGCCGCCCAGCGCGATGACGGCGGGCACCGGCTGTGCGGGGCGCTCGTCCATGATGTCGCGCGCCGGCCCGGCGCCCGGGTCCAGCGGGTCGTCGGAGAACCCCGCGGAGGAGCCGATGCGCTTGTCCGCGGAGAGCGAGCCGTCGCGCAGGTCGCGGCGAATGGTGATCGTCACGTCCTTGAACTCCACGTGCAGCGGCGCCTGCGGCTTGTGGACCGTGACATCCACGCATTCGGCGCCCTCGATCTCGAGCAGTTCGCGAGCGATGTGCTCGGCCACCGCCTCGATGAGCTTGAACGGAGAGCCCGCGAGGATCTCCGCGGTGCGGTCCGCGACCTCGGAGTAGTTGACCGAGCGCGACAGATCGTCGCCGACGGCGGCAGTCCTGGTGTTCACGTGAACGACCACGTCGGCCAGGAACAGCTGGCCGTCCTCGCGCTCGTTCGCGTTGACGCCGTGATATCCGGAGACCCGGATGCCGCGCACCGCGATCTGGTCGAACTCGATGCCGTCTCTGACGTAGGGCCTCGCTGCTGTGGTCATAGCCTCATCGTTGCCGTTCGAGCGCGTTCTGCCAAGCGGACACGACCTGGATGGCGTCTCGCGCCGCTCTCGCATCGTGCACGCGCACGCCCCACACGTCCTGCTGGGCGCACAGCGTGGTGATCGCGGTGGTGGCGTGGTCGCGCGCCGCGGGGTCCGCGTCGGGGACGCCGTCGCGTGCGATCGCGGCGCCGACGAACCGCTTGCGCGACGCGCCCACCAGGATCCGCGGGCCCATCGCTCGGAGCACGTCGAGGTGCGCGAGCAGACCCCAGTTCTCGTCCGTTCCCTTGCCGAAGCCCAGGCCCGGATCGATGACGATGCGGTTCGAGTCGACACCTGCGTCCTGGAACGCGCGCACGCGCTGGAGCAGTTCGTGGCGCACCTCTGCGACCACGTCCCCGAACGCGTCGGGAGCATCGATCTGGTCATCGAAGGCACGCCAATGCCCGGCGATGTACTCGCACTCGAGCTCTGCCACGATGCGCGTCATCTCGGGGTCCGCGAGCCCGCCCGAGACGTCGTTGACGTACCGCGCGCCGGCGTCCACCGCAGCCCGCGCGGTGCGCGCGCGCATGGTGTCGATCGACACGGTGATTCCCTCGCCCGCCAGCGCCTCCACGACTGGCAGCACCCGAGTGACCTCCTCGCCAGGGTCGACCCTCGTCGCGCCCGGACGGGTGGACTCGCCGCCCACGTCGACGATGTCCGCGCCCTCCGCAGCGAGCGCCATCCCCCTGGCGATGGCCGCATCGGCCGTGTGCCAGCGACCGCCGTCGCTGAAGCTGTCCGGAGTGACGTTGAGGATGCCCATGACGAGCGTCACGGCGGCCTACTTCCCGACGATGAGGCTCATCGCCTCGGCGCGCGTCGCCACGTCGCGCATCACGCCTCGCACCGCACTCGTGACCGTGCGCGAGCCCGGCTTGCGGATCCCCCGCATCGACATGCACAGGTGCTCCGCCTCGACGACGACGATGACGCCGCGGGCCCCGAGGTGCTCCACCAGCGCATCGGCGACCTGGGTCGTGAGACGCTCCTGGACCTGAGGGCGGCGCGCGTACATCTCAACCAAGCGAGCCAACTTGCTCAGTCCTGTGATGCGGCCGTCCTCGCCCGGGATGTACGCGACGTGGGCGACCCCGTGGAACGGCACCAGGTGGTGCTCGCACATCGAGTACAGCTCGATGTCCTTGACGAGGATCATCTCTTCGTGGCCCAGCTCGAAGACCGCGCTCAGCACGTCCTCGGGGTTCTGGGTCAGACCCGCGAAGAACTCGTCGTAGGCGCGCGCGACCCGGGCGGGGGTGTCCTTCAGCCCGTCACGGTCCGGGTCCTCGCCGATGGCGATCAGGAGCTCACGGACGGCGGCCTCGGCTCGCTCGGTGTCGACGCCGCGCCCGGCCGATGCGGGACGCTGGGGCTCCTCGTCGACCGGGGAGTGGCGCGTACCGCTCGGGGCGCACGGGGAAGGCTGGGCGACCCCCGCATCGGCCGACCGGTCGCTGCGTGACTGCTCGCTCATGGTCGCCACGCTACTCGGCGCCGTCCTGAGTCTCGATGGGGGCGTCCACGGACTCGGTCGGGAGCGCATCCTTCGGCTCCTCCTTGGGTGGCGGCGGCGCGGTCACGGGCTTCTTGCGGGGCGCGGTCTTGGGCGCCCAGTCGCCGCTCACCCAGTGCTTGCGCCGGGCGACCTGCTTGACCTTGGTGAAGATCTCCGCGAGTTCCTTCTCGTTGAGAGTCTCCTTCTCGAGGAGCTCCGTCGCGAGCTGGTCCAGCACTCCGCGGTTCGCCTGGAGGGCCTTGGTGGCCTCCTCCATGGCGTTGTCCATGAGTTGGCGAACCTCGGAGTCGACTTTCGCGGCCAGCGTCTCCGAGTAGTCGCGCCCATGGCCCATGTCGCGGCCCAGGAACACCTCGCCGGAGCTGCCGGCCAGGCGCACGGACCCGACCTCGGGCGACATGCCGTACTCCGTGACCATCTGCTTGGCGATCTCGGTGGCCTGCGAGATGTCGTTGCTCGCGCCGGTCGAGGGATCGCCGAACACCAGCTCCTCCGCCACGCGTCCACCCATCGCGTAGGCGAGGTTGTCGAGCAGCTGGTTGCGGGTCTTCGAGTATCGGTCCTCCTGCGGCATCACCATCGTGTAGCCGAGAGCGCGGCCGCGGGGCAGGATCGTGACCTTGGTGACCGGGTCCGTGTGGTTCATGGCGGCAGCCACCAGCGCATGCCCGCCCTCGTGGTACGCCGTCACGGCCTTGTCGTGGTCGTTCATGATCCGGGTGCGCTTCTGCGGGCCGGCGATGACGCGATCGATCGCCTCGTCGAGCTCGGAGGGGCCGATGAGGGTGAGATCGCGGCGCGCCGTCAGCAGCGCCGCCTCGTTCAGCACGTTCGCGAGGTCAGCACCGGTGAAGCCCGGGGTGCGCCTCGCCATCAGGGTCAGATCGACCTCGGGGGCGATGGGCTTGCCCTTGGCGTGGACCTCGAGGACCTTCTGACGACCCTTGAGGTCGGGCGCGTCCACGCCCACCTGGCGGTCGAAGCGGCCCGGACGCAGAAGCGCCGGGTCGAGGATGTCGGGGCGGTTGGTCGCCGCGATCATGATGACGTTCGTGTTGGCGTCGAAGCCGTCCATCTCGACCAGCATCTGGTTGAGGGTCTGCTCGCGCTCGTCGTGGCCGCCGCCCATGCCGGCGCCACGGTGGCGACCCACCGCATCGATCTCGTCGACGAAGATGATCGCCGGGGCGTTCTTCTTGGCCTGCTCGAACAGGTCGCGCACGCGGCTGGCGCCCACACCCACGAACATCTCGACGAAGTCGGAGCCGGAGATGTGGAAGAACGGCACGCCGGCCTCGCCCGCGACGGCGCGCGCGAGCAGCGTCTTTCCGGTTCCCGGGGGGCCGTAGAGCAGCACGCCCTTGGGGATCTTGGCGCCCACGGCCTGGAACTTGGCCGGGTTCTCGAGGAACTCCTCGATCTCGCGCAGCTCGTCGACCGCCTCTTCGACACCGGCGACGTCGTCGAACTTCACGGTCGGGGTGTCGGGCGTGACCAGTGAGGCCTTGGACTTGCCGAACTGCATGAGCCGGCCGCCGCCGCCCTGCATGCTCGACATCAGGTACAGGATCACGCCGAGGATCAGCAGGATCGGGAGGAACGTGAACAGCAGCGTCGTCCAGATGCTGGTCTGAGGCACCTCGGAGTCGTAGCCGCCCTCCGGGGCCGCGGTCCGGACAGCATCGACGATCTCCTCGCCCTGCGGCGCGGTCCAGAAGAACTCGATCTGGGCGGGGTAGTCGGCCCAGCCCTCGGGGGCGTCCTCCGGGAGCTCCGCGGCCCAGTTCTCGACGAGCGTCAGCTGCACGCGCTGATCCCCGTCGATGATCTTCGCCTGCTCGACCAGCCCGGCATCGAGGATCTCGAGGCCTGTCGACGTGTCGATGCGCTTGACTTCGGGCGCGAATAGCGAGGACACCAGCCAGCCCGCCAGGACGGCGATCAGGACGAGGGGGATGATGCGGCGCAGGGTGAGTGCCTTTTTCATGGTGGTACAGAGCCTACGCGAGTGCGCAGGGCCGATTTCAAGGTTTCGCTGACGGCGTGGGGACGCTCCCGTCCGACAGTTTGAACCAAACGAAGCGCGACACGCCGACTACAAGAGCGACCGCCAACCCGACACGCGCGCAGCTGCCGCGATCTTGGTTCGAACTGTCGGGGATAGACGGCCGATGCGCAGGAGTGTCGCAACAACGTCCGCCACGATCTCGTGGGGCCTTTCCGCGGCGTCATGGAACATGTAGCGCAAAGTGGGATACCCCTGAGTCGTCGCGGCTCGGTCTCGGTCGCCGTCGCGGGCGCGCGCTTCCTCCCCCGAATGGAACGCCTGCGAGTCGATCTCGACCACCACCACGCCCTCCACGAGGAAGTCGACTCGGCCCACGCCGCTGAGTCGGAACTGAGGCACCACGGTGAGGCCCGCCTCCACCATCTCGACCCGTGCGCACGTCTCTGAGAGCGACTCAGCCCGCGCATCGGCCATCCGAGCGAGCCAGCGACGACGGTCGGAGGAACCGTAGACGAACCCCTGGATCGCACGCAGGTCGAGCGCCCCGACCCGGAGTGCGGCATCGATGAGTGCGAGTTGTTCGCGCGGTCCGCAGCAGAGCGCGGCGAGGTCGATGTGGTCCGCGGCCGTCCGCGGCATCGCTGGCACACGATGGACGACGACCTCCCGCACGGGTCGCTGCCGGACATGGCCCATCCCGCGCGGTTGGGGTACCGCGAGATGGACGGACCCAGGACTCGGGTAGACAGGCAGGGAGGCATCAGTGCACCACGACAGACAGCACACCTCACCGCGGAAGATACTCGCAAGCACGGTCGGCCGAGGTGTCAACGGGAGTGCGAACACACCGCGATGGGGTCGGAGGACGGTGCCGTCGCGGCAAGCATCCAGCAGCGTGCTGCGAGCGACGCCCGCTCGCTGGAGCTCAGTCCACCTCGCGACGCCTCGTCGTCGTTGCAGCGCTCGCACGGGGTCCACCGCGCGAGCCTGTCGCGCAGGGGATCACGCCTGCGCGATGCTGCCCGTCGGGCCGTGGATAGAACACCGTCAGCGCCGCCAGTGGACGTCGCGCGGGGCCCCTCCCCGACAGTCTGCACCAATCGCGGGCCGACACACCGAGTAACCTGCGTCAGATCCACGCGACCCGCAGGGCTTCGGACGGGTCTTGGTTCAAACTGTCGTGGCGGGGCGGGCTCGGTCGGCGGCCGAGGGGTCAGTCTCCGTAGACCGCCGGGTTGAGGATCGCCACGAACGGCAGCGTCCGATACCGCTCCGCGTAGTCGAGGCCGTAGCCGACGACGAACTCGTTGGGGATCTCGAAGCCCAGGTACTTGACCGGGACCTCGACCTGGACGGCGTCGGGCTTGCGCAGCAGCGTCATCACCTCGACCGAGGCGGCGCCGCGCGAGCGCAGGTTTCCCAGCAGCCAGTGCAGCGTGATGCCGGTGTCGATGATGTCCTCCACGATGAGCACGTGGCGCCCGCTCAGATCGGCGTCGAGGTCCTTGAGGATCCGCACCACGCCGGAGGACTTGGTGCCCGAGCCGTAGGACGACACGGCCATCCAGTCCATCTGCACCGTGGGCGGCATGCGCCGCGCGAGGTCTGCCATCACCATGACAGCCCCCTTGAGAACGCCGACGAGCAGCAGGTCCTTGCCCTCGTAGTCCTCGCGGATCTGAGCCGAGAGAGCGTCGAGCTTGCGAGAGATGTCGTTCTCGCTGACGATCACCTTGGTGAAGTCGTCCATGTCGTACTGGGGTTCCACGGCTGCTCCTCAGGGCGTCCTGAGCGTGCTCAGGTGCGGGGACTCGGGCGGGCGATGACCAGCCTGCCATATTCACGGCGCGCCTCGTAGCCCCCGGGAAGGGCCACGCCGCCCTGTCCGCGGAAGCCGGTGACGAGCTGATCGATCGCGACGACGTGGGCCGCCGTCAACGGGCCCGCGCCACGGTTCTCGGCGAGCATCTTGATCATGCGAGAACGGATCGCGTCCGGCAGGGCGGCGAGCATGTCGCACCGCCACTCCTCGCCCCGCACCTCGGAGACGCTCGCCCCCATCGCGGAGCGCGCCTGCCGGTCGAGCTCGTCCGCATCGGCCTGCAGCAGCGCCGCCGACCGCGCCAGGCCCGAGACGACGCCAGGGCCCAGGACGTCGACGAGCGCGGGCATCACCTTGGTGCGCAGCGCCGACCGCTTGGGCCCGTCGGACACATAGTTGGACGGGTCGTGCCACGGGTCGAGCCCCAGCGCCTGACACGCGGCGATCGTGTCCTTGCGGCGCAGCGACAGCAGCGGACGGATGATGCGACCGCGCCGCGCCGGGATCCCCGACAGGGCCCGTGCCCCCGAGCCGCGAGCGAGTGCGAGCAGGACGGTCTCCGCCTGGTCGTCCATGGTGTGCCCCGTGAGCAGCACCGGCGACAGCCCGCCCTCGGCGTCCATGCGGTTGTTGAGCGCGGCGTATCGGGCGTTGCGGGCCGCCGATTCGAGTCCCCCCTCGCGCCCCACCTTCACCGTCTCGATGAACACATGATGGAGTCCGGCCCTGCGAACCTCTGCCGCCGCACGCTCGGCCACCGCCGCGGAGTCGCTCTGCAGGCCGTGGTCCACGATGATCGCGCCGGTGAGGTAGCCCTCCTTGCGGCCCACGAACGCCGTCGCCGCGGCGAGCGCCAGCGAGTCGGGCCCGCCCGAGCACGCGACCCAGACGCGGGTGCCGATCTCGGACTGGTCGAGGGCGGCGCGCACCGCCGTGCGCAGCGCGGCGACCGAGGGGTGGGGGCCGGTCATCGACGCCTCCCCGGCACGGCCGATGCGCGGGCCGGCTTCCCGTGCCGCGCGCGGCCGTGCTCTCCGCTAGGGCTCACAGCCACAGTCTGCCAAAGCCGTGACCATCTCGTCGAAGGCGACGCGGGGCGCGACGGGGCCGTAGGGCATCCCGTCGGCGAGGATCGCGAAGGCGAGCAGCCGACCATCGGCCGTCTGCACGGTTCCCGCCAGCGCCGTCACTCCGGTGAGCGAGCCGGTCTTGGCCCGCAATGCGCCAGCCGCCGACGTGTCGGCGTACCGAGAACCGACGGTGCCCTCGAGGCCTCCGACGGGCAGCCAGTCGAGGAGATCCTGGGTGGGCTCCGCGGCGAGCGCGGCGGTGATGGCGCCCGTCAGGTGCTCCGGGGACACCCGGTTGCGCTCGGAGAAGCCCGCACCGTCGTGCAGCACGAGTCCGCGCACCGGCGCACCGATGCCGTCCAGACCCGCGATGGTGGCCTGCGCCGCGCCCGCCGGCGTCGTGGGGCGGTCGGTCTCGAGCGCGTGCACGCGGGAGACGACCTCGGCGATCGTGTTGTCGGAATCCCGCAGCAGCAGATGGGCGACGTCGCTCAGCGGCGCGCTCTGCACCGATGCGACGGCCGATGCGGTGCCGGGGCTGGCGGCGCGCGTCACGCCCTCGGCGATGGTCGCGCCCCGCTCGGACAGGGCCGCCGCGAGGTGATCGCCCGCAGCGATCGACGGGTCCGGATAGCGCTGCGAGTACTGCTCGTCGCCGGTGCGCGCGACGTCCACGGCGAGACCGGTGGCGCCCACGACGTATCCGTTGTCGAGTGCGTACTGGGGCCAGTCGGGGTTCACCGCGGGACCCTCGAAGGCCGTGTCGTCCACGGCGATCGTCACGGCACCGCCGGACAGCACGTCGGGTGCCGCCAGGACCACGGCATCGGCCAGATCGGCGATGCCGGCGTATCCGTTCGCGTCGACGCCGTCCCCGCCGTGCCCTTCCCCTGCCGCCAGCATCATGTCGCCGCCCGCGACGAGCGTCACGACGCGTCCGGCCGGCTCCCACGTCACGGTGGTCGTCATGCGGTGGTCGGGACCGAGATCGGCGATGGCGCTCACGGCGGTCAGCAGCTTCGTCGACGAGGCGGGCACCTGCACGTCATCGGCGTCGAGGTCCGCCAGCACGTCGCCGGTCACCACGTCCACGACCGACACGTTCGTGGACGTGCCCGTGCGCTCGTCAGCGCGGACCGCCTCCGCGAGCGACTGGACGTAGTCCGCGGACGGACGTGGCGCATCGGCGCTCACCACGGAGACGGCCGATGCGGGGGCCGAGGCCGCGGAGACGGGCAGCGGCGAGAGGAACGGGGCGGGCGCCACCGGGACGGGCTCCGCCGTGATCCACCCGGGGACGACGTCGTAGGCATCCGCGACGGCGTAGGCACCAGCCCCACCCATCACGACGGCGGGGACAAGAATCCCCGCCAGCACCTTCCTGCGCACGCGTCACCTCCGGACTTACGACACACTAGTACCCAGCAGCACACTCCCCGACGCGAGGTAGAACATGGAATTCAATGTGACGATCGAGATCCCTAAGGGATCACGAAACAAGTACGAGGTGGACCACGAGACGGGCCGCATCATCCTCGATCGCATGTTGTTCACCTCCACTCGGTATCCCGACGACTACGGGTTCATCGACGGCACTCTCGGCCAGGATGGCGATCCCCTCGACGCGCTCGTCCTGCTGGAGGAGCCCACGTTCCCCGGCTGCATGATCCGTTGCCGCGCGCTCGGCATGTTCCGCATGAGCGACGAAGCCGGCGTGGACGACAAGGTGCTGTGCGTGCCCATGGGCGACCAGCGTCAGGCGTGGCGTCAGGAGCTCACGGACATCTCCGACTTCCACCGCCTCGAGGTGCAGCACTTCTTCGAGGTCTACAAGGACCTCGAGCCTGGCAAGTCCGTCGAGGGCGCGACCTGGGAGGGCCGCATCGAAGCAGAGGCCGAGATCCAGCGCTCCTTCGAGCGCGCCCAGGGCACTGCCTTCGAGCACATGAACCCGCTCAACCCGCCAGCCGGGCACTGACCCGAGCCGGGTCCGTGGGCTCGGCGCTCACAGCGCCAGACGGTCCACCGGGATGGTGACAGCGCTCGACTGCGACGGTTGACCCGCGCCTGGAGTGCGGCTCCACATTCGCAGCGTGAGGCCATCCGTCAGCTCGGCGCGCTCCGCCAGGGTGAGCTGGAAGGTCGCCTCGGCGAGCCCCCCGGCCGGCACGCGTCCGTGATGCGTGAGTGCGACGGTGGCGCGATCGTCCAGCGCCATGATGGTGAAGCTCCATCCTTCGGCGGGCTCGCACCAGCCCGCGGCTGACGCGCTGTCGTGGGCGAGGCACGCCGCCGGCACGTCGAACGTGACGTCGATGCCGGATGCGCCTCCGTGCTCCACGTCCCAGTGCTCGACTCCGACGGTCACCACGAGCGTGTGAGGCCTGCCGAGCAGTCCGTGCTGAGCGAAGGTGCGGTCCGGCCGAATGCGCACGTGCCCCGTCGCGGGGCTGACGCCCGGCACCGCGGAGTGACCGGCACCCACCGGCGCGGAGTGCACGACTCTCAACGCCTGGCGACGCCACAGCGCTCCGCCCGTCAGCCCATCGGCAGCGACAGGATGCGGGATTCGTGACTCGATCATGGGGACCTTTTCTCGCGGGGATCAGATTCACCACGTGGGACGGTCGGCGCCGCAGGTGATGACGAGGAAACCCCCACGAAGTGAGACATCTCATGTCGAAACGTCTCGGCGTGTCGCGGAGAGCCGGGCGTGTCGGCCCGGGAGTCGAACACGCGCCGCCCGGCGGTGCAGCGGTGCACGAGCACAGGGCCGATGCGCGGCCCGGCCTGGTGGCGCGAACGGACTACGGGCGGCCGATGTACGGCATCATGTCGCCGACGGCCCACGAGTACAGGCTGCGCTGCTGCGCAGGCTTGCCGTGGGTCTGGGCCTCCATGATCTGGCCGTTGCCGATGTAGATCGCGACGTGATAGATCGCCGATGCGCTGCGGTTCGATCCCCAGAACACCAAGTCGCCCTTGCGCAGCTGCGAGTACGGCAGCTTCGAGACTCCGGCGTACTGAGTGCCCGACGAGCGCGGGATCGAGATCCCGGCTGTGCGCCATGAGGCGGAGGTCAGCCCGGAGCAGTCGTAGGCCGGGCCATTGCCGCCCCATGCGTACGGGGCGCCCTTGAGCGTCAGCGAGTGCGAGGCGGCTCGAGAGCCCTGCGATGCGCTCGAGCGCCACGAGTTCGTGGGCTCCGGTTCGGGCTCAGGCTCCGGCTCCGGCTCCGGCTCGGGCTCAGGAGCCGGGTCAGGGTTCGACGGCTGCTGCGGCTCGGGGTCCGCAGTCTCGGTGGGGCGGGGGTTCGGCGCAGGCGTCACGGGGTTGTCGATCGGCGATGAGCCGCCCCCGTTCGAGCCACTGTTGTTCGAGCCACCGCTGTCCGACGCGGGGGGCGGCGTCGACTGCTCGGCGCGCTCCTGCTCCTCCTGGAACTGGGCCTGCTGTCGCGCCGCGCGCTCCGAGGCGAGTCCGTTCTGTCGCTCCTGCTCGAGCTCCGCGGTGACCCCGCGCATCTCTGCCAGTCGCGTGACCGCCGCGGCACGTGCCGTCGCGGCGTCTCCGACCGCACGTTCGGCGGACTCGCGAGCGCCCTTGGCGGTCTCGAGCGCGGTGGCGGCGTCCCCGGCTGCCTTCTCGGCGGTCACCGCGGCCTGCTCGGCGTACTCGCGCGTGGTCGCGGCGACGATTTCGGCGGCCTGGACCTGCTGCACGGTCGAGTCGGCATCGGCCGATGCGCGGGCGAGCCCCTCGGTACGGGTCATGACCTCGTCGAACCCGTCGGACTTCACGATCGCCTCGATGTTTCCCATCGAACCGGCGTTGCGGTAGGACGCCATCGCGACGGCGGCGAGCCCGGTCTTGGCCTCTGCCAGTGCGGCGTCGGCTTCATCGGCGCGGTTGTTGGCGGCGTAGAGCTGGCGCTCGGCGGCCACCGCGGCATCCTGGGCGAGGTGATAGTCCTCGTCGGCGAGGCGCGCGGCGACATCGGCCTGGTGCAAGGCGTCTTCGAGCTGGGCGATCGCGGCATCGAGCTGGGCGACTCCGGTGGCGGCGTCCGAGGCGGCGGCCTGAGCGGCAGCGATCTCGTCCTCGCCCGGGTAGTCAGCGGCGCGGGCAGGCGCGATGGGGAAGGCCACGAGCGCGGTGAACGCGAGCGCGATCACGAGCCCCATCGTGCCCACCGACTGGGGTGCACGGCGGAGCGTGTGCCATCGCGACATGTCGCCTGCCTTCTGAAGATCCATCGTTGTCACATGTGTCACATGCATCACATGAGACTCACCTGTCAAAGAGTAAACGCCGTTCTCACATCTGGCTACCCCCTGTGAGAAAGCGGACAGACTGCGCCACCGCATCGGCCTCGCGCGATCCCCTAGTGTGGCCGCATGGATGACGACGGCATCGAGACCGAGGCCTGGGCCGCCGACGAAGGCCCGGCCATCGGCGCCCCCATCCCCGCATCGGCCGCGTGGCGCGAGGGAGACCACCCTGGTCGCCGCCGATTCTTCGCCCTGGGAGACCTAGCGCTCGAGGCCGACCCCATGGGCGTGCTGCCGGACGTCACGCTCGCGTACGAGACCTGGGGCGACCTGAACCCGGCGAAGGACAACGCGGTCTACATCGCCCACGCTCTGACCGGCGACAGTCACGTCTGGGGCCCTGCAGAGGACGGCCACATCACCGGCGGCTGGTGGAACGCGATGGTGGGGCCGGGCCGGCCCATCGACCCCGAGCGCCACTTCATCGTGTGTGCGAACGTCGTCGGCGGGTGCCAGGGCACCACCGGCCCGGCGAGCGCACACCCGGGCGACGGCCGGCCGTGGGGCTCGCGCTTCCCCTACGTCACCATGCGCGACATGGTGAACGCCGAGATCGCGCTCGCCGATCACCTCGGGGTCGACCGCTGGCGCCTCATCACCGGGCCGTCCATGGGCGGCATGCGCGCGATCGAGTGGACCGTCATGGCGCCCGGGCGCGTGGGCGCGATCGCTCCTGTGGGCTCCACCGCCGCCGTGACCGCGGACCAGATCGCGTGGTCCACCACTCAACTCGCGGCCATCGCCGCGGACCCCAAGTACCGCGACGGCGACTACTACGACGCCGCCGATGGGGATGGGCCGCATGTCGGCCTGGGGATCGCGCGCATGATCGCCCACACCACGTATCGATCCGAGCGCGAGCTCGCGGACCGGTTCGGCCGCTCGTATCAGGGCGACTCGGACCCGCTCGGCAAGGGCGGGCTCTTCGCGGTGCAGAGCTATCTGCAGCATCACGCGCGCAAGCTCGCGCGCAGGTTCGACGCGAATACCTATGTACGTCTGGCGCAGGCGATCCAGAGCCACGACGTGGGGCGCGACCGCGGTGGGGTCGAGACGGCCTTGGCCCGCTACACCGACCCCGCTCTCGTGATCGCCGTCGACTCGGACCGTCTCTACCCGCTGAAGAACTCTCAGCGCCTCGACTCGGCGCTGTCCGGCTCCGACGGCGTCAAGGTGGTGCACTCCCCGGTGGGCCACGACGGCTTCCTGGTCGAGTCCGGCCAGCTCAACGCCTTCATGCAGGAGTTCGAGCGGTCGTTGTAGGACGGCCGATGCGGGGGCGGAGCGAGCCGCTCGGTGCGCCGGGGCGCGACCAGGTTTGGCAGCTTCCGACCCCGTGTCCTACACTCGCCAGCATGTTCCGTCGAATGTGTCGCTGACCAGCGCACGTTCGGCGTGCGCCCACACGGGCGCGCCTCACCATAGGCGAACCGCTCCCGGCATCGAGCCGGCAGCTGCCCCGCGGGCACACCCTTCGTGACACCAGGCCCGAGCATGGGCCGTGGGCCAGCGGCGATCCCGTGGCGGCCGACGGGTGATGACGGGCACCACTCCCACTCCATCGCCACTCCCGGCACCCACCACCCAAGGAGCACCGCATGTCCACCGAATGGGCCTTCGAGACCAAGCAGATCCACGCCGGCCAGAATCCTGACCCGGCCACCGGCGCTCGCGCGCTGCCGATCCACCAGACCACCTCGTTCGTCTTCGAGGACACGAACCAGGCCGCCGCACGCTTCGCTCTGGCGGAGCTGGGCCCCATCTACACGCGCATCGGCAACCCGACGCAGCAGGCCGTCGAGGACCGCGTCGCGGCGCTCGAGGGCGGCGTGGGCGCACTGCTGCTCGCGTCGGGCTCCGCGGCCAACACGATCGCGATCCAGAACCTGGCCGAGGCCGGCGACCACATCGTGTCGTCTCCGTCGCTCTACGGCGGCACGTACAACCTGTTCCACTACACGCTTCCTAAGTTCGGCATCGAGGTCTCGTTCGTGGAGAACCCGGACGACCCCGAGTCGTGGCGCGCCGCGGCCCGGCCGAACACCAAGGCGTTCTTCGGCGAGTCGATCTCCAACCCCAAGCAGGACGTCCTGGACATCGAGGCCGTCGCGACGGTCGCGCACGAGATCGGCGTGCCGCTCATCATCGACAACACCGTGGCCTCGCCCTACCTCGTCGAGCCCCTCAAGTGGGGCGCGGACATCGTCACGCACTCGGCGACCAAGTACCTGGGCGGTCACGGCACGGCCATCGGCGGCGTCATCGTCGACGGCGGATCGTTCGACTACGCGCAGCACCCCGACCGCTTCCCGCAGTACAACACCCCCGACCCGAGCTACCACGGCCTCGTCTACGCACGGGACCTGGGCGTGGGCTCGGCCTTCGGCGCCAACCTCTCCTTCATCCTCAAGGCACGCGTGCAGCTCCTGCGCGACACCGGGCCCGCGATCTCGCCGTTCAACGCGTTCCTCATCGCCCAGGGCCTCGAGACGCTGTCGCTGCGCATCGAGCGTCACGTCGAGAACGCCGTGACCGTGGCGGACTACCTCGAGAGCCGGGACGACGTGCTGTCCGTCGCCTACTCGGGGCTCGCCTCGTCGCCGTGGCACGCGCTGCAGCAGAAGTACGCCCCGCGCGGCGGCGGCTCCGTGCTCGCATTCGAGATCGCCGGCGGCAAGGAGGCCGGTCAGGCCTTCGTCGACGCCCTCGAACTGCACTCGCTGGTGGCCAACATCGGCGACGTGCGCTCGCTCGTGATCCACCCCGCGACCACCACCCACTCGCAGCTGACTCCGGAGGAGCAGGCAGCCGCAGGCGTGACGCCCGGGCTGGTGCGCCTGGCGGTCGGCATCGAGCACATCGGCGACATCCTGGCCGACCTCGAGCTGGGCTTCGCGGCGGCTGCAGTCGTCCGCGAAGGCGCCGGAGAGACCGCCGGGGTCTGATCCATGGCCGCAACCGGGGCGCCGTGGGCGCCAGCAGACATCGCGAGCGGCGAGCTGCCGCGCGCGACCGCTGCCTGGCGCCCCGGCGACCCGGTGGGCCGCCGCCAGTTCCTGGACATCGCCTCGCTTCCTCTCGAGGCCGATGCGCGGGGGGCGCTCGACGTGACGCTGGCCTACGAGACCTGGGGCGAGCTCAACGCCGCGCGCGACAACGCGGTCTACGTCGCGCATGCCTTCACGGGCGACAGCCACGTGCTCGGCCCTGCCGGGCCGGGACACGCCGGCCCCGGCTGGTGGCCAGGGCTCGTGGGCCCGGGACGGGCCATCGACCCTGACCGGCACTTCATCGTCTCCGCCAATGTGGTGGGCGGGTGCCAGGGCACCACGGGACCCGCACACCCACACCCCGACGACGGCCACGCGTGGGGCTCGCGCTTTCCGTGGGTCACGGTGCGCGACATGGTCGGCGCGGAGGCACGGCTTGCCGATGCGCTGGGCATCGACCGCTGGCGTCTGGTGATCGGGCCGTCGCTCGGCGGGCTGCGGGCGCTCGAGTGGGCGGCCTCGTTTCCGGACCGCGTTCAGGGAATCGGCGTCATCGGCGCCACCGCCGCGACCACCGCGGATCAGATCGCGTGGGGCTCCGCTCAGGCGCACGCCATCCGGCTGGACCCCGGCTTTCGCGGCGGCGACTACTACGACGTCGACGACGGCGCGGGGCCCCACCGCGGTCTCGCCCTGGCGCGCGAGATCGCGCACACCACCTACCGAACGTCCGCCGAGCTCGACGCGCGGTTCGGTCGCACCGTCCAGCACGGCGATCCCTTGACGCCCGATGGCCAGTTCGCGGTGCAGAGCTACCTGGCCCACCACGGCACCAAGCTGGTCGGCAGGTTCGACGCGAACTCGTACCTGCGCATGATCCACGCCGTGGACACCCACGACGTGGGGCGCGGTCGGGGCGGCGCCGCCCATGCGCTGTCGGCCTTCGCGGGCCAGGCGCTGGTGGTCGCGGTGGACTCCGACCGCCTCTACCCCGTCGACGATGCGCGCCGCACCGCGGCGGCGCTCGGCAGGGACACCGCGGTCACCGTGCTCGAGGCCGCCAGCGGCCACGACAGCTTCTTGGCCGACTGGCCGGAGCTGGCGCAGGAGGTCGCCGCGTTCGAACGCGGGCTGTGAGCGGGTTCCGCACCCGGCAGTTCAGCGGGCCAGCGCCCGGCAGCCCACCGCTCAGTAGGCCCCGCGGCGGGCGACGACGGCGAACGCCGTGCGGAACAGGATCACCAGGTCTCCCGCGAGCGACCAGTTCTCCGTGTAATAGAGGTCGAGCCTGACGCTTTCCTCCCACGACAGATCGCTGCGACCCGAGACCTGCCACAGCCCGGTGATGCCGGGCTTCACGAGTTGACGGCGCGCGACGTCCGCGTCCCACGCATCGGCCTCACGGGACAGCGGCGGGCGAGGCCCCACCAGCGACATGTCGCCACGAATCACGTTGATGAGCTGCGGGAGCTCGTCGAGCGACAGGCGTCGCAGCATCGCGCCCACGCGGGTGATGCGGGGGTCGTCCTTCATCTTGAACGTGGCACCGTCCCCCTCATTAAGGTGGGCGATGTCGGCGAAGCGCTGCTCGGCGTCCGCATACATGGTGCGGAACTTGAGCATCTCGAACGGCGCGTGGTCGAGCCCCAGCCGCTGCTGACGGAACAGCACCGGGCCCGGGCTGTCGAGCCTGACCGCCAGCGCGATGATCGCCATCGGCACGGCCGCCACGAGGAGCAGAGCCACCGAGACGATCATGTCGAAGACCGTCTTGACGAAGTACTTGCGGCCCGAGAACTCCGGCGCGTCCACGTGCAGGAGCGGCAGTCCCTCGACCGGGCTCATCACCATCCGTGGTCCGGCGACATCGACGATCGCGGGCGCCACGATGAGTCCGATGTCCTGACCCTCGAGAGACCAGCCCAGCCGGCGCGACTCGGCGAGCGACATGTCGTCGTTGCCACACAGCACCACGAACTCCGCGCCGACGCTGCGGGCCTGAGCGACGGGATCGCGCAGCGGCCCGAGCAGCGGCACGCCGCGAATCTCGGCGCGGTCGGTGGGAGCGGCATGCGACGGCAGGCACGCGCCCACGACGTTGTAGCCAGCGCGGCGCGCGCGCTGCAGGCGCCGCACCATCTCGGACGCGGTCTCCTCATTGCCGACCACCAGCACCTGCGCCTGGAGCAGACCGCCGTCGCGCTGCGCGTGGATCCACAGCCGCCAGAGATACCGGTACCCGAGCAGCACCAAGGTGCCGAGCGGGACGGCCATGAGCAGGTACCCACGGGACAGCTGCCATTGGGTCAGGAACCCGAAAATCGCGATCGAGGCGAACACGAGCCACCCCGCGCGCACCACCCGGATGAACTCCTGAGGTCCGTGCCCGAGGATGCGGGCCTCACGGGAGTGCGTCCAGTGCAGGGCGACGATCCACAGCACGCCGATCGCGAGCGTCACGAACCAGTACGTGGGCGCGGATGGTCCAGCCACGGGCTCGAGCAGGTCCGGTCCGAACCGCACGGCGTGTGCGCCGATCAGAACGAACGACACGACGAAGGCGTCGCTCCCCGCGAGCCGGCGCCCGTACTTGGCGGACCAGCCGTGGCGGCCGAGCATCGGCTCGGTCGAGGCAGGCTTCAGCGCCAGCTCCGCAGTGATCGGTCCCGCCTGCTCAGGCGCGGCCGCCCTCGGTTCGGACCGCACCGAGGTGACGCGGTCGTCGAGGTCGGTCATGTCAATGCGCCTCGATACAGATCGACACGGCGGTTCTCCACGCCGCGCTTGCGCGCGCTGGCATAGACGACGATGGCGCCGACGGCGAGCGCCCCGAATGCGGTGCCTGCGACGGTGATGTTCGGCACGCCGAGCACCACAGGATCGACCACCCCTGCCGCAGGCACGGAGACCACGGCGGAGGCGACCTCGGTGCCATCCACGAGGGCGAGCGCGATCACACGAGCTGCGCCATCGGGCACCGGCTCGGTGAACGTGGCGGTGGCGCCAGAGATCTGCTTGGAGGAGGCGACGGCCTCTTCGGCGCCGGCGGTGTCTTCGATGGCCAGGACCAGTGTCGCCTCAGCACCCTCGGGCCCAGTGACGGTGCAGGAGACCTGCGCCGGGGTACCGCCGCTCACGGATCCACAGACCAACGAATCGGTCTCCGCCCCTGCTGCTCCTGTGGAGAGTGCGACGCCCGCCGCAAGCCCCAGGCCGATCGATCCGATCAGAATGCGCGCTCGGTACCACATGTTTACCCCTCATCACCGACGTGAGTCCCGCCGCCAAGCGGTGGACCCTCACGCACTCCCTCAACTGTGATGTATGTCACAGACGCTACCACCGAGAGCTCTCGCTAGCGAGTGCTCGGGATGATTCGGCGAAGCGCCATCAACTGCGCCGAACATGGGAGGGGGCGCGACCGCATGGCGCGATCGCAACGTCCTCCCCTGACCGATCCCGCGAGGCTCAACGCCTCCGGAATCTCATGTGACATTCATCACATGACCGTGACGCTAGCACGCGGAACCAGGGCGCGGAAGGGGTCAGACGAGAATCTCGGCGCTCGCCGTCTGCCAGCGTTCGCGCCACGGCCCGATGGGCGCGACGCCCGCGTAAACGAGCGCGTCGTGCGCCAAGACGGACCACGCGGGCCGCGTCGCCGGGCGCGGGAAGGCGTCCGATCCTACCGGCGTGAGCACCGCATCGAGGCCGGCCGAATCGAGCGCAGCACGCGCGAAATCGCACCACGTCGCCTGGCCGCTGGAGGTGGCGTGATAGATGCCCGCGGGCGCATCGGCGCTCACCAGGTCGACGATGACTCGCGCGACATCGGCGGTCCACGTCGGCTGGCCGTGCTGGTCGTCGACCACGCTCACCGCGCCGCGGTCGCGCGCCAGCCCCACGATGGTGCGCGGGAAGCTTCGCCCATGCGCACCGTAGAGCCACGCGGTCCGCACGATCAGCGCATCGGCGCCCGTCTGCCGCACCAGCGCTTCGCCCTCCGCCTTGGTCCTGCCATAGGCGGAGGTCGGCGCCGTGGGCGCGGACTCCGGGTAGGGGGCGCGGGCGCGGCCGTCGAACACATAGTCGGTGGACACGTGCACCAGACGGACGCCCTCGTCGCGGCACGCCCGTGCCAACCGGCCCGCGGCCGTCGCGTTGACCGCACGCGCAGCGGGCTCGTCCGCTTCGGCATCATCCACGGCGGTGTACGCGGCGCAGTTCACCACGACGTCGCACCCACGGATCGCAGGGCCGATGTCGCCGTCGACGATGTCGAGATCCGCGCGCCCCCATGCCCGCACCGACTCCCCGCGGCGCTCGAGTTCCCGGACCACATCGCGGCCCAGCATGCCTGCGGCGCCGACCACGCCCCACGTCTTCGCACTCACACTGGCGAGAGTAGCGCCACCGGCTACGCTGACCCCGAGGCCGAGGGGCCGCAGGCGACCGGGGGGCAGCATGGACGTGACGGCGATGGATGTGCCAGGAGCGTGGCACGTGCGCACCCGGCACTTCGATGACGCCCGCGGCACCTTCCTCGAGTGGCACAAGAGCGCCGCCATCGAGGAGGTGCTGGGCCGGCCCTTCTCGGTCGCGCAGGGCAACTGCTCGGTGTCGAGCGCGGGGGTGCTGCGCGGCATCCACTACGCCGACGTCCCTCCTGGCCAGGCCAAGTATGTGACCTGCGTGCGCGGCGCCGTGCTCGACGTGGTGGTCGATCTGCGCGTGGGCTCCCCCACGTTCGGCCAATGGGATGCGGTCACGCTGGACGACGTGGAGCGCGGGGCGGTCCTGATCAGCGAGGGGCTCGGTCACGCGTTCGTCGCGCTGGAGGACCACTCCACCGTGATGTACCTCTGCTCGACGCCGTTCACCCCGGATCGCGAGCACGGCGTGAATCCCCTCGACCCGGACGTGGCGATCGACTGGCCGACGTCCGGGCGCGACGGCTCCCCCCTCAGCCTCGAACTCTCGGACAAGGACAGGGACGCACCGAGCCTCAGCGATGCGCGCGCGGCCGGAGCGCTGCCCACATGGGAGCAGTGCCAGCAGATGGGAGCGGCATCGTGAGGATTCTCGTCACCGGCGGCGCCGGGTTCATCGGCGCCAACTTCGTCAGACTCACCCTCGCGGAGCGGGCCGATGCGGTCGTCACCGTGCTCGACGCGCTCACCTACGCGGCGAACCGCGACTCGCTGCCCGAGGACGCCCGGCTCACCCTCGTGGTCGGCGACGTCGCAGATGCTGACACCGTGGACCCCCTGGTCGCGGACGCGGACGTGGTGGTGCACTTCGCGGCCGAGTCCCACAACGACAACTCGCTGGACGATCCCATGCCCTTCGTCCACACCAACGTCGTGGGCACCTTCACGCTGCTCGAGGCGTGCCGGCGTCACGGCACCCGACTGCACCACATCTCCACCGACGAGGTCTACGGAGACCTCGAGCTCGACGACACCGCGAAGTTCACCGCCGACACCCCCTACCGCCCCTCGAGCCCCTACTCGGCGACCAAGGCATCCTCGGACATGCTCGTGCGCGCGTGGGCGAGGTCGTTCGGAGTCGAGGCCACCCTGTCGAACTGCTCCAACAACTACGGGCCCTACCAGCACGTGGAGAAGTTCATCCCACGCCAGATCACCCAGGTCATCGACGGCGCGCGCCCACGGCTCTACGGAGCAGGACTCAATGTGCGCGACTGGATCCACGTCGATGACCACAACCGCGCGGTGTGGACCATCCTCGAGCGCGGGGTCGCTGGAAGGACCTATCTCATCGGCGCCGACGGCGAGGTGGACAACCGCACCGTCGTGGAGACCCTTCTCGAGATCATGGGGCAGCCCGCAGGGGCGTACGACCATGTCCCCGACCGCCCAGGCCACGACATGCGCTACGCGATCGACGCATCGGCCCTGCGCGAGGAGCTGGGCTGGGAGCCGCGCTACCGAGACTTCAGAGCTGGCCTCGAGGCCACCGTCCAGTGGTATCAGGAGCACGAGTCGTGGTGGCGGCCCCTCAAGGCCGCCGCCGAACAGCGCTACGCCCGTTCGGGCCGGTGACGAGGAGATCCATGAAGGGCATCATCCTGGCGGGCGGCTCCGGCACCCGTCTGCACCCGATCACGCTCGGCGTCTCGAAGCAGCTGACGCCCGTGTACGACAAGCCGATGATCTACTACCCCCTCTCGACGCTGATGCTCGCGGGGATCACGGACGTGCTGGTGATCACCACTCCGCATGACGCCGAGCAGTTCCGACGCCTGCTGGGCGACGGCTCGCAGTTCGGGATCTCCCTCACGTTCGCGACGCAGGACGCCCCCAACGGGCTCGCGCAGGCCTTCGTGATCGGCAAGGACTTCATCGGCGACGAGCCGGTGGCGCTGGTCCTCGGCGACAACATCTTCTACGGACCCGGCATGGGCCAGACCCTGACGCGCTTCTCCGACATCGACGGCGGGGCGATCTTCGCGTACCGGGTCACGGACCCGACCGCATATGGCGTGGTCGAGTTCGACGCTGCGGGCCGCGCGATCTCGCTCGAGGAGAAGCCCGCTCACCCGCGATCCACGTACGCCGTCCCCGGCCTGTACTTCTACGAGTCCGACGTCACCGAGGTCGCCGCCGGCCTCGCCCCGTCAGCGCGGGGCGAGTACGAGATCACGGACATCAACCGGCACTACCTGGAGCAGGGGCGCCTCACGGTCGAGGTGCTCCCCCGCGGCACCGCATGGCTCGACACCGGCACGTTCGAGTCGCTGGTCGAGGCCGCCGAGTTCGTGCGCACGGTCCAGAATCGCCAGGGGCTGTCGATCGGCGCACCCGAGGAGGTCGCCTGGCGCCAGGGTCTGCTCACCGATGCCCAGCTCGCGGCGCGCGCCGAGCAGTTCGGCAAGTCGGGCTACGGCGCGTACCTGCTGGGGCTGCTCGAGGCGGAGCGCGACGAGCGGTAGCCGCTTCAGTCAGCCGAGCGTCTCGGACTGTCCAGGTCCCTGGAACACGACGGAGCACGCCATCCCGGCGAGCGCCTCGCCCTGCTCGGCCGCGCGGTTCGAGTCCTCGAACGAGACGCCCACACAGCCCACGCCCGCATGCGTGAAGCCCTCGTCCACCAGGTTGGGGTATTGGAGGTCGTCCTCCGCCCATGTCGACACCACCTGGCCGGCGGTCAGCTCGGAACGCGACACGTTCTCACCCGCGTAGTCGAAGTCGCCACAGTCGGCGGGCAGGTCCTCGCGGGGAGCGGCGTCGGCGCCGGGCAGCGCAGCGGCACGATCGCGCGCGTGGCCCGCCATGCAGGAATCGTCCTGCAGCCGCGGCGCGCCCACGCCGATCCGCAGCGCGTTGATCTCGTCGAGCAGCTGCGCCTCGAACACGTCCGGCGCGGGCAGGTCGACGGGCTCGCGCATCGCGCACCCGGCGAGGGCCGATGCAATCACGAGGGCGCCCAGCACGGCGGCGGTGCGTCTCATCGGTCCACGCTCGTCACCGCGGCGCCGGACTCGAGGCGTTCCGCGAGCAGTTGCGCGAGGTGACGGCCCCGGACTCCCGCGAGGTCATCGGCCTGGGTGCGGCAGCTGACGCCGTCGGCGAGGTAGATGCTGCCCTCGGGGGCATCGCGCAGCGCGGGCAGCAGGGAGTTCTCGGCGACCTTGACGGACGTCTCATAGTGGCCCTTCTCGGTGCCCCAGTTGCCCGCGAGTCCGCAGCAGCCCGAGGCCTCCGTGATCGTGGCTCCGAGGTCGCGCATGAGCTCCCGGTCCGCGCCGAACCCGACCACCGAGTACTGATGGCAATGAGGCTGGACCACCGCGGTGACGTCCGCGAGGCTCGGGGGCGTCCAGCCGTCCGCGGGCTTCACGGGGGCCCGGCCGGTCAGGACCTCAGCGAGGGTGAAGGTCTGCTTGGCGACCGCGTAGGCACGCGGGTCATCGGGTAGCAGCTCGAGCAGGTCCGAGCGGAGCGTGGCGATGCAGCTGGGCTCGACCCCGATGATCGGGATGCCGTTGATCGCGAAGGGACCGAGCACCGTGAGAAGGTCGCGCATACGGCGCCGCGCGCCGTCGAGCTGGCCGGTGCTGATCCAGGTGACGCCGCAGCAGGCCTGCTGACCGGGGATGATGACATCGAGGCCCGCGGCCTCGAGCACCTTCACTATTGCCGTGGGGACCTCGGGGTCAAGGCCGTCGGTGAAGCTGTCGGCCCACAGGACCACGAGCGTGCGGGTAGGGGCCGTGGGCGCGTCGGACGCGGCCCTGCCGCCTGTCTGTGCGACATCGAAAGCGGGCGAGCCCGTCCTCACGTGGCTGAGCGCATCGGCCGTGGTGCCCGCCAAGTCCGTGGGAACGTCGGTCGCCGACGAGGCGGATCCCTCCGCACCGGGCTCAACCCCACGCCCGCCGTCCAGACTCGACATCGGGCCGACCCGAACCGCGTCCGTGCCTTCCCGAACCGCCATGTCGCTCCAGCCGGGTCCCACGTCGTTCGGAATATCATCCGCCGAGGGGCGCCTGGACTTGGCCACGTCGCTTCGCCGGAAGGGGGTCGTCGCGAACACCGGCAGGTTGCGGCGCGTATCCATGCCTGCCGCGCCGACCGCGAACTTCTGGACCCAGGCCGGCCGCAGGATCGCGTTCACGAACCTGGGAGCGACTCCCACCACCCTGAGCCAGCGCGGCAGCCAGCCGATGCTGTAGTGAGTCAGGGGCCTCACTTTGTTCTTGTAGCTGCGATGCAGCACTTCCGCCTTGTACGCCGCCATGTCCACACCAGAGGGGCAGTCCGAGCTGCAGGCCTTGCAGCTGAGGCACAGGTCCAGACTCTCGCGCACTTCCGGAGCGGTGAGGCCGCCGATGAGCGTGCCGTTGATCGCGTCCTGCAGCACGCGCGCACGGCCTCGCGTCACGTCCTTCTCGTCGCCCGTCGCCGCATAGCTGGGGCACATGAAGCCAGAACCCGAACCGATCGCATCGGCGCGGCACTTGCCCACGCCGGTGCAGCGGTGGACAGCCTCGGTCAGGTCGCCGTGGTCGTGCGCGAATGCCAGTCCCCCGCTGCTGGGCGTGGTGCGGGGAGCGGCCGGTCGGCGCAGGTCCTGGTCCAGCGGCGCAGGGTCGACGATGATGCCCGGGTTCAGATGACCGCGGGGGTCGAACAGCGCCTTGACCTGACCGAACAGTGCGATCGCCTCGGGCGAATACATGGCCTTGAGCAGCTCACCGCGCGCCCGCCCATCCCCGTGCTCCCCCGACAGCGACCCGCCGTGGCTCGCGACCAGTGACGCGGCGTCCTCCATGAAGGCACGCAGCGGGCGACCGTCGTGCTGCAGCGGGATGTCGAGCCGCACGTGAATGCAGCCGTCACCGAAGTGGCCGAAGGGCTGGCCCGTCACGCCGTGGCTCTCCATCAGCGCATCGAACTCGCGCAGGTACGTTCCCAGACGCTCGGGCGGCACCGCGGCGTCCTCCCAGCCCGGCCAGCACTCCTTGTTGTCGGCGCTTCGCCCCGCGAGCCCGGCGCCGTCGGCGCGAATGGCCCAGAGCCGTGCCGCCTCACGCGGGTCCTCGAGCACGCGCACCGAATCCGTGCCCGCATCGGCCGTCAATCCGGCCAGGATCGCGCGCGCCTCGTCCTCGGTGTCGGCGCCCACCTCGATGAACAGCCAGCCCGCTCCCGGCGGCAGGTCGGGGATCGCCGCGGCGCCCTTGGCGAGCCGGATCCGGTCCACGAGGCGCGCGTCGAGGCCCTCGACGGCGTGGGGCCGGTGCTTCATGATCGGCACCACCGCGTCGGCGGCTGCCGGCATGTCCGCGTATCCCAGCGCCGCCGTCAGCCGGACGGGCGCGATCGGGACCAGCCGCACCGTCGCCTCGACCGTGGTCGCCAGCGTGCCCTCGGTGCCCACCAGGAATCGGGCCAGGTCGGCGCCGCTCTCGGGGAGCAGGTGCTCCAGGCTGTAGCCGCTCACCTGGCGGTCGAACCGTCCGAACTCCGTGCGGACCAGCGCCATGTTCGCGCGCACGAGGTCGCTCAAGCCGGGGATCGCATCGGCCGTCTTGGGGCCCGCCGTGATCCGGCGCCCGTCCCCGGTGATCGCTTGCAGGCCGAGGACGTTCTGCGCCGTCTTGCCGTGCGCGACCGCGTGGGGGCCGCACGCGTTGTTGCCGATCATCCCGCCGAGCGTCGCGCGGTTGGTGGTCGACGGGTCGGGGCCGAACCGCAGGCCGTGGGGCGCCGCGACCTTCTGCAGCTCGGAGAGCACCACGCCGGGCTGGACCCGGGCCGAGCCATCCTCGGCGTCGACCTCGAGAATCCTGTTCAGGTGGCGGCTGACGTCGACGATCACGCCGGGCCCGATGCTGTTGCCGGCGACCGAGGTGCCGCCGCCGCGCATCGTGACGGGCGCATCGGCCGAACGGGCGGCATCCAAGGTCGCGGCGAGGTCGGCGTCGTCCCGGGGGAAGACCACCACGGCGGGCGGCACGCGATAGTTGGAGGCGTCGGAAGAGAACTCGGCGCGGCGGCGCGTGGAGTCATCCACCTCGCCGTCGATGTGTGCGCGCAGGTGAGCCGCGAGTTGCGTCGTTTCAGTCGCGGCTGCAGTCACGCCGTCATTGTTCCACGCGCGCCGAACGGTCCTGACGGCTACGCCAGGCGCGCACGCCCTCGAGAAGTGGTCGTCACGACAACGCAGGAGGAGACGCGGTCAGGAGGTGGAGACTCGGTCCTCGATCTCGACGCCCAGCTCCGTCAGCAGCCCGCGCACGCGGGACTCGATCTCGTCGCGCACCGGTCGCACGTTCTCGATGCTCGTGCCCGGCAGCGCGTCGATCTCCCAGTCCAGGTAGCGCTTGCCCGGGTAGATGGGGCAGGCGTCGCCGCAGCCCATGGTCACCACGACATCGGCCGCCTTGAGGATCTCCTCTGTCCACGGCTTGGGGAACTCGCCCGAGATGTCGATGTCGACCTCACGCATCGCGGCCACCGAGTGCTCGTTGAGACTCGTGCCTGGCTCGGAGCCGCCCGACCAGCCGATCGCGCGGTCACCCGCCAGCTGCTTCATGAAGCCGAGCGCCATCTGCGACTTGCCGGCGTTGTGGACGCATAGGAACAGCACCACCGGCTTGCCGTCGTGGGGCTCGTTCTCGACGCGGCTGAGGGCGTGGAGGCGCTGGCGGGCGAAGCGCTCCGCGAGCAGCGGCAGGTAGTTGATCACCTTCGCGTGACCTGCGAACTGGTCGTACGAGCTGGCGAGGAACTTCTCGATGGTCTCGCGGTTGAAGACGCCAACGAACTCGGATTCGAGCTGGCGGGCGGCCACCTCGAGAGCGTAGGTCTGGTCGAGCGACAGTGTCTCGATGCGCTGGAGGTGACTCATGGCTTAGCTTCCATTCGTGAGGGCGGCAGCAAGGCGCTGCACGCGTGGTTCGATCTGGGCGAAGGCTTCGGCGAAGGCCGTGGTGGAGTCGTCGTCCTGACTGCCACCGGCCGATGCGCGGGCGGGGTCAGGCACGGACCAGTGGAGCCGGGTGTGGCCGTCGATCGCTTCGCGAGCGTTGTCGCACACGGTGACCACGAGGTCGCCAGTGCGAAGCTCGCTGGCGAGCGCGGTCGGCACGGGCGACAGCGGGGCCAGACCATGACGCGCAAGCTCTGCGATGGCGTGCGGGTTGATCACTGGCGCGGGGGCGGTGCCGGCCGATGCGACAGGAAGGTCGGACTGGCGTGCGAACAGGCTCGCGGCGAACTGCGAGCGCGCGGAGTTGGCGGTGCAGACGAACACCACGCGGCACGCGCCGATCGCGTCGCCGTGAGCCACCGTGGCCGCCACGAGCGGCTGGTCCCAGGCGAGCGCGAGGTACGAGCGGCGACCGTCGCCTTCTGACCGCCGGCGAACGACGGCGCCCGCCTCCACCAGGACGCCCACGTGGTGCGCGAGCAGGTTGCTGGGGAGGTCGAGTGCGTGCGACAACTCGGAAGGAGACCGGTCTGACAACGCGAGGGCATCGACGATCCGCAGCCGCTGGGGATCGGCGAGCGCGGACAGGATGGCCTTCCGATCGTCGGGCTGCGGGGTCGTCTCCATGGGGCGATATTACCTCAACGCATGTTGAGATACCAACCGCACGAGCCGATCGAGCAGGAGGCGTGGGGCGACGCGCCGGGGGCGCAAGGTCCCGGTGATGGACGGTGTGACGCACGTAACATGGGGCTCGACGTCCCCTAGGACCCCTGCACAAGCGTTGGTACGCGTGCAGTCCGGGTCGAAGATTGTTCACTTCTGCCCCACCAGTTGACATGCGTCACTTGCGTCACACCTCCCCGTTGACAGTGTGAGAAATGTCACTAGCGTCTGTACCAGCGGGGGAGCTGAGGGGACTGCGGACAACGCGATCCATCCTCCGTGCTGGGGAGGATGCAATGAAGCTGGGGACCAAAATTCTCGCGACGCTGGCGGCTGCCGCTCTCGCGATCGTCGGTTGGGCGGTGCCATCCGCGTACGCGGACAGCACGGACAGCCCGAACACCGCAGGGTACTGGGAGAAGCAGTACCCCGACGCCGTGAAGTGTTGGAAGTTCGAGCGCGCCGAGACCTCGTCATACGGCGCGATCGCTGACGACGCGGAAGGCACCGAGGGCGTCAAGCTCGCCCAGTTCGACACGAACCTGCCGGGAGACCGGTGGGAGGTGCTCATCGTCAAGGGTGGCGACGAGCGGAACGTCTACGAACGCCCCAACGCCGGTGAGGTGTACCACGCCCCCCTGAACGGGGGCGACAACGTCGCTGACGTGTCCCACTGGATTGTCTGCGGGGGCGCCGACGGCGACGACTGGCGCTATGACGATCCCACCTGCACGAGCCTCACGGTCGACTATCCCGAGGGCGTCACTGGCGACGACGTGAACGTGCGCATCAAGGGGCAGGGCGCCGATGCCGGCGCCGAGGTCACGCTGAACTTCCACTCCGCGAACCCATGGCCGAGCCCCACCACCTTCGCGTTCACCGAGCACGCGAACTGGCCTGGCTGGGCCGAGTGGGCCGTCGACTGGGTCCAGGTGGATGGCACCAACTACCACTGGGACGACAACCTGTCATGCGGCGAGCCCGCACCTGAGCCCGAGCTGGTGGACATCTGCGTGTGGAACGCCGACAAGGGCGTGGCAGAGAAGACCGCGGTCGAGACCGCCGGCGACGACATCCTGTGGAGCGACGGCACCGAGTGCACCCCCCAGGACGAGCCCGAGCTGGTGGACATCTGCGTGTGGAACGCCGACAAGGGCGTCTCCGAGAAGACCGCGGTCGAGACCGCCGGCGACGACGACATCCTGTGGAGCGACGGCACCGAGTGCACGCCGCAAGACGACCCGGACCCGATCTTCATCTGCGTATGGAACGCCCAGACGGACAGCCCTGACAAGCAGGAAGTCGCGTCGATGGGCAACGGTGATGTCGCCTGGGTCGACGGCACCGAGTGCGCACCTGACGAGCCCGAGGAGCCCCAGACCGTCGCCGTGTGCGACGCGATCAAGGTCAACGGCACCATCGTCGGATGGGAGCGGGCGGACAAGACTCCCGCCGAGGCCGCGAACTGGCCGTACTTCGACTGGAACCCGGAGCTTCCGAACAACGGCTGCTGGTACGAGACGTTCGTGTGCTGGGAGGTGACGGCGACCGACTTCCAGATGGCCGGCGGCCTTCCCGTCGCGAACGAGAAGCTCTTCACGCCCAAGCAGGAGTTCGTCATGGAGGCGGCGTCCTTCGCCGAGCTCCAGGACTGCTGGGACTACGTGGCCGAGTGCGGCACCACCACCTGGTATCAGCTCGACCGGTACATCGTGCACAACTACTCGGGCAACTCGTTGCTCGAACGGCTCAAGGTCGACGGGCTGGGGCAGGAGTACCGCATCAGCAGTCAGGGCATCCCCGTGGCCGTCGGGCCCGAGGACGCACCCATCCAGCGCGGCTACCAGTTCCGTTCCGCCGTCGGCGATGAGTGTGCGCCACCAGAGGTCACGATCTGCGCACAGGACGGCGACACGTGGTACGGACTGACCGTGCCTGAGGACCAGCTGCCCGCCGAGTACATCGTGTGGACCGGCGACCCCGAGGACTGCTTCACGACGGAGCCCAGCCTCGATGGATCCACCACCGTGGGGGTGTGCATCGACGGTGCGCCGTACCTCGACTACACGATCCGGCTGACGGACCCGGACGCCCAAGTGGCGGGCTCCGCACTGGAGTCGGCGACGCTGACGTTCGTGCACCCCACGGACTCGGCGCTCGACCACGCGGTCGAGGTGGACCTCGCCCCGGGCACCACGGAGTGGAGCGGGTCGCTGCTGTGGCCAGGAG
This sequence comes from Demequina muriae, assembly GCF_030418295.1. Classification (NCBI taxonomy): domain Bacteria; kingdom Bacillati; phylum Actinomycetota; class Actinomycetes; order Micrococcales; family Demequinaceae; genus Demequina; species Demequina muriae. The sequence continues at coordinate 972,576 of NZ_JAUHQA010000001.1, forward strand.
CATCTCTCGACCCCGCCGCATGGCCGGGTTGGGAGCAGCTCGACAACGGCACCTACGTGCCGGTGGGCGAGGACAACTTCGGCTGGACCCGAGGCGGCGTCGACATCCGGATCGAGATCAACCCGGAGATCACGCTCGAGGGAGTCCTCTACCCGGACGCCAGCCCTGTGTGCGATACGCCTCCGCCGGTGGACATCTGCGTGTGGGACGGCAGTTCCGCACAGCAGGTGACGCTCTACGGTTCCGCCCCTGAAGGTGCGGTCCTGTGGGACGGCACCGGCGCCGCGTGCACCCCGACCGTCGACATCTGCGTCGAGGGCGATGCGTCCAACTCGTGGACGTCGAGCACGATCCCGGTGAACGAGTTCAAGGGCGACATGCGCCTGTGGGACTCGGAGCTCGCCGGAGGCGGATGCGGCGAGCCGCAGCAGCCCACGCTCGACGGTTCGCTGATCAGCGAGATGTGCATCGCGGACTCGCCGTGGATCTCGTACGACGTGAGGGTCTTCAATCCCGACAACCTCCCGCTTGAGGGCGTGCCCGCAGGCGAGGAGCCGGTCGCGACGATGACGTTCATCAACCCGAATGGTGAGGACCATGTCATCGACAACCTGCCACTCGGATCCGGCAGCTTCCTGTGGCCGGGCGCCGAGATCGAGCCGGCTGAGGGCTTCACCGTGGCGGACATCGACCCGTCACGTCCCGAGACCTTCGTCGCCACGAACTGGCCTGGATGGTTCCAGGATGACGCGGGCGACTGGGTCGAGGTGACTGACCCCCAGGACCTCTTCGCATGGACTCGCAACGGGGTCCAGGTCACCGTCGAGGTGAACCCGGTCGACACCTTCACCATCAACTACCCGCCGCCCACGCCCACGTGCGCGGCGCGTCCCCCGGAGGAGTTCACGTCAGTCCTCGGCGCCCTGCCACTCGACGCCCCGGCTGCAACGCCGGTCGTCGCCGAGGCCACCTACACCGGCTGATCCCCCCTCAGCCGGCGGCGACGCCCGTCATCGCGCTCCTCAGCGGCGCGGTGGCGGGCGTCGTGCCGTCTGCTGGACCGCGCGCGGCGTGCGACGCGGCACCGACGGCCAGCGCCGGAGAGCTCCTGTGGAGGCGCTAAGCGTTCTCGCTCGCGAGCGGCTCGGCGTCGGCGCTGATCAGCACCGGCGTTCCGAGCGGCAGGCCGACCTCGTTCACGATCTGCGTGATGGTGTCGTTGGGGAGGCGGATGCAGCCGCTCGAGACGTACTGACCGATCGACTCCGGTTCATCGGTGCCGTGCAGACCGATGACCGCCTGGCCACCGTTGAACTCATCCAACACCGGTGAGTAGCCCGACAATCCGTAGGCGTAGGGCCCGTAGACGCCGCTGGGGTCCGGGGGCTGCAGCAGCTCGCGAATGTAGTAGACGCCGCCAGGGGTCGGGCGATCCTCGCGTCCCACGGAGATGGGCGTGGTCAGGACTGCATCCTGGCCGTCGAACACCGTGAGCTCGAAGTCGACCAACGAGACCTCGACGGAGAAGTCAGTGGTGGCGAGCGTCACGTCGCCGGTCCGCACCCACCCCGTCGACCCGTTGGGCCGCACGGGGAGGTAGACCTCCAGCCAGCCGTCGGCGTCGTCCTTCACGAGGAAGACGAGGGGCGTCGCCTCGGGTGCAGTGAGCACGTCCTCGGCCGCGACCGTCTGCTGCACCTGTCCGTCAGGCGCGTCATAGACATCGATCGACGAGCCGAGTGCGGTGGCGATGCTCGACACTCCGCGAACCTCCGGGCCCTCGAACGGGGCCTCGGTCACCTCGGGGGCCGTGATCGCGGGGGTGATGCTCGGTGACGGAGTGACGACGGGCTCGGGCTCGGCACTGCAGGCCCCAAGGGCGAGCGCGGCAGTGCCGACGAGCGCGAACCAGCGCGTCGATTGCGTCATCACGCATCCTCAGTCTCATGGGTCGGCAGCGCCGACTTTCGTCCCGAGACTATCGCTGAGGGCCCTGCGACAGCCAGCGTCCCGCCCAGGGCGAAGACCCCCGACCCGCGCGCACCACGTCGGGAGCGCCCTCACCACCCGAGTTGTTGAATGATGGGCGGAAGGCACTGACGAAGGGGTGGTCATGATCAGAGACGACGAGGCGGCGCTGCTGAGCCGGGTCCCCGCAGGGCTGTTCATCGGCGGCACGCGGCGACCCGCGTCCGACGGGTCCACCCTTGACGTCCATGACCCGGCGACCGGAGACGTGATCCGCACCGTGGCATCGGCCACCGCCGCCGACGGGCACGACGCACTGGACGCCGCGTGCGACGCGTTCCCTTCCTGGGCGGCCACGCCAGCTCGCGAGCGCGCGGAGATCCTGCGCCGGGCGTTCGATCTGCTGACGGCGCGATCCGAGGACTTCGCGCTGCTCATGACCCTCGAGATGGGCAAGCCACTCGCCGAGTCGCGCGCAGAGGTGACCTACGGCGCCGAGTTCCTGCGGTGGTTCTCCGAAGAGGCCGTGCGCATCCAGGGTCGTTATGGCACGAACCCCGAAGGCACGGGGCGCACCATCGTCACGCAGCACCCCGTGGGCCCGTGCTACCTGATCACGCCGTGGAACTTCCCGCTCGCGATGGCCACCCGCAAGATCGCGCCCGCGCTGGCGGCGGGCTGCACTGCGGTCATCAAGCCCGCGTCGCTCACGCCGCTCACCACCGTGGCGTTGGCCGCGCTCCTCGACGAGGCCGGCCTCCCCGCCGGGGTGCTAAACGTCGTCACCACGTCCCAGTCAAGCGCCGTCTCCGAGCCGATCATTCGCGACCCACGACTGCGCAAGCTGTCGTTCACGGGCTCCACCCACGTCGGAAGGGAGCTCCTCAGGCAGGCGGCCGACGGCGTGCTCCGCACGTCGATGGAGCTCGGCGGCAACGCGCCGTTCGTGGTCTTCGAGGACGCGGACCTCGACAAGGCCGTCGATGGAGCCATCAGCGCGAAGTTCCGCAATGTGGGTCAGGCATGCACCGCTGCGAACAGATTCCTCGTGCACCGTGACGTGGTTGACGAGTTCGCGCGCCGCGTGACCGCACGGGTGGTGGCGATGCGCGTCGGTCGCGGGACTGACGACGGCGTGGAGATCGGCCCGCTCATCAATGAGGAGGCCGTGCAGAAGGCGCACGCTCTCGTCACCGACGCCGTCGAACGCGGGGCCTCGGTGCTCGCAGGAGGGTCACCCCTGGATCGGCCGGGAACGTTCCTCGCCCCGACGGTGGTGTCCGGGGTTCGACCAGGCTCCGACATCCTGCACGAAGAGATCTTTGGACCCGTGCTCGCAATCGCGCCCTTCGACTCGGAGGAGGAGGCGGTGTCGCTCGCCAACGACACGGAGTACGGGCTGGTCTCCTACGTGTTCACAGAATCCCTCCGCCGTGGACAACGCATGATCGATTCGCTCGAGACCGGAACGATGGGCCTCAACATGGGCGTGGTGTCGAATGCCGCAGCCCCGTTCGGCGGCTGGAAGTCCTCGGGGCTGGGCCGCGAGGGCGGCGCCGAGGGCATCCACGAGTACCTGGAGACCAAGTACACCCTCACGCCGGACCCCTTCCTCTGACCCCACGCGGAGCGCAATGGTCGCGCATGGTCGTGCACGCGGCGCGAACCGGTCTGGCGAGGCCCCACATCATCGATCGCCTCGGCGACGCCTCGCGTGCTCCGAGAGGATCAACACTGCAGCGATGAGCTACTCCGTCGCGCCACCGCGGCTCTCCACGACGGCGAGGTCGCCGAGCGAATCCTTGGCTACCGGGGCACCCATGAGGCCCGCCACCATCACCGAGCTCGCTACTGGGGCGTCGGCAGGAGGGCCGCTCGCGGCGTCGAGCGTCAGGGCGGTGCCGTCAACCGACGTGGCGATGGTGGAGGTTCCGAACAGCGCGGTGACGAGAATGCCAAACCCAATGGCGCGGGTACTGCTGCGCATGGTCATACTCCCTCTGTGGTAACCCGGCCGACCACTGGGGTCCCGTGGGCTTTGCGTCCCCGCCTTGCGACGGGTTTGCCTTTGTCACTGCCCCGGCCGGTTGGCCGGAGAGGTAGGCCGCGATGGCCATAGTCCGACCGTACGTGACCCCACGCCCTCGGTGCACGTCTGTGCCCCGTCGACGCTGTTATCCGTGTCACACTCCCCGAGGCTTCGCTCCGGTGTGCCAGCGCCTCGCTCCCCCACCGCGTCGAGCGCCACGGCAGGCCGCTGGCACGGGGCACCGCGCACCGCGCCCCACGCCGACGCCACCTCGAGCACCGCGAGGCGCAGACAGAGACCGGCACGCCGTCACTGTTCTCGATGGCGCGCGGCCGCGGTCCGGCTGCTCCTCGCCGCCACGTCGATGCCCGAGGGGATCAACCCCACCACACGGCCAGCGGCGAGTTTCTACCAGGCACTTCCTCGACATGCCCCGGCCACGTAGACGCGAGAGCTGCCGGGATCTCCGCTCACCACGAATCAACCCGCACCACATCGTCGCTGTCGCGTCGCTCGGCGTGGAAGTGCGCACCGCCCGATGTCGACCCGAGCCCCACGCCGCCCACATCGCGGGCCCGGGCCCTTCCCAGCCGACCCATGACGACGGTGCTGGCGAGCCCACCGGCATGCGCCACGGGCATCAGACGGAGCCGTAGGCACGGCCCGGCCTGCGCGCCCACGATGTGAGAAAGTCGGCACCGCAGAACGGGCTCTCACCCGGCCGCGCGCCCGGCGCGCGCGCATCCTGGCGGACGGTGAGTGTCGCATCGCCCCCGCATCGGCCCCGGGGAAAGCGAAAGGCCCCGGTCGCAGGACCGGGGCCAGACGAGCCGCCTAAGGGAATCGAACCCTTGACCTATTCATTACGAGTGAATCGCTCTGCCGACTGAGCTAAGGCGGCGTGCGCCAAGGGGCGCGGTTAGTCATCTTAGCGGCTCAGCACTGAGTTCCCGAATCCGGCATCCGACCGTCCACGAGGAAGCCGTCGACGGCGTCGATGATGCACTGGTTCGACCGGCCGTAGGCGGTGTGGCCCTCACCGTCATACGTCAGCAGGGACGCGTCGAGACGCTCGGCGAGCGACTCGGACCACCAGTACGGCGTCGCGGGGTCGTTGGTGGTGCCGATCACGAGCATCTGCTCGGCGGTCGCGGCAGCCTCCAGCGACGTGACGTGCTCGTTCGCAGTCCACGGCCATTCGTCGCACCCGGCGCCACTCGCGAACCACCATCCGAACGTCGGAGAAGCCTCGACCATGGCGTCCCGGAACTCGTCGACATCATCGATGGTCCACGTGTCGCCCGGCACCTCGTCGAGGCAGCCGATCGCGGTGAACGCCCACGTCGAGTTGGTCTGATACTCGCCCGTCGCGGTGTCCCGGTCGAGGTAGAAGTTCGCCAGCTCGTACATGACGGCGGCCTCACCCGTGCCTGCGACCTCCTCGAGGGCGATCTCCAGGAACGGCCACGATGCCTCGTCGTACAGCGTGACGACCACGCCGTAGACGAACAGGTTGCCGTTGACGCCCCATTCGGTGCCGGAGTCGTAGGGCTCGTCGAGCGCCCGCTCCATCATGGCGCTGAGTTGGCTCTTCTGAGCATCGAGTCCGCCGTCGAGCGGGCACGTGTCCCGCTCTCCGCACCAGCGGAGGAAGTTAGTGAGCGCATTCTCAAAGCCCTCCGCCTGACCGCGGGCCTGGTCGATGCTCGGCAGCAGGAAGTCGACAGCGCCGTCGAGCACGAGCCGGCCCACGTTCTCGGGGTACAGCTCCGCGTAGGTGGCGCCCAGCTGGGTGCCGTAGGAGAAGCCCAGGAAGTTCAGCTGCTCGTCGCCCACGGCGGCTCGGATCACGTCCATGTCCCGAGCGGCGCTCACGGTGTCGACGTTCTCGATCACCGCGCCGGACTCGACCCGGCAGTTGGCGGCGAAGTCAGCCGCGCGCGCGTTCGCGGCGTCGAGGTCATCCTGCGTCTCGATCAGGGTGTCGGGGAGGTAGAAGGCATCGATCTCCTCGTCCGTCCCGCACTGCACCGGAGTCGAGGCGCCGACGCCACGAGGGTCGAAGCCCACCACGTCATAGGCGTCGAGCAGATCGTCGCCAGCGGTGGTCGCGAAGTACTCGGTGAGGTCCAGACCGGAGCCGCCAGGGCCGCCCGGGTTGATGAGAAGCGACCCGAGCCGGGCATCGGCGCTGCGGGCGGGGTGGCGGTTGAGCGCGACCTCGATCGTGTCGCCGTCGGGCTCGGACCAGTCGAGTGGCACCTGGATGGTCGCGCATTCGAGCTCGCCGCATTCGCTCCACTGGAGCTCCTGGTCGTACACGTCCGATGCGCCCGTCGCGGGCGGAGCGGCGGTGCCCGATGCCGTGGGGGCGGGGTCGGCCTCATCGCTCGGGGACACCTGCGTCTTGTCCGGCGAGCAGGCCGCCAGGACGAGGACGGCGACGGCCGATGCGGCAACCAGGCGGGCAAGGGCGGGCACGCGTCGATTCATGCGCCTAGCCTAAGCGGCGGCACCGACTCTCCCTAGCGACGCTTCCTCTAGGAAATAGTGCGTGGCCGGAGCGCAAGCGCCATGGCCTCGAGCGCGAGCACGGGGGCGACGTTGCCGGCCAAGCGCGTGCGCGTCTGGGTGAGCGCGTCGAGGCACCGCATCGTCTCGGTGAGCGTGGTGCGTCCCGCGAGACCCTCGACGTGGCCGCGATGGGACTCGTTCACGAGGGGAACGGTCGCCCCCACCTGCAGGCACGCCACATCCCGGTAGAGCGACATGAGGTCCACGATGGCCCGGTCGAGCACGTCCCGCTTGAGTCGCGTCGCGCGTCGCTTCTGGTCCTCTTCGAGCTGCTTGACCTGCGAGCGCAGCGCGGGCGGGAGCCGACCGCCGTCATCGGCGCCCAGGGTGCGCAGCAGCTCGTTGCGCTCCTCGACGTCGCGTTCCTCGGTCGAGGCCTTCGCGTCGGCCTCAGCGACGGCCGCGAGATCGGCCGCGGCGAGCACGGCGTCCCCGACTCCGCGGATCTCCGTGGCGAGCGCCAGCACCTGGTCGCGACGTCCGCGTGCTGCAGGGTCGCGAGCAAGGCGCCGGGCGATGCCGATGTGGCTCTGGGCGGCATACGCGCACTGACGCGCGAGCTCGGGTTCCACGCCGTCGCGGTCGACGAGGAGCTGCGCGACCACCTCCGGGTCCGGCACCCGCATACTCACGTGCCGGGAGCGGGAGCGGATGGTCACCGCGACGTCTTCCGCAGACGGCGCGCACATCACCCAGACGGTGCGCTGCGGCGGCTCCTCGATGGACTTGAGCAGCACGTTCGAGGTGCGCTCCGTCATGCGGTCCGCGTCCTCGACCACCATCACGCGCCACCTGCCCTCGCTGGGCGAGGACTGCGCGGTCGCGATGAGGTCACGCACCTCGTCGATGCTGATGGTGACCTTCTCGGTGGCGAGCAGCGTCACGTCAGCGTGCGCACCACTGAGCGATGTGGTGCACGCCCGGCACTGACCGCACCCGCCCTCGAGGCACTGCAGCGCAGCCGCGAACGCGCGCGCAGCGTAGGAGCGCCCCGATCCCGGCGGACCAGTGATGATCCACGCGTGAGTCATGGCGGACGGGTCGGCGACTGCGGCCTTCAACGGCGCGACGGCCACCTCTTGGCCGACCACCTCATCCCACACGCTCGTCGCACGCGCGGCGCCCGCGAGAGGGACGGCGGTCACGGAGTGCCCCATGGTTCGAGCCCCTCGGGCGAGGCGGCCGCGGACCCCGCCCGCACATCGGCCGTCCAGACGCCCGAGCGGGCCATCGCATCGGCCACGGCTCGCGTGACATCTCCGGCGACGTCCTCGATCGAGCGCGCGGCATCGATCACCGCATACCGCGAGGGCTCGCGCGCCGCCAAGCCCAGAAACGCCTCGCGGATCAGGGCGGCGTGCTCCCCGGTCTCCCGCTCGACTCGGTCCAGCTCGCGCTCCATCCGCCCCGCGGCCGGCTCCATGTCGAGCACGACCGTCAAGTCCGGCAGCAGGTCCTCGGTGGCCCAGCGCGAGATGCGCTCGACCTCGTCGCCCAGGCCGCGCGCGCCGCCCTGGTAGACGATCGACGAGTCGACGTAGCGGTCCTGCACCACCACGGCGCCGCGCTCGAGAGCGGGACGGACCTTGGTGGCGATGTGGTGCGCACGGTCGGCGGCATAAAGCAGCGCCTCGGCACGGGGGGCCACATGATCGCCATGCATGACGGCCTGCCGAAGCTCCTGCCCCAGCTGCGTGCCGCCCGGCTCACGCGTGGTGACGACCTCGAAGCCGCCCCCCGCGGGAGCGCGCAGATGCCCGGCCAACAGGTCGATCTGCGTGGACTTGCCCACGCCGTCGCCGCCCTCGAACACCACGAAGAATCCGGTCATGCGACCAACCTACCGGCGCACTCCGACGGCCGATGCGCGGGGCGTGCCCGCACGGACGTCCGGCTACTTCTCGTTCGGGTAGACGACGCCGACCTGCGCGCGGACCTCGTCCATGATGCGCATGATCTCGAGCGAGTTGTCCAGCGTGTGCAGCGGGCTCTCCGTCTTGCCTGCGGCCACCAGGCGCGCGACCTCGGCGGCCTGCCACTGGAAGCCGTTGTCGAAGACGCCCTCGTAGGTCCACGAGGTGCCGTCGAGACGGAACAGCGTGAAGTTGGTGGGCTGGTAGAAGGTGCCCTCGATCTCGATCGCACCCTCCGTGCCGCCGATGTGGCCGGTGCACGGCGTGCGGGCCTCCATCGTGGTGGTGAGGCTGGCCTGCGCGCCGTCGTACTCGAAGATCATGGACACCTGGCCGTCGACGCCGGTGTCGCGCAGGCGTCCCTTGGCGGTGATGGCCGTGGGCACTCCGAGCATGTCGTGCGCGAACGCGATCGGGTAGACGCCGAGGTCCAGCAGCGCACCGCCCGCGAGCTCGGGGCGCACCATGCGCTCCACGTGGGTCAGCATCTGGCCGTGGTCGGCCTGAACCGAGACCACGTCGCCGATCTCGCCGCGGGCGATGGCGGCACGGATCGCGTACATGTGCGGCAGGTGGCGGGCCCACATCGCCTCCATGACGAACACGCCCTTGGCGCGCGCGGCGTCCACGATCAGCTGGGCCTGAGCGGCGTTCTGCGTGAAGGCCTTCTCGACGAGCACGTGCTTGCCGGCCTCGATCGCGAGCAGCGCGGGCTCGTGGTGGTTGTTGTGAGTGGTCGCGACGTAGACGATGTCGATGCTGTCATCTGCGAGCAGCTCCTCGTACGAGCCGTATGCGGCAGGGATGCCCTTCTCGTCGGCGAACTGCTGCGCGCGCTCCACACCCGAGGCGGAGGCGACGCCCACGACCTCCGACTGCGTGTACCGGGTGACGGCGTCCGCGAGCTTGCGGGCGATGCCGCCTGCTCCCATGATTCCCCAGCGGAAGGCGGGGGCATCCATGGGGTTCGGTGCGATGGCGGTCTGCGAGGCGGTGTATTCGTGGCTCATGTTGCCAGCCTAGCGAGGCCGCGACGCCCGACCCACCCGCGACGCATCGGCGTGCGAACCTGTCGCATGAGTTCTCTGACCTCCCCGTCCACGCGCGCGCCTCGAACCCGAATGCTCGGCGTGATCGCGATCGTCGGCGCTGTGGCCTGGATCGGCACGGTCGCGGCGTTCCACCTGATCCGTCCCGATCTCTCGCCCGGCGACGCCTACATCAGCAATTACGCGCGCGGCGACTGGGCGTGGGTGATGCAGACCGCGTTCCTGGTCAACGGGGCGGGCTGGGCGGCGGCGGGTCTCGGGCTGCGCCGCGCACTCGATGGTGCTCCTGGGGCCACGGCCCTGGCGGCGCTCGCCGTGCTCGCGGCCACCGGAATGGTGATGGCCGGAGTCTTCCGGGCAGACCCGCTCGGCACCACGTCATCGTCGCTCGAGGGGCTCGTCCACTCGCGGACCGCCGGGCTCGCGTTCCTGTGCTTCATCGCACTCGGCTTCGTGGGGTGGTGGGCCCTGCGCCGGGCCGATGCGTGGGCCGGCTGGGAGCTGCCCTCTCTCGCCTTCGGGTTCGTGACCCTCACCCTGTTCGTCACCTTCAACGCCTGGCCGTCCGTGGCCGGTGGCGGCTTCGGGTGGTGGCAGCGCCTGCTCGCCGCCGTCGTGATCCCGGGGGCGCTGGCAGCGATCGGATGGAGACTGACCCGACCCGCGCATCGGACGGTCGCCACCGGCCTCCGCGAGGAGTAGCGTCAGAGGTATCAGGCACGACCTCGTGAGAGGGGGCTGAGATGACCGGCAACGACGCAGGTCCAGGCACGACGACGACGCCCACCCGATCCACGCGCGTGCCGCTGTCCGCATCGGCCCTCGGTCTGGGCGCGATCTATGCCGCGATGTTCTGGCTCGCCGTGACGCTGGCCTTCCACTGGATCCGGCCCGAGCTCGACCCGTGCTGCAGCTATGTCAGCAACTACGGTCGCGGCGACTACGAGTGGCTGATGCAGGCAGCGTTCGTGGTGTTCGGCTTCGGCTGGATGGCCGCCGGCATCTCGCTGCGACGTGCACTGCGTGAGACCCGCGCCGCCGCCGTGTTGCGGACGCTGCTCTTCATCGTGGGATTCGGTCTGCTCGTCGCCGGGATGTGGCGGGCGGACGACCTGGGTGCCGCAGGCGACCCCTCCCCGGAAGACGTGTTCCACACGGTCGGCAGCCTCGCCGCCTTCGGTGGACTGATCGTGTTCGGGCTGCTCTCCGCGTGGCTGCTGCGGGGCACCAGGCTGAGCGGGCTCGCGGTGGTGCAGCTGGTGCTCGGCCTCGTCACCCTCGCCTTGTTCCTGACGTTCAGCATCATGGCCGATGCCGGCGCCGACGGGTTCGGGTGGTGGCAGCGGGCGCTGACCATGGTCGTGATGCCCGGCTGGCTCATGTGGCTCGGCTGGCGCCTGGTGCTGACGGCCCGAGCCGCCGCCCGCCGCGCCTGACGCGCCTCGCCCGTTCACTGCGAACCACTTTTCGCGCGACACGCCGCCATGAGGGGCCGATGCGGGCGCGCACTCGGGGTGTCGATCCCCACAGGGGTTCGCAGTTGAGTCGGTGGGAGGCGGTCAGTCGGCCTCGCCCAGGTAGACCCACGTCTGGTAGCCGTCGCGGTCACCGCCGGGATCGGTGCCTGCCTCGTCGACCGCGTCCCAATCCACACCGTCGATCACCAGGAACACCGCGCCGTCGATCTCGGGAATGGGCGCGTCGTAGGCGCAGTCGTCGCCCCGGAGCGGATCCGTGCCGCCGCTGCGGAGAATGAACTGGAGGCCCGGATGCCACTGGAGGTGCGGGTCCGGGATCCCGGCGCTGACCTCGTCCGCCACCAGCCACGCGTGGTGCTCGAGGTACCAGGGCGTGTCCCCTCCCGTGACGCTCACCACCCACTCGTCGCCCCACAGTTCTCCCGTGAGCTCCTCGGTCAGGAACGGCAGTCTGACCGTGTACTCGGGCGCATCAGTGCTGGGGTGACCCGCATCCCGCAGGTCGGTCAGAGGCGAGCATCCTGGCTCGGGCCGCGGCACCGCGAACGCCTGGTGGGTCGGCCGGGTCCGGCTCAGCTCAGCCGAGTCCACGACGTCCGGCGAATCCCCATCGATGCCCGGCGCCTCGGAGGAGTTGGCGGGCTCGTTGGGGTCCACGACGACCGTCGCGAGCAAGGTGCTCTCCCCGGTTTCGCTGGTCGACCAGTACTGAGCGACGAGCCGTGTGTCCATGGGGTCGCCCGGATCGTTGGACCACGAGTCGAGCGAGTCGTCGCACTGGCCGATGCGCGGGATGCCTGCGCCCGACTCCCCCATCAGCATGGCGTCCTCATCGCCTCCCGCGCCGTATGCGCTCGACGCCACGACACCAGCGACGATGTCGTCATCCATCAGCAGCGTGGCGACACGGTAGGACCGCACCTCGCCACCCCCCGCGATCCTCCACGAGGGCGAGTCCGGGTCCCAGCCGGTCATGATCCCGTCCGGATCGTCAGGATCCAAGGGCCTCGGCTCCGCGGTGGGGGTACCGAGCGTGTCCCCCAATGTGGTCAGCTCCGCCTCAAGGAACAGATCGCGGTCGAGCGCCTGCGCATCGTGCACCGTGAGCCCGGGCGTGAGGTCGAGCTCGTCGCCGCACATCACCGCATCGGCTCCCCGCAGCATCACCTCGGGCTCGCTGTCGCGCACGTCCCCGCCCGATTCGACCGAGTAGCGGAACGGGCCCGCGTCGGCGCCGGCCGGCTCTGCATCCCACACACCGCCGAGAGAGGGAACAAGCCATGCCGCCATCCCGATCGCGGTGACACCCAGGACGGCGACTCCCGCCTGAGCCGTCGCCCTCCGCCGCCAACCCCGAGAGATGCCGTGGACGCTCGAGGCAACGACCGCATCGGCCGTCAGCGAGGGCGCGACCGCCTCGCCGTGCTGCTGGGCCGCGCGCCTCAACGCATCGTGAAAGTCGCTCATGGCTTGCTCCTCTCAACCACGGGCAGCCTTTCGGGTTCGTCGGCGCTCACTCCCAGCACCGGCGCGAGCCGTTGCCGGCCCTCTGCCAGGTACTTCTTGACGGTGCCATCGCTCAGGCGCATCGCCACCGCGATGTCCGCCACCGTGAGGTCGTCGTAGAAGCGCAGCGCGACGGCGGTGCGCACGCGCGGAGGCAGCTCGGCCAGCGCCCGGCTGATCTCGTCGTGCTCCTCGACGTCGGCGGCATGGTCGTGCGGATCGCGCGACGCGACCTTGGGGACCAGCCGGCGCCACGTAGTGTCCCGGCGGATCCCGTCGATGTGGAGCGTGCGCATGGTCGCGCGGACGTAGCCCTCGATCGCGCGGTGGTCGTCGAGCCGCCGGCGCTTGACGAGGGTCTTCACGACCGCCGCCTGCACCAGCTCCTCCGCATCGTGATGCGAGCCGGTCAGCACGTAGCCGTAGGCGGCCAGGCGCGATCCGCCCTCGCGGTACACGTCCGCGACCACCTCAGCGATATCCGGCCTGCTCATGTCCCTCACACCATAGGGACGGTTGAGGGGTGCTCGGGGGTGGGGTGCGACTTCACGCCCGCTTTCACTACGAACCCCTCCTCTGGCGACACGCCGCAGCATCGGGCCGAAGCAGTTGCGCATTCGGGGTGTCGCGCCCAGAAGTGGTTCGCAGTTGAGGAGGTGAGGGGCGGCCGATGCGCGGGCTGGGTCCCGCTCAGCCCTGCGCGTCGATCTCGGGGATAGAGGGAACGCCGGAGACCACGGTGATGGCCGTGAGGTCGTACACATCCCCCATCTCAGGCACAACGAGACTGGCGGAGTACTCCCCCTCTGGGACGAGGTCTGGGCTGCCGCAGTCCCACACCTGGTTCAGTTCGACGAACCAGCCGGGCTCGTCGTGCGGGAGGTCGTCTCGCTCGGACCAGCGGGCGTTGAACACCCACGTCCCTTCCACGCCGCGCAGCAGGAGTCGCATGTCCCCGACGCCTGTCATGCGCTCGACCGAGTCGGGATCTCCATCGGCACGGCCGACCGGAATCGGGTACCCGCCGACGAGAGCGTCGTCTCCGTAGCCATACAGGCGGCCTGTCTCGATGGTGTTGGGCACCGGGAGGCTGCCGACGACGTCCCCAGCGTCGCCCGTGCCTGTCACGAAGTCCGGATCGTCCAGCAGCGCGGCGCACTCGAGCCCGCCCGTCCACTCCCGCACGTCGATGACGGACGCGAGCGCGTCGTCGCCCCAGGTGTTTCCGAGCGAGTCGGGGTCATCGACCTCGGGCTCCCCCAGGCCGGTGTACTCAATCTCGCCCGCGCTGGCCACGATGGTGGCAAGCGGGCCGTCGTGGGTGGACAGCCACAGCTGCGTCACGAGCACCGGCTCGTAAGTGCCGTCGCTGGGTGAGCTGTCGGAGCATCCTTCTCCCGGCGCTGGGGTCCACGAGAAGCCGTCGGACGCGCCCGCCTCACCCATGCTCGTCGTCAGAGTGCCCGGCTCGGTGCCCACGACGACTCCGTCGCTCAGCACCAGCGCCTGCTCGAACACCAAGAGATCATCCGAGTTACTCGCCGCCAACGATGACGTCCATATGTGCGACGACAGCGCCCATTCGACATCGGCCGCGACGTCGATAGGGTCCACCAAAGTCTCCATGGTCAGGTTCCTCCAGAACTCATCAGTGATGGCCTGGTCGTATCCCGCCACTTCTTCTTGTGCGGGCCCCACCCACCACGAAGTGTCGAGCACAGCACCCGCGCCGAGCACCGACTCGTCGTGCACGGTGACGCCCGGATCGAGGCCCAATCCGTTTCCGCACTGCAGAGTCTCGCTCAAATCGACGGGCACATCGGGGTCCACCCGCGCGTCGGCGTCCACCCGGTAGGTTTCTCCGGTGTTGTCCGACATCGGGATAGGCGTCGTGGCCGAGGGAGTCGCCGCAGGTTCAGCATCGAAGCCCAACCCTGGCAGCACGCTCCACGCACCCACCGCCACGAGCGCGATCCCAGCCACGGCACCCACACCCACACCGACCGCGCGCCGGCGACGCCCCTGGCGCACGCGAGAATTCAACGCAGAACGCACGTCGCGAGAACTCAGGCGCTGCGCGGACTCGTCGGCCGCATCGGCCCCGTGCCGTCCCAGCTCATCGTGAAGATTCATGACCGACCCTCCGTGTCCACCACCGCGACGCGTTCGACATCGAACGTCGCGTCGTCACCCACCTCGAGCGCCAAACGGTCGAGGGCATCCGAGAGGTACCGCTTGACCGTCCCGACGGCCAGGCCCATCTCGTGGGCCACGTCCGCGACCGTGAGGTCGTCGTAGAAGCGCAAAACGACAGCGGTGCGCTGGCGCGGACTGAGCGCGCCGAGCGCTCTGCCCACCGCATCGGCCGCATGGATCCGTTCCGTGGCATCGGGCTGCTCGTCGCGAACGGCCTGCCCGGGCATGAGGCGACGCCACACCTTGTCGCGGCGCAGTCCGTCGAGGTGCAGGGTGCGCATCGCGGCGCGCACGTAGCCCTCGGCCGCGGCGGCGTTCGGGATGCGGCGGCGGCGCACGAACACCTTGACGATCGCGTCCTGGACCAAGTCCTCGCCCGTGTGCTGCGAGCCCGTCAGCAGGTAGCCGTAGGCCGCGAGACGCCGGGACGCGCGGTCGAGCATCTCGCCCAGCAGCTCGTCGTCGGTCACTTATGGCCCCTCTCGTCGGCATACCAACGGCCGATGCGCGGAAAGGGTTGTGGCCGTCCCGCCTCGCGCGCCCTTAACTACGAACCACATCCTGACGCGACACCCCGTCAACCCGGCCGATGCGCGGGCTCAGCACGGGGTGTCGTCCCCCAAAGTGGTTCGCAGTTAAGGAGGAGGGGGCTACTTCTTCTTGGGAGCGGCCTTCTTCGCGGCGGGCTTCTTCTTCGCCGGGGCGCGCTTCTTCTTGCCCGGACCCTTGGCGCGCTTCTCCTGCAGGAGCTCGATGGCACGCTCGGACGTCATGCCCTCAACGGTGTCGCCGCGCGGGATCGTCACATTGGTCTCACCATCGGTGATGTACTCGCCGAACCGGCCTTCCTTGATGACGATGGCCTTCTTGCTGACCGGATCCTCACCCAGCTCCTTGAGCGGCGGCTTGGCGGCGGGACGGCCGCGGCCGCGCTTGGGCTCGGAATAGATCTTCAGCGCCTCCTCGAGGGTGACGGTGAACATCTGGTCCTCGGTCTCGAGCGAGCGGGAGTCCGTGCCTTTCTTGAGGTACGGGCCATAGCGGCCGTTCTGCGCCGTGATGACGTCGCCCGACTCGGGGTCCTTGCCCACCTCGCGCGGCAGGCTCATCAGCTTGAGTGCGTCCTCGAGGCTCACGGTCTCGAGCGACATCGACTTGAGCAGGCTCGCCGTCGCGGGCTTGCCCTTGGCGTCCTCGGGCAGCACCTCGGTGACGTAAGGGCCGTAGCGCCCGCCCTTGGCCACGATCTCGTGGCCGCTCTCGGGGTGCTTGCCGAGCGAGCGCTCGTCGCCGCCCTGGTTCTCGAAGAGCTCGAGCGCCTTGGCGACCGTGAGCTCGTCGGGAGCGAGGTCATCGGGGATCGAGGCAGTCTGCCGCTCACCGTCCACCATGCGCTCGACGTACGGGCCGTAGCGACCGGGACGGGCGGCGATGCCCTCGCCGATCTCAAACGTGTTGATGGCCTTGGCGTCGATGTCCCCCAGCGACTCGACCAAGTTCTTCAGGCCCTCGGGGCCGTCGCCATCGGCTCCGAAGTAGAACTCGTGGAGCCACGCCCGCTGGTCGCGCTCGCCCGTGGCGATGCGGTCCAGGCCCGCCTCCATCTCGGCGGTGAACGCGTAGTCCACCAGCGTGGGGAAGTGCTGCTCGAGCAGGCGCACGATCGCGAAGGCGATCCACGTGGGCACGAGCGTCTGCTTGTCGATCCGCACGTACTCCCGTGCGACCAGCACATCCACGGTCGAGGCATACGTGGAGGGTCGGCCCAGCTTGCGGTCCTCGAGCTCCTGGATCATGCCGCCCTGCGTGAAGCGCGGCGGCGGCGTGGTCGCGTGGGTGATCGGCTCGAGGTCCTCGGCTTCGACCTTCTGTCCCTCGGCGAGCTGCGGCAGGCGCTTGTCCTTGTCCTGCGTGGCTTCCTTATTGTCGTCCTCGTAGCGCGAGCGCTCCTTGGACTCCTCGTACGCCGCCAGGAATCCCGGCGACGTGATGATGGTGCCGGACGCGGAGAACTCCACCGCGTGGCCGGCCGCCGTCTTCGCGCCGATGCGCACGGTCGAGGTGCTGCCCACCGCATCGGCCATCTGCGAGGCGACCGTGCGCTTCCAGATCATCTCGTACATGCGGAACTCGTCGCCCGACAGTTCCCCGCGCACCGAGGCCGGCGTGCGGAACTTGTCGCCGGCGGGGCGGATCGCCTCGTGCGCTTCCTGCGCGTTCGTGTCCTGGCTGGCGTAGACGCGCGGGGACGATGCGACGGAGTCGGAGCCGTAGAGCTCGGCGGCCTGCGCGCGGGCGGCGCGGATGGCCTCTCCCGACAGCGCCGGCGAGTCCGACCTCATATAGGTGATGTAACCGCGCTGGTACAGACCCTGCGCGACGCCCATCGCCTGCCGGGCGCCCAAGCGCATCTTGCGGCTGGCCTCCTGGATCAGCGACGACGTGATGAAGGGAGCGGCCGGCCTGCGCTTGTAGGGCTTGGACTCGACGCTCGACACGGAATAGGAGGAGTGGGCAAGGCCCGATGCGAGGGCACCGGCCTCTCCGGCCGTCACGTGGTGCACCTTGGCGTTCTTCAGCACGCCGCGGTCATCGAAGTCCTTGCCGGTCGCGACTCTCTTGCCGTCGACGGTGGTGAGACGCGCGGTGAAGCCCTTGCCCGCATCGGCGCCTTCGGAGGCCGTGAAGGTCGCGGTCAGGTCCCAGTACTCCGCGGACTGGAACGCCATGCGCTCCTTCTCGCGGTCCACGACGAGGCGCAGCGCGACGGACTGCACGCGACCGGCGCTCAGGCCCTGCTGGATCTTGCGCCACAGCACCGGCGAGACCTCGTAGCCGTAGAGGCGGTCGAGCACGCGGCGCGCCTCTTGGGCCTCCACGAGCTCCATGTCGATGTCGCGCGGGTTCGCCAGGGCGCGCTCGATGCCCTCGCGGGTGATCTCGTGGAATGCCAGGCGCTTCACGGGGACCTTGGGCTTGAGCACTTCGAGCAGGTGCCACGCGATGGCCTCCCCCTCGCGGTCCTCATCAGTCGCGAGGTAGAGCTCGTCGGCGCCCTTGAGCGCGCGCTTGAGATCCGCCACGAGCTTCTTCTTCTCGGGGCTCACCACATAGAACGGTGCGAAGCCGTTCTCGACGTCGACCGCGAACTTGCCGAGCGATCCCGTCTTCTTGTCGGCGGGCATCTCGGAGGGCTGCGGGAGGTCGCGAATGTGGCCGACGGACGACACCACCTCGTAGTCGGCACCCAGGTAGCCGCCGATGGTGCGCGACTTGGTGGGTGACTCGACGATCACGAGCTTGTGGGTCATCTGCTCCTGCTTTCGGGTGGGGGCGACTCCTGCACAACCGGCGAGAGACGCTCACAGAATACATACGGTGCGCGCCGTGTCGAACGGCGGCGGCTGCCCGGCCCTCCTGTGTTCACCCCGCGGCCACCCGGCTCTGTCACCATGGGGGTGTGAATAGTGAAGCAGTGGGACAGGCGATGCGAGACGTCGCGGATGACCTCATTCGACCGAGGTTCCGAACTCTGGCGGACGGGGACGTCGACACCAAGTCAGGGCCGGATGATCTGGTGACGATCGCGGACGTCGAGGCGGAGCGCGCGCTGACGCCGCTCCTGGCCGCCATCGCCGACCAGCCCGTGGTGGGCGAGGAGGCCTCCGAGGCCGACCCGTCGCTTCCGGACGTGCTCGGGACCGCATCGGCCGCGTGGACGGTGGACCCGGTGGACGGGACCTGGAACTTCGCGCACGGCTCGATCGACTACGCGGTGATGGTCGCGCACGTCGAGGGCGGGGACGCGCACTCCGGCTGGATCCTCCACCCCGAGACGGGCAACCTCTTGTATGGCGGCGTCGACGCCGCAGTCACCGTGACGGACGATTCCGGCATGGTGCGGACGGTGGACTCGGTCGCGAGCGCGCCGGTGCGCCCGGTATCGGACCTGCGGGGCATGGCGGTGCTGAAGTTCGCGCCGGACTCCGCGGCTCACGGACTCGTGGGGCTCGCCGAGGACGTCGCTGAGGTCACGCCGCCGCGCATGTGCGCCGGGTGGGACTACTGGGACATCATCGATGGCGGGCTCGACTTCCTGCTGTACTTCCGGGCCAAGCCGTGGGACCACGCACCTGGTGCCGCGATCTGCCGGGCCGCGGGCTACGCGGTGCGGCACCTCGACGGCGCCGAGTACCGACCCGGCGACCCGGGGCGTCCGTTCCTGGTGGCACGCGAGGGCGAATGGGACGCGCTGGCCGAGGCGATCAGGGCCCGCGCCGGCGAGCTCTAGTCGCTCCCCGCATCCTCCCTCCCCGCATCCTCCCTCCCCGCCTTAGCGCGCTGGCGGGCGGTGAGTGTCGGAACTGAGCGGTCCACCGATTCTGGCGGACATCCGTTGTCGATCGTGCGGTGTGACGAGCCGCCAGCGTCCTCCCGGCCGATGCGGCATCGACCTGCGTCTCGCGTGAGGCACCTGGGGTGGTGCGCGGCGGGTGCGTGTCCTCAACGACACTGAGGGCCCGCCAGGAGTCGTGAGCACCCCCGATGCGACACTGAGCGACCACTGGGGCGCTAAGGCGGAGACGGGGTGCGGGGACACGAAAAGAGGGCCCCCGGAGGGGCCCTCTTCGCGTCGTGACTAGACCGTGACGGGCTCGCGGGCCGCCTTGGCGTCCGCTGCGTCGGTGGCGACGACCTTGTCTGCGCGGGTCGCCCACACCAGGCCGAGGCCGGTCAGGATCAGGGTGAGGCCCAGTCCGGCCGCGATCGCGGCGGTTCCGAGACCGAGCACCAGCACGTTGGCGGTGACCGATCCGACGCCCAGCTCGCCGATCAGGGCGTGTGCGGTCGGGGTCCAGACCTGCTCGCGGGCAGCGCCCTCGAGGGGGTGCATGCGGTCGAAGTCGGCCCAGTAGCGACCGTCGGTGGGAACCTCGTAGGTGCCAGCTGCGAAGGTCTCGCCGTTGTACTCGACGTCCTCTTCAAGCACGACCTCGGTGGTGCCGTACAGCGTGTGGTAGGCCACGAGGCCCATCTGGTACATGTACTCGGAGCCGGTGTTGACCAGCGGGTTGTCGGGGTCCATCTCGTAGCCCTTGAGCGAGTAGCCCCAGTCGTCTTCGACGAGCGACTTGATGGCCTCTGCGCCCTCGACCTCGCCGCGGTCGACGAGCACGCCGTCCTCGTTGTAGGTCAGGGTGACGTTCTGCGCTGCGGAGAAGGCCTGCAGGGAGTCGTTGCCCGCCTTCACCTGGAGCGCGGCGAATGCGCCGACGCCGATGAAGCCGATGCCGATGATGGCGAGAATGATGCCGAGGAGCTTGAGTCGAGCAGTCATGATGTGGGGTCCTTTCCCATCCGGGGTTGGTGTTGCGTGTGCCCCAAGACTGACGGCCCAAGAACGCCTCGGTACGGGACCATGGGCCCAACGCGACCGATTTGTCACGAATCCAGGAGGAAAAAACTTCCAGGTCTCTTCCAGGGAGTTCTCCAAGAGGGGGGTGAGCACGCCCTCGCACGGGCCGCGCTCAGCGCAGCAGCAGCCCGTCGCGGACAAGGTCCCGCACGGCAGGCACGATCCCGCCGATGACGTCTCCCGGCGCCACGTCGAGCAGCGCCGCGAGGGCGTGAGCGATCTGGCCCACCGTGAGCTCGCCGTCGCTCGCACCCACGAGCCCCGCGAGCGCGGTGTCGGCCTTGATCACCCGGCCGAACCCACCACCTTGGCGCAGCAGGATGTGCTCGGGGTGCGCCTCGAGCGGGCGCCCGCGCGTCTCCTTCGTGACGTCGGGCGCGACGGCGAACGCGGTGTCCAGGACCTCGCCGTCCGAGGCCGACGCCAGCCAATCGTGCGCCTCCAGCGCGGCGGCGAGCGTGGGGCCCAGCGGCGTCGCCATGGTGCCCTCGTGCTCCTCGAACCGCCGCAGCGTCGGTGCGCCGGTCAGCGGCCTCCGCAGGACCACCAGACCGAAGCCGATCGCCTCCACGTCATCTGCGTCGAACGCCCGGAGGTACGCCTCGTAGGCACTCGCCCACAGGGCCGGGTCACGATCGGCGGTGATGCCGGCGTCCCGCAGCCACGTCTCCGCGTACTCCGCGGCATCGAGCGCATCGCGTTGGACGATCCAGGCGTCGAGCGGCACCGGCGCGGCGTCGAGCCAGCTCTCGATGCGGGCGCGCCAGTCGCCGCCGTCTTCGCCGCGGCGGATCTCCCAGTTGCCGAGCAGCTGCGCCACGCCTCCCGGCCCCAGCACCGTCCCGACGTCGGAGACCAGTCCCGCGGTGACGCCGTCGCCTGCGACTCCGCCGTGGCGGTACTCGTACGTGGGGGCACCTGGGGGCGTGATGACGAACGGCGGGTTCGACACCACCAGATCGAACGACTCGCCCACGACCGGCTCGAGCATGGACCCGTCGCGCAGGTCCCAGGCCCGGTGTGCGGCCGCACCGGCGCCGAGCGCAGGCGCGTTGACCGTCTCGTTGAACCGTGCATACGCCAGTGCCCGCGCCGAGATGTCCGTCGCGACCACCGCATCGGCGTGCAGAGAGGCGTGCATGGCCTGGATGCCGCACCCCGTGCCGATGTCGAGCGCTCGGTGACGCGGCGTGCGCATCGTCACCGACGCGAGGGTCGTGGCGGCGCCGCCGATCCCCAGGACGTGGTCCTGCCCCACGCCCTGCGCGGTCACCGCCTCACCCTGATCAGAGGCGATCCACCAGTCGACCTGGCCATTCTCGGTGGCGGCCGCGTAGGGACGCAGGTCGACGAGCGACCGCACGGGGTCGCCCGCCGCTTCGCCCGCAGCCTGCACCAGGCCGATGCGCTCGGCACCGTGCACGCCCACGTGCGCCAGTGCGGCCTCGGCCTGCGCGCGAGTGACGGCATCGCCGAGCATGAACAGCCGCGTGAGGATCGCCGGGGGAGCGTCGCCTGCGGCACGCGCCTCCAGGAGCGCGGGCACCACGTGCTCGCGTCCGAGCGCACGGAAGGCGCGGTCACCGACCAGATCGCTCACGTCGTCGACCGTCCATCCGTCGAGGTCCGCGCGGACGGCGGCAGCAGTCGGGGCGTCGGCCGCGGGGGGACGGGTGCTCACGGGGTCGAGGCTAGCGCGCCGCTACGGCCGGCCCGGCTCGGACGGCCCCAGCGCGTCACCGGTGAGCAACGCGCGATAGAACACGACCCCCGCGCCGAGCGCGCCGATCTCGACGTTCTCGTTCGGTCCGTGGATCGCCTCGCGCTGCGCCTTGTCCATCCGCAGCGGCGAGAACCGGTACACCGCCGGCGAGATCGGGGCCACATGCCGCGCATCGGAGGCGGCAAGCATGATGTACGGCACGGTCACGGCGTCCGGGTACGAGGCGGCGACGGCCGCGCCCAGCGCGCGCCACCGAGCATCGTCTCCCGTGGGCGACACGGGCGAAGGCTCGCTGGCCTCCACCACATCGACCTTCACCCGGGCGTCGTCGATGGCGTCGACCAGGTGCGCCCTCGCCTCGGCGCAGCTGGAGCCGACCGCGACGCGCACATTGATGACGGCCGATGCGCGGGTCGCCAGCACATTCTGCGCGGGGCTGCCTTCGAGCTGGGTGATCGCCGCGGTGGTGCGCACCATGGCCGCGAGTTCGGGCCCGAACCGGGGCATGACCCGACCCAGCACCGCGCGACGGCGACCGGCGCGCCGCAGCAGCCCGCGCATCGGCCGGGCGACGTGGGGGGCGACGCCCTCGAGCATCTCGATGGTGACGTCGTGCACTGCCGCCGGGAAGGGATGCTCCTCGATCTCGACCAGGGCACGCGCCAGGATTCCCGGCGCCGACTGGCGCGGCGGCGTCGAGGCGTGGCCACCCAGGCTCTCGACGGTGAGCCGCAGCGTCATGATGCCCTTCTCCGAGGCGCCGATCACGGCCATCGGCCTGCGCAGCGTCGGGAAGGCCTCGGTCGCGACCGCGCCGCCCTCGTCGAGGACCATCCACGGCTCGATGCCGCGCTCCTCGAGCAGATGCACCGCCTCGACCGCGGACGCGCCGTGCGACTCCTCGTCGCCGCCGAAGAACAGATAGAGGTCTCGCAGCGGCGACCAGCCCTCACGCAGCAGCGACTCGAGGGCTTCGAGGGCCACCACCATCGCGCCCTTGTCGTCGAGCGTGCCGCGCCCATGGACGCGGCCGCCTGCGATCACGCCGTCGAACGGCGGGTGCTCCCATCCCTCCGCGGCCCAGTCGGTGGGCACCGGCACCACGTCCTGATGCGCCATGAGCAGGACGGGACGTTCCGTGAACTGGCCGGGCACGCGCAGCAGCAGTCCCGCCCGGCCCGCGGTCTCGACCTCGGCCGCGGCGAAGACGCGCGGGTAGATCGCCTCGAGCTCCTCGCGGTACACGGTGAAGACGGCAGCGTCGGCGCCGGAGAGCGGGCCGGGCGGCGGCGTGACCGTGGGGATGCGCACCAGCCGCGCGAGGTGCTCCGCGGCGCGCAGCGCCTCGGCCGAGTGGTCGGCGGTCGGGACGGCCGATGCGCGACTGCGCAGTCCCCAAACTCGCTGGGATCTCATCGCGGCTCCTCTTCTGATCTCGGCTCGCGATAGTCAGCGACCTCACTTGTAGGGCCCGGGATGGGGACGCCGGCGGCGGGGACGCCCGCCTCGGCGACCAGCGCATCGGCGCTCGAGCTGAAGGCGACCTTGGGCATCGCGAACAGGAACGCCATCGCCACCAGCGCGGTGCCGCCGCAGATCGCCCACACGGCGATGTAGCCGGACATCGACCCGGCGGTGGACGCGGCGCCGGTTGCGGTGACGGCCACCCCCGTCGACAGTGCGATCGCAAAGGCGGCCGACGCAAAGGCGCCGCCGATGGTCTTGGTGGTGTTCGTCAGTCCTGCGGCGACGCCGGTGTGCTGCGGGGGTGCGGCTGCTGCGGCGGCGGCGGGAAGGGCCGCGACCAGCGCACCCGAGCCGACGCCCGCGATCACCATGCAGCCCAGCACCATCGCGAAGGTGTCATGGAACGGGATGAGCGCCAGGTAGCCGGTTCCCACCAGGCCGGAGGCGCCGATCAGCACCAGGCGTGGCGAGGTCATGGTCGAGATCTTGGCGAAGACGGCGGCGCCCATCAGCAGCGAGAGCACGTATGCGCCGATGAGGTACGAGGCGGTCGCGGAGTTCAGCCCGAGCCCGTAGCCCACCTCGGTGGGGTCCGTGCGGGCGAAGGTCGACAGCGGGCCCTGCGCGCCCAGCACGCTCACGCCGAACAGTCCCGCCGTCACGACCACGGGCCACAGTGCCGGGCTGCGGAGCATCGTGATGTCGACCAGCGGGTGCTCGGTGCGGGCCTCGACCTTGACGAAGACCCAGAGCAGCGCGATGCCGATGAGCACCATCGCCACCACCCACAGGGTGATGCCGTCCACGCGCACCAGCGACAGCCCGCCCATGATGGCGAGCAGGGCGATGGTCAGGATCGAGGTGCCACGGGTGTCGATGGTCCCCTCGCCACGCTGCCCGGTGTCGGGCACCTTGGCGATGACCACGATGAGCGCGACGGACACCAGCACCGCAGGCACGCACAGCGCGGCCCACAGCGGCAGGATCCCGCCCAGCTGGCCGCCCGCGAGCGCACCGAAGATGGCACCCGCCTGCAGCGCCACCACGATGATGCCGGCGCCCTTGCGCGTGAGCGCCGCGCCGTCGGGTCGCGAGCGCGCCCGCGAGAAGATGATCGCGACGTTCAGCGGCAGCCACACCACGTAGAAGCCCTGCAGCGCCCAGGCCGTCACGAACAGCGGGAAGGTGGGAGCGAACGCGATGGCGAAGCTCGCGATCATCGTGAGGATCAGGGACGCGATCAGCACCTTGCGGTGGCCCACCATGTCGCCCAGCCGCGCGAGCACCGGCACCGCGATCGAGCTGAGCAGCAGCTGCGCCGCCTCGAACCAGTTGATGTCCGCGTCGTTGATCTCGAGGTGCCTGGCGATGTCCGTGAACAGCGGCGTGTAGTAGCCCTGGAGCACGCCGGAGACACCCTCGACCACTACGAGCGCGCCCACCACCCCTCCGGCCAGCGCGGTGCGGGATCTCGTCATGAGGGCATCGTGCCACGCAGATGTGTCGCGAGCGTGTCCCGGGGCGTCATGAGTCCTGGTGTTCCTCCAGGTTGCGCGGGAGCCGAGAGATGAGTCCTCACGCTCCTACTTCGAGCGGGGTTCGTCGAGGGCGGCCTGTGCCGAGTCGCCGGGCGATGGCTCGTGGTGACCTTCGGACGCCACCGCGCGGTCCGCGACGCCCTCGAGGTCGGAGGCGTGCGAGCGGCGGGAAGCGCCTGCCACGGCCACGATCGCGATCGCGGCGGCGAGGCCGGCGATGCCCCACCGCAGCCACGGGTTCGCGTCGTCCCCGTAGCTCGTCATGACCACCGCAGGGGCGATCAGGAGTGCCACCAGGTTCATCACCTTGATGAGCGGGTTGATCGCAGGGCCAGCGGTGTCCTTGAACGGGTCGCCGATGGTGTCGCCGATGACCGTCGCCTCGTGAGCGGGCGAGTTCTTGCCGCCGTGGTGGCCGTCCTCCACGATCTTCTTCGCGTTGTCCCACGAGCCGCCAGAGTTGGCGAGGAACACGGCCATCAGCACGCCGGTGCCGATGGCTCCCGCGAGGAATCCGGCGAGCGCGCCCACCCCCAGACCGAAGCCCACGAAGATGGGCGCCATCGCGGCGAGCAGACCGGGTGTCGCGAGCTCGCGAAGGCTGTCGCGGGTGCAGATGTCCACCACGCGCCCGTACTGCGGCCGCACCTCGCCGGTCATGATTCCGGGGTACTCGCGGAACTGGCGGCGCACCTCGAACACGATCGCGCCGGCGGCCCTCGTGACCGCGTCGATGGCAAGCCCCGAGAACAGGAACACGGTCGCGCCGCCGATGATCACGCCCACGAGCGTGAGCGGGTTGATGACCTCGTAGGAGAAGTCGGTGGCCGATGCGGCGGCGTCGGCGATCGCCTGGCTCACCGCATCGGAGTAGGAGCCGAACAGCGCGGTAGCGGCGAGCACGGCCGTCGCGATCGCGATGCCCTTGGTGACGGCCTTGGTGGTGTTGCCGACGGCGTCGAGGTCGGTGAGGATCTGCGCGCCCTCGGCGTCGACCTCGCCCGACATCTCGGCGATGCCCTGGGCATTGTCGGACACCGGACCGAACGTATCCATCGCGACGATGACGCCCACCGTGGTGAGCAGCCCGCAGCCGGCGAGCGCGACGAGGAACAGCGACAGCGTGATCACGCCGCCGGCGACGAAGTACAGGATCACCACGGCGCCCGCGATGACCGTCGCGGTGTAGACGGCGGACTCGAGCCCCAGGCCGATGCCGGAGAGCACCACGGTCGCGGCGCCGGTGCGGGAGGTCTCGGCCACCCGCTTGGTGGGCTTGGACCCCGTGTCGGTGAAGTAGCCGGTGAGCCACAGGATCAGCCCGGCGAGGCCGATGCCCACGAAGACCGCGACAGTTGCCATGATCCGGGGGTCCCCCGTGACGCCGTCGAGAGCGGCCGTGCCGATCTCGTCGAACGAGGCGGGCAGGTAGACGAACGCTGCGATGGCGGCGAGCACGGCGCCGATCGCGGCCGAGGTGTAGAAGCCGCGGTTGATCGCGGCGAGGCCGGCCTCGTCCTTGCGGATCTTGGTGATGAACACGCCGATCGCGGCGACGAACGCTCCGATGGCGGTCACGATCAGCGGGAACACCAGCCCCTGCTCCCCCATCGCGGCCTTGCCGAGGATCAGCGCGGCGACCAGCATCACGGCGTAGGACTCGAAGAGGTCGGCCGCCATGCCGGCGCAGTCGCCCACGTTGTCGCCTACGTTGTCCGCGATGGTCGCGGCGTTGCGCGGATCATCCTCCGGAATGTGCTGCTCGACCTTGCCAACCAGGTCCGCCCCCACATCGGCCGCCTTGGTGAAGATGCCACCGCCCACGCGCATGAACATCGCGAGCAGCGCCGCCCCGAAGCCGAAGCCCTCCAGCACCGCCGCCGCGTCGCCGCGGTAGAAGAACACCACGGCGGAGGCGCCCACCAGGCCCAGGCCCACCACGGACATCCCCACGGCTCCGCCCGTGCGGAACGCGATGCGCGCGCCCTCGACGCGGCCGCCGGGCTGAGTGGCCGCGTGGGCCACCCGCACGTTGGCCCGCACCGCGAGCCACATGCCCATGTAGCCGATGGTCGCCGAGAACCCGGCTCCGAGCAGGAAGAAGATCGAGCGGCCGATCCGCACGCCTGCGTCTCCCGGGAGGAGGAACAGCAGCGCGAACACGACGGCAGCGAACAGCAGCAGCGTGCGGAACTGCCGGCTCAGATACGCCGACGCCCCCTCTTGGATCGCGCCCGCGATGTCACGCATCTTCTCCGAGCCGTCTGCGGATTTCAGCACCTGCTGTCGCAGCACGTAGGAGAAGATCAGGGCGGCGGCACCGATCACGCCGATGATGGCAACGATGGTGAGGCTGGAGCCTCCGACCTCGACGGCGGGGTTGACCACGTGATGCATTCGTCCTCCTTGACGAATCGCTCCGCGGCGACGACGTTGTCGCGCGGTCGATCAGTATTCGGGGAGTCTAGGCGACGATGGTCTGCGGGGCGCGGTGCCACCCAACGGTTGTGACCAGTTGTACGTCGATACTGCAACGGAACCGATAGTCGAGGACCGGAGGGGTCATGTCTCAGTGGCAGGACACGATGGAGCAGCTGGTGCGCACCCGAGAGCGCGCCCTGCTGTCCTATGCGTACCTGGTGTGCGGCAACCCCGTGCACGCCCAGGACTTGGTGCAGGACGCCCTGGTGCGCACGTTCTCCAAAGAGCGTGCCGGCCTCACCGCCGTCAAGGCGGAGAGCTACGTGCGTCGCGCGATCACCACCATCTATGTCGATCAGTACCGACGCGGTCAGCGCTGGCAGAGGGTGCAGCACCTCTTCCGCCCGGAACGGCTCGCACCTGATGAGTTCGGCCAGGTGGAGGCGGGCTCGGAGGTGTCCGATGCGCTCGCGACCCTTCCTCCACGAGTCCGGGCGTGCGTGGTGCTGAGGTTCTTCGACGACCTCACGGTTCCGCAGATCGGACGGGCGCTCGGCATCGCCGAAGGCACCGTCAAGCGCTACCTCAGTGACGGGATGACGCAGATGCAGCTCGCCCTTGGCCCGCTCGAGGACGCACCACAGGCTGACGCGGACGAGACCCCGGTGGACTCGCCCCGCACGCACGGAAGGAATGAGTCATGAAGCTCTCAGACGCGCTCAGGGGCGCCGCGGACCGCGCACCAGTGGAGCAGATGCACGTCTCCGCCGCCCACGCGGCGGGCAGGGTCAAGCGCGAACGCGCGCTGCGCATGGGCGCGAACGGGCTCGTGGGCGTCGGTGCTGCAGCGGTGATCGCCGTGGGCGCCATCGGCCCGCTCGGCGTGGGGGCGAGCGACGAGTCCGCCTCCGACGCGGCGGCGATGGAGGGCAGCGGCGTTCCGGAGATGGCCGCGGAGGATTCCGCCGGTGGCGCCGCCGGCACGCGTCTCGCGGATCAGTGGATGTGCGGCACCGAGTTCGCCGCCGATGACGGTGCGTGGGCATGGGGCGACTCGTCCGGCGTGACCTACACGGTGGGCGAGCCCGAGGCGGACGGCTCCGAGATCTGGCTGCCCAGCACGCTCGAGGCGAGCCGTCCGGTGGACCTGATCTCAGGATCGGACTACGTCGTGACGTGGGACGGCATCGTGGTGGGGAGGGCCATCAATGACACGCCGATCCAGTACGGTCCTGCCGACGAGCCCACGCTCCCGGAGGGAGAAGTCTACGAACGGCTCGACCCGGCGACCGAGTTCTCGACGCTCGAGCAGTCGACCCTGCTCGACCCGGTGAACTGCTGGGATGGCGAGCCGCTGCCCGCTGGCGACTACCAGGTGCACCAGGCGTGGACCCTGGCATATGCCGCCGATGTGGTGGAGCCGTCTGAGCCCGTCGAGCCGACCGAGCCGTCTGAACCATCGGAGCCGACGGCCGAACCGGGCGCGTCGATCGGCAGCGACGGCATCGCAACGGAAGACAGCACGACCTCCAGCGACAAGGCGCTTCCCGCGCCAGGGATGCCGGAGCTGTTCCGAGTGGCTGCCGAGCCGGTGGCGCTGACCATCGACGGCGACCCTGTGGAGGACCCCTTCGCGGCGTACCTGGACGGCGATGCGCCGGTGGAGCCGGTGCCGCTGCCCGAGCCGGTGGATCCTGAGCCTCTTCCCGACGGCTACCTCACGCCGGATGTCGCACGCCAGATGTTCGAAGCGAACCGGGTCGACGGTGCCTGGGACATGGCGCCGGGATCCCAGCGGTGGGTCAAGGTGAGCGACTCCACGTCAGGCGACGACGACTGGATGACGCACTTCTACGGGTGCTCGTGGGATGGCCAGGCCGGGGCGTCGTTCCCCGACACCTCGGCTGAGATGACGCTGTTGGACGTCGCCGTCGACATTCCCGCACGCATCGACGTGAGCTACGGCTTCGTGGTGGATGGCAACCCGCTGGTGTCCTCCTCAGTGACCAACACCTCGGAGTACACGGTGCCCGGCTACTGGACCGCCCAGCCTCAGCTGTACCTGGTGAAGGATGGGCGCGTGGTGGCCGAGGGGTACCCGGTGAGCACCGACCAGGACGGCATGGCCATCGCGGGCGGCATGGC
The DNA here is from genome assembly GCF_030418295.1 of Demequina muriae. Classification (NCBI taxonomy): domain Bacteria; kingdom Bacillati; phylum Actinomycetota; class Actinomycetes; order Micrococcales; family Demequinaceae; genus Demequina; species Demequina muriae. The sequence goes on from NZ_JAUHQA010000001.1 coordinate 1,001,999, forward strand.
CGAACGCGAGGCCACGACCGACATGATGATCGCGCCCATCGACGGCGGCGCTCTCGAGCCGGGCCAGTCCGTGAGCGGCGACTTCCTGTGGCGCGACATCAACGGGTGTTACTCCGAGTCAGGCCGCAGCGAGGTGGAGCCCGGCACCTACACCGTGCTGACGATGCAGTCGCTCAGCCTGTCGAGCGCTTACCCGCCCGTGTACTACGGAGACCCCCAGCCACTGCCCGAACTGAACGACTCCGCGCTGGTGGATCCGGACACCGGCGCACTCGGCGGCATGCCGAAGGAGGACCTCGGATTCGGCGGTGGAGACTCGGGTGCCGCGGGATTCTCCGAGCTGACGATCGACGAGCAGATCGAGCCCAACATCGCCATCGCCCCGGCCCCCGACCAGGGCGAGTGGCTCGAGCTGCAGGCGTGGACGTCGCTCGGCACGATCAACGTCTCAGCGTCGTAGCCACCGCACGTCGCTGCTCACGCGGCGCCGGTCACCCCGGCGCCGCGTGACCAGGACCGGCCACCGCTGTCGCACGCACCTCGACGGGCCCACGCCGGAGCGAGACCTCCACGGTTACTACCGCGCCGTCCACCGCGCACCGGCGAGAGCGCGCGCCGTTGTCACCCGCCGCCGCCGACGCAGCGGAGCACGCGCGGGCCGCAGGGTCCCGCCCGAGCGCCCGCTCCCCTCGCGCCACGTGCGCGCCTGCGAGAACTGCCTCATCCGCGGCGTGCTGAGCCGCGACCCTCACCGCCGACGCAGCGGCACCGGCCACGATGGCCGCGCCCAGCATCACCACCACCATCACGATGGCGAGCGTCAGGATGCTGGCACTCCCGCGGTCCGCCGGCCGCCTGACGCCCCGGGCGAGCGTCACGGCGACACGCGTGCCACCGAGGTCGCCGAGGCGGGGGGCAGCCACCCCGGCCCGTCGATTCGCACCGTGACCTGGACCCTCTCGTGGGTGGCATCGACCCCCACCACCGCCTCCGGCACCGCCCGTGCGATCTCGGCGCGCGCCGCGTCTGCACCCTCGACCACGGCGATCCGTGCACCCACGGCCGCCGCCTCCGTCGCGACGACACCCATGCGCGCCCACCCCACGGCGGCGAGCACGAGTCCCAGCACGATGACCACCGCCGGCAGGGCAGCGGCGAGCTCCACCGTCACCGTCCCGGACTGACGATCAACGGACGAGCACACCCGCCGGGCCGCCACCGCGCTCACCCGAACGCCGAGCGCAGGATCCCGGCCAGCAGCTCCCGCACCTCCTCCGACCGCACCAGCGCGATCAGCACTCCCGCGAAGGCCGCAGCCGCCACCGTCACGAGCGCGTACTCGGTGGTGGCCATGCCCTCGTCGTCATGCAGGTCCCAGACGCGACCTCCGCATTCATCGGTCCACTTGTCCATCGTCATCCCTTCCGGACCGCGACCCTCGCCGCCCAGGCACCACGGTGATGGGAGGCGGACGAGGGCGCCTCGGCGCCACCGTCGAATGGTGGAACCGCCACCCGAGGCGGCACCTGGGGACAAGGAACCATCGATCGCCATCAGGGCGTGGGCGATGGCGTGCGCGCCCCGTGATCGAGCGTCGGCACGTCAAGCGAACCCAAGTCCGCGCCGACCACCACCGCGACGATGAGGGGCAGCACCCCCGCGAGCGCGAAGGCCGGCAGCAGGCACAGTGCGAGTGGCAGCGCCAGACGGACCCCGAGCTCGCCTGCGGACCGGGCCGCGTCACGCCGCGCCTCCCGGTCCAGGCGCACCATGGCGGCGCGCAGTCCATGCCCGGCGGGGGCTCCCGCCGACTGCGCGAGCGCCAACGGACGCGCCAGCGCGTCGACCAACGGCCCCTCCAGGCCCGGGGCCGACCCGCCGTAGGCGTGTGCCGCCGCGAGCGCCCGCAGCGGTCCCGCGGTGAGGGGATCCACCGCATCAGCGGTCCGCGCCAGGGCCGTCGACACGTCGAGGCCGGCCGCGAGCGCGGCGTCCACCAGGGCCAGCACCACTGGTACGGGCAGGCCCTCCGAGCTGGACGCCGTGGCCGCACGCACCAGCCGCCCCATCCACGTGGCCCCGAGCCATGTGAGCAGTCCCGCTCCGCCCAGCATCGCCCACCCCAGCGGGGACGTGATCAGCAGACCGAGAGCGCCGGGGTCCACTGCTGCCGCCAGCCCCACGCCCACGAGCGGCAGCCACCGCAGGATCCGGGCGCTCATCCGAGGACCCGCAAGCTGTGCCTCCGCAGCGTCACGCGCATCGCGGTCCCGCGCGACCGCATCGTCGACACGGGCGAGCACGCGGGCAAGCGGCATCCCCGTGTGTCGCGCGAGGGTGCACGCGGCCACCACCGACCGCCCTGCCGTGGGGTCCCCGCTCCAGGCGGGTGCCTCAGCGAGAGGTACGCCCCTCACGTCGACGGGCACCCCCGCGAGCGTCCACGCACGGCTGGGCGGCAGTCCCGACTCGAGCAGTGCGATGGCGTCCGCGAGCAGCAGCGAGACGTCTGCCGACTCCCCCGGGCCCCCACGCGCCGGTGCTCGCCCGCTACGCCGCCGCATCGGCCGGATCCCCCAGGGCCGCCGCGAGATCGCCCCATGCCGGGCCTTCACTCCAGCGGCCCTCCGACTCCCAGGCCCACGCCACAGCGACCTCGAGTCCTGGGTCTCGCGAGCGCAGCACGCACACCTGGGTGAGCCGTCGCACGCCACCCGCACGCGAGACGTGCAGCACCACGTCCAGACCCGCGGCGGACTGCGCCTCGACTGCGGCGGCGGGCATGCCCGCGAGTGCGCCCAGGGTCGTCAGCCTCACGGGCACGTCGCGAGGAGAGTTCGCGTGGATGGTGGTCATGCCGCCGCGATGGCCCGTGTTGAATGCGGACAGCACCTCCCGCAGCTCGGCTCCACGACACTCCCCCAGCACCACGCGATCCGGGCGCATGCGAAGCGCCTCCCGGACCAATCGGGCCAGGCCCACCGCACCCGCGCCCTCGACGTTCGCGCGCCGCTCCACGAGCCGCACCACGTGGGGGTGCGCGGGGGCGATCTCGCCCGCCTCCTCGATCACCACGATGCGCTCATGCGGCGCGGCCAGGGACAACAGGGACGCCATGAGGGTGGTCTTGCCGCTTCCCGTCGCACCGCACACCAGCACCGACAGCCGTGCCCGGACGATGCGCGCGAGCAGTGCCGCCGTGCGCGCATCGATCGCGCCGGACGCGGCGAGATCCGCGAGGGTGAGCGCTTGGGAGCGCACCACCCGCAGGGAGATCGCGGCGCACCCGGGCGATACCGGCGGCAGCACGGCGTGCAGTCGGTTGCCGTCCGGCAGGCGGGCGTCCGCCACCGGGCTCGCGTCGTCGAGCCGCTGGCCGCCCGCCGCGGCGAGCCGCACCGCGAGCGCCCTCACCGCATCGGCGTCTCGCAGCGCCACGTCGACGCGCTCGAGGCCGAGCCCGCGGTCCACCCACGCTTCGCCAGGACGGTGCACCAGCACGTCCGTGACACCTGGGATGCGCAGCAGCAGTGCGAGGGGGCCGGCCCAGTCGCTCGACCCCCCATCCCGTGCTCGGGACGCCTCGCCCTCTCCCGCATCGACCTCCTCCGCCCTCCCCGTCACGACAGCCAGCGTGGCCGCCGCGCCCCACCCGCGCATCGGCCAGGCCGCCGTCGTGGGGAACGGTCAGGTGAACGTCCGCTCTGGGGACGGCCGACGGGTGTCGGATGTCGGCCACGTTGGTTAGGGTTGCGGTCAGAGGAGGTGCCATGGCCGGCCAGAAGGTGTCGAAGCCCACAGCGGCGTTCTTCGACCTCGACAAGACCATCATCGCGACCAGTTCGTCGATGGCATTCTCGAGGCCGTTCTACGACGGAGGTCTCGTCACGCGCACGCACGCGCTGCGCACCGCCTACGCACAGTTCCTGTTCCTGGTCGGGGGCGCGGATGAGCGCCAGACCAACCGGCTTCGCGACTCGCTCAGCGACCTCATCAAGGGCTGGGAAGTGGAGAAGGTCAAGCGCATCGTCGCCGAGACCATCCACGACTACATCGACCCCGTGGTCTACGAAGAGGCCCTCCAGCTGATCCGCCGTCACCAGGCCAACGGTCGCGACGTCGTGGTCGTCAGCGCCTCCGCCTCCGACATCGTCGAACCCATCGCCGAGCTTCTGGGCGCCGATGCCGTGGTCGCGTCGCAGCTGGGCGTCAAGAAGGGCTTCTACACGGGCGACATCACGTTCTACGCCTACGGCGAGGCGAAGGCTGACGCGGTCCGCCGATTGGCCGAGGACAAGGGCTACGACCTGTCCCGCTCGTACGCGTATTCCGACTCGATCACCGACGCCCCGCTGTTGAACGAGGTGGGCTACGGGTTCGTGATCAATCCGGACCGCGCGCTCAGGCGCGCCGCCGCTCTGCACGGGTGGGGCGCGCTGACGTTCAAGAAGCCGGTCGGGCTGCGGACGGGCCCGTCGGCGCGGTCCACCATTCTCACTCTGCTCGCCACCGCCGCCGTGGTGACGGGAGTCGTGCTGTTGGTGCGCGCCGCACGGTCGGACGACGACTGACGATCGCCCACCGCCACGATGACGCGTTGGACTCGGCTCTACGATGAGCTCGCCGGGCCGCGCTTCCCCGCGCTGCTGGCATACGCGAGCCTGCTGACAGGCGACCGCGGCACGGCCGATGCGCTCGTCGGCTCTGCACTCCGGCGCACCTTCGCGCGGCCTCGCCGGATGGATGACGTGGCCCAGGCGGAGCTCCACGTCCGCCGGGCCATCGTGGCGCAGTTCCTCGCCCGTGAGCGCGAGTTCGCACCCCCACCACCTTCGACCGAGCGGGCGAGCGTCGACCACGGTGGTGGCCCACCGACCGAGGCTCCCTCTGCGGCCGGGCTCGGAACCCACGAGTCCGCCAACCCGTACGCGCCCCCGGGACACGGCGAAGGCGCCGTCTCCCCGCCGCCTCACCCCGCGGATCACGGCGAGGCCGAGCCCGCCCGCGCATCGGCCGGACTCCCCGAGCCGTCGGACGTCGCCCGCGGCGAGCGCAACGAGCGCGACGACGACCGCCTCCAGGAGACCCTCCTCGCGCTGCCGCCACAGGCGCGCGTGGTCGCACTGCTGCGCCACCACGACGGGCTGACACCGGGCCAGATCGCGGAGCAGCTGGCCCTGACGCCGCTTGCGGTGCGCGACGCGCTGCGGGAGGTGACCGGCGTCGTCAAGGAGGGACTGGGAATCGCGCTCGCCCATGACGACCTCGGGGACGACGGCGACGTGGCCGCGGAGATCACCGTCGCGGACCACGCGGTGCGGCCCTGACATGGACGAGTTCAGCGAGCGGGTGCGAGCGGCGGCCGATGCACGGGCGCGGCAATGGCCCGATGCGCGGGCGGGTCGGGAACGGCGCCGCTCGATCAGGCGGGCTCGAGCCCTGCGGGTCGGCGGATCGGCCGCCGTCGCTGCGGTCGTCATCACCGGCATCGGTGCCGCAGGTGTCGGGTTCACCGGACTTGGCTCCGCGCCCGAGCCGAGCCCCAGCGCCTCGCCCGACCTCACCATCGACCAAGGCGACACCGCTTACGCCACCGTGCCGTTCCCGGACGCGCACGTCATGGAGTCGCAGTGGGACCACATGACCGGCTTCTGCGGCGAGCCAGTGCCGGCGACGGACGCGACGGGCGCCGACTTCTCGGTGGAGTTCGCCGTCCCCCAGGGCCTGGAGATCGACCAGGTCACCGGCGCCAGCGTCGGCGCCACAGAGGCGTCGGCCACCGTGTCCTACCACGGCACCGCGACCATGCCCGCATTCGTCGATGGCCCGTTCGCCCTGTACATGCGGGACGGCATCGTGGTCGGCATGGCGCTGAGGTACCAGAACCCGGTGGTGACCGCTTTCGAGCAGGGCCGCACCTCCACGTACCGGTGGGAATCGATGAGCGGTTCACTCACGTGTGACCAGTCGGCCGGGTTCAGCACCCTCGAGCCCGGGGAGTACCAGATGGTGCTGGTCACCCAGGTGCACAACGACGAGACCGCTGCCGCGATGCAGAGCCTGCGCATGGACGGCTTCACGCTGCCGATGGCCAACGAGCTCCCGGCGTTCCGGGAAGGCGCCTACGAGTGCGACGGCGCCTACACGTGGAACGACCTCATCCCCGTCACGTGCGAACCGAACGCCCTGCCGGGAGTGGAGATCGATGAGCAGGCAGGCATGGTCACCGTGCCCTATGACGCGTCGTACTACGCCGAAGACGTGGACCTCACCTTCGTCTCCTCACCTGTCGACGTGACCCTCAGCGAGCGCGAGGATGACGAATACCTCCCACCTCCGGACCGAGGGCCCTCCTACGAGCGCGGCGCGGTGCCGGCGTGCGGCGACACCTACGCGAGCATCCACTCAGGGTCGATTCGCGCCGGGTGGCAGAGCAGCGCGTGGGACGCCGACGGGTGGGAGGACCGGTGGCGCACGCTGGACGAGGTGAGCGTGGGCGATCGAGTCACCCCAGTGTTCTGGCTGATGGACCAGGGCTGGATCACCGCAGATCTGACGGTGCCCACCGACCCTCGCGTGTGGGTCATGAGTCAGCGGGACGTTCAGTACGACGACGGTGACGACGACCCCACTACGGAGACGTGGGAGAGCGTGCAGGAGGTGGTCGCATGGCTGGACACCGCGTCCGAGGTGGAGGGCTCGGCGCTCGAGATCGTCCGCTACGACGGCCCGGAGACATGGCCGCTCACCGTCACTGACGTGCAGACATGCGACGGGACCGATGTCGCCGACATTGAGATCAGCATGGGCTTGATCGCGTCGCCCTCCACCTTGACGCGCAGCGACGGCCGCACCGAAGAGCTCGACGCGCTGGTGATCTACCCCTGACACTCGAATCCGCCATATCTGACCCCAACCTTTCACCACCCCCCATACGTTGACACTGTGACAGGACGGTGGCACGGCCTTCAGGGGGAACGATGCGCAGGATCGCGTTGACCGCAGCAGCGACCATGGCACTGCTGCTCGGCGTCGCCGCCGGCTGGACGTGGCAGCAGTGGCAGCCGGTCCCAGGACACCCGACTGTCGCGGTCGAGGCCACCGAGTGAGGGGCGCGACACGCCCCACCGCAAGGGATTTCCCGCGGGGCATGCCCCTGACCAGGGACGCCGCAGAATCGTCCGCGCGACGTAGCGATTCGTCCGTTTCTGGGACGTACGATTGAACTTCACCACAAGGATTCGGCGGGGCGGCAACGCGCCCGCCCAGGGGGGCACGACCAACGGATGAACAAGGGGCTCATGGCCGTGGGCGCGGTCGCGATCGCAGGGCTGTCCGCAGCCGTGGGGTGGTACGGCGTCCAGTTGCTGACAGGCGACGGCGAGACGCCGGTGGCGGAGCCGTCGAGCACCCCCACCGCGGATCTCCCGACCGTGCCCCTGACGTTCAACCTCACGGAGGTCGAGAGCGAAGCCAGCGGACTGTTCACCCCGCCCGCATGCGGTGAGGAGTGGTCCGCCGAGGCCACCGCCGCCAATGGTGTGATCCCCGAGGTCGACGTGACCCGGGGCGAGATGAGCGCATCGGCCACCGTCACCTTCACCAGCGAGGACGAGGCGCTCACCGCCTTCCTCGCTCAGGAGGGCCAGCTGATCATCACCCGCGACGGCGTCGTCGTGACGCCCGACTGGGGCAGCGAGTTCGTCCCCGACCTGTTCGTGACCTCGACGGACACGACCGCACCGTCCTCGGACTCCATCGAGTTCACCGGCGCGACGCTGTGCGACACCGCCGCGGAGCTGTCCGCGATCTGGGACGACTTCGAATGGTCCGGCGCGACCGAAGAGCAGATCGCCTCGCGTCAGCAGGAGGCAGAGGACTTCGAGGCCGCGAATGCAGACCTGCCGCCCGGAGACTACGAGGTCTACGCGTGGACCCCGGTCATTCTCGGCGAGCCGGCCGCCGCCGCGCGGGCGCTGGCTGAGGAGGGCGTCACCGGCCTCGCCTACCTGCAGTACACGGCTGGATACTCGGCCATCCGCGACGACCCGCGCATCGACGACCACTGCGAGGAGTCCGAGACTCCCGACGGACAGAGCGAGATGCTGTGCGACGTGCCGCAGGACGTGCTGGCCGAGGTGCTGACCCGCGACGTGCCGGAGCACTACGTGGTCGACGCCCCCGCCGCCGTCGCGATCTCGGAGCCGGCGACCTTCACCGTCGAGTGAGGACGCGGACCGGCTCAGCCGGTCTTGCGGCGGAAGTCCTTGGTCGCGTGAGCCTCACCATTGCCGTGGAGTGAGTCGGGTCCGGTGCTCTTGCCGGCGCTGCCGGGCTTCTGCGCCTGTCCATCGTTGCCGACGTAGGTCCCCATGACCTCTTGCGGGTCTCCCGCCTCGACGTCCTTGAGGAATGCCGCGGCCTCGTCGCCACGCATCATCTTCGCGAGCTTGCCGTGGTGGAAGATGACCGCCTCGCCATTGCTGCGCGTGCGGTAGTCGAATCCTTCTGCTCCAGTCATCTGCCCATCGTGGCACGGGAAGCGACCGGACCGCGCGGCGAATCGCACACGGACCGCGACGGACCTCGCTAAGACGAGGGGCGCTCTTCGCCGTCGGCCTCGCGCGGCTCGCCGTCGCCGTGAGGGACAGGTCCGTCGAGCGGCTTCTCCATCGCGGGGTGAGTGTCCATCCCGGCTGTCGGGGCGGCGCCGGACTGGCCGCCGACGAACGTCGCCATCACCTGATCTGCGTCGCCGTCCTTCACCTGCGCGAGGAAGTCCTCCGCATCGTCGCCCCGAAGCAGCAGCGCGACCGATCCGTCACGCATGATCTCGACCTCGCCGTTGGTGCGGGTGGTGTAGGTGAAGCTCTGTGATTCCGTCATGAGGACATCGTGACACGGCACCCGGCCGATGCGCGTGCTCAGGCCCCTCGCCGGCGGTGCTCGGTGGGGCTCAGGCCCCGCACACGGGTGAAGGCGGCGCTCAGCGCGAAGGGGGAGGAGTACCCCACCGCGCGAGCAATGGAGGCAAGCGTCGCCGTATCGTCGGCCAGCATCATGTCCGCCGCCACGTCGATCCTCCACCCGGTGAGGTACGCCATGGGCGCCTCCCCCACCAGTGCCTGGAAGCGCCGGGCGAATGCGGCACGCGACAGCCGCACCTCGTGCGCCAATGACTCCACGGACCACGGGTGCGCGGGGTCGTGATGGATCAGGCGAAGGGCAGCGCCGATGGCGGGGTCGGCATCGGCGCGGTACCAGCCAGGGGCCTGCGGATGGTCGAGCCAGGCGCGCAGGCACGTGATGAGCAGCAGGTCGAGCAATCGGTCGAGAACCGCCTCCTGTCCAGGAAGATCCTGCACGACCTCGCGCGCGAGCAGGTCCACGATCGTGGAGTCGACGTCTCCGCGCCGGAGCACCACGCGGTGAGGCAGGGCGGTGAGCACCCGTCTGCCCACCGCTCCCCCGAGCGGGTACGTGCCGGTGATGATCACGGTCTCGCCCTGGAGGTCGTTGCCCCACGACCGCACGCCGAAGACCGTCATCGGGGAGGGACCGCCATCGATCGCGCGGCACTCGTCCGTGGGACCGACCGCGACCGTGGGCCGAGTCTCGGCGGAATCGGCCACCACGTAGTGCTCGGGCCCGCGCAGCAGCACCACGTCCCCACTCTCGACGACGACGCCGTGGTCCACGGCATCGTGACCGCCCGCCGTCGCCGGACCCACCCACGCGGAGCCGCGCAGCACCGGGATGATCGTGAGCGGCGCTCCGTCCTCGATGCGCATGCCCCACGGCGCGGTGAGATGGCTGCGCAGCAGGAACGCGCCCCGTGCGCGGGGGCCGTCCAGCAATCCGGAGACCACGTCCATGCCGCCAGCGTAGGGCGCAGCCGCCCCGAACGAGACGGACGCGTATGCAACGGAGCGTGAGGACTATGGATCGTCTCGGATCCCCCCGGTTGACTCGGGTTGCCAGTCACCCCACCCAGGAGGTCGCCATGACCCAGCAGTCCCACACCAGCCCCACCCTCGCCACCACGCCGCCAGCAACCGGAGAGGTGGCAGTGATCGGCGCCACCGGCAAGACCGGGCGCCGCGTCGCGGAGCGACTCGAGGCCCTCGGTGTCCCCGTTCGCCGCGCCTCGCGCAGCTCCGCCCACCCATTCGACTGGGAGGACGAATCGACGTGGGCTCCCGTGCTGGACGACACCGTCGCCGCCTACGTCGCCTACGTCCCGGACCTCGCCGTCGCAGGGGCGCCCCAGGCCGTGACTCGCCTCGCGACGACCGCGCGTGACTGCGGCGTGCAGCGCCTGGTGCTGCTCTCCGGGCGCGGGGAGACGGAGGCGCAGCGGGCCGAGGCCATGGTCGCCGAGGCGTTCCCGTCGCGGGTGGTCGTGCGGTGCGCCTTCTTCGCCCAGAACTTCGATGAGAGCTTCCTGCTGGGGCCCTTGCTCGACGGCACACTCGCGCTCCCCGTGGGCGCCGTGCGCGAGCCCTTCGTCGACCTTGAGGACGTCGCCGAGGTCGCGGTCGCAGCGCTCATGGACGATGCGCACGCCGGCCGGGTCTACGAGCTCACCGGACCGCGGGCGCTCACCTTCGCCGAGGCCGTAGCGGAGATCTCAGCCGCCTCAGGGCGCGACCTCCAGTACGTCCCCATCACCATGGCCGAGTTCTCGACGGCGCTCACGGCCATGCGGGTTCCTGCTGCTCAGATCGGCCTCTTGGAGTACCTCTTCACGGAAGTGCTCGACGGCCGTGGCACGGCAGTAGCGGACGGCACGATGCGTGCGCTGGGCCGGACGGCGACCGATTTTCGCGCGTACGCCGCGCGCGAGGCGGCCGCGTGGATGCTGCCGGGAGTCTCCGCATGACGGCCTTTGCGCTGCTCACCGGCGGTGCCGCCATCACGACGGCTCTCGCAGGAGGGGTGCTCTACGCGTTCTCGGCCTTCGTCATCGCGGGCCTGCGGAGGCTCCCTCCTGAGCAGGCGGGGGCGGCGATGCGCGGCATCAACATCGACGCGCAGCGCGCCCCGCTCATGCTGCTCATGGTGGCGTCGCTTGGCCTGCCGATCGCCGCGGCGATCGTGGGCGGCAACCAAGGATCCGAGGGCGCGCCGTGGGCCATCGCCGGTGCCGTGGTCGCGGCCGTCGGCATTCTGGGGATCACCGCAGCGGGCAACGTGCCGCTCAATGAGAGGTTGGCGCGCGCCAGCGACATCGGTGCCGCCTGGCAGCGGTTCGTGGGCCCGTGGCTCCTGTGGAATCACGCCCGCACCGCACTGGCCGCGATCGCATCGGCGCTGTTCGTGGTGGCGCTCATCATGGGGACTGCGTGACACGCCACGGCCGATGCGCGCGCTCGGGTCTCGCGCACCCGGTGCTGGGGTCTCGCGAACGCGTGGGCCTCGCCGCCAGACCGACGGACAGGTGCTATTGAGCCAGTTCGGCGCCGCCACGCGGGGCCACGGCCGTCGCGCACCAAACGGGCCTGTCCGTCGGTCGCGAGAGGCGACCGCGGAGCGCGCGGACGGCAAGCCCATCGGTGGCCACCTCGCACGGATCCGGCATCGGAGCTTGTTGAAACCATTTAGCATTTGGGCGCCACCGATCTACCAGGCACGCTTACAAATGGTTGGCATAGGACCAAAGTCCTCCTAGGCTGGCCGACATGGCCAATGATGACCAGACCCAGTCCCCCACGCTCGAGAACCTCCACACCGAGACTCGATCCTTCCCTCCCAGTGACGAATTCGCCGCTCAGGCCAACGCCACCGCGGAGCTCTACGCGCAGGCTGCGACCGATGGCCCCGAGTTCTGGGCAGAGCAGGCGCGGCGCCTGCACTGGGAGAAGCCGTTCACCGAGGTGCTCGACTGGTCCGACGCCCCCGTGGCCCGGTGGTTCGCCGACGGGACGCTCAACGCGTGCGACAACGCCGTGGACCGCCACGTGCGCGAGGGCCGTGGCGACCGCGTGGCCTTCCACTTCGAGGGAGAGCCGGGCGACACCCGCACCCTGACGTATGCGGACATGCAGCGCGAAGTGTCGAAGGCCGCGAACGGCCTGGAAAGCCTCGGACTCACCAAGGGCGACCGGGTCGCCATCTACCTGCCGCAGATCCCCGAAGCCGTCATCGCCATGCTCGCCTGCGCGCGCATCGGCGCCATCCACTCCGTGGTGTTCGGCGGCTTCAGCGCCGAGTCGCTGCGCCAGCGGATCGACGATGCGGAGGCCAAGCTGGTCATCACCGCGGACGGCGGCAACCGGCGGGGCGCGCACCTCGCGCTCAAGCCCCTCGTGGACGCCGCGATCGCGGCAGGCGACCACCACCCGGAGCCGTCGGCGACCGTCGAGAAAGTGCTGGTCGTCAAGCGCACCGGCCAGGACACCCACTGGGTCGAGGGCCGCGACACGTGGTGGCACGACGTCGTGGAGCCCGCATCGGAGATTCACGTCCCCGTGATGGTGGAGGCGGAGCACCCGCTGTTCATCCTCTATACCTCCGGCACCACCGGCACCCCGAAGGGCCTTTTCCACACCACCGGCGGCTATCTCACGGGCGTCTCGTACACCCACCGCGTGGTGTTCGACCTCAAGCCTGAGACGGACGTGTTCTGGTGCTCGGCGGACGTGGGGTGGATCACGGGCCACTCGTACATCGTCTACGGACCGATGATCAATGGCGCGACCCAGGTGCTCTACGAGGGCACCCCCAACACCCCTCATCAGGGCCGCTGGTGGGAGATCATCGAGAAGTACAAGGTCTCGATCTTCTACACCGCGCCCACCGCGATCCGCACGTTCATGAAGTGGGGCGAGGCGATCCCCGCGAAGTTCGACCTGACCTCGCTGCGCGTGCTCGGCTCGGTGGGTGAGCCCATCAACCCCGAGGCCTGGATGTGGTACCGCCGCGTCATCGGCGGCGACCGCTGCCCGCTGGTCGACACCTGGTGGCAGACGGAGACCGGGTCCATCATGATCTCGCCGCTGCCCGGCGTCACCGCGACCAAGCCGGGCTCCGCCCAGGTGGCGCTGCCGGGCGTCTCGGCTGCGGTGGTCGACGATCACGGAGACGAGGTGGGTCCCGGTCACGGCGGCTACCTCGCCCTCACCGAGCCGTGGCCGTCGATGCTGCGCGGCATCTGGAACGACCGCCCTCGATACGAGCGCACCTACTGGAGCCGATGGCCGCACCTGTACTTCGCTGGCGACGGCGCCAAGCGGGACGCCGACGGCGACATCTGGCTCCTGGGACGCGTGGACGACGTCATGAACATCTCCGGCCACCGGCTGTCCACCACGGAACTCGAGCACGCCCTCGTGTCCCACCCGTGGGTGGCGGAGGCGGCCGTCGTGGGCGCGAGCGACGAGACCACCGGCCAGGCCGTGGTCGCGTTCGTGGTGGTCAGGTCCGACGCGGCAGGCGCCGACGCCTCTGGCCACGACGTCTCCGTCGCGCTGCGCGAGCAGGTCGCCAAGGAGATCGGTCCGCTCGCGAAGCCGCGAACCATCCTCGTCGTCTCCGAGGTCCCCAAGACCCGCTCGGGCAAGATCATGCGCCGGCTGCTGCGCGACGTCGCCGAGCATCGGCCGGTCGGAGACGTGACGACTCTGGCGGACTCGTCGGTGATGGACGCGATCCGCGAGGGCTTGGACTCCGGCAAGGGAGAGTGACTCCGTCCTCGCACCCTGCCAACTCCTGACGCGCGTCGCGGCGCTCGGCGGGCGTATCGGCCGGCGACCTGCGCACAATGGGGCATGACCCTTCACCACACGCAGTTCGACACCATCGTCATCGGCGGCGGCCAGGCCGGACCGTCCTTGGCGGCCAAGCTCGATGCCCGCGGCGAGCGCGTCGCGGTCTTCCAGGACGGGCCGTTCGGCGGCACGTGCCTCAATGACGGCTGCCGCCCCACCAAGGCCCTCCGCGCATCGGCCCACGCGGCGCACGTGGCACGCACCGGCGCGCCGTACGGCGTCCACGTCGAAGGCGTGACCGTCGACGTCGGCGAAGCGGTCGCCCGCAAGGACGCGCTGATCGAGGGCTGGCGCGACAGCAGCGGCGGCTACTTCGAGGACCACGAGACCATCAGCTACGTCACCGCCCGCGCCCGGCTCGCAGGGCGTGACGGCGACGACTATCGGGTCGAGTTCGACGGCCAGGTCGTCACGGCGCCGCGGATCGTGCTCAATCCCGGCGCCCGGTCGGTGCCCCCGCGCATCGAGGGCCTGTCCCGCATCGACTACCTCGACCACCACACCCTGCTCGACCTCACCGAGGCGCCCGACCGTCTGCTCGTGATCGGCGGCAGCTACATCGGGCTGGAGATGGGCCAGATCTGGTCGCGTTTCGGCTCCCACGTCACGATCCTCCAGTCCGGCGACCACGTGATGCCGCGCGAGGACCCTGACATCGCCGATGCGGCGGCGGACTTCCTGCGCGAGGAGGGCCTGGAGGTGCGCACCGGCGTGCGGATCGTGCGCGCCGAGCGGGACGGGGATGGAGTGGTCCTCACGCTCGAGGACGGCGAGACCGTCGCCGGCGACCGTGTGCTCATCGCGGCGGGCCGGATCCCGAACAGCGACGACCTGGGCCTCGACACCGTCGGGGTCGACACGGACGAACGCGGCTACGTCACCACCGACGAGCACTTCCTGACCTCTGCGCCAGGCATCTACGCCCTGGGCGACGTCAACGGCCGTGGCGCCTTTACTCACACCAGCTACCAGGATCATGAGATTCTCGCGGAGCACCTCGCAGGCGAGGACCGCTCGGTCGCCGACCGCATCCCCACCTACGCGGTGTTCACCGACCCACCGCTGGGGCGCGTGGGGATGACGCTCGCGCAGGCGCGAGAGGCCGGAATCACCGTGGCCGTCGCGGACTACCCCATGGCCAACGTCGCCCGTGCCGCACTCGACGGCGTCACGGCGGGGACCATCCGGCTCGTGGTGGACGCTGATCGCGACCGGCTCGTGGGCGCGGCCGTGCTGGGCCACCACGGCGACGAGGTGATCCACGCACTGTCGATGCTGATGCACCTGGACGGGCCCGCATCGGCCCTGCACACGTGGCTCACCATCCATCCCACCGTCGCAGAACTGCTGCCCACCGTCTACGGCGCGCTGGAGCCCGACGACGGGGCGACGCGCGGGGCCTAGCACCGCACCTCCGGAACTGACGACGGTTCCGCCAGCACGCCCGCAGTGGCGCGAGCCGCGACCCCCGCGACCCCCGCGACCCTCGCCTCCCGGTTCGGTAGCGTGACCCGCATGGACGAGCAGCTCATGCATGGCCCCGATGCCGGCCCCGCCGCGTTCAACCCTTCGCGACTGCAGTGGAGCGACCTCCCGCCGCACATCGCCGCCACCGTCGAGGAGCGCGAGCGCTCGCGAGTGGTCGACGCGGGCAGCGTGACCCAAGGCTTCAGCCCGGGCTACGCCGGAGTGGTGACGCTGGCCGATGGCAGGTCGATCTTCGTCAAGGCCGTCAGCGCCGCGCAGAACGAGGGCGCCAGGCAGCTGGCCACGGCCGAGGCGAATGCCTGCACCGCCCTCACGCCCGACGTTCCCGCGCCGGCGCTGCGCTGGTCCTCGCTCGACGAGTGGGCGGTGCTCGCGTTCGACGTGGTGGGCGGTGCATCACCGCGGCTGCCATGGGCTCCCGACGATCTGGCTGCGGCCCTCCGGGCGCTCGAAGAGCTCGCCGAGTGTCGACCCGCCGCCGGCCACGGCCTCGAACCGCTGCACCACGACAGCGAACTCTTCACGCGCTGGCGCACGTACGCGCAGGTCAGTGGCAGGGAGCGGGACCAGCGCCGGGAGCGTCTAGGCGAGTGGGCACCGTGGGTGGAGCGGCACCTCGAGTCTCTGGTCGCGTGGGAGGCGGATGGCCCCGCAGCGGTCACCGGTGACCGTCTGGTGCACGGCGACCTCCGCGCCGACAACATGATCATCGACGACGACCGCGCCTGGCTCGTCGACTGGCCCCATGCCTCTGTGGCGGCTCCTTGGGTCGACCTCGCTCTCATGCTTCCGAGCGTGCAGATGCAGCGCGGGGGCGACGCTCATCAGCTCTTCGCTGATCACCCGCTGAGCCGTGACGTGGAGCCCGAGGAGGTTCGCGCGTGCGTCGCTGGGCTCGCAGGCTTCTTCCTGGTCAACGCGGTCGAGCCTGCGCCTCCTGGGATTCCCACACTGCGCGCATTTCAGTGGGGTCAGGCGATCCCGAGCGTCGAGTGGCTGCGAGCACTCGACCCGGATCTCGCGCGGATCGCCTGACCCATGCGGGCGGCCGTCGAGGCCCAGCCCGGCACCTGCGCTACCCCAATACCTCCGGCAGCGTGCGGTCCTCGCCGCGCACGTGCTGCGCGAGGAAGGCGAACACGGTCTCGTACCAGACGATCGCGTGCTGCGGCTTCAGGATCCAGTGGTTCTCGTCGGGGAAGTACAGGAACCGGTGGTCCATCGACCCGTCGGGCGCCGCAAAGTGCTCGGCGAGCTCGGCCCACAGCCGCAGACCCTCGCCGATCGGCACGCGGTAGTCCTTGTCGCCATGGATGACCAGCATGGGAGTCGAGATCTCGGCCACCGAGTGATGAGGCGAGTGCTCCACCATCGCCTCGGGCGTGAAGATCGACTGCCAGTAGTCGGCGTGGTCGGTCGTCGGGCCGAACTGGTCGAGCGACCACAGCGCCGCATGCGTGACGATCGCGTCGAACCGGTCGGTGTGGCCCGCGACCCAGTTGGCCATGTAGCCGCCGAAGGACCCGCCCATCGCGGCCGTGCGGGTCTCGTCGATCTCGGGTCGCGACTCGACGGCATCGGTGATGCTCAGCAGGTCCGTGTAAGGCTTGTGGCCCCAGCTGTTCCAGCCGCGCGCGATGAACTCGAGACCGTAGCCGGTGGACAGCGCCGGGTCGGGAAGCAGCACTGCGTAGCCCTGTGCCACCGCGAGCGCGGGGCTCCACCGCCACGACCACTGGTTCCATGAGTTGAGCGGCCCGCCGTGGATCCACAGCAGCAGCGGGGCCGGGGATGCGGCCGATGCGCTCGGTGGGGTGAGCAGCCATCCGCGCACTCGGGTGCCATCCTCGGCGGTGGCGTCCACATCGGTGAGCGTGGCGCTCACCTCAGGCGCGGGGGCCGGGTTGGCAAGACGGGTGACCGTGCCGTCGAAGGCGATCCGCACGGGATGGGCCGGCTCGAGCATCGTGGCGCGCAGCGCGACCAGTCCGGCTCCGGTGCGATCCACGGCGACGGCGGAGTAGGCGGCGGCGTCGTGGGTGATCTGGGTGACCTCACCGGTCGTGACGTCGATCGAGAACACCGGGCAGCGGCCGTCGTGGTCCGCCGTGACGATCAGCGCGGAGCCGTCGGCGGAGAACGCGGTCGATGCG
This sequence comes from Demequina muriae, assembly GCF_030418295.1. Taxonomy (NCBI): domain Bacteria; kingdom Bacillati; phylum Actinomycetota; class Actinomycetes; order Micrococcales; family Demequinaceae; genus Demequina; species Demequina muriae. The sequence goes on from NZ_JAUHQA010000001.1 coordinate 1,019,409, forward strand.
GCCCAGCGGTCCCAGTCGGCGGCGATCTCGCGAGCGCCGGAGCCGTCGAGATTCGCGATCCACAGCTCCTGGTCGGCGGGGCCGGCAGGCGTCGACTTGGCGCCACGCCCGTAGGCGAGGCTGGCGCCGTCGGGGCTGATGACGGGGCTCACGAAGTCGACCCCCTCCTCGTCGGCGAGCACGGTGTGGGCGCCGCTCGCCACGTCGATCGACACCAGGCGCGTGCGAGACGAGCGCCCCACGGGCACCGACAAGGCGGCGATGACGGTGCTGCCATCGGGGCTGACCGCGACACCTCGGTGGTCGACGCTGAGCCCCGGCTGGGGCGTGAGATCGCGAGGGCGCGGCAGGGTCTCGGGGTACGGCGTCGGTGCGTCGCCATCGTCCTTCGCGACCGGGACCTCAGCGCGCGCGGCCTCGGCGGGCACGCCGTCGAGGTCCAGGGCGAGCAGGTGCGGCTCGGCCGGTCCCAGGTCGTGATCCCAATCACGGATCGGATACGTGCTGTGCAGGATCGCGTTGACCTTGCCCTTGGTGCGGGCCGCCCGAATCCGCGCGTCGTCCTCGAGCGAAGACGCCGAGGGCATGAGGTGAGCTCCCAGAATGGCTGCGCGCGCATCGGCCGCGAGGGCCTCGATCCCCGAGACTCCCCCAGCGAGGCGGGAGATGCAGCGGGCTTCGCCGCCGTGGGCCGAGAGCAGCCACAGCTGCGACTTCTCATCGTCGCCATCAGCATCAGGCCGGGTCGACGTGAAGAGCACATCGCCCGTCGAGGTGAAGGCCGCGCCCGCCTCGCCCTTCGCGGAGCGGGTGAGGCGCACCGGGTCGCCAGTCGCACCGGCCGTGGCCGGCACCTCCCACAGCGCGCGCTCGTACGCGGTGGCGTCCTTGTTGAGGGTCGCGACGGTGAGCACGGTGCGGGCGCCATCCGGCGACAGCGCGAGGCCGTCGATGCGAGGAATGGCGATGAAGTCGGACAGGGAATCGTAGGAGTCAGTCACCACTCCACCGTAATCGGCGCGCTCGGGTGCCTTGGACCGCCGGTCACGGACCGGTCAGGCCGGCAGGCGCTCGCGCGCGGTCATCACTTCCTCCAGCGTGGCGGGCACCTGGAGGATGCCGCCGCGGAGCCCGGCGATGCCCAGTGCGTCCCGCACCTGCTCCGTGGACGCCCCGATCACCCGCACCCGCGTGCCGGCGAGCGACACCAGAAGCCCGGCTTCGGACAATGCGCGGAACGCGGCCGGCCACTGCTCGACCTCGACCTCAAGGGCTCGAACGTCACCCACGATGTCGTCTCGCGACCCGGCGGCGACGTCGCGACCCCGCGACATCAGCACCAGTCGGTCGCACTGCTCCGCCTCCTGCATGTAGTGCGTCGTGACGAGTACGCCGACGCCGCGGTCGGCGTGCTCGTGGATCACGTCCCACAGGCGCGCGCGCGAGAGCGGGTCGACGCCTGACGTGGGCTCGTCAAGCACCAGCAGCTCGGGCTCATGCCCCAGTGCTGCGGCGAACGCGAGTTGCCGTTGACCGCCCAGCCCGATCTGGCCCACGGTGCGGCCGCCCGCGCCCGTGAGCGCCTCGGGCAGCGCGGTACCGCGAGACCCGAACGCGGCATCCACGAAGTCGAGGTTCTCGCGCGCCGTGAGTGCGGCCCACAGGCCCAGACCTTGCGGCACGTATCCCTGGCGCGCGCGGGTGTGCCGCGACGGAACCTGTCCGAACAGCTCCAGCTCGCCCGCCGAGGCAGGCAGCAGGCCCAGGATCATCCGGATCAGCGTGGTCTTCCCGGCGCCGTTGGCGCCGAGCAGTCCCACGATCTCGCCGGGCAGCACCGTCAGCGACACGTCATCGACGGCCGTGAGGTCACCGAACCGCCGGCTGACGGCCGAAGCGCGGATGAGGGGGGCCGCGTCCGCGTCACCCGTCTGGCTGCGCGGCACGGCCGGCACCGAGGATGGCACGGCGCGGGGCGACCGGACGATGGACGACGACGCCACGGGTGCGCCGGCCGGCGCGCTCTCCCCCGCGGCGACCGCCAGCTTCGCGAACGCAGCGGCGACCATCGCGTCCTCCAGATCCGCCACGGGGGCCTCGCCTGATGCTGGGGAATCTGGAGACCATTGGCGCCATGACGCGCCGCGCCGCCACGCGTACGCGAGCTCGGTAGGAGTGTCAGTCGTGGCCACGTGGCCCGGAACAGCGGCTCGCACCTGTGCGGGAGTGCCCTCGATGAGCACGCGTCCGGCATCGAGGGCGAGCACGTGCGAGGCGCGCTCGGCCTCGTCCAGGTACGTGGTCGCCATCACCACGGCCGCGCCGTCTGCGGCGGCCTGGGAGATCATCCGCCACAGGTCGATGCGACTCACCGGGTCCACGCCGGTCGACGGCTCGTCCAGGATCAGCAGTTCGGGCCGATGGAGCATCGCAAGGGAGAACGCGAGCTTCTGACGCATGCCGCCAGACAGAGCGCCCGCCAGCCGAGCGGTCGCGCCAGCGAGTCCGCTGCCCTCGAGCAGGGCCGCGCGACGCTCGCGCAACGTCGCGCCGCGCACGCCGTATACCGCGCCCGCGAACGCGATGTTCTCGTCGACGGACAGGTCGCGCCACACCCCGGCGGCGGTGGGCATGAAGCCGATGCGCGCCAGGCCGGGCGCATGCACCTCGCCCTCCGCAGGCCGCAGTGCGCCAGCCAGAGCGCGCAGCGCCGTCGTCTTCCCGGCACCGTCGCCGCCCACCAGGGCACGTACTTCTCCACGTGTCGCCTGGAGCGTCACCTGGTCCAGTGCCACGTGGCGCCCGTAGCGGACGGTGACGGAGTCGAGGCCCCAGGTCCGCGCATCGGCCGTCATGAGGCCCGCGCCTTCTGGTGCACGCGCGGCGCCAGGTCACGGCGGAACCGGAGAACGGCCGCGGTGAAGATCAATGCGGCCATGCCCAGCAGCACGGCGAAGACCGGCCACAGCGAGGTCAGCCCCGCGCCGCGGAGGAAGATGCCCTGGCTCATCTCCACGAAGTAGGTGAGCGGCAGACAGCGACCTATCCAGGCGATCACGGTGGGCATGGCGTCGAGCGGGAAGATGAAGCCGGAGAGCAGGATCTGCGGGAGCAGCATCATGATGGCGAGTTGGATCGCCTGCGCCTGGGTCTGCGACACGGTCGAGATCAGCACACCCAGCCCGAGCACCACGAACAGGTACAGGCCAGCCCCCACAGCGAACAGCCAGGGATTGCCCGCGAAGGGGACGTCGAACAGCCACACGCCCACCAGGGTGACGATGAGCATGTCAATCGCCGCGAGGATGAAGTAGGGCGCGATCTTGCCCAAGATCACGTCCCAGGGCCTCAGGGGCATCACTGCGAGCTGCTCCAGAGTGCCGTTCTGGCGCTCCTTCACCAGGCCGATCGAGGTGATGATGGTGCCGATGAAGGTCAAGATCAGACCGATCAGCGCGGGCACCATGACCCACGAGGTGTCGAGGTCGGGGTTGAAGAGGATCTCGACCTCGACGGCGTCGCCCGCGCGGGCCAGGGCGGCGTCGGCGGACTGGGCGGCGAACAGGCTCGAGCCGTCGAGGTACGCGGTCGGGGGCTGCGTCGAGGTGTCGATCGCCAGGTCCACGACGTTGTCGCGCAGCAGCTGCCGGGGGTCGGCGTCGGGATCGTTGTCAGCGGCCACCGTGAAGATCTCGGGCAGCGCCCGCTCGATCTGGTCTGCTCGCTCGCCGGTCACAGCCGTGGGGATCTCGTCGACCGTGAAGTTGGCGGCGTAGCCGAAGACGATGAGCAGCACGATCGGCAGTGCGACCAGCATGGCCATGGTGCGCCGGTCGCGCCGAAGTTCGCGGAACTCCTTGAGAATCATGCCCTTCATCGGTGCCTCCTCGGCGTCATGCGCATGGCGGTGGCGGAGTCGCCCGCCTAAACCGAATGTTCATTCGCTTTCAGACTCCATCGTGGCGCGCGCGCACCGGACTGTCAAGAACGAATGTTCATTCGTTATGGTGGACCCATGCCCCGTCGCTCACCCCAGCACCACGAGCAGCGCCGTGAGCAGGTGCTCGCGGCCGCGCTGCGCTGCTTCGCACGCGACGGCTTCCATGCAGCATCGATGGCGGACGTGATCGCGGCGGCCGGCGTCTCCGCAGGGACGGTCTACCGCTACTTCCCATCCAAGTCCGCGCTGGTGGTTGCCGCCGGCCGGGCCGTGTTCCTGCCCGCCTCCGCCCCGCTCACCGCGCTCGTCGCGTCCGGCAGGGTGGTGCGCCCCACGGAGGCGATGGGCGCGATGTTCGCGGCGCTGCTGGAGAGGGCTCAGCGGGACAGCACCGACATGACCTCGCTGACCCTCGACGTGTGGGCCGAGTCGCAGCGCGATGCGGAGATTCGCGATGCCCTGCAACAGGTCTACGGAGGCATTCGCGCGGATCTGGGCGCGCTGGTGGCCCGCTGGCAGGAGGCCGGCCACATCCCCGCGAGCGAAGACACCGACGCACTGACGACTGCGCTCGCGGGCGTCATGCCAGGCCTGCTGCTCCAGCGGCGGATCTTCGGCGAGGTCGACGCCGCGGGCGCGCTCCGGGCACTGGGCGAGCGCACCGGGCTATAGCGCCGGGCTCACGTCAGCCCAGGAGCTCGGCGACCGCCCACCACACCGCGGCGACGGCTCCCAGGATCCCCAGCAGCACGAACACGTGGTTCGCCCACAGGTGGGAACGGCGGACGCTGGCGGCGACGGCGATCGACACTGCGATGATCGCGATCCCAATGAGCGAGGCGCGCAGATCGGGGCCGAGCCCGTCCTCGCCGCCGAAGCCGGGAAGAGTCGCATCTCCCATGAGCACCGCGACGATCAGCAGGAGGCCCACGGCCGTGCCCACACCGCCGATGGTCCACGCCGTTGCCCTCATGCGGCCAACCTAGACCCTGGGTGGGCCGGCTCTGCCGCACACGCCGTATCCGGGCGCGTTAGCATCGCCATATGTCTGATTCGCGTCTTTCTCCCCGGATCCTCCGGGGCGCCCTGGCCGCGCTGCTCGCGGTCTCATTGAGCGCGTGCGGCTCGTCCGGCGGCGGCGAGGTCGTCGACCTCGGCACCGGCAGCACCGGGTCGCCCGCGCCCATCCCCGCGTCAGGTGAGCCCACCGAGGGTCAGGCGATCATCGTGCCGACCTTCGCGTTCGAGTACGGCTACCAGATGATCGCCCCGACGGCGGCGGGAACCTACACGTTCGAGCTCACGAACGACGGCGACATGGAGCACGACCTGGTGATCGAGGGCGAGGGCGTGAGCGGCGGCACGGAGATCGTCGGCCCCGGCGAGTCCGACTCGTTCACCGTCGAGCTCGAGCCGGGCACCTACACCGTGTATTGCTCGGTGGGCACGCACCGCTCGCAGGGCATGGAGGTCACCTTCACGGTGGGCTGACCCTCGTCAGGGTGCGGCGCGCGCACCCGATGCGCGGCCTGCGTCCCGGAGGTCCAGCCAGCGATCGACGGCGACCACGAGGCCGAGCACCACGATCCCCACGCATGCGCCGGCCAGCACGTCCGAGAGGAAGTGGTAGCCCAGGTAGAGCCGAGTCCCACCGACAAGGGCGATGAGCAGCACGGACCCGAGCACCCACCAGAGCGCGGCGCGCACGCCCCCGTGGCGGTGCCACAGCAGGTACCCCGTCACGAGCACCAGCGTCGCCGCTCCGGTGGTGTGACCCGACGGAAACGAGAAGGACGTCTCGTAGCCAGGGACCGTCTGGAAGCCCGCGTCGGGTCGCGCACGCGCCACGATCATCTTCACGAGCATCGAGATCCCCGTGGCCAGCACCATCGAACCCGCCAGCAGCACGGGGTCGCGCCACGATCGCGTGCGCCACACCCAGAACGCGCAGCCGATCAGGATCAGGATGGGCAGCACCACCGGACCGAACGTCTCCGTGATCGCCGTCATCACGGTGGTCAGCCACTCGACCCGGTTGTCGACGAGCCATTCGATGAGCGGCTGGTCGACTGCCTCGATGATGTCGTTGTCGAGAACCTCGTCGAGCACTGCGACGAAGCCCCATGCCCCGACGGCGACGAGCAGCAGGCCGGGCACCACGGCGCGCGCCAGCGGGGGCAGTTTCATCCAGGCGTCACGGGTCATCCGTTCAGCCTAAGCGGGCGTGGTGCCGTGGAGCACCCGGCCGTCTCCGCATCGGCCGTCTGTCTCGGCCCACGCCCACGCCCCGCACCTGGCCCCGCCCTTTCCGCCTTACCCCGCCTCTCCCCGCCCTACCCGCCTCTCCCCGCTCGGCAAGTGTCGAAAGGCGTGCAGCGTGGCGCCCAGATGTGCACGGATATCGACACTTGCGGGGGTTGGGCGGGGCGGGGGTTGGGCGGGGCGGGGGTTGGGCGGGGCGCGACGGAGGTTGGGCGGGGCGGGGGTCGGGCAGGGCGGAGTCGGGACCTGTGCCGACCAGTCGCTACCCCCGCAGGTCGCGACGGCCGTACGCCACCACACCCACCGCGACCAGCGCTGCGGCCACCCCCACCAGCACCGCGAGGTGCCACCACGTCATGCCGACCTCGAGCGGGTTGCCCGCGGCGTAGTAGTAGAACGGCGAGACGCGCGCCCAGTCAGCGAGGTCGGGGTTGACGGGCACGAAGCTGTTGATGCCCCAGCCGAGCACTGCCACCCCGGTGCTCGCGCCGATCGCCGCGTTCACCCGTCCGGTGACCGCGCCCGCCACGAAGGCGACCGATCCGAGCAGCATGCCCAGACCGGCGAGCAGCACGCCCCCGGCGGCGATGTGGGTCACGTCCATGCCCAGGCCGGCGATGGCGTTTCCTCCCGCCACCCCGGCGAACAGCGCGACGCCGGCGATGACCGATCCGACCGCGATCGCGGCGGCCTTGCGGATCGCCAGCGACCTGCGCGACACGGGCATCGTCGCCAGCACGCTCACCGTGCGCCGCCGCTCCTCACCCGCAAGTGCCGCTCCGGCATTGATCGCGATCACCGCGACCGCGACAGGCGCGACGATCGTCATGAGCTCGCCGAAGTACCAGCCCTCCGCGGTCGAGAAGTCCGCGAAGCCCACCATCGCGAGGATGGACTCCGGCATCGCCTCCACCACCTCTCCGATGTTGACGGCGCTGTTCTGCATGGCACCGAACAAGGGACCGAGCACCAGCGCCTGGAGAGCCATCGCGCCGCCGGCCACCACCAGGTAGGGCCGCAGGTCCGTCAGCGCTTTGGTCGCGATCCCGCGCGTCGACGCACGCCCCGCCAGGAGGGCGACCGCGCGCCCCAGGCGCGGGTCCTCACGCAGCCGCTCGAGCATCGGCGCTCGCGACGCGCCCGCCCCGAGGTCACGACGCACCAATCCCCACCACGCCACGCCCACGAGCACGGCCGTCACCGCGAGCAGCACCAGCAGTGGCGCCCAGTCGAGCCCGGTCGTCATGGGCTGCGGACCGCTGATCCAGTACCAGGGAGACGCCTTCGCCCAGCCGGCAAGGCCATCGAAGAGCGGCAGCAGTCCGGACGCGAGGAACGACAGCACCACGAGGCCGACGCCCACGCCCGAGGCGAGCGCACGGTTGCCCGTCCACGCCCCCAGGGCGAGGGAGAGGGCGCCGAACATCAGGCACACCACGAGCATGTGGACCGTGGCAGCGGCCAGATCCATCGAGCCCACGTCGGCACCGGCGAGCGCGGCCGCCACCACGTACGACGCGGACGCCGCGACGCCGGCGACGACCACGATCGTCGCGGCGGCGAGGGCCTTGGACCGGAGCAGGCGGGCGCGGCTGCGCGGCAGGGCGCCGAGCACATTCATGGTGCCCGCGGTCTCCTCGCCCGCGATCGCTGCGGCCCCCATGGAGATGCCAAGGCCAGCGATCACGAACGGCCCCAGGAAGTTGAACATGTTGCTGAGCATCAGTCCCGCGACTCCTGCGTCGGAGGTGATGCCCAGCAGCGACAGGTACGCGTCCGGCATCTGCGAGATGAAGTCGGTGGCCTCGTCGCCCATGTCGGCGTACGCCCACAATCCCATCCACGCGATGGCGAACAGTGACGCGACCGCGATGACGGCGCCCAGCCACCGGTCGCGCAGGCTCTTGAGGTAGACGGTGCGCAGCATCACGCCACCCGACCGTCGCGCCCGCCAGCGGCGTCCAGATCATCACCGGCGGCCTCGACCTCGTCCCGGTAGAACTCGAGGAAGATCTCGTCCAAGTCGACGCTCGCGGAGGAGACGGACAGCACGTCATGAGCCGTGGCGACGGAGAGCAGCGGCGCCATCGAGCCCTCGTACTGCGCCGTCACGGTGGGCCCGTCCATCGTCACCTCGTGCACGCCGCTCACACCGAGGAAGGCCCGCTCGGGCACCGGCGCGCCGAACTCCAACGTGATGCGGCGCAGCGCCTTGTCCTGCAGCTCCGCCATCTGCTCGACCGCGATCAGGTGGCCGCGCCGAATGAAGGCCACCCGGTCCGCGACGCGCTCGACCTCGCTGATCGTGTGCGACGAGAGGAACACGGTTCCCCCCGCATCGGCCATCTCGCGCAGCAGCGTGTGGAACTCGAGCTGCACCAGCGGGTCGAGGCCAGTGATGGGCTCGTCCAGGATCACCGCCTGGGGCGAGTGCATGAAGGCGAGCACGATCCCCAGCTTCTGGCGGTTGCCGGACGAGTACTCGCCGACCTTGCGCGACAGGTCCGCACCCAGGCGCTCGGACAGCTCGCCCACCCGCGTCCAGTCGACGCCGCCACGCAGCCCGCCCACGTACTCGACCGTCTGGCGGCCCGTGAGGTTCGGCCACAGCGCCAGGTCGGACGGCAGGAATCCGATGCGCCGGTGGATCTCCACCGCGTCGTGCCTGCTGTCCAGACCCATCACGCGGCACGCGCCGGAGGTGGGCCGGATGAGGTCGAGGATCGCCCTGATGGTCGTCGACTTGCCCGCGCCATTGGGACCCAGGAATCCGAAGATCTCGCCGGGGTGGATGGCGAAGCTCACGTCGTCCACCGCGGTGAACTGCCCGTACTTCTTGGTGAGGCGATCGACCTCGATCACCGGGGTCTGTGTCATGACCCCTCCTTTCGTAAGAACTCCTCAAGCCGCGCCGAGAGCTGCGGCCACTCGTGCTCGAAGAACCGCACCATCTGATCGAGCGAGGCGATGCGGTCGCGACGCGTCTCCGGCATCACCGCGCGCCCCTCGTCGGCGAGCACCCGCATCCCGGCGATGCGCCGGTCCTCCGAGCCGATCAGTCGCACCCACATGTTCTGCGGCAGTTGGTAGAAGTGCGTCCGCACCCCCATGCGCCGCACCTTCTCCACCATCTCGACGCCCGCGAGGGTGCGCAGCTGCGTCGAGACGGTCCCTGCAGACAGGCCCAGGGCCGATGCGATCTCAGCCTGGGTCTGGGCCGCGGGCTCGCAGACGGTCAGGTATCCGAGGATCGCGCCCGCAGCGTGGCCGAGGCCCCCGGCCTGCCAGTAGTCGGCTACGCGCTCGACGTACGCAAGGCGCTCGGGAGTCAGGGCATCAGGCGTGAATGCATCGGTCATGTTTTCAGTTGTATTTGAAATCCGTGAAACTGTCCATCGTCCGTGCGGATGATCTGTCGGTGAACGAGGACCATGGGAGGTGGTCGCACGCCCGTCGCCATGCCACGATGGGCACATGCACGACGGCACCCAGGCTGACAGCCTCGACCAGACCGCGCCTGGGCCCGTGCCCGCCGGCGATCCGACGGCTCCCACTCCCCCCACCAGCGGGGCGATCGCCACGGCAGATCGCGCACCGAGCGACCCGTTCGACGAGGACGTGGACGCCGCCGACCAGTCCGCGAGCCTGCCCGCCGATCGCTACCTCGACCGCGAGCTCTCCTGGCTGGCCTTCAACGAGCGCGTGCTCGAGCTGGCCGAGGACGAGTCGACCCCGCTGCTCGAGCGCGCGCGGTTCCTCGCGATCTTCGCGTCCAACCTCGACGAGTTCTTCATGGTGCGCGTCGCGGGCCTCAAGCGCCGCATCGCCGCCGGCTTCGCGGTGCCGAGTGCGACCGGCATGAGCCCCACCCGCCTGGTCGACGCGCTGACCGAGCGTGCCCACCAGCTGATGGACCGCCACGCGGACGTGTTCGAGGACCAGGTGCTGCCGGGGCTGCAGGAGCAGGGCATCCACCTCGTGCACATCGGCAACCTGGAGGAGACCGAGCGCGAGCGACTGCGCAAGCTGTTCCGCTCCGACATCTTCCCGGTCCTGACACCCCTGGCAGTCGACCCCGCACACCCCTTCCCGTACATCTCGGGACTCTCGCTCAACCTTGCGGTCGAGCTGCGCGACCCCGACAGCCTCAAGCAGTTCTTCGCCCGGGTGAAGGTCCCCGAGACGCTGCCCCGATTCCTCAGCGTGGACTCGACGGGCAAGGCCGCCCAGGTGACGGACGCATCGGCCCTGTCCGATGAGCCGCGCAGCTTCGTGCCGCTCGAGGACGTGATCGCGGAGCACCTCGACTACCTGTTCCCCGGCATGGAGGTCGTGAGCAGCTCCACGTTCCGCGTCACGCGCAACGAGGACGTCGAGGTCGAGGAGGACGACGCCGAGAACCTCCTCAAGGCGATGGAGCGCGAGCTCCTGCGGCGACGGTTCGGCCCTGCGGTGCGCCTCGAGGTGGCGCAGGACCTGCCCGATCACATCCACGACCTGCTGGTGCGCGAGCTCGGCATCACGGAGCACGACGTGTTCCATCTGCCCGCGCCGCTGGACCTCACCGGCCTCAACGTGATCGCGGACCTGGACCGCCCCAAGCTCCAGTTCCCCGCATTCCGGCCCACCACTCACCACCAGCTCGCGCCCGTCGAGACCGCGGATGAGCAGAACGTCTTCGACGCGATCCGGCGCGGTGACATCCTGCTGCACCACCCCTACGACTCGTTCTCGACGTCGGTCCAGGCGTTCCTGTCGCAGGCCGCCCTCGACCCCAAGGTGCTGGCGATCAAGCAGACGCTATACCGCACCTCGGGCGACAGCCCCATCGTCGACGCCCTCATCGAGGCCGCCCGCAACGGCAAGCAGGTGCTCGCCCTCGTGGAGATCAAGGCGCGCTTCGACGAGCAGCAGAACATCGGCTGGGCCCGCAAGCTCGAGAAGGCGGGCGTGCATGTGGTGTACGGCCTGGTGGGCCTCAAGACTCACTGCAAGCTGTCACTCGTGGTGCGTCAGGAGGACGAGGGGCTGGTGCGCTACTGCCACATCGGCACCGGCAACTATCACCCCAAGACCGCACGTCTGTATGAGGACTACGGCCTGCTCACCAACGACACCGAGGTGGGCGCCGACCTCACCAAGCTGTTCAATCAGCTCTCCGGCTACGCGCCCAAGGCGAAGTTCAAGCGCCTCATCGTGGCGCCCACCGGCGTGCGCATCGGCCTGATCGACCGCATCGAGCGCGAGGCGGAGAACGCCCGTGCCGGCAAGGACGCCTGGGTGCGCTTCAAGCTCAACTCCATCGTCGACGAGAAGACCATCGACGCGCTCTACCGCGCCTCGCAGGCCGGCGTGAAGGTCGACCTCGTGGTGCGAGGCATCTGCGCGCTCAAGCCGGGCGTGCCGGGACTCAGCGAGAATATCCGCGTGCGCTCCGTGCTGGGCCGGTTCCTCGAGCACTCGCGCGTGTTCGCGTTCGCGAACGGCGGGGATCCCGAGATCTTCCTGGGATCCGCCGACCTCATGCACCGCAACCTGGACCGCCGCATCGAGGCGCTGATCTCCATCGTCGCGCCGCACCAGAAGGACTTCCTGCTCGAGAACATCGACATGGCGATGTCCTCCGACTACTCCGCATGGGAGCTCAGCGAGGACGGGGTGTTCACCCGCACCACCAGGGACGCGGATGGCCGCCGCCTCAAGGACGTGCAGGCCACCTACATCAAGCGCCAGCCCAAGCGGAGGGCCAAGCGCAAGTGAAGCGTTATCCCCCGGGAACCGTCATCGCGGCAGGGGCCCTGATCTGGCGCGTCCGTGACGGCGAGCTCCAGGTGCTGGCCGTGCATCGGCCACGGTACGACGACTGGTCTTGGCCCAAGGGCAAGCTGAACGTCGGCGAGACCCTCCCGGGGTGTGCGATCCGCGAGGTGGCGGAGGAGACCGGCAAGCAGGTGATCCTGGGCCAGCCGCTGCCGACGCTGCGCTACCCCTCCGGGGGCAAGACCAAGGTCGTCAAGTACTGGGCCGCACATCTGGCCTCGGATGGCGCGGCGTCGGTGAGGGCGCGCCCACCCGTCAAGGACGCGTCCAAGAACGAGATCGACAAGAAGCGCTGGCTGTCCGTCGAGGAGGCCCGTCGGGTCATCACCTTCAAGGACGACCTCCGCCCCCTCGAGGTGCTGGTCGAGGCGTACCGCAACGACCGGCTGTACACCCGTGCATTCGTGCTCGCGCGGCACGCCCGCGCGAAGAGGCGCAAGGGGTGGGACGGCGAGGACATCGACCGGCCCATCACCAAGGTGGGCACGGAGCGCGCACAGCAGCTGGTGCCGCTGTTCGCGGCATTCGGCGTCAAGTGCATCGACTCGTCGCCTGCGCGCCGGTGCGTCGCGACGGTGGAGCCATATGCCGAGGCATCTGGGCTCAAGGTCAACAGCTACAAGGCGCTGACCGAGCCCGGCCATGCCGCCAAGCCGCTCGCCACCGCATCGGTGTTCGTGAACCTGCTCGGCAAGACCTCGAGTCGAGTGGTGTGCGTGCATCGCCCCACGCTGCCCACGATCGTCGAGATGGTGCGCGCGGCCACCAGGTCCTACACGCGCGGCGCGCTGCCCCGCAAGAACCCGTACCTGCCGGCGGGCGGCGTGCTCGTCGCCCATGTGCTCGACACGGACTCCGGGCCTCGCGTCACCGCCATCGAGACGCACCTGCTGCAGGTCCACCCGTAGGCCACCGGCCCGGGTCTCGCTGACCGACGGACAGGCTGACTTGTGCCGTGCCGAACAGTGTCCCGTTCAACGCGGGCGTGACGATACAGGTGAGCCTGTCCGTCGGTTCGCGTCACTCGGCAGCGCACCAGCGCGCGGTGCGCACGTGGCGGGGGGAGTAAGCGACATCGGACTGGGAGCGCCAGTCGGCGCAATGGCCGCTCGTGGCGGCTTGTGTTGGAGCCCGGGGCTACCGCAGTCCGATGTCACGCACCACTCTACGCTTCTCGCGCCGGACCTCAACCCCCGCCGATGCGCGAGCCGGGTCAGCCGGGTCAGTCCAGACGATCCTCGCGCCACATCGCGGCGCAGCGTTCGAGGTCCTCGCCGGTGCGCAGCAGCTGGGCGGCGCGCAGCGCGGTCTCGTGGGCGCGGCGGTCGTGGTGCCCGTCATCGGACTCCGCCTCGTAAGCGGCTCCGGTGGCCACCACTCGACAGAAGGCTCCCGCACGCTCCAGGGCGACGGCGAGGTCGCCCGAGAACACGCCCGAGAGCACCGAGTCGGCGAGCGCCTGGACTTCGGTGGGACCCGGGGGATCCTCCACGCCGGCGATCGCGTGCCGCACATGGGCGGCGTGCACGCCGTGGTGATAGGTGCGGGCGACGGCCCGTGGCTCATGCTTGACCCACTCGCGCAGCATGTAGATGCGCCACAGCGCGCCAGGCAGGCTGTGCGCCCCGGCCTTCGACCACATCATGGCGACGGTGTCGATGCCCTCTTCGTCCACCAGTCGCACCAGCCGGTCGGTGAGTGCGGGGTCCTGCGCGGCGCGGGCCTGCGACACGAGCGCGAGCGCGGTCTCGTGAGCGATCAGCCCGCGGTCGGCGGGATCGATGTCCCCCTCGATCTGCTCGGCCTCCTCCATGTCGAGCATGGCGGGCCGGCGAAAGCGCGGCTCAACCATCAGGGGTTGCGCGACTCACCCGTGTAGTGGTTGGCCTGAGGGTCGAGGAAGCCGCGCCCGGCGTCGTACGGGAGCCGCTCATCGTCGCCCGACCCGTCCCCCGCCGTCTCGGCGCCAGCGCCGTCGGTCTCGCGCGCATCGGCCGTCTCTCCACTGCCTGCCTGCCCGCCGTCCTCGAAGGTGAGTGAGACGGAGTTGATGCAGAAGCGGTCGCCCGTGGGGGTCTGCGGCGCGTCCTTGAAGACGTGACCCAGGTGCGAGTCGCACGTCGCGCAGCGGACCTCGGTGCGGATCATGCCCAGCGACACGTCCTCGCTCAACGTCACCGCGTCGTTCTCGGCGGTGAAGAAGGACGGCCAGCCGCAGTGGGAGTCGAACTTGGTGTCGGAGCGGAAGAGCTCGGCGCTGCACGCACGACAGCGGTAGACGCCGTCGCGGGCGTTGTCGAGCAGGTCGCCGGTCCACGGGCGCTCGGTGCCGGCTTCACGCAGCACGTGGAACTCGTCGGGGTTGAGCTCTGCGCGCCATTCGGCTTCGGACTTCTCGATGCGGCGTGTCATGACGTGTCCCTTCGACGTGGCTCTCGATGACTGTCAGCGTACGCGCGGGGCCATGGGGTCAGAGCACACGGTGCCGGGGCACACGCGACGCCCGGCCGCTGAGGGGGGATGACCGGGCGCCGCATGCTGTGACCGAAAGGTCCCTATGCGGCGTCTCGCCGTGACAGGTCACAGACGAAGACGCCGACGGCACCCGATTTGTTCCCGGGGCCACCGTGGTCGTGCCAGCAGCACCTCCACTGGCACCACAGACGCGTGCCACACTGACGCGGTGACCGATGCCTCATCGCCCGCACCCGGCCCCCGGGCGCGCACGTTCCTGCGCATCGGCGCCCAGCAATGGCGGGACATCTGGACCGGGATCGTCGCGATCGCGCCGCTGATGCCGGGTGCCGTCGTGTTCGGCATGGCATTCGGAGCGCTCATCCAGGTGGTGGGTCTGCCCGGGTGGATGGCGCCCTACGCGAGCTCGACGGTGACGGCAGGCGCCAGTCAGATCGCGATCGTCGAGGCGCTGCGTCAGGGCGCACCGGCCATCATCGCGATCGTCACGGCGCTGGTCATCAACGCTCGGCTCGCGCTGTACTCGGCGGCGCTCGCGCCAGTGTTCTCCGCCTTCCCCCTGCGCTGGCGTCTGGGGTTGGCCTACCTGATGACGGACCAGTCCGCGGCGGTGTCGGTGCTGACCGCCGGTGACTGGCCCGATGCGGTGCGGCGCCGGTGGTTCATCTTCGGCGTGTCCGGCCCGTTCGTGGTGGTGTGGATCCTGGGCACGGCAGCCGGCGTGGTGCTGGGGCCTGTGATCCCCGAGTCGTGGCAGATCGGCTTCATCGTGCCGCTGATGTTCATCGCGGTGCTGGTGCCGGCGCTCAAGACCTGGCCCGCGGTCGCGGCGACGGGCATCTCGATCACCGTCGTGCTGGCGCTCAAGGATGTGCCGTACGGACTGAACGTGCTGATCGGCGCGCTGGCGGGCATCGGCCTGGGCGCGCTGGTGCCCGAGCGCCGCCGCGACCCCGCCCCGGACGAGCCCGAGACCCCACCGGAGGCGGCATCATGATGACCGCCTTCATCGTCTTCACCCTCGCGGCGATCGGCACGTACGTGATCCGCATCTCCGGCATCGTGCTGCTGGGCGGCGACCGCGAGCTGCCACCACGCGTGCGCAAGGCCCTGTCGCTCGTCGCCCCGGCGGCGATGGCCGCCATCGTCGCCAACGCGCTGTTCCTCGACCAGACCGAGTGGCGTGGATTCGGTGCGTGGCACCTCGCGGCGGTGGTCGCGGTGGGGGTGGCGCTGTGGAAGCGATCCATGGGATGGACGCTCCTGGCGGGGGCTGGCGCCTTCGCGGC
Source organism: Demequina muriae (assembly GCF_030418295.1). Lineage (NCBI taxonomy): Bacteria > Bacillati > Actinomycetota > Actinomycetes > Micrococcales > Demequinaceae > Demequina > Demequina muriae. Next base: position 1,035,195 of record NZ_JAUHQA010000001.1, read on the forward strand.
CCTGCTGCTCGCCGGGCTCTGAGCCGTCCGTCCGAGCACGTCGTCTCCCAGTGGGACATGAGTGCACGATGATGCGGGATTCGTGCATTCATGTCCCGCCAGCGCGCAGGCTCGCGGAGAATGGAGCCATGACTCGCCACCTCGTCTCGTGGACCGGGGTCGACGACCCTTCGCGCGTCGATCTTGCCTCCATCGACTTGGGCAGCACGTCGATGCGCGCGATCGGCGGCTCCCGGGCGCTCGACTTCTCCTCCAGTTGGGAGCTGGAGGTCGCGGACGGGTGGATCACCCGTGCGCTGCGCGTCACGACGCGCGGCTTCGGCTGGGGCCGGATGCTCGAGCTCACGAGGTCGCGTTCAGGCACGTGGGCGGCCGAGGCCACCTCCTGGGGAGACGACGACATGGCCCCGCCAGGCCTCGAGGACCCCGCACGGCTCGACGGGGCAGTCGACTGCGACCTCGGACTGTGCCCCGTGACGAACACGATGCCGATCCGTCGGCTCGGACTGCTCGATGGCGATCTCGCCTGCACGAACCTCGTGATGGCGTGGGTGGAGATGCCCTCGCTTCGCGTGCTGCGAAGCGACCAGGCATACGCCTCAGGCGCCTCGGCAGGGCTCGTCAACTACGCGAGCGCCGACGGGAGCTTCCGTGCCGAGCTCACGGTCGACGCCGACGGCCTGGTGATCGACTACCCCGACCTCGCCCGTCGCGAGCGCGCCAGCAGTCACTGAGTGCGGGAATCGCGCGCCATCTCGGCACTCGGAGACTGCCAAGGCGCACCGCCCGCGTGACGGCATGATGTCAACCTGTTGACACCAAGCATGTCAACTGGTTGACTCGTTGCCATGTCCGACAAGATCACGTTCAGCATCCACGAGCTAGTCTCCGCGCTCGACACCGCGGCCGATGCGATGCTCACCGAGCGCTACGGCGTCACGGCCAATCAGTTCGTCTTCCTCGCGACCTGCGCCGACGTCGAGCCCACGGACATCACGGGCCTCGCGGAGTGCCTGCGCATCTCGAAGGCCGCCGTCAGCAAGAGGGTGCCCGGGCTGGTGCGCGACGGCTGGATCACCACCCGCGACGACCCCGCGCACGGACGCCGAGTGATCCTCGAGCTCACCGACCGCGCGCGCGACCTCGTGGAACGCGCAGGGCGCGACCTCGATGCGCAGTTCACCGCACTGTTCACCGACCCGCGGGCCCAAGGAATCGACGCCGCACTGTTGAACGACCACCTCAATGTCCTGACCGCACTGCTCCGAGAGAAGGCCGCATCATGACCCGCCCGCCCCGCATCCTCGTCGTCATCGGCACTCCCCTCGCCGACACCCTCAACCACTCTCTTGCCGCGTCCTACGTGGACGCCGCACGCATCGCGGGCGCCGACGTCCGCGTGATCGACCTCGCATCCGACCCCATCCCGGACCACCCCCGCACGCGCGACGAGCTCCGAGCACCCCGCACTGAGGAGGACGTTCCGCTCGACCCCGCAGTCGCCGACTACGTCGAGGCCGTCGAGGACGCCGACCACCTGGTGTTCTTCTTCCCCCAGTGGTGGGGCACCTATCCCGCGGCGTTCAAGGCGTGGGTCGATCGCGTGCTGCTCTCGGGCGCCGTCTTCCGCTACCACCGCACCGGCCAGGGCTGGGACAAGCTGCTCAAGGGCCGTACCGCGCGCATCGTCATGACGATGGACTCGCCGTCCTGGTGGAGTCGCTTCGTGTACCGCGACGCCGGCGTCCGCGCCCTGCGCACCGCGACGCTCTGGTACTGCGGGATCAAGACCGTCGGCGTGACTCGCGTCCCGCTGGTGCGTCACCGCGGCGAGCGGCCCCTCACTCGCGCCATCGCCGCGATGGCGCGCCTTGGGACGGCCGATGCGCGGGTCACGTCGCGCGCCTCCGTCCCCGCGGTCGCGGAGCGCGCCAGCAGTCGCTGAGTGCTGATATCGGGCTCCGTCTCGACACTCAGTGACTGCCAGAACGCACCGTCAGTGCAGGGACGAGTCCGGCTCGGAGCGCCGATGCGCCACGAACCGCACCACCAGACCCGGCCGGGTGGGGGCGCAGCAGAACAACCCAGCCCGCGCATCGGCCGTGGGAGACAGAGGTGCGACGCGCACCAGCCGCCAGGGCTCGTCGGCGACGCGAGCGCGAATGGTGACAGCGTCGCCGTCACGCGAGGCGCGCACCGTGACCTCGCGGCCCATCCAATCGGTGACAGGCGCGACCGACCAGTCCGAGAAGCCGTGAGTGACGACGGCCCCCACCTGCGCGGCCCCGTCCGAGAACTCGATGCCCGCCTTGATCCACGTCGTCTCGTCGACTCGGATCATGAGCCCTGCCTGGTCGAACTGCTGGTCGAAGTCCAACTGGAACGTCACCTCGACGGCCTCGCTCGTGCCGAGGGGGGCGAGCAGCGCGTGCGCGTTGTCGTGAACAAAGCCGTAGGACGTGACGCGCCACGCGTCAGACTCCTCACGCGCTTCCACCAGCAGCTCGCCGTCAGGGCCCCACTCCGCCCGGACGGGCTCCGTGGTCCACTCGCCGTCACGCATCAGTTCCTGAAGATCCATGTCGTCAGGCTACGACGGGCGCGGACGGCCGTGCCGCAATAGTGTCGATCTCGCGCGACTCCATTCGTGGAGACATGGAGGGCGCGACGCACGCGTCACGGAAGGGATCATCATGACCGAGTACCTGTTCAGCGTTCACCACGACTACTCGAAGCCGCTGTTCGACGACGACGCGGACGTCGAGGCCATGTTCCGCGACACGGCGGCGTTCAACGACGAGGCCCAAGCGGCCGGAATCTACGTGTTCGCCGGCGGGCTCGAGGCGCCCGACACCGCCACCACCGTGCATGTGCGCGAGGGACAGACGGTCACGACCGATGGGCCCTACGCGGAGGCGAGGGAGCGCATCGGCGGCTTCTGGATTCTGGAGCTGCCGGACCTCGATGCGGCGCTCGCGTGGGCGGCCAAAGCATCGGCCGCGTGCCAAGGTCCGGTCGAGGTCCGCCCGTTCCAGGGCGTGTGACCGCGACACCGCGATGACCACGACGCAGGACGAGCTCGCGGCCGTGTTCCGCCGCGAGTCCGGCCGCGCTGTCGCGACCCTGGTGCGCATGCTGGGCGACATCGACGCCGCGGAAGAGGCTGTGCAGGACGCCTTTGTGCGCGCCCTCGAGCACTGGCCGCGCGACGGCATCCCGCCCTCCCCCGCCGCGTGGATCGTCGCGACGGCCAAGAATCGCGCGATCGACGTGGTGCGCCGCGAGTCCACGCGCGAGGAGCGCTACCGCCGCCGCGCGGTGCTGACGGGCGACGATGGCACCCAGGCCGATCCCGCATCGGCCGTCGCGGAGCGCCTCGACGAGTCCGTGGCAGACGACCAGCTGCGGCTGATCTTCACGTGCTGCCACCCCGCACTGGGCATGGAGGCCCGCGTCGCCCTCACGTTGAGGCTGATCGCGGGCCTCGAGACCAGGGACATCGCGCGCGCGTTCCTCGTGCCGGAGGCCACGATGGCGCAGCGCCTCACGCGCGCGAAGCGCAAGATCGCCACCGCCCGCATTCCCTACCGGGTGCCGCCGAGCGAGGAGCTGCCGGCGCGCCTGGAGGCCGTGCTCGCGGTGCTGTACCTGGTGTTCAACGAGGGGTACTCGGGCACCACCGATGCGACGCGGCCCGACCTCGCCAGGGAGGCCACGCGGCTGACGCGTGAACTGCATCGCCTTCTGCCGGAGGAGCCCGAGGCCTCCGGCCTGCTCGCGCTCATGCTGCTCACGGAGTCGCGGAGGCCGGCCCGGTTCGATGGCGACGGGCACGTCGTGCTGCTCGAGAGCCAAGACCGTTCGCGGTGGGACGCGGGCCTGATCGAGGAGGGCCAGGCAGTGGTCCTGGACTGCCTTCGGCGTGGTCGCCCCGGCCCGTATCAGGTGCAGGCGGCGATCGCGGCGGTGCACTCGGACGCCACACGTTTCGAGGACACCGACTGGCGTCAGATCCTCACGCTCTACGACCAGCTGTTCGCGCTCCACCCCACGGCAGTCGTGGAGCTCAACCGCGCGGTGGCGCTCGCCGAGGTGCGCGGTCCCGGTGCCGCGCTCGCGGTCGTCGACGGGCTGCCACTCGAGCGCTACCACCTGTGGCACGCCACGAGGGCGAACCTGCTGAACCGGCTGGGACGGACGGCCGATGCGCGGGCCGCCTACGCGACGGCCGCCGAGTTCACAGAGAACCCCGCCGAGCGGGCCTTCCTCCTGGAGCGCGCCGAGCGCGGCTAGGGTCGGAGGGTGTCAGCTCGACGACCGCCAGAGGCCCACCCTGCCGTGAACCAGGCGACGGTCCGCGCCCTCGTGGCGTCCCAGCATCCTGACCTCGCGCACCTCCCCGTCGGGACTCGGAACGAGGGATTCGACATGGCGATGTTCCGGCTGGGCGAATCGCTCGCGGTGCGTCTGCCGCGCACGGCCGACGGTGCCGCGGCGCTCGAGGAGGAAGCCGTCCTCGTGCCGCGGCTGAGCGGAGGGTGGACGTTCCCCTATCCGCGCATCGTCCGGCGGGGCGAGCCCGACCACGGGTATCCCTGGCGCTGGAACGTGGTCGAGTGGCTCGACGACGCCCTTGCCGCCCACGTGCCGTTGAACGAGGACGCTGGGGTGAGCGTGGCGGAGGCGCTGAGCCAGGTTCACCGACCGGCACCGCCCGATGCACGCTTCAACGTCGAGGAGAGCGTGGACCTGGCCGAGCGCGACACGGACATGCGGGCGAGCATTGCTGGCCTCACGGGCCTTCGCGGGCCGTCGGGCAGATCTCTCGACACGTCGCAGGCGCGTCAGATCTGGGCCTCCGCGATGGAGGCGCCCCCACCGCACGAGAGCGTCTGGAGCCATGCCGACCTTCACGGGTTCAACGTGCTGTCGGAGGCCGGGCGATTCGCCGGGATCATCGACTGGGGCGATATCGCCGGGTGTGACCCGGCCGTCGACCTCGGCTTCCTCTTCACGCTGATGCCTGGCGAGGGGGTCGCGCGCGCATGGAAGCGCTACGCGTCGCTGACGGGGCGCGGGAACGATGCGCTGTGGGCGCGGGCGCGTGGCATCGGCCTGTGGAAGAGCGCGGGGCTGGCGCTCGTGGACGAGCCCACGGTGAGCGCGATGGGGTGGCGCGGCCTCGACGCTCTAGGCGTGGCGCACTAGACCCGTACCCGGTCGTCGAGAACTGTGGAGCGGGCCTTCCTCCTAGGGGAGGCCAGGCCTCAGCCCTTGCCTTCCCACCCCGAGTGGTTCATGCCCTGGCTGCGCTGCTGATTCTGGATCTGCGAGGCGGGCGGCTGCTTGGCGTCAGGGTTCTGGTTGCCGCCCTTCGCGATGCGGCCCTCGGCGCTGACGGGATCCTTCGACGGCGACTGCAGGTCCGGACCGCCGGCCTGGGGCGGGCGGTGGCTCGCGGCATTGTCCACCGCGATGGGCTTGTCCTGATCCGTCTTGCTCGCGTCGTCGCGCGGCTTGTCCTGGTCGTGGTTGGCGTGATCGGTCATGATCGTCGCTCCCTTCCTGGGGTTGCCTTCTCAGGGGACAACGCATGGGGGCGCGCGATCCATCCATCGGGGTGCGGCCACCGCTGCCGTGCCCCTCAACGGTGCTAGCGTCGCGACCATGAGCAAGGCCGATGCGACGGGCGCCCCCACGGTCGCGCGGGACGTCGAGAGCACGACCCCGCTCGACACCGGACCCCCGGCCGCCCACCCCGCCATCTCCGTCGAGACGGTCCGCGCCCTGCTGGCCTCGCAGATGCCGCACCTTGCCCCACACCCGGTGGGCGAGCGGTTCGACGGCTGGGACATGGCGATGTACCGCCTGGGAGATGCGCTCGCGGTCCGGCTCCCCCGTGTGGAGACGGCCGTCGAGTCGCTCGCTCGCGAGACGCGGTGGACCGCGGCGCTGTCGCCCGCGTGGTCGTTCGCCTATCCCCACGTGATCCAGACGGGCGCACCCGGCGAGGGGTATCCGTGGCCGTGGGCCGTGGTCACCTGGGTGCCCGGCACCACGGCCGATGCTGCCCCATTGGACGCCGCAGCGGGCGCCCCGGTCGGGCGTGCAATCGCGGAGATCCACGGGACGGCCGATGCGGCGGCGGGCTCGCCGCGCGGCGTCGCCCGGCCTCCGGTCGAGAGGGCCTGGTTCAACCCCGAGCAGTCTGTCTCCCTCGCCGAGCGCACCGCCGAGGTGGTGTGGGCGCTTGGCCGGGTCGAGGTGGGTGACGGCGGCCCCGACGGGGCGCGCCTCGATCCCGCCGCCGCGCGGGCGATCTGGTCACGCGCGCTGGAGGCGCCGGCGCCGACCGAGCAGGTGTGGTCGCACGCGGACCTGCACGGGTCCAATCTGCTGAGCGACCGGGGCGACTTCGCGGGGATCATCGACTGGGGCAAGATCGCGCGCGGCGACCGGGCCGTGGACCTGGCGTTCCTCTACACGGCGATGCCGCGCGCCGGGGTCGAGTCGGCGGTGGCGGCCTATCGCGAGGCGACGGGCGTAGACGACGCCGGACTTGATGCCCGCCTGTTGGGGATCGCGCTGCACAAGTGCCTGGTGTGGGCCACGCTCGACAGGCCGCTCAACGTCGCGATGGCGTGGCGAGGGATGAGTGAACTCGGAGTGCTGCGCTAGCCCTCGGCGGCGGGCTCCTTGCAGTTGCACCGCCACTCGCCGCCTCGCGGCGTCACAGGTCGTCGACCAGCCATCGACGAATCCACTTCTCTCGCGCCCGGTGCGCCTCGCGCGACGGCGGTGCCTCGTCGTCCACACAGTCCGAGGCGTGAAAGGCCCCTGACCAGGTGTGGAGTTCTGCGCGGCAGCCGTTCTCCCACAAGGCCTGTGCGTAGGCCACGACGGAGTCCCGGAACACCTCTGCGGTGCCCACGTCGAGGTAGGTCGGCGGCATCGCGTGCAGATCGGTACGTTCGCCAGGCGGGGAAGGCGAAGCTTCGCTGATGGCGGCGGCCCAGCCTGTGGCGGTGCTGCGGACGCTCCATGCCTGGTCGTCGGCGAAGTCCGCAGTGGATGCCGTCTCCAGGCGGGAGAGCATCGGACAGACGAGCATCAGTCCGTCCACCCGGATCCCCTGCTCTCGACAGGCCAATGCGGTGGCGGCGGCGATCCCTCCTCCCGCACTCTGTCCCGCAAGCAGCACGGGCAGATCGTCCTCAGCGGCGGAGGCGCACACCTCGGTCGCAGCACCGGTCATGGCGGCGAAGTCATGTTCGGGAGCAAGGGGATACTCCACCGTCCACACCTCGAGAGCGAGCGCCGTGGCATGGCGCGCGAGCACGTCCACGCCGTCGAATCGATCGCCCGCGACCAATCCACCGCCGTGCAGGAAGACCACCCGGGCCTGCGGCGCCTCATCACCGCGAAAGATGGTGCAGGCGACTCCTCCGATGTCGCGGTCGATCGCGCGCAGACCGTGCGACGAGGCCACAGCGCATGCGGTGGTCGCGCGCGATGCCGCCCATTCGCGAAAGGCACGGATGTCGGCGAGGGTGACGATGCGCTGCGTCGGCGCTCCCTCGAGCGAGTCGTGGGCCTGGAGCAGTGACGTGGCGATGCCGATGCGCGCATGGCGCTGGCGCGACGTCATCGCTCCACGGGCTCGCCATCGCGCCACACGGCGACGGCGCTCATGTCCCGGTCCCACAACACAGCGTCGCCCCTCGCGCCGGGCGCGAGGGTGCCCAGGTCTGCTCGACCAATGGCCAGTGCGGGGGTCGCCGTCGCGGCAATGATCGCGTCCGTGAGCGGCACGCCCCACGCCGTGACGTTGCGGATCGCGCGGTCCAGAGTCAGCGTGGATCCGGCAATGACGTCCGTCCCCGCCAGGGTGGCCCTGCCCGCCTCCACATCGACGTGAAGTCCGCCGAGCCGGTAGCGCCCGTCCGCCGCCGCGGCCGCCGCCATTGCGTCGCTGACGAGCGCGATCCTGCCCGCAGCGGCGCGGAACAGCATCGCGACCACAATGGGGCTCACGTGGTGACCGTCCGCGACGACTTCGAGAGTCACCCGCTCGTCGGCCATCGCCGCCCCGACGGGGCCTGGCATGCGGTGGTGCAGAGAGGGCATGGCGTTGAAGGCGTGCGTCAGGATCGTGGCGCCCGCGTCGAAGGCGGCGGCCGCGCACTCCTGGTCCGCTTCGGTATGGCCGACGGCGACCCGCACCCCGGCCTCGCGCAGCGCCGCGATGGCCCCGGATGCGCCCGCGAGTTCGGGCGCCATCGTCACCTGGACGAGGGGTCCGGACGCGGCCAGCGCCGCGAAGTCGACGCTAGCGGGGGGCGTCAGCGCCTCGGGATCGTGAGCCCCACGACGGCCGTGCGCCAGGCACGGTCCCTCCAGGTGGACGCCGATCAGCGGGCCGTTCGTTCCTGCCGCACCGGCGACCGCGTGAAGCTGAGCCGTGAGGACACTCACCGGGGCGCTCACGAACGAGGCGACGATACGCGTCACGCCACAGCGCGCGTGGGCCGCCGCGGCCCAGGCCATCGCATCGGCTCCATCCTCGAAGGAATGCCCGCCGCCGCCATGGTTGTGGATGTCGATGAGGCCGGAGGTCAGGATCGCGCCGGCGCCCGCGACTTTGCTTCCGTCGATGCTCGGCATCGCAGTCAGGGGCGCTGGCACCGGTCCCGACCCAGTCGCCACGACAACGCCGTCGCTCAGGTGGACCCATGCGTCGGGCACGTCCGTGGGACGTCCGTCGCCCCCTGCGGTGATGAGCCGCGTCGAGTGGATCAGCACGTCAGCCACGGCGGTGCCCGGGGACGGTGTCATGACCAACGCTGTCGCGCGTGGCGCGCAGGTTGTCCTCGACGGTGCGCAGCACGTCCTCCGCGGTACTGTCTGCCGGTCTCCTGCTCACCTTGAGACCGAGCGCTTCGACCGGGCCAGCGGCCGACAGGGCAGCCCGCACGTGATCGGAGTCAAGCAGAGAGCCCGACTGGGGGTCCGCCGCCGCCAGCGGCAAGTGAGCGTCCGCCCACGCGCTGCCATACGGACCGTCGGTGTCCGCCGTGCCCGACAGCGTCAGCCCGGTCAGCAGACCCGTGGCAGCGACCCGAGCGATCTGCACCGTCACCGCATCCGCGTCTCGCAGTTCGACCATCGACCGCCCCCAATTGAGCCACACCCCGAGGATGGCGCCTGAGGCCGCGATGACGTCGATCTCCTCGTCGAGCCGAAGAAAGCCCTTCTCGAAGCGGTGCCCCACCGCCGCGTCGCAGTGCTCCACCACCAACCGCGCCCCCTGCCAGTCCCAGGCGGCGATCTCATCGATCGAACGCGCGAGCGCGGGAGCGGAACCGCCGCCTCGCGGTGCAGTGTGCAGGGACACGTAGGTCACGCGCGCGGCACTGACTCCTGCGAGGCGCTCCACATCCTTCGCCACCGCGCGCAGATCCTCGACTGCGGCCCGACGGCCTTCGGCGTCGGCCGATGCGATGCCATAGTGCGAGTCCTTCGTCGCCCTGGCCATGACCCACGGCAACGGCGTGAGCGCCAACTGCGCGCCAGCGGGCACGTGAGCGAGGAACCACTGGTCGTCGTGCGGGTGCACTCCGCCCATCCACGGCACCTCGAGACCGGCGACCCCGGGCATCGCGCACAGTCCGGACAGCAGTCGCGCCTCAAGCTGCGGCTCCCACGACTGATGCGCGGGCGAGGCCGCGTAGGCGCTCACCAGAACGGGCGGCAGTGCGCTGCTCACCGCGCCAGCTCGCGGGCGGCGTACGTGTCGCGGTAGTAGTCGGCCAGTTCGAGCTGCGCGGCGGCCGGCTCATCGATGACGACCGTCACGTGCGGGTGGTGCTGCAGGATCGTGGCGGGCCACAGGGCAGAGACCGCGCCCTCGACGAGCTGGCGCACCGCCGCGGCCTTCCCTCGACCTGTCGCGACGAGCACGACGTGGCGTGCATCCATGATCGTTCCCAGCCCCTGGGTGAGGCAGTGGCGAGGCACCGCATCGACGTCCCCGTCGAAGAAGCGGGCGTTGTCGCGACGGGTCTGATCCGTCAGCGTCTTGACCCGCGTGCGCGAGGCCAGCGAGGACCCGGGCTCATTGAAGGCGATGTGCCCGTCCGTTCCGATGCCCAGGATCTGGAGATCGACGCCGCCCGCAGTGGAGATCTCGTGCTCGTACTGCACGCACGCGGCCTCAAGGTCCGGCGCGGTTCCATCGGGTCCCATCACCGCTCCGGGCGCGAAGTCCACTCGCGACACGAGCTCGTGATCGATGACACTGCGGTAGCTGCAGGGGTGGCCCTCGGGCAGACCCACGTATTCGTCGAGGGTGAAGCCGCGCGCCCGTGCGAGCGACAGCCTCCCGTCATTCACACGGGCCGCGAGCTCCTCGTACGCAACGAGCGGGCTGGACCCGGTCGCCAAGCCCAGCACTGCGGTGGGCTTGCGGTCCAGAAGCGCCCCAATCTGGTCCACAACGAGGCCGCCGATGGCCGGCGCAGGAGTGATGATGACCTCCATCAGTGCTCCTCTCGCAGCGCGCGGGCAAACCATGTCGTGATGGTCGTCGGGTGGGTGATGGCGGTGCCGACGCACACCGCGAACGCCCCCGCCCTCATGGCAGCGGCGGCCGCATCGGGCGTGTGCACGCGCCCCTCCGCCATGACGGGACGGGAGCATTGAGCGACCATGGACTCGATGAGCTCGAGATCGGGCCCCTGAGTCACGGGCCGCTCCCCGGTGTATCCGGAGAGGGTCGTGCCGAGTATGTCGGCCCCCGCGTCCTCTGCCGCCAATGCGTCTTCCACGGACCCGCAGTCGGCCATGACGACGACGTCGCTCTCGGCGCGCAGGCGCCGTATCGTCTCCGCCAGAGACAGCCCATCGCGGCGGCTGCGCCGTGTGCCGTCGAGCGCCACCACGTCCGCTCCCGCCGCTGCCACTGCGCGTGCGTGCTCAAGGGTGGGGGTGATGAAGACTCCGTCGGTCCCCACCTTCCACAGGCCGATCACCGGGACCTCGAGATCAGCGACGGCGCGAATGTCTTCGATGCCCTGCACCCGAATGCCGGCCGCTCCCCCCGCCACCGCAGCGCGCGCGACTTGCGACATCGTGCGAGGGTCCCGCATCGGCTCTCCCGGATATGCCTGACACGAGACCACCAGTGCACCGTTCAGGCGCTCCACCACCGCATCGGCCGTGCCCGTCATGAGCACTCCCCCAGCTGATCCCAGGCCAGCGCCCCGACACCACGCAGCGGTGCGTGGTCGCCCAAGGTGCCGGGAAGAATCGGGACCTCCTGGAGCACGTCGATGGCCTCCGTGAGGAACTGCTCGCGCATGGGACGCCACCACAGGTCGCCGATTGCAGGCACGCCGCCGGTGATCACCACGCACTCCGGGTCGATGAGGCTGACGGCGCCGGCGATCGCTCGCCCCACCGCAGCGGCGGATTCGGCGATGGCACGCTGCGCAGTGTCATCGCCCTCGGCAGCGAGCCGCGCGAGCGTTCTGGCACTGCGCACATCGTCGCGACCGCCGATCGCGAGGTACAGCCGATGCATCCCGACTCCCGAGCCGATGGCCTCGAGGTGGCCCAACCTCCCGCAGGGGCAGCGCAGCGTGCAGGTGCCGGGCACCGGGACGTGGGCGAACTCTCCCGCCACGTGACGCGCACCGCGCCAGACTCGTCCATCGAGGATGATTCCCGCACCGATGCCGGTGCCCACCGCCACCACTAGCGCACTCGCGCTGCCAACGGCCGCGCCGAACCGATGCTCCCCCACCGCATGAGCGTCGACGTCGTTGACCACGACGATGGGCCCGGACGGCGCCATCAGGGAACCGAGTTGCGAGCGCACCCGTGCGGCGACAGGAGTTCCCGCCCAGTCGGCCAGGGTCTCGGTCGCCGACAGGATCGTGCCAGTCGTCGAGTCCACGACGCCCGCCGCAGCGATGCCAACGGCCTGCACCTCGGGGATGCCTGCCCGGCGAGCCGCCTCGCCCGCTACTTGGGCGACGGTTTCAATGACCGCATCCGGCCCGTGGGCACCGGGGGTCGGCGCCTCGACCTTGTCGATCACGCGCGACTCCGAGTCGACGATCGTCGCCGCAGTCTTGGTGCCGCCGATGTCGACGGCCAGCACGTGTGTGCTCATCAGGAGGCCGCTGGCAGCATCTCGAGAGACCTCAGGATGGCGGTGATCCTCTCGACGGCATCGGCATCGACCGCCTCCACCGTGTTCGCGACCGTCGCAGTCGCAATGAGGCCCTGCGCCTTCATGGCCGCCTTGAAGGCGCCGACACCGGTGGCGTCACCCGACAGCCCCACGGGCTGAAACACGATCTCGAACAGCTGATTCAAGCGCTCCTGCTCGGCCCGCGCGGTCTCCCAGTCACCCCGGGTGGTCGCGTCCCACAGGCGCACGTAGCCTGCCGCGTCGACATTCGCGAGCCCGGGCACGACCCCGTCAGCGCCCGCAAGCGCCATCGCGTCGACGACCACCTCGTGCCCCGTGAGAAGCTGCAGCGGCCGGCCAGCCGCGGCATTGGCGGCGACCAATCGACGGAAGGCGATATCGTCACCGGACGAGTCCTTCACCCCGTGGAGCACGCCTTCCGTGGCGAGCTGCATGAGCAGGTCCAAGCCCAGCTTCGCGTGGACGCGCACCGGCACGTCGTACGCCCACAACGGCACATCAATCGCTGCCGCCACGGCCCGGAAGTGCGCCGCTACCTCGGTCACAGAGTTGATGGCGTACAGCGGCGCGGTGGTCACGATGGCGTCCACGCCGGTGGCGCAGAGCATCCGCGCCACCTCCGATGTGCGGACGGACGTCAGCTCGATGGCCCCCGAGATGACCGGCACTCGGCCCGATGCCGCATCGACGATCGTGCGCGAGACCGAGACCCGCTGGGCGTCGGTGAGGTAGGCCGTCTCCCCGGTGGAGCCGAGCGCGAACAACCCGTCGACACCCGCGCTGACGAGATGATCGACGAGGCGTTCGAGCGAGCCGTGGTCAATGCTGCCGTCGAGCTTGAGCGGCGTGGCGACGGGAGGGATGACTCCGGAGAATCGGGCGGTCGTGGCGTGAGACATAGTGGGTCCAGTTCTAGGTTGTTCAGGAGAGCGGGTGAGAGGCGAGAAGCGAGGGCGCAGCGCCCAGGAGAGAGCGGGTGTAGTCCGCCGACGGGTGGTCGAAGACCTGAGCGGCGTCGCCGTGCTCGACAGCCTGGCCCGCGTTCATCACGACGATCTCGTCCGAGAGGTAGCGCACCGTCTGAATGTCGTGCGAGATGAACACCATCCCCAGGTCGAGCTCGTTCTTCAGATCCGTCAGCAGGTTGAGGATCTGCGCCCTCACGGACACGTCGAGCGCGGAGGTGGGCTCATCCGCCACGATGACCTGCGGATCCAGCACCAGCGCCCGAGCGATCGCGACGCGCTGACGCTGACCGCCGGATAGCTGGTTGGGGAAAGCATCGAGCGCCGATGCCGGCAGTCCGACCATGCCCAGCAATTCGCTGACTTTCGCGAGGCGCTGACGAGCGTTGCCGACCCCGTGCACCTGGAGCGGATCCAACAGCGCATCCCGCACGGTCATGCGGGGGTTGAGCGCCGTGGCGGGATCCTGGAAGACCACGGACAAGGTCCTACCGAGGCGACGGCGCACGCTGGTCGTGAAGCGCGTCACCTCTTCGCCTCCCAAGACCACCTGCCCCGAGGTGGGCGCCTCCAGGCCGACGAGCACCTTCGCCGCGGTGGACTTGCCCGAGCCGGACTCCCCGACGATGCCGAGCGTGCGGCCGCGGCGCACCGCGATTGAGAGCCCTGCCAGCGCATCGACGTAGTGCGGCCGCAGCAGGCCCGAAGTCCGGGTCTTGTAGCGAACGTGGACGTCTCTCAGTTCAACGATTGCATCGGTCATCGCGGGTCTCCGATCGGCTCTACGGGCGCATCGTCGGGATGCGCGGCGTAATAGTGGTCGGTGCCCGACACCCTGCGCCGCACGGGCGTCACGCCCGCGTGCCGGGCAGGATCCGACGAGCGGGGCGCGAAGCGGTCGCCGGCAGGGAAGTCGCGCGGGGACGGGACAGTCCCCCGCACCTGATGGAGCCGGTCCGATCCGGACTCGATCGACAGCACAGCCCCCAGCAGACCCCGCGTGTATTCGTGGACGGGTTGCGTCAACAGTTCGCGAGTGGTGCCCTGCTCGACCACTTGACCCGCGTACATGACGGTGATGCGGTGAGCCAGCTCCGCGACCAGCGCAAGGTCGTGCGAGACGAACACCATCGCGAAGCCCAACTCTTCGCGCAGTGTGTTGAGGAGCTCGACCACCTGGGCCTGGACGGTGACGTCCAGAGCCGTCGTCGGCTCGTCTGCGATCACCAGGCGGGGATCCCTCGTGAGAGCCATCGCGATGAGAACGCGCTGGCGCTGGCCGCCCGAGAGCTCATGGGGATACGACGACAGCGTGCGCTGTGGATCGAGCCCCACCAGTCGCAGCAGCTCCTCGGCGCTACGGGTTCCGCCGCGCGACGTGAGCTGCTTCATCTGTGACTTGATCAGCATCGCGGGGTTGAGCGAGCTGAGGGCGTCCTGGTAGATCATCGCGATGTCGTGCCCGCGCAGCGCGTTGCGCTCGGCAGCAGACATCGTCAACAGATCCTTGCCGTCGAAGAGGATCCGACCGGTGATGGTCGCCCGCGGGTCCAGCAGGCCCATGATCGCCAGCGACGTGATCGACTTGCCGCATCCCGATTCGCCCACGATCGCGGAAGTCTCTCCGGGCCGGACGGTGAAGTTGACATGGTCGACCACGTGCACGTCGCCATGGCGCGGGAACGAAATCGACAGGTCCTGAACCTCAAGCAGCGGAGGCACATCCGCAGCGCGTTCGAGCCGGTCGGTGCGGGTGAGTTCAATCTCGCGCAGTTGGGCCAAGCGCTCCTCCAGTGGCAGGCCGGGCGTCGTCGCATGCAACGACGCCGCCGTGTCCACACGGTCGGAACCGTCGCCGGTAGCCTCCACGCCGCTGGACTGCGCGCCCGCGAGCGCCTCCGCGCCTTGCCCGGCGGCCGCATCGGACATCGAACGCCGTCTGCGTTCCTTGGGCGCGATCATCGCATCGGTCATGCCTTCGGACAGCAGGTTCAGGCATAGGACCGAGATCATGATGAGCAGGCCCGGGAAGAACGTGGCCCACCATGCGCCGCTCATGATCAGGTTGCGACCGGCAGCGATGACGTTGCCCCATGACGGCGCGGGATCGGGCACCCCTGCACCGAGGAAGGACAGCGACGCCTCGAAGACGATCGCATCGGCCACCAGGATGGTCGCGAACACGAGCACAGGGGCCATGGTGTTGCGGGCCACGTGCCTGACGATCACCCGGGGTGTGGATGCGCCTATCACTCGGACCGCCGCGACATAGTCCTCTCCGTATTGGTCGAGCACGTTGGCGCGCACGATCCGGGTCAGTTGGGGGACGTAGAGGAAGGCGATCGTGAGAATCAGCACCGGCAGCGACTTGCCGAACACCGCCACAAACACTGCGGCCAGGGCGATGCCGGGGAAGGACATCACCACGTCCATGATCCGCATCAGTGTCTCGGAGATCCATTTGGGTGCGGTCGCGGCGATCGAACCCAGCACGACCGCGACTGCCAGCGCGGTGAGAGTCGCACCCAGGCCGATCGTGAGTGAGTAGCGGCCTCCATAGAGCAGGCGCGAGAAGATGTCTCGCCCCTGACGGTCGGTGCCAAACCAGTGCTCGGCGCTAGGAGGACCGACCGGAGGACCGGATGCCAGCGGGTCGTACGGGGCGATCAGGGGAGCGAACAGCGATGCCAGCGCGATGATCGCGAGAAGCACCAGTCCGATGGTCGAGGCAGTGGAGAGCTGGCCCAAGCGCAGGCCCGGGACGGACAGTCGTTCGGTGAGTGTGCGTCGCATGAGATCAGACCGCCCTGATTCGCGGGTTGATGAGTACGTAGAGCAGGTCGACGATGATGTTCATCACGACGAACGCGAGTGCGACCGCGAGCGTGACGCCCTGCACCAGATTGGGCTCGTTGTTGGTCACTCCGTTGAGAATGAGTGTTCCCATCCCGGGGATCGCGAAGATGACCTCGATCACGACTGCTCCACCGAGCAAGTAGCCCACCCGCAGCCCGAGGACGGTGACCGGGGTGATCAGGGCGTTGCGCAACACGTTGCGCCCCACCACCACGCGGCGCGGGACCCCAGCACCAAGGGCGGTGCGCACGTAGTCGCGATCAAGCTCCTCGACCATCGACGTGCGCACCACGCGCGAGAGCTGGCCGATCACCGGTACGGCGAGCGCCAGAGCTGGCAGCGCCATGCGAGAGAGCCATCCGCCGAAGTCCTCGGAAGCAGACGGCAACGGTCCTGATCCTGGAAGAAGGTCGAGCTGCAGCGTGAACAGCTGGATCAGCAGTACTGCGAGCCAGAACGACGGCGTCGAAAGAGAGGCGACGCCGAAGATGCGGATCGCCTGGTCCGGCCACCGGTCGCGGAACACTGCAGCCGTCACGCCCAGGATCGTGGCAACAATCACTGCGACGAAGAGGCCAAGGAACGTGAGCGACAGCGTGATGGGGAAGGCCCGCGCAACTTCGTCGACGACAGGCAGGCTGCGGGCGGAGTAGGACCCAAGGTCGCCTTGGAACAGGCCGACCAGGAAGTCGATGTAGCGAGCGATAAGTGGCTCATTGAGCCCATAGGCCTCGCGGTAGGCCTCGAGCGCCTCGGGTGATGCGGTCTCGCCGAGCGCGGTGCGCGCCGGGTCCACGGGAGAGAAGGACATCACGAAGAAGACGAGGAAGGTGATGCCCAAGAGCATCAGCGGAAGCTGCAGGAGCCTGCGACCGATGAGACGGAGCGTGTTCGACACGGACCGCTCCTTCCTAAGAAGAGGGTGGGGATGCGGAGGGCGCGCGACGAGGAACGCGCGCCCTCCGCATCAGGGTCACTCGGCGGCTACGCCGGTCCCGAGGAAGGACAAGCCAGTGGTCGGCACGGGGGCGAACCCGACCAGCTCATCCGAGTTCCACGCCGTCGGCAGCTTGCGGTGGAACAGCGGGTAAAGGACGGCCTCCTCGGCAATCAGATCGAAGGCCTCGTTCCAGGTCTCCTGCTGCGCGTCGCCCTCTTCCTGTACGGCGGAGTCGAGCAGAGTACGCAACTGCGCGTACTCATCGGAGTCAGACCAGTTGGTGCGACCTTCGGTCCAGACGTTCTCTCCGTACCACCAGTTCATCAACAGGTCGGGGTCACTTCCGAACACCGAAGGGTCGCCCGGGGCGATCATGACGGTGTAGTCGCCCGAGTCGACCTTGGCGTACTGGGCAGCTGACTGGCTGACATCGAGAGTGACGTCGACGCCGATCGCATCGAGCGACTCCTTGATCAGCGGCGCCACTTCCTTGACCCAGCCGGTATCGGTCATCAGCAGGTTGATCGACAGGTCCGTCACGCCGGCCTCCGCAAGCAGGTCCTTCGCCGCGTCCGGGTCGTAGGTGTAGACAGTCGACGCCTCGTTGTAGTTCGGGTAGGTGTCGGGCAGGAACGACTTCGCTGCCGTCGCGTTGCCAAGCATGCCCGTCGAGATGATCTTGTCCATGTCCAACGCGTAGTGGAACGCCTGCCGCACGCGGACATCATCGAAGGGCGCTGCGTCGGTGTTGAACATCATGAACAGCAGTCCGAAGGACTGTGCGCTCTCTACGTCCACGGTCGCGGCGAGTGTGTCGACGTCGATGTAGGGCACGTCCTCCATTGCCTGGATGGTGCCTGTCGACATCGCGGTCGCTCGTGCCGCGGCATCAGCAAGCAGGTTCCAGTTCATGCCGGCCGCCTCCGCTGGGCGCGGGCCGTTGTAGCCCTCGAATGCCTCGAACACCATCTTGTCCTCCGGGACGGCGGAGACCAGGGTGTAGGGGCCAGAACCCACCGGGTTTGCTCCGAAGCCCTCCGGATCGGCTTCGACGAGCGCCTTGGGGACGATCTTGACGATGCCGAGTCGTTCGTTGATGAGCGAGAACGGGAAGTCCGTGGTGATCTGCACCGTGTCCTCGTCCACCGCCGTCACGGTGTCGATGAAGTCGATGTAGGTCGTGAAGAGCGACTCGCTGTTCGGGTCCAGCACGCGTTCGTAGCTGTAAACGACGTCGTCGACGGTGACGGGCTCGCCGTTCTGGAAGGTCGCGCCTTCACGAATGTCGACCTCGTAGGTCGTGTCGTCGATCTTGGTCGGGAAGTCCGCCGCAAGAGCCGCGTAGGGCTCCGTGGTGGCCGGGTCGAGGTCGACCAGGCCCTCGAAGATGTGCCAGTTGGCCGCCACCGTGACCGCGCCGGAGGCGATCATCGGGTCGAAGCTGCCGTTGAGCGTGTAGGAGATTCCCGCTTCGATGATCGCGTTCGGATCGATGTCGGAGGAATTGGCTGAGGACGCATCGTCCGACGCGTCGTCGGTGGTGGCACCGGCGCAACCGGCCAGCAGCAATGCGGCGGCGAGGAAGCCCGCTGTCACAGCTGTTGACCGACCCACACGGCGCTGGGTGGGGATCGTGTTCATATGTACTCCTGGTGAATGAGTTCGGTCACTCTGCATGAGCATAGACACCGTTGTCTGTTGTATGACATCTGATGTCTGACGTATTTCTAGCACGGGGCTAGATTGGAGGCAACCACCGATGCGAACTTGTAACCTTCGGAGTGGTCGACCTGGACGGAGTTGGAATGTCACTGCCCAATAAGCGTGGTGCCCGGATGCGTCGCTCCACCGCGGCCGGCCAGATCAAGGAGCTGATCCTCACCCAGAGGCTCAAGCCCGGCGATGCGCTTCCCACCGAGGCCGAGCTCTGCGAGACCCTCGACGTCTCCCGCTCCTCGGTTCGAGAGGCGATCCGCACTCTGTCAACGCTCGACATTGTGGACGTGCGCCACGGGCACGGCACCTTCGTCGGCGACATGTCCCTCGATCCCCTGGTTGAGACGCTCGTATTCCGCGGGGCGCTGTCCTCCGATGGGTCGCTCGAGGCGCTGAGAGAAGTCGTCGAAGTTCGACTCGCCTTGGACTTCGCGCTCGCAGAACTCGTGGTGGAAGGCGCGCGCCGCCACCACGTCGAGGAGCTTCACGTACTCGTGGACGAGATGAACGCCAAGGCCGCACGCGGCGAGTACTTCCTCGAAGCGGATCGCACGTTCCACACGCTGCTGTACTCCGCAACCGACAATCAGCTCGCCGAGCAGCTCGTCGGCGCGTTCTGGGACGTGCACACCGCCGTCGCACCTCACTTGGGTTCGGCGTCCCCCTCCGAGATGCGCGAGACCGCCCAATGCCATGCAGACATGCTTGCGGCCGTGCTTCGCGGGGACGTCGAGGCGTATCGCAAGTCGGTGGTCGAGCACTATCGCCCGATTCAGCGGATGCTCGAGGCCGCGCCGCGTTGACCCTCCCGCCGCGCGCCACCGGCGCGGCGACTGTCATCGACTCCGTACCGCACTCGGGTCCGGCCGCACTTCGCACCTGAGCCCGACGGCTCCTGTCATCGGCATGGTGCCGCCGGCGTCGTCACGCTCCGCGCCCGCAGTTCACGCAGGTGATGCGCGGCGAGCAGGCAGTGTCACACCCCGCGCGACTGCCCTCGACACGTCACGTCAGCAGCGTCGTCCACACGACGTCCCGTGCTTCGACAGGGCGCTGGAGCAGGTAGCCGGCCGCAGTGTCACACCCAGCATCGATCACTCGTTGCAGCTGCTCCTTCGTCTCGACGCCCTCGGCAGTGACCCGCGCTCCCAAGGAATGCCCGAGCGTGACGATGCCCTCGAGCAGGGAAGTCCCACGCTCCGAAGTGTCATGCGAGACGAAGCTGCGGTCGATCTTCAGCAGGTCCACTGGCATGCTCGCGAGCCGAGCCAGGGATGAGTACCCGGTGCCGAAGTCGTCGATCGCGAGCCCCACTCCCATGTTGTGGATCGCCCGCAGCTCGTCCGCGAACCGCCGCTCGTCGATCAGGCTCGACTCGGTGACTTCGATCCCCAACCGCTCCGCAGGCAGGTTTGCGTCTCGCAAGAGCGACTCGATGCGGTCCGCGAGCCCTGCGGCCGCCAACTGCCGCGGCGAGACGTTCACCCACACTCGCACCTCATCATTGGCACGCCAACGGGCGGCCTGAGTGACGGCCAGGCAGAGGATGCGGTCACCCAAGGCGTGCACGAGGCCCGACTCCTCGGCAACGGGCACGAACACCGCCGGCGAGATGGACCCCCGGGACGGGCTGGTCCACCGGGCCAGCGTCTCGACATCGACCGCGTTTCCCGTGCGCAGGTCGAAGCCCGGCTGGAAGTGGGCCGTCAAGGCGTCCGTGGTCAGCGCAGCACGGAGTTGCTGCTCAAGGTCCACTCGCTCGACGGCCCGCGCATGGAGTGCGTCATCAAACCATGCCGACTGGTCGCGGCCCTCCCCTTTCGCGCGGTAGAGGGCGGCGTCGGCGTCTCTGAGCAAGCGTCCGATGTCGGCGCCGCCGCTCGGCGTCGCGGCGAGGCCGATGCTCGCGGTGACGATCAGGGAGTTGCCGTCCACCTCGACAGGGTGGCGCGCGATCGCCAGGATGCGCTCGGCGAACGCATTGGAGTCCTCCGCGGCACGGCCCAGCAGGGTGACCGCGAACTCGTCCCCCCCGAGCCGCGCCAAGAGCGCATCCGGGCCGGCGATCATGCGGAGCCGGTCGGCGAAGACCTGGAGCACCCGGTCGCCCACCACGTGCCCGAGTGTGTCGTTCACCAGCTTGAAGTTGTCCAGGTCTGCCAGGAGCAGGCACACGCGCACATCGCCCGCGCCAACGGCATCGCGCAGAGCGTCCGCCAGCCCAGAGCGGTTGAGCAGACCAGTGAGGTCGTCTGCCGCCGCCCTCACCGCCAGCTGAACGCGAGTCTGCTCCGCGGCGGCGAGAGCGGCCTCGGCGACGGCGCGAGCGGACTGCTCCGCCTCGAGGAGCCGCTCGCGTTCGGCCGCCACCGCATAGCGATCGCCGACGTCGAGGAAGTAGACCGCGACTCCGCCAGCGTCGAGCGGGTAGGCGCGCACCTCGCATCGCAAACCGGTGCCCAGGTAGTACCCCTCAAAGGTTGAAGCCCGACCCGTACCGATCACATGCTCGTACTCGCGCTGGAAGACCGTGCCTCGCGCCGTGGGGAAGACATCCCACAGGTTCCTGCCGAGCACATCCGCGCGCTCGACCT
Organism: Demequina muriae; assembly: GCF_030418295.1. Classification (NCBI taxonomy): domain Bacteria; kingdom Bacillati; phylum Actinomycetota; class Actinomycetes; order Micrococcales; family Demequinaceae; genus Demequina; species Demequina muriae. The sequence continues at coordinate 1,056,483 of NZ_JAUHQA010000001.1, forward strand.
TGAGCAGCCGTTCCGCCTCGCGATTGATGAAGGTGATGTTCCAGTCGCCGTCGACCGCCCAGTACGCGTCACTGATCGAGTCCAGCATCTGTACGACGACGTCGGCATAGGCCTTCTGGCGCGCTGCGTCTTCGAGTGCTGCGTCAACAGCCGAGGCGTCGTCGAACAGCACGTATGTCCAGGGTTGCCCCTCGTGAAGGAAGATCGCCGAGGACACGTCTGCTGTCAGCGTGGATCCATCCCCGCGAACGAAGCGCAGGCGCCCCCGGAAGGATCCCTGCTCACTCCGGGTCGCCACGGCCGAACCCCACCGGTCGTCGGTCGGATCGGCAAGGCCCGCGCGTCCGAGCGCCTGGATCTCGGCCTCATCCCACCGGAGCAGTTGACAGGCCGCCGGGTTGGCGGCGGCGATACGTCCATCAGGAGTGGTGAACATGACGCCGTGGACCGAGCGCTCGAACGGGGCCATGCGCTTCGCGAGATCCGCCGTCACTGCATCGGGCTCAAGAGCGCGCGCGTGACCGTCGGGCGTATCGCCGGCCCTGTCAGCACGTACGTTGTGCGTTTGCTCCATCCCAAGGCCACTGTAGGCAATCCTGTGGCTCGGCGATCAGCGTTTGAGGAGGCGCGCCATGCCGGATTTTTCACACTGGGCCGCAGAGCGTCGAGTTCACGAAGTGGGGATCGAGCGAGGAGAGCCCGGAGACATCCGCGTAGGATTCTGGGGCGGGGCCTCTAGCTCAGCTGGTAGAGCAGCGGACTTTTAATCCGTAGGTCGTGGGTTCGAGCCCCACGGGGCCCACCCTCGAGAGGTGCGCGAAATCCATCTGCGGCAGGTCGTCGCGGTGGGGATGGATGCGGCCCATCGCATCCACCAACGCGGCGCATCCCAGCTCGGCGGCTTGCGCCGCGCGGTCCTGCTCGCCGTCGCCGCTCATCGTGTGAACCTTTCGTCGAGGGGGCGCGCGCTGTCGTGATCGTGTCTCTGGTGGCGGTGGTCCCATCGACCGGGGTCGCACTCAAGCGCGTCCCTGTCCCAGCCGCCGTTCTTGGCAGCGGCACGGTAGGAGGCGTGCAGGAACTCCGACACCGCCTGGTCTGGATCCTCGGCCGTCGCCACGGCCTCGTAGGGCAGCAGGAATTGACCGTTGTCGACGCTGTAGTACGCACCATCGGGGCCGATCGGATGGTCGGCGAAGCCGTCGGGTTCGGGATAGGCATACGCGTAGAACGCGCCCTCCTCTCCCCCGCCGGGCCAGAAGCCACAGCTAAAGAGCTCACGCGAGTAGCCCTCGACCATGACCCAATCGCCCACGTTCGGAGCCCCACCCGGGTGCACGGGTGCGCCGCGTCCCGAGAACCGGGTGCAGGCGAGATCCATCGCCCCCCAGAAGAAGTGGACGGGGCTGACCTTGCCGAGAAAGTGCGACCGGAACTCCTCGATCACCCGGTGCGCCTGCATCAGCTGTTCCCAGAACAGGCGCGCCGCGGCCGGGTCGTAAGAACAGTGCTCGGTGTCGTCGGCGAAAGGGATCGCAGGGTGCACCTCGTTCGGCGTCGCGGAGATCTCCGCTTCGATGCCCAACTCGTGCAGCGCCTTCAAGGCCTGCGCGTGAAAGACCGACACGGGCTTCGCTTCAAGGCGGATGGTGCGAGCGTCGCCGTCACTCGTGCGCATGCGGAGCTCGTGGTCGATGAAGTCGAACTCGATGTCGAACAGCCGGCGACCGGCAGGGATGCTCCCGGTGCTCAGCCCGCGCGGGGTCACATAGAGGGTCACGTGCCACCAGTGATTCATCAGCGGTGCGCTCACCAGACGCACCTTGCCCACGATCTGCGTCCACATGTGAAGCGTGTCTCGCGTCGCCGTCCAGTCAGCGACCTTGAGCCGTGGCCAGGACTGATCCTGCGCCGCCATCTCCGTGCTCATACCGTCTACCTCCGACTCACCGGTACTCGGGGTTCTGCTGATGCGGTGAGCAGCCAGCGTCCCACTCGCTCCGACGGTTTCCGTACGCAGGGAAGCCCCCTGCGACCTTCAGCATCGCCGCCAGGTGGAGGAGGTTGTACGTCATGAACGTGGTGTTGCGATTGGTGAAGTCATTCTCCGGTCCGCCTGAACCGGGGTCGAGATAGCCCGGGCCGGGGCCCGCGGCCCCGATCCACCCAGCGTCGGCCTGCGGCGGGATCGTGAAACCAAGATGCTGCATGCTGTAGAGCACGTTCATCGCGCAGTGCTTGACCCCGTCCTCGTTCCCGGTGATCACGCAACCCCCGACCTGGCCGTAGTAGGCGTACTGGCCCGTGTCGTTCAAGAGCGCCGAACTTGAGTAGAGCCGCTCGATGACCAGCTTCATGACCGAGCTGTTGTCACCGAGCCAGATGGGGCCTGCCAGCACGAGGATGTCGGCGGCGAGGACTTGTCGGTAGAGCTCGGGCCAGTCGTCCGCATCCTCGCCGTGCTCGGTCATGTCCGGCCACACGCCCGGTGCGATGTCGAGGTCGATCGCCCGCACCGCGTCGACCTGCACGCCGTGGTCGCGCATGATGGCGCTGCTGACCCGGAGGAGGCCGTCCGTGTGGCTCGGCTCCGGCGAGCGCTTCAAGGTCGCATTGATGAAGAGCGCCTTGAGCCCCCCAAAACTCGGCGTAGACCGGTCATCCTCGCTCGTGGTGCTCATCCTCTATGTGCCTCTCTCCATACCGGTGGCCGCACGGGACATTGCGGTGCGCTGAAGTCGGGCACACCGCATGACCCTGGGACCGTTCGCTGTGTCTCGGCCATTCCAGACCATGTGCCAGGCACACGGTCAAGCGCTGTCGTCGTGGGCTGCGGAGGCTGCCATCTCTGTCGAGCCGGTATCCGCATCGAACTCCGCCAAGACGAGCGCTGCGGTGCTGGTGAATCCTGCGGCGAGCACGAGAAGCAGCGAGGGGATGAAGAACGGCGGAGAGGGAACCCATCCCCCCAGGGCCCACGGGAGGACCGCCGACACCAGCACCCCGACAGCGGTCGCCCACTCGTTGACCTTGAGATCTCGAGAGTTGCCCGGGCCGTCTGGCCGAAGCACATGCCTGACGGTGCTGACCGTCGTCGTGACGAGGACACCAGTCAGGGCGATGAACGTGACGGCACCCCACACGGGCTCGAGCGCCGCAAAGGCCAGTGCAACGAGCATCGGGATCGAATAGGCCGCGAAGATCCACCGCATCCCGGAACGCCAGTAGTCGTCGACTGCCGCGGAGGGGCCGGGCCGACGGTGCGTGTCCGACCCGATGTAGAAGACGGCGGCGACGGTGAAGGTTCCCAGCAAGGTCGCGGCGATGCTCGCGAGCGCAAGGAAGGTGTCCGGATCCGTATCCTTCACCTCGCCTCCTCTCGGCCACCCCATCGTCCATCGGTGTCCTCGCCATCGATCTCACACCATGTGCCAAGCACAGGGTCAAGGTGCAGAGCTTCAGAGCGCATGGCTGACACCACCGCACGCTGAAGTTCTCGTGTGAGGATTGTTCGCATGGCTCTCACGCGCGTCTGCGTCTTCGCCGGGTCGAGTCCGGGCGCTGACCCTCGCTAGGTACAAGCAGCCGCTGCGCTCGGCACCCTGGTCGCGCATCGGGGCATCGGGGTGGTCTATGGCGGCGGAAGCGTGGGGCTGATGGGTGTGGTCGCCGATGCTGCGCTGGCAGCTGGCAGCTGGCGGCGAGGTGATCGGAGTCCTGCCCCAAGCACTCGACCGTCGCGACATCGCCGAGTGGGGGTGGTTCCGCTGGGATGACCTGCCGCCAGAGCTCTTCGCCCCTATCCGCGCGCTCCGCGCCACTGGCTGGTCTCCGTCACCATAGGTCCAAGAGACCTGGCAGCAGTCCGCGGGGCTCACTCGTCATATGCACAGGAACGGGCAGACGCCCGGCAAGAAGGGGTACGAGTGCCGAACGACATCCTCGACAACGTCGCCCTCGTCATCGCGGCGGCGGCGGTCGCTGCGGTGGCGCTTGCCTTCGCGGGGTTCATCGGCGCGCGGCATGGCCGCGGGACCCGATCGGTGCTGTGGACCGCGCTCGTGCTCTGGCTGCTGGTGATCGCCGTCGCCACCCTCGGCTCCACGGTGTCGTCGCACTACACGGGTCCGCGAGGGTTGAGCCTGGTCCCCGGACAGGAGATTGAACGCGGGCTTGCCAACGAGCGCGGCTCCAACCCGTGGCTCAACCTGGTGGGCAACGTCGCCCTGTTCATGCCGTTCGGATTCCTCGCTGCGTGCCTGGTGAGGGCGCCATTCATTGGCCGCGTGGCGACCGCGTTCATCTTCGGCCTCACGCTGTCGGCCTCGATCGAGATCGCGCAGTACGTGCTGGGCCGGGTCGCCGACATCGACGACGTGATCCTCAACACGAGCGGCGCGCTCGCCGGAGGCGTCGTGGGCGCGCTGGTGGCGGTGGTCACGCTGCGATCGCGCAGAGTCCGAGCAGACTGACCCGGTGCGACGCGGACCGTGCGGCGCCATCGCGCGTGGCAGCATCTCGGCCTCGATCGAGCACTCCGGCGAGCTCAGCATCGGCGACGCTCGCGTGGTCCTGCGCACGTATGAGCGCTACAGCGTCACTGGCAGCAATCGAGTCACGCTGTCCGTGACCATCCTCGCCGTGGGCGATCGCTTGGAGGTCGCGCTCACCACGTCCGGCGGCAGCGAGGCCTTGTTCTTCACGATCAACACGTTCGGTGAGAGCGCCTTCATGGACAAGGCGGTCGAGGCGATCGACACCTTCGCGTGAGAGGGCCGACGCCCGCGCCCGCCGCTCCCGCTCAGAGGACGGTGCCTGAGGCGCGAATCACTGCCTGACCGCCGCAGTGGTCCGCGAGCGCGGTCGCCACGCCGAAGCCCAGCTTCGACGGGTCGACCGCCACCACCCCTTCGGTCCAGTAGCGCGCTCCCCCGGGCAGGTTCCGCGCCTCGATGCCCAACACGCGCGACAGGTCTCCGTCGTACTCGATCATCTTGGGCACGGCGATCACGACGGCGAGATCGCCTTCCTCGAAGAACACCGATGCGGTCGCTCCGTCAGGAGACGGCAGCGTCACCATCGACGCATCACACGCGTCCGCGTAGAACGCGAGCAGCTCGGCGTTCGGACTCTCGCGCGTCAGCAGCACCACGTCGGCGTAGATCGTCCCGGTCATCGCAGGTCCTCCTGCTCTCGCGGCTCGGCGACACCCGCGGCGGCCCGCACCCGGTCCACACCGGCGACGCTCACCAGCTGTGCGATCTCGTCCCACGAGCCGTCCGGCCGGGGCTCGAAGCTCACCACCACGGACGGCAGCTTGCCGCTCCCGGCCTGCTCCACGCGATGAGCGGCGGCGGCCGTGGTGATGTCCAGAGCGAGCAGATGCACCGCTCGCGGTCCTACCAGCATCGCCAACGGAACGGGAGGCGCGGCGCGACCAGGGCGTTGCATCAGGTCGGGCCAACCGGGCGTCGCGGACACGGTCCCCTGCAGGGGCATGCGCACGTTGTCGGCGACCGCGCGCAGTGCGGAGCGAGCGCGCTCCGTCAAGGCGGGCAGCGCATCGGCCGCACTGACGACGCCGGGAACCGCGGCGATCCCGGACACCGTCTCCTCCACGCCCGTGTCCGTGCGTCGCACGGACACCGTCGCCTGGAAGCGGCCCTTCGCGCCCACGATGAACACCCGGGCGATCCCCGGCATGCGGACGCGGGCGTGCGCCGTCACGGTGGACCGGTCCCAGCGCAGCAGCGCCGGCTCGTGCACATTCCACGCGGCCGGCTCGTCGTCGGCGAGGGACTCGGCGAGCACCTCGGCCACGCCTCCGATCACCAGCGCGTCACTCGCCGCATGGTGCACCGACACCGAGAAACCCGCCAGCATCACCGGGGGCGATTCGAGCGGGTCAACCCCGATCACCTCACCGCGACGCTCGGGCCTCACGGGATCGGTGGCGTACTCCCACCGCATCCCTGTGAACGGCGAGCGCACCGTGCCGTCGGGCATCGCGTGCAGCCACCGGCCCTCCATCATCTCGATGATGTAGCGCGCCGCAAACGTCATGCGGGTCTGCGGCGGAGTCACCACGACCGGCCGCAGACCGATCGCCGCGGCGCGGCTCAGCACATCCGCAGTTCCCTCGCTGAAGTACACCGGATCGGACCGCACATCCATCACCACCGCACGATCCGTGACGGCGCGCACCAACGGGTGCGCCGCGAGGTCGGGGGCAGGGTACGGGCTCGACGTCTCCACGGGTCAGCCTCGGTGCACGATCTGCATCAGGCGCGGCGCCTCGGCACGGCGGACGATGCGCGCGCGGCCTGGGATCGCCGGAGTCGCGTAGACGCCGGGCCACAGCGCACCCTCGGAGCGCTCACCGGACAGCAGCAGTCCGGTCGCCCCCACGTCGCGCACCGTCTGCAGCGATGAATCGAATAGCGCGCGCGAGGCGCCGGCCACGGGACGGGTGAGGATCACCGACAGGCCCAGATCCCGCGCCTGCGGCAGGAAGGGCAGCAGCGGCTCCAGCGGCGACGTGCCACCGGCGGAAAGGATGTCGAAGTCGTCGGCGATGACGAACACCCGCATCGTCGACGGGGACTCACCGTCGCGGCGCTTGGCCATCTCGAGCGCGACGGCCGCCGCGAGCTCCCTGGCGCGCGGACCGTTCGTCGCATGACCGCCCAGATAGTCGTCGTGAATCGTGGACGCGAGCGCGCCGCGCGGCTCCATGAGGGCGATCACGACCTCGTCCGGGCCGTGGCGCTCCGTGATGCCCGCAAGAATCTGACGCAGGGCCATCGACTTGCCCGACCCCGGATCGCCGAGCACCAGCAGGTGCGGATCGCGGCCCGCGAAGTCCAGCAGCTCGGGAGCCATCGTGTCCTGGCGCAGGCCGAGAGGCACGCGATCGGGCTCGTCGAACACCGACGGCAGGCTCGCGGGGTCGAGCGACTCCGGCAGCAGGCGGATGGGGGCGGCGGATGGTCCCTGCCAGTCCGCGGCAGTGCGCTCAGCGAGAGCGGAGAGCGCCTCGCCGGAGTCCTCGTCGGGGCCGTTGTCGATGCGAGGCAGCGCGACCTGAGCGAAGAGCTTGTCCGGGGTGAGCGCTCGCCCGGGCACCTTGATGGTCTCCGAGAGTTTACGGGCGATCGTCGACTCAGTGGGGTCGTTGAGCCGCAGTTCGTACTTGTTGCCGATGAGCGGCTGGTGGCGCATGGTGACCTCGGCCCAGCGCGTCAGGGACATGACGATGTGGATGCCGAACGAGCCGCCGCGGGTGAGCAGGTCGCCCATGGGGGCCTCGAGCTGCTCGAAGTCGGAGCGGATCAGTCCGTAGCCGTCCACGATCAGTACGACGTCGGGCGAGACCACGCCTGGCAATGACCCGCTCGAGTGCAGCGACCGGAAGTGCGCAAGCGACTCGATGCGCATGTCGCGGAACATCTGCTCGCGTTGCGCCAGCATCGCGTGCAGCTCCTCGAGCAGGCGGATGTGCTGCTCGGTCCGGTGACGCGTCACCACGCCGCCCACGTGAGGGAACCCCTCGAGTCGGGCGAGGCCCGCACCGGCGAGGTCAAGTCCGTACATGGTGACCTGGGTGGGCGTATGAGTCGTCGCGATGCCCGCGGCGACCGCGCGCAGGAACGTGGTGCGCCCGGACTGCGGGGCGCCGATCACGGCGTGGTGCCCGCCGGAGCGGTCGAGGTCGATGCGCCACGGTCCCTGGAACTGGCGCGCCGGGTCATCGATCAGGCCGATGGGCACCGACAACGGGTCGCGGTGGTGGCTGTCGAGCACCTCGAACAGCGGGAGGCGATCCGGCAGCGGCGGGAGCCACACGCTCGCAACGGAAGCCACGCCCGGGCGCAGCCTGCTGACCGCCTCATCGATCAGGGCCGGACGGTCCTGGTGGCCCACGTCCGCGCTGGTGCCCGCCCCGTCGTCCGTGCCCGCGAGCGCAGCGCTCAGGGTGTTGAACGGCGGCATCTCCACCGCGTACGCCGGCTCGTCCTCGTCCTGGGCGACGGGCCCCGGCGTGGGACCGGAGACGTAGCCGGAGCGGAACCGGGTGTAGACGGTGGTGTCGACCTTGAGGAAGCCCCAGCCCGGCTCGGGCGGGAGGTGGAACGCGTCGACGGTGTTCAGCACCACCTGCGACTCGGACTCCGAGAACGTGCGCAGGCCAATGCGGTAGGACAGGTAGGTATCGAGCCCGCGCAGCTTGCCGGACTCGATGCGCTGGCTGGACAGCAGCATGTGCACGCCGATCGAGCGGCCGATGCGACCGATGGTGAGCAGCAGGTCGACGAACTCCGGCTCGGCCGTCAGCAGCTCGCCGAACTCGTCGATCACCACGAACAGGTGAGGCATCGGCGGCAGCGCGGGGTTGTCGGCGCGCACGCGGCGGTACTCGGTGATGGACGCGAGGGAACCCGCCTCCTTGAGTTGACGCTGGCGTCGCACCACCTCGCCGGCGATCGATGCGCGGGCGCGCTCGACCAGGCCGGCCTCACCTTCGAGGTTGTCAATCAGTCCGGACACGTGCGGCAGGCGGGCCAGTGGCGCGAAGGCTGCGCCGCCCTTGTAGTCCACGAGGATCATCGCGAGGTCGTCGGGGCTGTGCGTCGCGGCGAGCCCCAGCACGAACGTGCGCAGGAACTCGGACTTGCCGGAGCCGGTCGCGCCGATGCAGATGCCGTGCGGCCCCATGCCGCCCTGAGCACCTTCCTTGATGTCGATCTCGAGCGCTCGGCCCAGGTCGTCGGTGCCGACGGGCACGCGCAGGAACTGCGGTCCCGACTGGGTGCGCCACGCCGCGGGGCTGAGCTCCTCGATGCTGCCGATGCCCAGCAGGTCGAGCGGCCCGATCGCGCCGGCCGTAGCGCCTTCGGAGCGCGACACCGTGCTGAGGCGCAGCGGGCACAGCGCCGCCGCGAGCGACGTGAACGTGGCGGGGTCGATGAGGTCGGCACGGCCATCGACGGCGGGCACGTCGGGGTCCTCGAAGGTCTCCATACGGACCGTGGGACCGGCGACGCCCTCCCCCACGGTGATGCGCAGGTCCGTGTTCGACGGTTCGTCGAGGCGGTCCTCCACCAGCGCGATGTGCACGAACCCGAGCTCGCGCGCGGGCAGGCTCACGCCGGGCACCGCAAGTGCGGGCGTGGCGGAGTCGCGGTAGTCCTCGATCATCAGCACCGTGGCGTGCGGAGACGGCTCGTTCGCGCGCCGCCCGGTGGCGTGGGAGTAGCGGTCCGCGAGATCGTCCGCCATGACGGCGCACACCTCCCGCACGCTGGAGCCGATGCGGCGTGCCTGCATCGGCCCGTCCCAGGTGCCATCCACGCTCACGTGGGGCAGCAGGTCGAGCCCTGACCATGCGCGCGCCTGCGCCTGGTCCACCACCAGACCCAGGGCGACGTCGTCGGGGGCGTGAAGGGACGCCACCTGGGCGATGAGGCTGCGGGCCACTGCCCGCCCGGCGTCGCGCGGGGCGACGATGCTCACGCACGTCGCGGAGGCCAGGCTCGCCACGAGCGGCATGCCGCCGACACCGCTGTAGGCCTCGCAGACCTGGCCGCCGGCCGCAGTCATGATCGGGTCGTAGGGCTGCACCGGGTTGGGATCCTCGGGCAGCGACAGCCCGAACCACGGCACCACGGCCTCGCCGATGCGCACACGCAGGAAGTCCTCGTGCGAGCGGCGGCGCTCCCACAGGCGCGCAGGGTTGCGCACCAGATCCGCCAAGGCGGTGGGCGCCGGGTCCAGCAGGTGGGCCTCGCCGCGCACCTCCTCACGCGTGGCACGCACCTCGGCACGCACGCGCTCGAGGTAGTCGAGGTAGCGCTCGCGGGCCTGCCGGCGCTGGCGCACCTGTCGCCCTCGCGACGACACGGCCATGCCCACGCCGCCTACGAGGGCGACCACCAGGATCATCGCCCCCACGATCACCATGACCGGGTTGCCACGGAGCACCACCATCATCGTGATCGACGACATCGAGCCGATGACCGGCAGCAGCGACTGCAGCGGCAGTCCGCCGGGAGGAGCATCCCCGACCGGCGGTGGCGCGGCAAGGGTGCGCGGCTCCGGGCGCTCGAGCGGCCGCGTCTCGCGGGCGGGACGGTTGACGATGCGGGTGGTCATCGTGCCGCCCGCGCGCGCTCGGCCACCATCAGGTCGCCCGCGATCTCCAGCATGCCGATGCGGGTGCTCTGCGATACGCGCGCATACTGCTCGGTCGCGAGGGCCTCGTCGTACGGCAGCACGGTGCTCGCGCGTGGATGACGCCTGCAGATCAGCTGCGGCCACGGCGAACGCGAGCGCTGGCGGTTCACAAACGCTACGGTCGCGGCGGCGCCCTCCGGGTGCGCGGCGAGGGCATCGGCGAGCACCAGGGCCTGCTCCCCCATCACTCGCTCGACGCTGCTCACCAGCAGCACCACGTGGGCTCCCGCCAGGTGTACGTGGGCGCGCAGGGGGTCGCTGAGGTGGCCGCCGTCGACCACCGAGACATCGAAGGCGCGGTCATCGACCGGCGCCAGGGAGCGCCACGCGCCGTGCCACGGCCGCACGTCCCCGGTGACGCCGGGAGGAAGCGTCGCGAGGTCGGTCGTGGTGGGGTGCGGCAGCGCATCGACGTCACCGGCGGCGGCCGATGCGCCAGTGAGCAGCACGCGGCCGCCCCGGTGACGGACCAGGGTGTGCGCGAGCAGGGCGGCCACGGTCGACGCGCCCGTCGCGCGCTCGAGCGAGGTGACGACGATGCGTCGAACGGTCGGCGTGGGCGCGTGGACGTCGCGCACCGCGCGGTCGAGCGTCCGTACCGCCGTGGCCCCGAGCACCGGTGTCACGAGAACACCTCGAGCATGAACCCATAGACGCCGAACAGGCCGATGACGCACGGCACCACGGCGATGGCGCACAGCGCCTCGACGGTGTCGCCCCATCCGCGCAGGCGGATGCGGGTGTGCTCAGGCGGCGTGGCGACCGCGCCCACGATCGCGATCACGGCCGCGACGATTGCCACGGACCACAGCAGCGTGGTCTCGCCGGACATCGCGAGGCCGGCGAAGGTGCCGACGGTGCCCGCCACCCACAGCGCCCACGCCTGGCGCGCGAGCGCCATGACGCGCGTGCGCAGCAGCGTCACGATCACCAGCGCCGCCGCGACCAGCTGCGGCCACAGCTCGCCCGTCGACAACAGCACGAACGCCGATGCGCCGGTGGCGACGGCCAGCGCGACCACTGACCAGGTCATCACCGCATACGCGGACTCCACGCCGAGCGCCACCGTGGCGCGCGCCGGGCGCGTGCCCGCATCGGCCGCATCGTCCAGACGTGTCAGCCCTGACACCGCAAGCGCGACCGAGGGGACCGCGCCCAGGCCCAGCAGGGCGACGACGCCGACGATGGCGAAGGTCTCTGCCGCATCGGCCCCGAGCAGCAACGGCGCCAGCGCGCCCGCCGACAGGAGCGCACCCACCAGCGAACCCACCCCTGCGCCCAGGTGCCGCCCGCCCCAGCCGCTGCCGAGACCGAGCGAGAGCCAGACGAGCACTGCCGCTGCGGTGGCGGTGACGAGCAGGTCGCCCGTGGCATCGGCCCACTCAGGGATCAGGGGCGCGACGGCGACCGCCGAGCCCACGGCAAGTCCGGTCATCACGGCCCGCAGCACCGCATGGCCCATGAGCCCTGCCACCACGGCGGTGATCATGACGAGCGCCCAGACGGTGACCGGCAGCCACGTCGCCTCAGCACGCGCGGCGCTCAGTCCGGCGAAGGCCGCGAGCGCTCCCCCGCTGGAGGCGACGGCGATGCGGTGCGCCTGGGACCAGCCACGAGTCAGCGCCGTGCGCTCCTGGGCCACCGCATCCGTCACGTCCGTCACCTCGGGGGGCGCGGGGACATCGGCCGAGCGCACCAGCCGCAGCTGCGCGCCGTCGATCAGCCCCAGGTCTCCGAGGCTCAGCGCGGTGTCGATCTCGCGACCGGCCACATCCACCAGCGCGAGCCGGGCGACACCGTGCGGCTCGCTCACCACGTCCGCGATGGTCGCCACGTGACCGGCCAGCGGCTCGTCGGCGGGCACGACCATGCTGGCCTTCTGCACCGTGCCGATGACCAGCAGCCTCGTATACGTCCTCATTGCGTGATTCCACCCTTGACTATCTGCGGCACTTCGTATGGCTGGGCGGAGACGGCATTCGCCTCGTTCTGCGCCTGCCGATCCGCCATGAACTTTGAGACGAACGAGACTCCCGCGCACACCGCAACGGCGACGGCGCCCACCACGATGCCGATGAGCACGCGCTTGTGCAGGGCGCTCAGACGGCGGCGCGAGTCGAGCCCCCCGTGGATGAGGGCCGCAGCCAGGCGTTCGCGGCGTTCGCGCGCCGTCTCGACGATCGCGAGGTCCTTGTCGTTCATGCGCTGCCTCCCTGCGAGAACGTCAGCTGGTGATCGCCCAGGGTCACCGCGTCGTCCAGTCCGAGCGGCGCCGGGGCGTGGGGCAGCAGGTCGGTGCGAGCGCCGTCGGCACTCACGATGGCGCTGCCGTTGGTCGACCCCAGGTCCGTCGCGACCAGCGTGCCGTCGCTCTCGACCGAGAGGCGCAGGTGATTCTTCGACAGGGTGCGAGTGAGGTCGGTGACCTCGATGGTGCTCTGACCGTCCGCCTCGGCGACGGGTCGCCTGCCCACGATGGCCGTGCCGGTGAGGACATGACGCGACTGGCCGTCGACCGTCACCCGGACGGGGCCGCCGTGGCTGCGAGGAGAAGCCTCGGTGTCTGCCAGCTGCATGCCGGGAGGGAGCACCGGGAGGCCCGTCGCGTCGGCCTTCGGCACGGGGGCCGGGCCTCGCTGGTCCTCGCCTGCGCTCGGGGCCGACTCGATCGCTGGCGCCGCGCGCAGTGCGGCCGATGCGGGGGTCGAGACGTCTGCGATGCGGGGCTGTCGCGGGCCCCGGATCGGGTCAGGGTCGGAGAGCACGACGGGGTCGAGGCGCACATCGACGGGGTGGCGCCGTCCGCGCGTCGCGGCGACCCAGGTGGGCGGCATCGGCACGAGCCTGCCGAAACCCAAGGGGGCATCGTCCGTGCGCGCGAGCAGGCTGATTCCCGCCACCCGCCAGGCGAGGCCATGCCCGGCACGCATCCACCATGCGAAGTCGAGCGTCAACGCCGAGCCCGTGGCCACCAGCGTGGCAACCCCGGCACCCGTGCCGCCCAGGGCGAAGCCGGACGTCACGACAGCACCCGCGACGAGCACCTGGACGAGGGCGAGAATCACGCCCGCCGCGATCTGCGCCCCTCCGGCCGGCTCCGCGCGCGCGAGAGGAGTCGCCACGGGGTCCACGGCGCGAGAGGTCGTCGTCATGGAGGCGGATGACCCTTTCGATTGGCGTCAGCCCTGATGGTAGTGAGTGTCATCAGACAAAATGAACGGAAGTGTGAAGTTCTGGACATGTCCTTCTCTTCCCTTTCGAGGCAGGCTAGTGTCGTGGCCGAGTGTTGATCAATCGGGAGGAGTCGGCATGAAGTTCGCAATGGGGTCGGACACGCTGGGTCAGTTGACCAAGCGCACCCAGACGTCTGGCGAGGACCTGGGGGCGCTCGTGCGTCAGCTGGGTGAGGCCGCGGCTCCGCTGGAGGGCCGCTTCAACGGCTCGGCACGCGCCGCGTTCGACCAGTTCAAGGCCAACACGGACCAGATCTCCGTCGAGCTCTCCAGCGCACTGCAGGCCGTGCTGGCCGGCGTCGCGGGAATGGACCGCTCATTCCAGGAGTCGGAGTCCGAAATGGCTGACCAGACTCGCTCCACGCAGGGATCGGTGTCGTTCGACGCGGCCCGCTTCTCGTCGGGTTCTTAAGGTTCAGGGGGAATCACCATGGCTGGAAACGTTGCTGACCGCCGCGACTACGACGTCGCCGCATCGCAGAATGCGCAGGACAACTTCAACAAGATCGCCGCTCAGCTCGAGTCGCTGATCGAGGCTCGCGACGCCGATGTGCGCGCTGCGATGTCGGACTACTCCGCCGACGGGGTCTCGGATGACTACGCCGCCAAGGAGCTGCGGTGGAAGAACGCCGCCGCCCAGGTGCGTCAGATCATCGACACCCTGCGCACGTCGCTCGAGCGTTCCGACGAGACCGCACAGTCCGCGATCAACAAGGCCAAGACCGCCGTCTCCAACATCGGCTGAGTTCGTACGAGGGCCGCGCGCGTTGAGGCGCGCCCGGATGCACGGGGGGTATGAGTGAACGGCTGGCGTGTCGAGTTGGTGAGCCTCCAGCAGGCTCTCACTTCAGCGTCCGAGGGGGCGAACGCCGTGGCGTCCGCTGTCGCATCGTCCGACGGGACACTGTCGCCGGCGCTGGGTGAGCAGTGCGTGGACGTGCTGTCCCGGTCCACCGGCTTTGACGGTGTGGTCATGGAGTCCGTATCCGGGTTCCTCACCGACCAGCTCACCAACAGGGTGAGCACGGCCCTGGGCCAGTACTCCACGGCGCTGGAGTCCACCGCCCTCGCAGCGGAGGCGATCCGAGCCGGCGACGAGACCCAGGCGACCGAGATCGCGACGTCGATGGGCAGCACGGGCATGGGCGGAGCGCCGTGACCGCGGTCAGCGCCGAGCAGTGCGTGGCGTCTGACGGCCTCATCCAGCCCGACAAGATCCCCGGGGCCGCCTCGAGTGACAACACCGGCGGTCAGCTCAACGCCGCCGCCATCACGGATGCGTGTCAGCAGGCGCGCCACGTCGCCTCACAGGTCCGCACCGGTGTGTCCGACGTCTCCACCGCGTGGACGGCCGTCCCCGCCGCGTTCGAGATGCCCGGCGCCGAGCCCGTGCACAATGCGATGACGGCCCCCGGGACCTCGCTGGTGACCTTCGCCGCCAACCTCGACACGATGGCGCGTGCGCTGGAGGACTTCGCGGGCGAGATCGAGCCCCTGCGCATCAGCTTCGATGAGGTGCGGACCCGCGCCCAGGAGTTCGTGGACTCCCTGGAGCCCGGCAACAAGGTGTGGATGCGTGCATCGTCGACCACCGCGTATCAATGGGACGGCAACGCCTCCGCGCACATGAGCTACAGCGCGTCGACGTACGGCACCGGGTCCTACTCCACGTCCTACAACGCGTCGACGTACGGCACCAACGGCGCGGCGTCCACTGAGTCGGAGTGGTACTCCGAGTGGGATGCCGTCGCGTACCTGCGCGGACGCGGCGAGACCGCACGAGTCTCGGGAGGAACGGTCGAGATCCTCGTGTCGTGGCTCGAATCCGGCGAGCACGTGGGCCGCAACAACGACTTGATGGACGAGGTCGCGGACCTGTACGCCCGGCTCCACTCGGCGGAAGTCGACTGTGCCAACCGCATCAATGCGCTGCGTGAGGACGCGTGCGTCGCACCGCTCGAGGCCGTCGAGGCGTGGCAGCTCAAGCAGGACGGCGTGGAGCTGCCGTGGGGGTCACGGGTCGAGGAGAAGCGCAACTGCGGCGAGCAGGTGGGCCACGGCTTCTACGAGTTCGGCAAGGGCACCGTCGAGGGCCTGGGATCGCTGATCTCCTACAACTACATGACCGGTGAATGGGGTGACGGCGAACACTTCAAGCAGTCCTGGGCCGGCATCGGCGACATCGTGGTGTCAATCTCCACGCTGACCGGTGGGCCGCTCGGCTTCATCAACCTCGCGGTCAACGGCCCCGACGCCTACTCCGACTCCCTCGAGACGGTCACCGAGCTCGGCAAGTCGCTGGTCGCGTGGGACACCTGGGAAGACGCCCCCGCACAGGCCGCGACTGAGACGATCCTGAACATCGGCACCGCGTTCATCCCCGTGGGCGGATGGGCACTGGCCGGCGCGAAGGGCCTGTCCGCGGCTGCCGGCGCCACCCGTATCGCGTCCGCTCTGACCAAGCTCGACAACCTTGGACCGGCCGTCCTGGCCCGCCTCGGTGGGGGCGGCTTCAAGATCGACATGGACGTCAACGTCAACATCGACGCACCACCCATCCGGGTGGACGCCGACGCACCGACTATTAGGCCCGACGCTGACGCCCCTCGCGTTGACGCCGACGCAACCACCAACCCCGGCGGGCTCGCAGACGACGCCGCACGTGCAGGCGACGACTCCGGGCCGTCCACTGCTGCCGGCAAGCCCGACGACAGCCCCAGCAGTCCTGGGAGTGACGCCGCCGACGACGCAGTGCGCGCAGGCGATGACACCAGCGCTCCCGATGCCGCTGACACGGCTAACGCGGGCGGCGCCGTCGATGACGCCGCCTATTCGGGAGGTGGCGACGGACCAGGACCCGGCTCCCCTAGCGAACTGACAGTTGACGGTCACAACGGTCACACCTACGACGAGTTGGTTCGCGAGCGCATTGAGAGCGGGGAATGGCAGGACCCCGGCACCCGGCCTGCGTGGACGGACGACGTCTCGAGGGGCGAGTCCTTCTTCGGTGAGGCCGCGCTCGAGTTCTTCGAGGGCCAAGACGTGACCCTGGGAGCTAAGGGCCGGGTTGCGTTCCTGATGCCCGCCGACGACGGAGCCAGAATTGTCGACGCCCGATCTGCTGCGATCCTCACGGGTATGGCGCCCTCAGTCGAGCGCGCTGCCCTGGAAGGTGGTCGCCTGTTCGGCATCAACGTACCGCTGGACGGTCTCGAATTGAGAGTGCCAACCTTTCACGATGCCGGTGGGAACATTCACTTCGTTCCAGGAGGCTTCACGGCGGTCAAACAAGATGGCCTCTTCTATACGAATCCCACGCGAGAAGCAGTCGTTGATGGCGGAATGCCGTTACCAAGGGGTACCGCCTTGTTCGAAGTGATGCCAGATGGCACGAGGACCGTCATGAGGGTGTTCCAATGACCGAAGGGTCGGGTTGCGATCGCTGCACTACCGGCTGGTACGTGGGCGATAGAGCACCGTACGTGTTCAAAGGGAGAGTCGTGTCTTTGCAAAGCGACTTCTACCGCTGCCGACACTGTGGGACGTGGTGGCAAGACACTCCCCTCGGCCGCCCTGCAGCCGTCGACGAGAAATATGCGAACGACGCGATGCGGGAAGGCGAGTAAATGACGACAGAATCTTCAGACACCGAGCTCGAGCGGCTCATTGCCGCGGCGCCAGAGGACGACGCCTCTCGAGTGCGGCTCATGCGCGAGGTAGTGAGGTCAGTGCTGGTACTTCCCAGCGCGAGTGCCGCTACGACTCTTGCGGACATCACGCCGGTCATGTTCCCTCCTGCAGCCCACCCGAGCCCAGCGGTATTCACGACAGCCGAGGGTGCCGGAAAGGTGGCGCACGCAGCCCCGTACCAACTCACGATCACTGGGTTCGACCTCGTCGTATACCTGGCGCCCGAGCAAGGGCTCGCCGTCGTCGGTCGGCAGGGTGTGGTCGTACTCGAACCCGAGCTCCTGGCGTCCGTGCGAGCGGATCTACTGCAGCAGGGTCAGCCGGAGGGGAAGGACTGACCCCGTTGCGCGAGATTAGTAGTGGAATGCAACAGAGGATGCACGACGTCGGGCACAAACCCAAACGGGCCCTCGAAAACGAACTCGTGACGCCGGAAGTCTTCGATGCGCTGGTGCTGCGATGACCGGGATCGTGATCTCGCCACTGATGATGGGCCTGATCGAGGATGCGAAGTTCGAGTGGGCGCTGTCGGCCGACGGGATGCAGTTCGATATAGGACCCGGCCTGTGGAGCATTCACGACCGCTGGGTCATGCACCCGGATGGAAGCGTTGACCGGTACTCGAAGAACGAGCGCGCGGACGGCTATACGCGCCACGAACAGTTCTCGTCATGGACCTACGCGGAGCGATGGATGGCCCAGTTGGTGGGATTCAGCGCCCGGCGCGGCCCGATCGTGATGATCTCGAGTTTCGTCGAGGATCTCGATCCCCGGTGCAGCATCACCCAAGTCGACGGTGTCACCGGTCTGATTGTCAATGGCGAGCTCGCCATGCAACACGTGTCACCGTCAGACGCCGCCTACGCCTCCCACATCCTGCCCGAGGACATCAATGACATCGTCGCGTCGTTCCGGCATCCGGAAGGCAAGCCTCTGTACGGCATCACGTCCATCCCACTGCCGGAACGCCGCTCGTGACTGATCCCGCCGCCCAAGCTAGGGAACGGCAGGCGGAGTGGGCTCGTCGCACGTCCGTGTCGACGATTCCCGCGCGCTTGCAGGGACTACTTGGTTCCTACCTCAATGACGAGGTGACGACGGTATCCGTGGTGGGTGCGTTCACAACCCAGCACTCGTACGTTGCGCTCGACCTGCACCATCCCTCGGGTCGGGACTCGGGCCCGAGCGGGCCGATGGACCGGCACCAGGCGCCCCCGCCAATCGGTGAGCTTCTCATGCAGCTTCGACGCACCTGCTATGAACGGGAAATGGGCACCTGGTTCCAGATTCAAGCGTGGCTCGAACCCGGACAAGAACTCGACATCATGGTGAACGACCTGAGTGAACCCGCCGTGACGGACCCACCCATGACTGACCTGGAGTGGCAAGCCGAATGGTTCACGCATCGGCGCGCCGACGAGCACCTGCCACCGTGGTGGCACGCCAAGCTCTACCCCCAGGCGCCCCAGAGCCAATGATCGCCCCGAAGTGCGCATCGGCCCGACGCCGTGCTTCGCACGCCAGGCAATCGGAACCATCATCCGAGTGGGAGGCCGCGGAGCATCTGCGTGGTCGCGGCGAGACCGCGCGAGTGTCCGGCGGGCTCGCGGACGTCGCAGGCAAGGGCATGAGCGTGAAGGAACTGATCCGGTTGCAGGTGCTGTCCGAGGTGAAGCCGACGGCGGCATCATGAACACCGAGGTGCTGACTGCGCTATCCGCCTGGGCCGCGCAAGCGGGCTACCGGCGCCTCGTCGACGACAGTTCCGTCGTTATCGCTGACGAAGGCGGCGAGATCCGTTTCTACGTCCGCAATGAGGATGGTCAGTGGATGCTGTCGCGGGCCGAACGCGCAGAAGACGAGACGGTTCTCATGGTCGCCACGGAACTGCCCGACATTGAGCGGCACCTTGCTGAGCAGATCGGTTGGGACGTACGGTCCCAACTGGGCTTGGCCCAGATCCTTCTCCCGTACGAAATCGATGACCTAGCAGATGGATACCGCATCAATGAGGTCGGCGACGGGTGGGCCGAACTCGTCGACTCGACAACCGGCCACGCGGTGGCGTGTTTCCTTCACACCAGCGTGCCCTATCGAGCAGTGCGTTTCTCCTGGTACGCGGATACGCCACCAGAGACCTTGCGCACCTGGTTCACGGACCCTCGCGGGGGACCACGGCTCCAGCGCTTTCTCGCCGGTGAATGACAGCACGCGTGCGGCCACCGCAATCGACGCGGTGCGCGCAGGCAACGACGAGGATCCAGCGAAGGGCCGCACCTACATCGAGTTCACCACGCCAGATGCTCACGTGCTCGACACTCCCTACTCGCCCCAGTTCAGCGGCGACGTTGAGATGGGCCAACCCTTCGCCGACAGCGGCTTCACCCTCAACAAGGACAGCGTGTGGCGCCCGGAGTATCACGTCCCCGATGACGCGCTCCCGATGAGCCTCAATGAGGGCGCGAAGCTCTGGCAGGTCGGACCCAACGGACCCGAGCTCGTGGCTGTTTGGGACAGTCGACTGGCCTCATTCGTGCGGGAAGGACCATAGTGAGGCGTCCTGCATACCCCAATGGCCAGTTCGTCATTATCGATGGTGAGGAGTTTCCCGTGGGCCGCGACCGCAGCGGCCGCTACTGCGCGTGGTCAGAACACGCGCACCCCGGCTTTGTTGCTGGGCGCCACCACATGTTCGACTACTGGGTATCGGACAACGAGTGGTTGGAGTGCGTCGATTACCGCAACCACGGCACGTATCGGGGCATCGCCGTGCATGTCAGTCCAAACGGCATCGGCACGCTCGTGATCACCCCCGCTCGCGAATCCAATGGGTCCAGGGCGCCCGATGACGTGCTGGAGGAGGCAGGGTTCGAGTGGGACGGACGGCCCGGGGAGCCATGGATCAAGATCGTGGAGCCCGACGATCCTGACATGGAAGTCGTCACTACCCGCGCCCCGATCGATCCGCCGTGGATCAAGAATGGAGAGGCGCCTTCGTGACGTTCATGGTGAAAGCAGTCACAGGTGCGCGCGCCCGATCTTTGGTTGAGGCTGGCATCCCCTGGCTGGGCGGCTATGTCGTGCGGGGCCAGGATCTCGCGCCGGGAATGACTGTCGCGGACCTGCATAGCGAACTCGGACTCGCGTTCCCAGGGTCGCCCTTCAATGCCGAGGCGCCTTCAGTGGACATCCTGCGCATCCCGATCACGGGTGCCATGCAACTGTCCAGCCCAGGTGGAGACAAGCCCAGTGACCTGCCACCGTTCGCAGACCATTCGCCGTTGTCTGGAACGGGGTTCGTGGAGTCAGCCTCAGGCTTCGTGCCCTACTGGTGGATGAGCCCATCTCCCATCCCCGCAGGTACAACGCTGTGGCGCGTCAATGCCGACGGCTCGGAGGAGCAGCTGGCCACCTATGGCCACGTCGCGCTGGGGTGGGTTGGTCCCACGCAGCAGCAGCAACTGCGCCCCACCCCCGTGCGATTTCCCGAGATCGTCGGCACCTGGGCCACCATCCGCGGTGAACGGATGCTCGCTGACATTCTTCCCGACGGCTCTGTGGTGATCTGCTCTCCCACGGAGCGCTCCGACATGCGGGCGTCACCACGGGGGCTTTGGTGGACAACAGTCGCTCGCGATCAGGTCGATTCGCTCGACGTGGTCCGATTGCACGGCACCTGGCGTGGTCGCCGTGTGCAAGTGGTGGGCATGGAAGGCGCGGAAGGAGGGCCGGTCGCTCAGATGGTCTATGTGGGCCAAGACGTGCATGACGCCGAATCTCTCCGGCTCGCCAAGACCGACGCTGGGGTTTACGAGGCCGTCGTCCCCGTCTCGGAGCTCGCCGACCTCGCCGAGACGCACACAGCCCTCCCCTGAGATCCGACGGGACCTTAGTCACGATCATCGATATTCAGGAGTTCGTCGCGCAAAGCGGGGCGCCGGCGCCGCCTGGATCCAGGGCGATGCGTCTATCCTCGCGTGGATGGGAAGTGGATGGGAATACGAAGGGCTGTTCCAGCTTGGGAACTGACCAATGGGGTTGCGAGATCTGCAGGCGTGAACTCCTCACACTGGGGTTCGACCGAGTCGCGTTGGTGCGCGAAGCTCACACTACCTACTTGCGCGTTTACCAGTGCGGCGCCTGTGGCCAATGGTACGAATGGGATCTCAGCGGGCGAATCTACGACCGGTCGCCTGAGCAAGCCAAAGCATCTATCACGCGCATCGAGGAGGGCCTATGACAACTCCCTCTCCCCAGGAAGTATTGAACACGCTCATGGACGCCCGTGCCTCGGAGGAGGGCACCCGTGTTGCCATGGGCCGCCTGTTTCTCGAGATCACTGTCGCCGTGCCGTCGACTGGCGACCCAGCAAAGCCGGGCGGCTTCACGCCACTGATGGTGGAGCGCGACACGCACGACTGCGTTGTCACCCTCACCTCGAAACTCGCGCTTCAACGATCACAGTCGGTCGTTCCGTACGCTCTCGAGATGACGGGCGCAGCCTTGATCTCGTCATTGCAGCCGCATCTTGGAGTCCTGGTCGAGAATGGGACATCGTCGTTCGTCCTGACGCCTGCGTTTGTCGCATATCTGCGCAACGAAGGAAGCCCGAGTATCCCTGGTCAAGGGTGAAGATCCCAGGTGCACCATCACAGATGACGGCGGCGTCGCCGGCCTGATCGTCAATGGAGAGCTCGCGATGCAGCACGCGGCGCGATACAACGCCGCCTTTGCCTCTCACGTCTTGACCGAGGATGTCGGAGACATTGTCGCCTCGTTCCGGCATCCGGAAGGCAAGCCTCTGTTCGGCATCACGCCCATCCCGCTACCGGAACACCGGCCGTGACCGCCCACGTCACCCGAACGCTCAACCCACCCCCACCACGCAGAAGGCTCGCCCCCACCACCAGCGGAACTGGCGGCGAGAGGCGAGCCTTGAGAGCGGGCGTCAGGCCTTGGCGGTCGAGCTTCGCGACTTCTTCGCGCGCAGCCACCAGTAGATGGACGTGACCGCGAAGAGGATCAGGCCGATGAGGGCGAGCCACAGCAGCGCCTCGACCACGAAGCCGATGACGGCGATAGCAGCGAACGCGATGAGCAGAACGATGATGAGTGTCTTCATGCCTCGTATCAACGTCGTCACGCGGGAACCCATTCCATGCGCCGCTCAGGTCACGCTCACCAGCACCCCTCTCGCGGGAGTAATCTCTGGAGAAGACAGCGGCCGTCGTCACCTCCCCCCGGTGCCGACGGCCGTTGTCGCGCCGGCCTCTCACCCGAAGGTGAACGAGTACGCCTCCACCCCGTCGGAGAGCGTGACGTCGAGCACATGCTGCCCCTCGGTCACCGCCTCCACCAGGCCATACGATCGCGGCGTGCCGTCCACCTCGAGGGTGCGCATCTCACCACCATCGAGACTCACCGTGACGGTGCCGGAGCCTGCCAGCACCATCCGCACCTGCGAGGCATGGAAGTTCAGCCTCACCCTTGCATCGGCCGATGCGGGGGTCGCGTATTGCGTCTCCAGCACCCAGTCTCCGGAGAGCGCGAAGGAGTCGTCGGGCTGCGCGTCCGGGAACGCGTACGTGCCCTCGCCCGGCGCGTAGCGGCCCTCGCCGCCGTAGTTCACGTCCTTGGATGTGCCGAGGAAAGTCTCCTGCGTGGTCGACCCGACATCGGGAGTGACGTCCTCAACGTCGGTGTCGCCTGGCAGGTCAACGTCAGGGTTCGCGTCGCGCAGCAACTCACGGATGAGCCCCTCGGTCGCCTCGTAGTTGCCCTCGCCGAGCGCGATGTGGCGCACGGTGCCCTCGGCGTCGATCAGGTAGTGCGCAGGCCAGTAGCGATTGCGGTAGTTGGTCCACGTCGACAGGTTGTTGTCGATCGCCACGGGGTAGGTGATGCCGAAGTCCTCGGCGCCGGCGCGCACGTTGCCCGGGTCCTTCTCGAACGCGTACTCGGGAGAGTGGACGCCGATGACGTTCAGCCCCAGGTCTCCGTACGCCTCGTTCCACGCGACCGTGTGGGGAATCGAACGCTGGCAGTTGATGCACGAGTAGGCCCAGAAGTCGACGAGCACCACCTCTCCGCGCAGGTCCTCGAGCTCGATGGCGTCGTTGTCGGGGGTGTTGAACCACTCCTCGATGCCCTTGATGCTGGGCGCGGTGCCGCAGCTCTCCAGCTCGGTCGCGCCGTTCGTGCACCGGTCGAGGTCCTTGTTCTCGTCGTTGATCAGCCCGCCGAGGTCGAGAGCGCGCTGGGCACTCTCGTTGTCGGTGAGGTCGCGCTGGATGCCGGCCGTGTAGTCGGGCACGAGCCGCTGCAGGGTCTGGGGAAGGTTGAAGGCGAGGCCGATCGCCAGCGCGATCATCGCGACGCCGGCGGTGATGCGCAGCCCGCGCTCGCGACGGCGGAACGCCTTGACGCGCTCCGCGACGCGGCGGCCGGCGAGAGCGAAGAACAGCAGCGGGACGGCGACGCCGATCGCGAAGGAGATCGTGAGCAGCACGGTCCCCCACCCGATCTGACCGGTCGATCCGGCGACGATGATCGCCGCGAGCACCGGTCCGGCGCACGGCACGAAGACCGCACCGAGAGCGAGGCCGACACCGAAGCCGCCGCGGTTGTTCTCGACGCGTCGCTGCGGGACCCATGTGAACGCGCGCTCGAGCAGGTGCTCGAACCGCGGCACGATGAGCCCGAGCCCGATCGCGACCAGCACTGCCATCGCGACCCACCGAATGATGTCCTGCGGCAGATTCAGCGCGCCGAGGATCAGCGATCCCACGAGCGTGACGAGCGTGAAGCTCGTCACGAGCCCCGCGATGACGAGGAAGGGGCGCCAGCGCGAGACCGACGCAACTGCCGCATCGGACCGTGCCGGATTAACTGCCGAGCGCACTCTGACCGCCGCACCACCGGTGCGCGCGACGCCCCCAGGCCCGATGGCGTCGATCTGAGGAATGCTCGATCCCTGCGAGGTCCGCGCCGACTGCGCGCCGCCCGTGAGGAAGATGACCGGCAGCACCGGCAGGATGCACGGCGAGATGCCGGTGATGAGGCCGCCGAGCAGCCCGATGATGACAAGTTCCATGTCCGTGACCTTCCTAGTCGTCGCGGCAGGTTCGCTCGGGAATGGGTCACGGATTGGACGGCCGATGCGGTCGCCGACGTTTCTCGACATCGCACCAATCCGCCCGGCGAGGCCGCGCGAACTCGGGGTGTCGCCGCACCAGCGGCGGGCGCTCCTCGGGGCGCTGAACCCATGGCCCGGACGCTCGGGCTCAGTACAACGGAGGCAGTCATGCTCACAGCCAAGACGAAGTTCTCGACAGGGCTCGCGCTCGCGGTGGCCAGCACGTTCGTGCTGTCCGCCTGCTCCGCGTCCGACGACGACGCGATGGACCCGGCGATGTCGGAGACCCCCGCGATGACCGAGGAGTCGCCCGAGCCGGCGATGTCCGAGGACGCGATGGAGGACGACATGGCGATGGACCCGGCCGCGAACCTCGTGGGCCCGGCCTGCATGGCCTACGCGGAAGAGGTGCCCGACGGCGCCGGCTCGATCCAGGGAATGTCGCAGGACCCGGTCGCGGTCGCGGCCTCCAACAACCCGATGCTCACCACGCTCGTGTCTGCGGTGAGCGGCGAGCTCAACCCCGACGTGAACCTCGTGGACACGCTGAACGGCGACGAGTTCACCGTGTTCGCCCCCGTGGACGACGCCTTCGCGAAGATCGACGACGAGACCATCGGCGCGCTCCAGGAGGACGCCGAGCTGCTGTCCTCGATCCTGACCTACCACGTGATCCCCGGCCAGATCGAGCCGATGGACATCTCCGGCACCCACACCACGGTGAACGGCGCCGAGCTCGAGGTCATGGGCGAGGGCGACGACTTCACCGTCAACGGCGAGTCCGCCGTGCTGTGCGGCGGAGTCCAGACCGCGAACGCCACCGTCTACCTGATCGACACGGTGCTGATGCCGTAGTCCTGGTCACCGACCTCTCTCCCTGAGGACGCGGCCGCCGACACCCCCGGGTGTCGGCGGCCGCGGTCGTTCCTGCCCGCGCATCGTCGCTCCGGTTGCCGAGCTCGCCGCGCCGCAGGACACTCGTGCCGTGGACGGTGCGCCACCCGGGCGCCCGGCACAGCGGTGGCCGAACACGAGGAGGCGCCATGGCGCACGGCGACATCACCCACATCGACATCCCGGTCTCGGACATGGGAGCCGCGACGGAGTTCTACGGCACGCTGTTCGGGTGGCAGATCTCCGAGCCGCCCGGCTTCGAGGGCTACCCGATGTGGAGCACGCCCAACGAGGTCGGAAGCGGCGGTCTCGCCCCGCGGTCGGCGGACTTCACGCAGCCACGCTCGTACGTCGAGGTGGACTCCATCGAGGTCACTCTCGCTCTGGTCATCAAGCACGGAGGCACGGTGCTGATGGAGAAGTCGCCGATCGACGCCACGAGCTGGTGGGCCGTGTTCGTGGATCCCGACGGCAACGCGGTCGGGCTCTACGAGGGCACGACGCAGATGGGCTGACGGGAGGCCGGCACGCACGGGCCGAGGGTCCTGGGCAATCCTCCGGGCTGGGACACTAGCGTGGAGCCTGCCCTCATCTAAGGAGCCCGCATGAGCCTGCCCGCCACCGCCCGGGGCTCGCTCACCCCCCGAACCGCGTGGATCGTGTTCGCGGCGGCGGCGTTCATCTACTTCGTCGCGGTGGTGCAGCGCACGGCGCTCGGCGTCGCCGGCGTGGAGGCGTTGGATCGGTTCGGCGTCGAGGCGCTCGGGCTGTCGGCGCTCTCGGTGGTGCAGATCACCGTCTACGCGTCGCTCCAGCTGCCCGCCGGCGCGCTGCTCGACCGGCTGGGGCCCAAGCGCATGCTGCTGGCCGGCTCGCTCATCATGGGCGTCGGACAGCTGCTGCTGGCCTTCACCGACAACCTGGGCTGGGCGCTCGTGGCGCGCGTGCTGATCGGCGCTGGAGACGCCCCCGTGTTCGTGGCCGCGACCCGGCTCGTGTCCGAGTGGTTCCCGCCACGACGCGCGCCGGTCATGGTGCAGATCACCGGCACGCTCGGTCAGGTGGGGCAGCTCGCGAGCGCGATCCCCGTCGCGTGGCTGCTGCACGAGCACGGCTGGACGCCCACGTTTGCGGCCCTCGCCGCGCTCGGCCTGTTCGCCGGCGCGATGTCGCTGTGGCAGGTGCGGATGCCGCCGGACGACCACGCGCACCACTCCGTGCCGTCCGTCACCGGCGCCTCCGGGGAGGTGGCGCCCGCTGGGCCCGCGCATCGGCCGTCTGGGGGCGATGCCGCCGCGAGCGCCGCGCCTGCGCTGCGCATGCGCGATGCGATCCGGCCTCCAGGCGTGAAGCTCGGTTTCTGGACGCACTGGACTGGACTGTTCTCGGCCAACACGGTCGCGCTGCTGTGGGGAGTGCCCTTCTTCGTCCAGGGGCAGGGACTCTCCGCCGCTCAGGCGAGCGGGCTGCTCACGCTGCTCGTCATGACTAACATCGCCGCCGCGCCGGTGATCGGCACCCTCACCGCGCGCCATCCCCTGCGCCGGTCCTGGCTGATCCTCGGAGGGGCGACCGCCATCGCGATCGCATGGGCGGCTATTCTGCTGCCGTCGACGCCCCGCCCGCTGTGGCAGCTGGCGGGCCTCATCGTGGTGCTCGGACTCGGCGGGCCGGTGTCGCTCGTGGGCATGGACTACGCGCGCACGTTCGGCATCCGCGGACGGCTCGGCACCGCCACGGGGTTCGTGAACATCGGGGGCTTCGCGGCCACCGTGCTCGCCGTGGCACTCGTGGGCGCCGCGCTGCAGATCGTCGCACCGGGCACATCCGACTACTCGCTCGGCGACTACCGCATCGCGCTGTCCACCATGGTGGTGCCGTGGGCGATCGGCGTCGCGGGGATCCTCTACTCGCGCCGCCGCACCCGTGCCGAGATGGCCGATGCGGGGGTCACCGTCCCGCGCATACGAGAGGTGCTGCGCGAGGGCCGTCGGCTCTGACGCCTTCCCCAACTCCCAGCAGGCTCCCAGGCATCTCCCAGCATCGGCCCGTTGACTGAGGGCATGACCTTCCCCAAGCCCCTCCGCGTCGCCGCCGGCATCGCCGGAGCGCTGATGCTCGCCTCGTGCACCACGCCCACCGACGCCGACGACGCCGCCACCCCACCATCCATCAGCTCCTCCTCGGCAGTGATGCCTGCGGTGTGGGACTCCTCGGTGCTGCACACCATCGAGGTCGACTACGACGCGGGCGACTACGAGTCACTGATCAGCGCCTATCTCCAGTCGGGAGAGAAGGTGTGGATCTCCGCCACCGTGACCATCGACGGCGAGACGTTCGAGAACGTCGGGCTCAAGCTCAAGGGCAACTCGTCGCTGCGCGGGCTGAATGAGGAGCAGGCGGAGAGCCCTGAGGACCTGCCGTGGATCATCAGCCTCGACAAGTACGTCGATGGACAATCGCTCGACGGCGCGAGCGAGTTCGCCGTGCGATCCAACAGTGCCGAGGCGTCGCTCAACGAGGCGCTCGCCCTCGACATCCTCGACGCCACTGGGCCCGCGGCGGAGCAGGCGATCGCGGTGTCCTTCAGCGCCGGCGACTCCGACCCTGCACTGAGGCTCGTGGTCGAGAATCCCGACGAGGCTTGGATGGAGCGTGAACTCGGCGACGGCTCCCTCTACAAGGCCGAGTCCACCGGCGACTGGTCCTACCGCGGCGACGACCCCGACGAGTACGCCACCTCCTTCGACCAGAAGGGCGGCGATGACGACCTCACGCCCCTGATCGCGTTCCTGGAATTCATCAACGACTCCGACGACGAGGAGTTCGCCGCGTCGCTGTCGGAATGGCTGGACGTCGAGGCCTTCGCCACGTATCTGGCCTTCCAGGACCTCGTGCAGAACACGGACGACATCGACGGGCCAGGCAACAACGCCTACCTCTACTGGGATCCCGAGACAGAGCTCATGACGGTCGTGAACTGGGACCTCAATCTCGCCTACGGCTCGATGCCTGGCGGCGGCATGGGCGGGTTCGGGGAGCGGCCCGATGCGGGCGCGGGGGGCGGCGGCATGCCTGAGGGCGAGCGTCCCGAAGGATTCGAACCCGGCGAGCTCCCCGAGAGCTTCGATCCCTCCGACATGCCGGAGGGGTTCGAGCCGGGCGACCTGCCTGAGGGCATCGACGCGTCCGAGCTTCCCGCCGACCGCGCGGGCGGCGGGATGGGCGGGATGGGCGGCGGGACGGTGCTCGTCGAGCGATTCCTCGAGGTTCCCGAGTTCCAGGCGCTCTACGACGCCGCGCTCGCCGACCTCGAGGCCCAGTGGTACGACTCCGGCGAGGCAGCTGAGCTGCTCGGGGAGTGGACGGACCTGCTGACCTCGGACGCCTCCCACCTGGTCGATCCCGCGACGGTCGAATCCGAGGAGGCCGAGCTGCTGGCCCGCCTCACGGCCGCCGACGAGGACTGACTCGCCAGCCCCCGCATCGGCCGTCCACCAGGCGTGACAGGCGCCCAGCCCGGCCGCTGGCGCGCGCAGCCATGCGCATCGGGCGTAGCGTGGAGCCATGACAACCATTCCCACCCGCACACTCAACGACGGCCATGAGATCCCCGCGATCGGCTTCGGCACCTACCCGCTCAAGGGCGACGAGGGCTACCAGGCGGTGCGCTCGGCGCTCGACGCCGGCTACCGCCTGCTCGACAGCGCGGTGAACTACGAGAACGAGGCCGAGGTGGGGCGCGCGGCGCGCGACTGGCTCGAGGACAACGGCGTGGAGCGCGACGCCCTCACCATCCAGACCAAGCTTCCCGGCCGCCACCACGACTACCACCTGGCCATCGCGTCGGTCGAGGAGTCGTTGGAGCGCATGGGTCTGCAGCGCATCGACGTGCTGCTCATCCACTGGCCCAACCCCCTCACCAACAAGTACCGCGATGCGTGGCGTGCGCTGGTGGACCTGCGCGCCAGCGGCGTGGTGCGCTCGATCGGCGTCTCCAACTTCACCGCGCAGCACCTGGCGGACATCGTCGACGAGTCGGGGGTGACGCCCGCGATCAACCAGATCGAGCTGCACCCGTACTTCATTCAGGAGCAGATGCGCGCCGAGCACCAGGCACGCGGCATCCTCACGCAGTCATGGAGCCCGCTCGGCAAGCGCCAGGCGCCGTTCGAGGAGCCCGCCGTCGCCCAGGCCGCCGAGGCCCACGGCGTCTCGCCCGCTCAGGTGATCCTGCGCTGGCAGGTGCAGTTGGGCAACGTGCCGCTCCCGAAGTCGGCGACCCCGGAGCGCCAGGCGTCCAACCTGGACGTGTTCGGATTCGAGCTCACCGAGAGCGAGATGGCGGCCATCTCGGGCCTCACCCGCGAGGACGGTCGGCTGTTCGACGGTGACCCGAACACTCACGAGGAGATGTAGGGGGCTCAGCCCCCGCATCGGCCCTCCTGCCCCCTCACCGCAACCGACGGACCGGATCAACTGAGCCCGCGCGGAGGCGCTCCGTTCATCCGGTCGGTCGGTCGGTGGCCGTGGAGAGTCCGTCCTGCTCGGCCTCCATCTGGGCCACGAACTCGGCCTTGCTGGACTGCCAGCCGTCCTCGTTCATCCCGGTGCGCCAGTAGCCGGAGATCGACACGCGATCCTTCGGCACGGCCAGGTCGTGGAACAGGTGACGCCGTAGCGGCTTGATCATGTCCGCGTTGCCGTGCACGAACACCTCGACGTCGCCCTCGGGCCAGGCCGCGGACTGTACGGCGTAGGTCAGCGCCTCGCCGTACGCCATGCCCAGCTCGTCTCGGTGGACCCAGGTCACCTCGGTGCGGTCGGTCACCGGCAGCGCTTGGCGGTCAGCGGCCGATGCGACCTCGAGGTAGACGCGCACGACGGCCTGGGTGGGCATGGCCTCGAGCGCCGCGGCGATCGCGGGCATCGCGGCCTCGTCCCCCACGAGCACGTGGGCGTCCGCATCGGGCCGCGGCGCCCACTTGCCCCCTGGGCCGACGAAGCGAAGGTCGTCTCCCGGCTGGGCCCGTGCCGCCCACGGGCCCGCCAGGCCCTCGTCACCGTGGATCACGAAGTCGAGCGCCATCTCGAGCGCCTCCGCGTCGAGCCAGCGGATCGTGTAGGTGCGCTTGACGTCGCCGAACCTGAGCTTCACGTAGTGGTCGGTGAACTCGAGCGGGGGAAGCTCGGCGAGGTCCGGTCCGCCGACGATCACCCGCAGCGTGGAGGGCGACAGCCTCTCCGTGCGCAGCACCCTGACCGTGCGCAGTGGTCTCTTGTCTCCCATGCCGTCATCGTAAGCACGCGTGGCGGGGCCCCTTGCCCTCCCCCGTGACCGACCGACAGGCTCATCTGGGGATCATGGCGAGCCGCACGCACCGCGACACGGGGGAGGCGCCGGTTCAGCCTGTCGGTTGGTCGTGGCTGCCGAGAGGGGGGCCTGCGGACAGGTGCGTCGCGCGCGAGCGGGTGGGTGCGGCTCGGTGTGGGCGGGTCAGGTCCGTGGCCCCAGCAGCGCATCGGCCATCGCGCGCCACTGACCGATCAGGTCGAAGTGCTCGGGGTCTCGCAGGAAGTGCGCCTGCAGCCCGTCCATCGCGGCGAACACCCGGCGGGCACGGTCGTGGTCCTGATCCCCCAGCCACGTCGCGAGCTGGGCGGCCAGCCGGTCCGCACGGTCGCGGAAGTACTCGTGGCCGGGGTGCGCGGGATCCAGTGCGTCGGCGCCGACCATGGCGAAGAGCTGCGCCGCGCGGGGCCGGGCCACGATGTTGGCGACGATCGCGTCGAGCACCGTCCGCGCATCGGCCGTCGGGGGCAGGGCTGCCACGAACCCCGCGGTGTCGCGTTCATCGCGGCGACGCACCAGAGCGACCAGCAGGGTGGGCAGATCGGGGAAATAGTGCATGACGCCAGGCGCCGACATTCCGCATCGCCGCGCGACCTCCGCCATCGACAGCCCCCGGTGGCCCTCGGCGTCGATGATCGCGAGCGCCGTGTCGAGGATGCGTTCACGCCGGACCTCGGGAGCGAGCCGCTCGGCCATGACCCCTCCTCCCGTGCTTGTCCCGGCCACCGACGGGGCCTAGCATGGACCTTATCTAACGCCCTTAGATAAGGGCAACGAACTCGCGGCGACGTCGCCGCGGAAGGAGCACCCATGAACGCCCCCGCCGCATCGGCCGTCTCGCCCGCCCAGGCGCCCGGAGTCACCGTCCAGGCCGCCGGGATCGTCGCGGCCCTCCCGCGCTCCGAGAAGATTCGGCTGGTCTCCGGCGCCGACTTCTGGAACACCGAGGCGGCGGAGGCGCACGGCCTATCCGCATTCATGCTGACCGACGGTCCCCACGGGCTTCGCAAGCAGAACGGCACCGGCGACCACGCGGGCCTCCACGACTCGGTTCCCGCGACGTGCTTCCCCACCGCATCGGCGCTCGGATCCACGTGGGACGTGCCGCTTCTCGAGGAGGTGGGGGCCGCGCTCGGACGTGAGTCCCGCTACGAAGAGGTGGGCGTGCTGCTCGGCCCGGGCCTCAACATCAAGCGCCACCCTGCGGGCGGACGCAACTTCGAGTACCTCTCCGAGGACCCGCTGCTGTCCGGACGCATGGCGGCGGCGCTGGTGCGCGGCATCCAGTCCGAGGGCGTGGGCGCGTGCCTCAAGCACTATGCCGCGAACAACCAGGAGTCCGACCGCATGCGGGTGGACACGATCGTCGACGAGCGCACGCTGCGCGAGATCTACCTCACCGGCTTCGAGATCGCCGTGCGGGAGTCTCAGCCATGGACCGTGATGTGCGCCTACAACCTCATCAACGGCGAGCACGCCGGCGAGTCCCGCATGCTGCTCACCGACGTGCTGCGCGACGAGTGGGGATTCGACGGACTGGTGATGACCGACTGGATCGCTACCCACGACCGCGCCGCCGGCATCCACGCGGGGCTCGACCTCGAGATGCCGTCGAGCTCCGGCGCATGGGACGCGCGCATCGAGGCCGCGCTCGAGTCCGGCGAGCTCGCTGAGGCCGATCTCGACGTCGCGTGCGGCCGCGTGATCACGCTCGCGCTCAAGGTCGCGGCCGAGCGCGCCTCGCGCCTGCCTGCCGACCCGGTCACCATGCACGACGACCACCACGCACTGGCCCGCCGCGTCGCCGCAGCCGCCACCACTCTCCTCACGAACGACGGCACGCTCCCGCTCGCGCCCCGCGGCCGCATCGCTCTCGTGGGAGCGTTCGCCGAGACGCCTCGCCACCAGGGCGGAGGCAGCTCGCTCGTGAACTCAACGCGGATGGATACGGCGCTCGCGACCATGCGGGCACGCCTCGGCGGAGCCGGCGAGGTCGTGTACGCGCCCGGCTACGACGCCGCCACGGGAGACGCGACCGATGCCCAGATCGCCCACGCACTCGCGGCGGCCGACGGCGCCGACGTCGTGGTGCTGATGGTCGGGCTGCCGACATCCTTCGAGTCCGAGGGCTACGACCGCTCGCACCTGGACCTCCCCGCCTCCCACGAGCGCCTCATCCAGGCGCTCACCGCCCGGCACGACCGCGTGGTCGTGACGCTGTCGCACGGCGCCCCCGTCCACATGCCGTGGGCGGACGCCCCCCAGGCGATCGTCACCGGCCATCTGGGCGGCCAGGCCGCCGGCAGCGCGATCGTCGACGTGCTGTTCGGCGATGCGGAGCCGGGCGGCCGGCTGGCGGAGTCCTACCCGGTCCATGTGCGCGAGATCCCCTCCGACCACCACTTCGCGAACGCTCCCACCCAGGTCCAGTACCGCGAAGGGCTGTACGTGGGCTACCGGTTCCACGACACGTTCGGGGTGCCCGCGCGGTTCCCGTTCGGGCACGGGCTGAGCTACACGTCGTTCGAGATCGGCGAGCCCAAGGTCACCGGCCGCGGCACGTCACGCACCGTCACCGTGCCGGTCACCAATACCGGCGATCGCGCCGGCTCGACCGTGGTGCAGGTGTACGTGCACGACCGCGAGTCGACGCTGCACCGGCCCGCGCAGGAGCTCAAGGGATTCGTGAAGGTGCATCTCGAGCCGGGGGCGACGGGCGATGCGGTAGTCAGGCTCGACGAGCGCTCGTTCGCCGTCTACGACGCCGCGAGTGCGGCCTGGAAGGCGGAGGCCGGCGAGTACGAGCTGCGCATCGGGCTGTCGTCCACGCGAATCGTCGCGACCAAGTCTCTGCGCCTCACGTCGGACGACGTGATCGCGCCCGCCCCTGCCACCGCATCGGCCATCGCCACCGACAAGGAGTTCGCGGCGATGCTCGGCCGCCTGGTTCCGGAGCCCCGGCCGCTGTTCCCCTTCCACTACGACTCCACGATCGATGACCTGAAGACCACATGGCTGGGCCGCAGGTTCGCCGGGGCGCTGAGTGGGATCATGGCGAAGGCGATGCCGACGGACGCCGACATGCCCGACGAGGTGCGCGCGACCATGACGTCGTTCCTGGTGAACATGCCGCTGCGGGCGCTGGCGATGATGTCGGAAGGGCGCCTGTCGTTCGCGTCTCTCGACCGGCTGATCCGCGTGCTCAACGCGACGGCGCTGTCGTCGAGGCGCGCCTCGCGTCGGTAGTCGTCTCTGACGGACCCGCCCCGGCGCTGATCCCGCGCCGCGCGGGCGGGTCGCGCGCTTATGCTCGGCAGATGAGTCCCTCCCGCTGGTCGCTGCGCGCCCGCATCAACGGCGAAGACCACCGCGTCACGCCCAAGGAGCTGCTGTTCGACGTCGTGTACGTCTTCGCGTTCATCCAGGTGACCGACTGGATCGCCAAGGAGTTCACGTGGCGCGCGACCGCGGAGGGCCTCACGGTGCTCGCGATCCTGTGGTGGGTGTGGATCTCCTGGGCGTGGCTGGGCAACGTCATGCGGGCCGACAAGGGGCTCCCTCTCGCCGGCTTCATCGTGTCGATGGTCGCGGTGTTCGGCCTCACCATCACCATCCCGGATCTCTGGGAGGCGGAGGGCGGCGGCCTCGCCCCGCTGGCGTTCACGGGGTTCTACGTGCTGATCCGGGTGATCCACGCCGCGGTGTTCTTCTGGGGCGCGCGAGACGACGCCCGGATCCGGCGCCAGATCCTGCTGTCCACCGCCGCGTGGATCCCCGCGGCGGGACTGCTGATGGCCGGCGCCCTGGCCGAGCCGCAGGAGCGGCTGTACTGGTGGATCGGCACGGTCGCGCTGGACATCGTCGCCACATGGGTGCTGTCCGTGAAGGGGCCGGGATGGAAGGTGCATTCAGGCGAGCACTTCGCCGAGCGGTTCGACCTGGTGGTGATCCTCGCGATCGGCGAGTCCGTGCTGGCGGTGGGCATCACCGCCGCGGGCATCGACCTCAACCCGGAGCTGATGGCCATCGCGCTGCTGGGCGTGCTGATCGCGATCGCGCTGTGGTGGCCCTACTTCAAGGACGTGGGGCCGACCCTCGAGAACGCGCTCAAGGAGGCCGACGCCGAGCATCGCAACGACCTCGCGCGCGACGCGTACACGTACCTGCACCTGCCGCTGATCATGGGAATCCTGCTCGTCTCCGCCGGGAACAAGGGGGCGGTCACGGCGATCGAGCTGGAGCAGCCCTCGGGTGACTCGGCGCTGCTCATGGCCGGAGGCGCCGCGCTGGTCGCGCTCACCTGCGCGCTGCTGATGCGCCTGGCCGGCGGGACCTCGCGGTGGCTCGTGGCATCGGCGGTCTTCTTCGCGTTGGCGATGCTGTGGATGCCGCAGATCGATCCGACGATCGCGACGCTGGTGACGATCGTGGTGCTCTCCACCGTGGGCTGGCTCACCCCCGCCACGCGCAACCGGAAGTCGGTCACCATCGCCTCCAATGAGGAGAACTAGCCCGGGTTCGCGCTCAGCCGGCCCGCGCATCGGCCGTCCCGCTGGGGCGTGCCGGGAATAGCCCAGGGCCGATGCGCGTCGGAGTCGGTATATGGCTGACAGCTATCGGGAGGGATCGCTCTCCCTGCGAGGCGCGGTCGCGATGGGCACCGGCGTCATGGTCGGCGCGGGCATCTTCGCCCTCACCGGCCAGGTCGCGGCGCTCGCGGGGCCGCTGTTCCCACTCGCCTTCCTGACCGCCGCCGGCGTCGCGGGGCTCGGCGCGTACACCTACGTCAAGATGACCCGCGCGAACCCGTCGTCCGGCGGAGTCGCGATGATCCTCACGCAGGCGTATGGGCGCACGGCCGTCGCCGCGGGGTCCGCGATGCTGATGGCGCTGTCCATGGTGCTCAATCAAGCCCTGGTGGCACGCACGTTCGGCACGTACCTGACGGTTCCGTTCGGGGACGCCGCCGGCTGGATCGTCCCCGTGCTGGCCGTCGCGGTGATAGCTGGCGCCGTGGCCATCAACCTCGCACGCAACGAAGCGATCGGCTGGATGCAGACCGTCGGGGCAGTGGTGAAGATCGGCGGCATCGGGCTGCTCGCGATCGCCGCGCTGGCCGCGTCGGGCTGGTCCTACGAGGCGGGCTCCGAGGGCCTCACGGCGGGCACCTCGGTGGCCGGCTTCATCGCCGCCACCGGACTGGGCGTGCTCGCGTACAAGGGGTTCACGACCATCACGAACTCGGGCGGCGAGCTCGAGAACCCCTCGCGCAACGTGGGCCGCGCCATCGTCATCTCGCTGGTGCTGTGCGCCGTGGTGTACGTGATCGTGGCCATCGGGGCGGGGTCCTCGCTGAGCGTCGACGAGATCGTCGAGGCGCAGGACTACTCGCTCGCGGAGGCCGCGCGCCCGGCACTTGGGCAGTGGGGCATGTGGGCGACCGTGGTGGTCGCCGTAGTCGCGTGCGTCACCGGCCTGATCTCCTCGATGTTCGCCGTCTCGCGCATGCTGACCATGGTCACCGACATGCGGATGATTCCCCACCGCCACTTCGGGATGCCCGGAGACGTGCGCCACCACATGCTGGTCTACCTGGGGGTGGTCGCCGCGGTGCTCGCGGTCGCTCTCGACATGGGGCAGATCGCCGCCGTGGGAATCATCTTCTATCTCGTGATGGACATGGTCATCCACTGGGGCGTGCTGCGGCGGCTGCGCCACGACGTGGAGGCGAAGGCCTGGGTGCTGGTGAGCGCGCTGATCGCGGATGCCGTCGTGCTGACCGCCTTCGCCGTGGTTCGGGGGCAGGAGGCGCCGTGGGTGATCGAGGGAGCGTTCGCGGGGGTGGGGCTCGTCTATGCGCTCGAGGCCTGGTATCTGCGGACCCACCCGGAGCAGGATGACGAGCAGGACCACGAGACGTCGTCGTCCGACGAGTCCGGGCGCAGCTAGCATCTCCGCATGACGACTGCGGTGCGCGTGTGGCGGGCGCTCACACCCCTCGCGATCCTGGCCGCGATCTCCGCCAACCTCATCACCGAGATCCGCAGCGGCGACTTCCTCTTTCTCGACTACTTCGGGTACTTCACCAACCAGACCAACCTCATCGCCGCCGGCGTGCTGCTCGTCGCCCTGCGCTCCACCGCGCGCGACCGGCCGCTGTGGCTCGAACTGGCCCGCGCATCGGCCGTCGTGTATCTCCTCATCGTGGTGAACGTCTACTGGATCCTGCTGTGGCCCACCATCGACGAAGTCGCTCACCCCTGGGCGAACGCGATCATTCATGCCGTGAGCGGGGTCGTGGTGCTCATCGACTGGCTGCTGGAGGGTCCGCGGCGCCCGATCTCGCTGCGGTGGGCATGGGCGCCGGCGCTGTACCCCCTGGTGTGGCTCGGAGTCGTGATGGTGCGGGGCGCGACTGACGGGTGGGTGCCGTACCCGTTCCTCGACCCTGTGGACGGCTACGGTCCCGTCGTCGTGGTGCTCGTGGGGATCGTGGCGGCGGGGGTGCTCGCCGGGGCCGCGATGTTCCAGCTCACGCGGTGGCGGGTCGTCACTCCCGCAGGACCGCCGCTCTAGCAGGAGGGGCGCTACGGTGGATCTCGAAGGGAGAGCGCGCCGTCTGTCCCCCGGCGCGAGAACGATGGCCACCACTACCTCTGTCGCCCACGAGCCCATGACCAAGAAGACCCTCGCGACGTGGGTGTTCTGGCCCTCCGCCGTCATCATTCTGGGCTTCGCCCTCTTCGCCATCGTCGCGCCCGGCGCAGCGGAGAGCGCCTTCGCCACCATTCAGAGCGAGATCATCGGCGCGTTCGGCTGGTACTACGTGCTGATCGCGGCCTTCTTCGTCGCGTTCGCGCTCTTCATCGGCTTCAGCAAGTTCGGGAGCATCACGCTCGGCAAGGACGGGGAGAAGCCGCAGTTCTCGATGTTCTCGTGGTTCGCGCTGCTCTTCGCCGCGGGCATGGGCATCGGGCTCGTGTTCTACGGCGTGTCCGAGCCCCTGGCCCACTTCGCGTCTCCCCGCCCCGGAGTCACCGGCGCGCCCGAGGCGATCGCCCAGCAGGCCATGTCGCAGACGTTCCTCCACTGGGGCGTCCATGCGTGGTCGATCTACATCGTGGTGGGCATCGCGATCGCGTACGCCGTGCACCGCAAGGGGCGCCCCGTGTCGATCCGCTACGCGCTCGAGCCGCTGCTGGGCAAGCGCATCCACGGCGCCTGGGGCAACGTCATCGACGTGACCGCAGTGGTGGGCACGCTGTTCGGCGTTGCGACCTCCCTGGGCCTGGGCGTCCAGCAGATCTCGTCCGGCCTGGGCACCACCGGCATCGCCGAGCCGAGCACCACCACCCAGATCGTGCTCATCATCGTGATCACCATCATCACGATCTTCTCGCTCGTCACCGGCCTCGAGCGCGGCATGAAGTGGCTGTCCAACATCAACCTCGCCCTCGCCGGCGTGCTACTGCTCTACGTGCTGACGAGCGGGCCGACGGTGTTCCTGCTGCGGGAGTTCGTGCAGTCCATCGGCTCGTACATCCAGAACTTCATCGGCCTGAGCTTCAACGTGTCCGCCTTCCAAGGCGACGCCGGCGCCATGTGGCAGGCCGATTGGACCACGTTCTACTGGGGCTGGTGGATCTCCTGGGCGCCGTTCGTGGGCGTCTTCATCGCGCGCGTCTCCAAGGGACGCACCGTGCGCGAGTTCGTGTGGGGCGTGCTGCTCGTGCCCGCCTTCGTCACGTTCCTTTGGTTCTCCGTCTTGGGCGGCTCGGCGCTGTACGACCAGTTGTATGGCGACGGGCGCTTCATCGCGGCTGACGGCACCATCGACTACACGGGTTCGCTCTTCCAGCTCCTGGACGGGCTGCCCGGCGGGGCCGTCGCGTCGTTCGGGGCCATCGTGCTGATCGCCGTGTTCTTCGTGACCAGCTCCGACTCGGGATCCCTGGTGCTGTCGATGCTCACCTCGGGGGGCAACGACAGTCCCCGGCGCTGGCTGCGCGTGTTCTGGGCGAGCACGACCGCGCTGGTCGCCATCGCCCTGCTGGTCGCCGGCGGACTCAACGCGCTGCAGACCGCCGCGATCATCACGGCGCTGCCGTTCTCGTTCGTGATGCTGGCGATGTGCGCGGCGACGCTCAAGGCGTTCAGACGCGAGCATCGCACGTACCTGAGCGCCAACCGGGCGGAGTTCGCGGACCACATCACGGAGAGGGTCGGGGAGTCGTACGGGCTCGCAGCGGCCACCGACGACGTGGACCCGGAAGGCTCGCGCACCCACCTTCCTCATGCGCCGCACCTGCCTCATTGGCCCGGCCGCCGGAAGCCTCGCGGGGACGGCGAGCCCGATGCGACGGACCCGGACTACGAGCGTCATCAGACGGATCACATCGTGCGGCCGCTGCCCGAGGACGGCGAGGAGCGCTAAGGCAGCCCGAGATCAGTCCGCGATGACCGCGAACCTCACCGTGTCCCCGGGTCGCGCCTGAGCGGCGGCGGCGATCCCCGATGCGTCGACCACGCCGACCACCGGGTAGCCGCCGGTGGTCGGGTGATCCGCCAGGAACACGACCGGCTCTCCTGACGGCGGCACCTGCACCGCGCCGAGCACCATGCCCTCGCTCGGGATCTCGCCCTCGACCGCGCGGTCGAGCGGCGTCCCGGTGAGACGCAGCCCCACCCGGTTCGAGTCCGCCGACACGGTGTATGGCATAGACGTCAGTGCCTCACGCGCATCCGCCGTGAACCAGTCCTCGCGCGGCCCGAGCCTGATCGACAGGACCAGGGAGCCCTGCTCGGGCGGGGCGTCACCATGGCTGTTCGCCCGACCAGGCTCTGTGCGCTCGCGCCGCGCCTCGTCACGCAGCGCGGCGAACTCCCTGTCCGTCACAGGCGCGCTGGCGCCGACCGGCACCAGCTCCCCCACCGCGAGCGGCGGAGGGCCCAGGCCGGAGAGCGTGTCGGTGGAACGACTGCCGAGCACCGGATCGAACGCGATCCCGCCCCTCACCGCGAGATAGCTCCGCATACCGCCCACAGGTGCGCCGAGCTCCAGCGTCTGCCCCGTGGCGAGCCGGACCGGGGACGCGAAAGGCGCCGGCGCCATCCCCCCGAGCACCGGACCGACGAACACCCGGCACGGAGCGCCGGTGACCGCGACGAGCATCGGCCCGGTGGCGCGCAATGCGCACCCCGTCGCCGTGGTCTCCAGGA
Organism: Demequina muriae; assembly: GCF_030418295.1. NCBI lineage: Bacteria > Bacillati > Actinomycetota > Actinomycetes > Micrococcales > Demequinaceae > Demequina > Demequina muriae. The sequence continues at coordinate 1,096,240 of NZ_JAUHQA010000001.1, forward strand.
CCGCAGCATCGGGCACGTTGCCCACAAGTCGGTTGGCGAGCGCGGCGGCTGGGGCGTCGAGCGCCCCGGCACGCGGCACGCCCAGATGCGCGAACCCCGGCCTGCCCTGATCCTGAACGGTGGTGAGCGTGCCCGCGTCCAGCACCTCCAGGCCCGGGCTCACGTCGATGCTCCGTCGTGCTCGACCACTCGCACCGGCGTGCCCGGCGCGAGCAGCGCAGGCGTCTCCCTGGTCTCGTCCCAGAGCTGGACACCGACGGCCGTGCCGAGCAGCTGCCAGCCGCCCGGCGAGCTGCGCGGGTAGACGCCTGCGTACTCCCCGGCGAGCCCGAAGGCGTTGACAGGGACGCGCGTGCGCGGGGAGGACCGGCGGGGCACGGCGCGGCCCTCCGGCAGTCCGGACAGGTAGGCGAAGCCGGGCGAGAAGCCGCAGAACGCCACCTGGAACTCGCACTGCACGACGGTGGCGACGACCTCCGGCGCGGTCATGTCCCACATCCTCGCCACGGCGTCGAGGTCGGGTCCGTCGAACACGACCGGCACGTCGACCATCGCGCCGGCGCGGTCCTGAAGCGGCGACAGCACCCACGAGGACAGCTCGCGGATGAGGCGCAGCAGGTCATCGGGGGCCAACACTACGTGGCCGTCGAGACCTGCGCCGGCCCCGGAATCATGAAGGCCCCCGAGCCCGATGCGGTCGAGCAGCAGCGTGCGCGCCGCGGGCACGATGTCCCCCACGTGCACCGCCGCCGCCCTCTCGGCCGCCGCGCCCCACCGTGATCGCACCTCGGCGTCGAGGGCCGTCACCCAGGCGGGGTCGCTGAACTCGACGAGCAGCGCATCGGCCCCCACCCGCCGCACCTGCGACACCACATCGCCGACCCGCACCGCCTCAGCCATCGATCGAGCGCCGTCGCCGCGCTAGCGGCCGCTGGTGTCGGTGAAGGCCCGCAGCTCGACGCCCGCGTCGATCAGCGCGCGTCGCACATCGGCCGCGAGCGCAGCGGCTCCAGGGGTGTCGCCGTGGACGCACAGTGATCGAGCCGTCACTGTCAGCGACGAGCCGTCGTGCGCGACGAGGGGCGTCCCTGCGGCGATCGCCAGGGCGCGCTCCACCACCTGCCGGGGGTCCTTGACCACAGCCCGATGCTCGGCGCGCGGCACGAGCGTCCCGTTCGGGGTGTAGGCCCTGTCAGCGAACGCCTCAGTGACCGTGGGGAGGCCAGCGGCCTCGGCGGCTTCTAGGAGCTGCGACCCTGGCAGACCGAGCACGGCGAGGTCGCGGCCCGTGGCCTCGCACGCGATGAGCACTCCGTCGATGACGGCCGCGGCCTGCCTCGAGTCGTGCGTCACGCGGTGGTACAGGGCTCCGTGGGGCTTGACGTAGGCGACGCCCGGCCCGGCCGCCGACGCGAAGACCTCGAGAGCGCCGATCTGATATGCGATCTCGGCGGACAACTCGTCAGGAGGCACGTCCATCGCTCGACGGCCGAAGCCGGCGAGGTCCTGATACGACACCTGGGCGCCGATCACCACGCCCCTCTGCGCGGCGCGTGCACAGACCCGACGCATCGTCGCGGGATCCCCACCGTGGAAGCCACACGCCACGTTCGCACTGGTCACGGACTCGAGCAGGGCATCGTCATCCGTCAACGACCAGCGCCCGAACCCCTCACCCAGGTCGGCGTTCAGGTCGATGACTGTTCCGTCGCTCACGCTCTCAACGTAGCGCGGGTCGGGCGCCCGCACCACGTGCGCGGTCGGCGCCTACTCCCGGAGCCGCAGACAGACGTCGACGGTGCCTTCGAGGCCGACGGGCCCCTCGACCGTGTCGTTGGCGTAGTCCTCGTACCAGCACGCCCACTCGTCGGGGCGGGTGCCTTCTCCGGGTGTGACCGCGAAGTCGAGGCCCTGCACGTCGCCCCACTCCATGAGCTCCTGGGTGAGGCCGCCGATCCATGCGTAAGGGCCGCGCTGCGTCGCCACGGCATACCGGCCCTCGTCGAGGCGGCCCACCACGTAGCGGTCCCGGACGCGCGGCACGTTGGCCACCGCCTGGCCCACCTCCACGGTGAAGGGAGCCTCGGCCGACACGGAGCGGTAGCGGAACAGTCCTGCTCCGATGGGCTCGGCGCCGCGTTGATCGAGGTATGCCTCAAGCTCGTCGATCGCCGGGCCCACGCGCGCCGGCAGCTCCGCCATGGTGGTGTGCACCGGCAGCGCGATGTAGTCGACGGCCTTGCGCCACTCGACCCTGAACTCGGCCATGACGCCAGGCTAGACCCGCACCACGCCTGTGACCAGGGCTCTTGCCTCGACTGCTAGCTCGAGCGGTACTCGGGGTTGGGGTGGCCGAAGTGCTCGCCGGAGCTCCACGCCTCCACCGAGTTGCCGCCCTCGGGGAAGCCTCCGCTCGCCTTGAGCCATGCCGCCATGTGCATCAGGTTCCACGCCATGAAGGTGATGTTCTTCTGGGTGAACTCGGTCTCCGGTCCGCCGCTGCCCTCGTCCAAGTAGGACGGGCCCGGGCCGACGGCGCCTATCCACGCCGCATCGGCGTTGGGCGGGATCGCGTAGCCGAGGTGCTGCAGCGAGTAGATCAGGTTCATCGAGATGTGCTTCGCTCCGTCCTCGTTGCCCGTCACGATCACGCCCCCGGTGCGGCCGTAGAACAGGGACTGGCCGCGGTCGTTGGTCTCGCCCGAGAGGCCGTAGAGCCGCTCGATGAGGCGCGTCGCGACCGAGGACTTCTCGCCCAGCCAGATGGGCGAGCCGATCACGAGGATGTCCGCGCCGAGAATGCGCTCGGACAGTTCCGGCCAATCGTCTGCGTCCTGATTGCCGCCCGGGACGTCCTCGCGCATGTCGGGGTTCACCCCAGGGGCGACGTCGTAGTCGACCAGGCGGATCTGGTCCACCTCCACGCCTTGGCTCTCCATGATGGCGATGGCGTCCTCCATCAGGCCCTGGGTGTGGCTGAGCGCGGGGCTCGGCTTCAGGGTGGTGTTGACGAAGACGGCCTTGAGGCCGGTGAAGTCGTGCGCGGTCGTGTCGGACATGGGTGGCACCTCCTGAAAGGTGACACGCGCATCGGCCGTCTTCTATTCCGCGTCAGACGTCGACGACCCTGGCCCCGCGGTGCTGTTGGACCTCCCACGCGTTCTTCTCGCGGGTGGCGAGCATCACGACCACGCCCCAGAACCCCAGGTCATCCACGAGGCCCAACGGGCCCAGGAACAGTTCGGGGACGAGGTCGACGGGGACGATCGTGTAGATCACCGCGGCGATCGCGGTGAGCCACGTCACTGGCGACAGCTTGTGCTCGCCACGGCGCACGGCCTGGAAGAACCTCCACCACATGGGCGCACCTCCTGAGGGGTCTGTCTCTACGGTAACCCGGGGTCCGGGCGTCCACAGCGAACGGATCAACTGAGACATGAGCGGGCCCACACGTGAGGAACACCGCGGCGGCGCTCAGTTGATCCGGTCCGCCTGTTCGCGGCGCACCGGCCGATGCGCGGGCTGGGCCATGCTCGGCAGCCCGGCCGATGCGGCCACGAGCACAACGCAGCACTCAGCCGGGTCCGAGAAGTGGTCAGGAGGACAACGCAGCGCGCGCCGTCCGGGAACTGGCTAGACGACCTCGCGCAGCAGCCCCGAGTGCACGTCGAACACGAAGCCGCGCACCTGGGACGCGTCCACCAGGAACGGGTTGTTGCGCAGGCGCGCGATGGACTGGCGCAGGTCCGCGTCGAGGTCCTTGAAGGACTCGGGCGACCACGTGGGCTTGAGGCCGGTCTCGTCGAGGAGCTCGTTGCGCAGCTCGTCGTCGGTGAACGTCAGCGCGCCGCAGTCCGTGTGGTGGATGAGGATGATCTCGCGCGTGCCGAGCTTGCGCTGCGAGATCACCAGCGAACGGATCATGTCGTCGGTGATGACTCCGCCAGCGTTCCGCATCACGTGCGCGTCGCCCACCTCGAGCCCGAGCATCGCGAAGGTGTCGAGGCGGGAGTCCATGCACGCGACGACCGCCAGCTTGCGGCGCGGGGGCAGCGGACGGTCGGGAAGGTAGGACTCCGCGTAGGTCGCGTTGTTCTGGATCAGCTCGTCGGCGATGCTCATGTGCTCTCCTGGGCCCGGGGTGGACGTTCACCGGATATTCTGCCCGATCCGGGACGCAAGGCCGGTGCACCGCTGCTGGCGACGCGTACCCTGGAGTCACCGAGGCCGTACTGCTCTGGCCGATGTGTGCCGTGCCGGTGTTGTGCGGCCTCGGCCCCCTTTCGCCCCGTGCCACCATGGGCGCATGTCACGCATCTTCATCACCGGATCCTCCCAGGGCATCGGCGCCGAGTGCGCCCGCCAGCTTCTCGATCTCGGCCACGAGGTCATCCTCCACGCTCGCGACGACGACCGGGCCTCCGCCGCGCTCGCCGCGAACCCTGGCGCCACGGCAGTTCTCACCGGCGACCTGGCGAGCATCGAGCAGACGACGGCGCTCGCCGCCGCCGCGAACGAGCAGGGGCCCTACGACGCGATCATTCACAACGCGGGGCTCGGTGGTGACGCTCCCGAACGCGTCACCACCGCAGATGGCATCGAGCGCATCTACCAGGTCAATGTGGTGGCTCCCTACCTTCTGACTGCCCTCATGCCGGTCGCGAAGCGCATGATCTATCTGACGTCCGGGCTCGAGGCGAATGGTCACTGGCACCCGTACGACCTCCAGGGCTCCACCCGCGAGTGGAACGGCATGCAGGCCTACTCGGATTCCAAGCTGCAGCTGTCGATGCTCGCGATCGAGATTGCGGCGCTCAACCCGGACTCTGCAGTCAACGTCGTCGACCCCGGCTGGATCCGCACCCGCATGGGCGGGGCCGAGGCGTGGGACCCCGTCGAGCTCGGCGCCGAGACCCAAGTGTGGCTCGCTGACTCCGACGAGCCGGACGCGACCACGACCGGCCGCTACCTCAAGCGTCGCGAGCAGCTCGAGCCAAACCCGACGGTCCGGGACGCCGAGGCGCGAGACGCCCTTGTCTACGAGCTCATCAAGGTGACAGGCGTGGTGCTTCCCTAGGGAGCCAGGACGCGCATCGGCCCTCCACCTCGGTGAGAGGCGAAGGGCCGATGCGGTGTCAGGGTTGTCGCTGAGCTAGCGGGCTCCTGCGCGGCGCTTGTTCCACACGTCGAAGGCGACTGCCAGCAGCAGCACCATGCCCTTGACGAGGTACTGGGTGGACTGCTCGGCTCCGAGGAGCTGCATGCCGTTGGTCATCACGGCCATGATCAGACCACCGACGATCGCACCGGTCACGCGGCCCACACCACCGGTGACGGCAGCGCCACCGATGAACGCGGCGGCGATCGCGTCGAGCTCGAACAGGTTGCCGGCTCCCGGCTGTGCGCCGTTGGTGCGGGACGAGAAGATCACGCCCGCCACACCGGCGAGGAATCCCATGTTCAGCATGATGCCGAAGTTGACCCACTTGACCTTGACGCCGGAGAGCGTCGCGGCGGTCAGGTTGCCACCGATCGCGTAGACGTGGCGGCCGAACACCGTGCGAGTGGTCACCAGCGTGTAGACGATCACGAGGACGGCCAGGATGATCAGCACGTTCGGAAGACCGCGCGAGTTGGCGAGCTGCCAGGCGAACCACATGACGACCGCGCCGACGGCGACCAGCTTCAGGATGAACAGCGGCGTCGCCGCGACATCCTGCTTGTACGCGATCGCGGCGCGGCGGGCGCGGAACTGACCGACGACGTAGCCCGCGACGGCGATCGCGAAGATCACCAGCGTGAAGACGTCATAGCCTGGTCCGCCGAAGAGCCCGTTCTGGAACCCGTTGGAGATCTTGCCGTACTCGGTCGGGAACGGCGACAGCGAGACGTTCTCGAGGACGCGGAACGTGAGGCCTCGGAACAGCAGCATGCCGGCCAGGGTGGTGATGAAGGCGGGGATGCCCACGAAGGCCACCCAGAAGCCTTGCCACGCACCCGCCAGGATGCCCACGCCGATGGCCGCGAGCACACCCACGTACCAGGGCTGACCTTCCTTGATCAGCAGCACTGCGGCGACGCCTCCGGCGAGAGCCGCGATCGAGCCCACCGACAGATCGATGTGTCCACCGATGATGACGATCACCATGCCGATGGCCAGCACCAGGATGTGCGCGTACTGGAGGACGATGTTCGTCAGGTTGCCCGGATCGAGCAGCTTGCCGTCCGTCAGGGCGGTGAACAGCGCGATGATCGCCACGAAGGCCACCACGATGCCGCTCTGGCGAAGGTTGCGAGTCAACAGCTCGCGGATGTTGGAAATCCCGGTCATGAGTCGTTCTCCTCAGCGCTGGCGCCCGCAGGGGTCGCAGCGTCTCTCTCCTGGGTCATCAGAGTCATCATTGCTTCTGGCGTGGCGTCCTTGGCGTCCATGACACCGGTGATGCGCCCGAAGGCCAGCGTGTAGATGCGGTCACAGGTGCCGAGCAGCTCGGGCAGCTCGGACGAGATGACGATCACGCCCTTGCCCTCTGCCGCCAGCTTGTTGACGATCGTGTAGATCTCGAACTTGGCGCCCACGTCGATGCCGCGCGTGGGCTCATCGAGGATCATCACGTCGGCGTCGGTGTACATCCACTTGCTCAGCACGACCTTCTGCTGGTTGCCGCCGGACAGGTTGCCTGCCTTCTGCAGCACCGACGGGGTCTTGATGTTCATCGAGTCGCGGTACTGCTCCGCCACCTTGAGCTCCTCGTTGCCGTTGACCCAGCCCCGGTTGGTGAGCTTGAACAGAGCGGCAGAGGAGATGTTGCGGCGCACGTCTTCGATGAGGTTGAGGCCGTACTTCTTGCGGTCCTCGGTGGCGTACGCGATGCCATTGCGGATCGACTCGGAGACGGAACGGGTCTGGATCTGCTCACCGTTCTTGAACACCCGACCGGTGGCGTGGCTGCCGTACGTACGTCCGAACAGGCTCATCGCGAGCTCGGTGCGGCCGGCGCCCATCAGTCCCGCGATGCCGACCACTTCGCCGGCGCGGACATTGAAGCTTGCTCCGTCGACGACGATGCGACCCGGCTGGGTGGGGTGATGCACGGTCCAGTCCTCGACCCGGAACAGTTCCTCGCCGATCTCGTGGTCGATGCGTTCGGGATAGCGGTGCTCGAGATCGCGACCCACCATGCCGCGGATGATGCGGTCCTGAGTGGACTCCTTCTCGGACATGTCGATGGTCTCGATCGTCTCGCCGTCACGAATGATCGTGGTGCGGTCGGCGATGGCTTCGATCTCGCCCAGCTTGTGGGAGATCATGATCGACGTGATGCCGCGCTTCTTCAGCGTGCGCAGGAGCTCGAGCAGGTGAGCCGAGTCAGAGTCGTTGAGCGCCGCGGTGGGCTCGTCGAGAATGAGCAGGCGCACGTCCTTGGACAGCGCCTTGGCGATCTCGATCAGCTGCTGCTTGCCCACGCCGAGCTGGCCGACGGGCGTGACGGGGTTCTCGTGGAGCCCCACCTGGTCCATGAGCTCTTTGGCCTCGTGGTTGGCGCGGTTCCAGTCGATGAGTCCCACTCGGTTGCGACGCTCATTGCCGAGGAAGATGTTCTCCGCGACGGTGAGGTGCGGAACGAGCGCGAGCTCCTGGTGGATGATCACCACACCTGCGTGCTCTGACTCATTGATGCTCGCGAACCGGGCCTCTTCACCGTCATAGATGATGTCGCCCTCGTAGGTGCCGTGCGGGTAGACCCCGGAGAGCACCTTCATCAGAGTCGACTTGCCGGCTCCGTTCTCACCACAGATGGCGTGAATCTCGCCCTCTTCGACGTGGAGCTCCACGTCGGACAGCGCCTTCACGCCCGGAAACGTCTTGGAGATCTTGCGCATCTCCAGAATATTGCGAGCCATCGGTCCTCTCCATTGATGAGGCGGGGGGCGCGGTGCCGACCCCTCAGATGAGGGGCCGGCACCGCGGGTCGAGCGGGAGTGCCGAGGTTACTCGGCCACGCCCGACTCGACCTCTTCCGCGGTCCAGTAGCCCGAGTCAACGAGCAGTTCCTGGATGTTGTCCGTGTAGATGATGTCGGACTCGAGAAGGAACGACGGCACGACCTTCACACCGTTGTCGTAGGTCTCGGTGTCGTTGGCCGTCGGCTCGCCACCGGAGAGGTACGCGTCCGTGGCCGTGACGGCCTCGGCTGCGAGCTTGCGGGTGTCCTTGAAGATGGTCGAGAACTGCACGCCATCCGCAATGAGCTTGACCGATGCGATCTCGGCGTCCTGGCCGGAGACGACCGGGAGGCCGTCAGCGATCGAGGGGCCGTATCCGGCGTTCTGCAGGGCGGTGATGATGCCGCGCGACAGGCCGTCGTACGGTGACAGCACGCCGTGGAGCTCGGTGTCGCCGCCCGTGTAGGTCGACGTCAGCAGGTCCTCCATGCGCTTCTGCGCGGTCTCCTGCTGCCAGCGCAGGATGTTGGTCTGCTCGATGTCCGTCTGGTTCGACGGGACCGTCAGGGTGCCGTCCTCCATGTAGGGCTCGAGGGTGTCCATCGCGCCCGCGTAGAAGAAGTGCGCATTGTTGTCGTCCAGCGATCCCGCGAACAACTCGATGTTGAACGGTCCCTCAGCGTCTCCCTCAGAACCATCAGCGTTCAGCACGCCCAGTCCCACGAGAAGCGAGGTCGCCTGCTGCACGCCGACGTTGTAGTTGTCGAACGTGACGTAGAAGTCGACGTTCTCGGAGTCGCGGATCAGGCGGTCATACGAGATGACCGGGATGTCGGCTGCCGCTGCCGCCTCGAGCTGCGGCGCGAGCGCCGTGCCGTCGATCGCCGCGATGATGAGCGCCTCGACGCCGTTGGTGATCATCTGGTCGATCTGCTGCGACTGCGTGGGGATGTCGTCGTTGGCGAACTGCAGCTCGACCTCGTAGCCGAGCTCCGTGAGCCCCGACTCGACTGCCTCGCCATCGGCGATCCAGCGCTCAGAGGTCTGAGTAGGCATCGCGACGCCGACCAGGCCGCCCTCGGACACCTCGCCGCCACCGGCGGTCGAACCATCGGTGGGCTCTTCGGTGCTGCCAGCACCACCACCGCTGCATGCAGCCAACGTGAACGCCATGGCGGCGCCTGCGGCTGCGGCAAAGAACTTCTTAGCCTTCATATCTCCTCCTTGAGATCCGGCCCGCAACACTGCGCAACCGTCGTGCCACTCATTATGTTCACGTTCACATGAGCGAGTCAATTTTCTCAGGTCACGATTGAGTCACTATCGACGGCGGCCGACACATGAGCATTACCAGGGGTGATAACGATACCCATGGGGGGATCGACGCTAATCCGACACCCGTGCGGTGGTGTCGCGCACCACCAGCTCAGGCTCAAGCTGCCGCGTGGCAGACGTGTCCGAGCCTTCCAACCGGGCGACGATGAGGTCGACCGCGAGGCGTCCCACCGCAGCGAAGTCCTGTCGCACGGTCGTCAGCGGCGGGAGGCTGTGGCGGGCCTCGGAGGTGTCGTCGAATCCCACGACGGAGACATCTCGCGGCACGCTCCTCCCCGCATCGGCAAGCGCGTGGATCACCCCGAACGCCATCTGGTCGTTGGCGCAGAACACGGCCGTCGCGGTCGGGTCGAGGCGCACCCCCGCCGCGTAGCCCGAATCCGCGGTCCAATCGCCCTCGAGCATGTCGAGTCGCGCGAGGCGGTGCTCGGCGACCACATTGAGATACTCATCGCGACGCAGCTGGGACTCGGTGTAGGTGGGCGGCCCCGTCACATGCTGAATGCGGGTGTGGCCCAAGGCGATCAGGTGTTCCAGGGCCAGCCTGGCTCCTGCGCGCTGGTCGATCGACGCCGCCTCCCCTCGCGGCTCGCCGCCGGTGAGGAGATGGACGACGGGAATGGGGATGCGCAGCGCCCGCACCGCATCGGCGATGGACTGCTGCTGCGCCACGAGCGCGATGCCGTCGACGCCGCGCCCGACGAGGAACTCCACCGCCTGGGTGACGCTCTCGCTCGTGGCATCCGCGCTCGTCATCAGCGTGTGGAGCCCCACCGCGCGTGCCGAGACCTCGATCGAGTGGAGCGTGGACAGCGGGCCGATGTCGGGGACCTGGGGGCCGATCATGCCGATGGTCTGCGTGCGCCCCGTCACCAGCGCGCGGGCGGAGAGATTGCGCCGGTAGCCCAGCTCCACGATCGCGGCCTGGACTCGCTCGCGGGTCGCCGGGCGGATGCCGGGAAAGTCGTTGAGCACGCGCGAGACAGTCTGATGCGAGACGCCGGCGCGCGCGGCGACGTCGTGCATGCTCGGCCCACGCGGACTGCTCACCATTGCTCCCCCACGAGGTCACTGTAGTCGCAGCATCCACGTGGGAAGCCGGCGGATTCACGCGCCCGCCAGACACGATGCCCGCGCCAGCCGTCGAGACGGCGAGCGCGGACATCGGTGCTGGTGGTCGCCTCAGTCGTGCGTGACACGCTCCACCCGTCGCGCTCGAATGGCAACGACCAGCGCGCCGCCGAGGGCTCACGTTCGTCATCGCCTGCCACACGCAGTGCGCGCGTGCGACTCATCTCGAGATCCGCCCCCACGCCCGGCGTGCTACTCGTCCACATGCCCCAGATCGGGCCTGGCGACGAACCGCACGGAGGGCCGTGCTGCCGTGTGGAGCTCCAGCACGGTCACCTCATCGCCGGAGCCGCGCACGAGCGGCCCTGGCACATACAACGTCCGCGTGGGCGGCTCGCTCGAGTACCGCCCCACGAGCACTCCGTTGATCCACACGAACCCTCGCGTGAAGCCGTCAAGCCTCAGGAAGTGATCTCGGCCTGCTTCCGTCTCGATGGCCCCCGCCACGAGGACCGGGCCCACCACCGGCGCATCGGCCGCGAGCTCACAGGGCGAGACCGCAGCCATGCGCGCCGGCAGGTCGTCGAGCGGCACCGCCGTGGCGGTCCATTCCTCGAGGGAACGGGTGCGCGTCCGCGGAGCGTGAATGCCCTTGAGCTCGCCGATGCGCGGGCCATAGTTGACACGGCCACGGTCCTCGAGCAGCAGCGACAGCGTGCCCGATGCGCGGGGAAGGGGAAGCGCGAGGCGCCCCGAGGTGCGGTCCAGTTCGCCGATGCTCATGCCATCGAGGCTCGCAGCCGCGCGGTCACGGACGTCGTCGACCAGCACCAGGGCATCGTCGGCACGCACCTCGGTCTGGAACTCCGCCAGCGTGATGCCTCCCCCGAGGGCGTCCAGCGAGGGTTCGCCCTGGACTGGGACGCGCGGGCCGCACTGGTCGAGGATGTCCTCCCACCGGTGCGCACGGTGCAGATGGACCTCGTGCTCGGGCGCGTCCTGACGGGCCGCCGGCACGCTGTCGCGAGCCTCCGCATGCCGGGCGATGACCTCGCGGAACGCCCAGTACTTGGCCGTGGGCGTGCCGTCCTCAGCAAGGGGGGCGTCGTAGTCGTATGACGTGGTGATGGGGAGGTAGGTGCCCTTGTGGTTCGCGCCGTTCCAGGTCCCGGCGTTCGTGCCTCCGTGGAACATGTAGAGGTTCACCGATGCCCCGGCAGTCAGGAGCGTGTCCAGCTCCGCCGCCGCCTCGTCGGGCGCGGTGATGTGGTGAGGGCGCCCCCAGCTGTCGAACCAGCCGTCCCAGAACTCCATGCACATGAGGGGCCCACGGGGCTGGTGGCGCCGCAGGGTGGCGAGGCGCTCGGTCGGCCGCGAGCCGAAGGTGGCGGTCCTGTGGAGCTCGGGAAGTCCCCCGCGCTCGAGCATCTCGTCATTCGCCTGGTCGCACGTCAGCAGCGGCACGTCGACCCCCGCGTCCCGCACCTGTGACGTCAGTCGCCGCAGGTAGTCGGCGTCATCCCCGTAGGCGCCGTACTCGTTCTCGATCTGAAGCGAGATGACGGGCCCACCTCTGGTGATCAGCCGCGGGGCCACGATCTCCAGCACCTGTGCGTAGTACTCGGACACCGCCTCGAGGTATCGCGGCTCCGACCGGCGCAGTCCGATTCCCGGCATGGCGAGCAGCCAATCGGGGAGACCGCCGGATCGCCATTCGGCGCAGATGTAGGGGCCCGGGCGCACGATCACGTGCAGGCCCTGCGCCGCGGCGAGGTCGATGAACCTCCCCAGGTCGCGCTGCCCATCGGTGCGGAAATCGCCGTGCTCACGGCTGTGGAAGTTCCACGCGACGTACGTCTCGATGGTGTTGAGGCCCAATTGGCGGGCCTTGATGAGCCGGTCCTCCCACAAGTCGGGATGCACGCGGAAATAGTGCATGGCCCCCGAGATGATCTGGATCGGCTGGCCGTCGAGCTCGAAGTGCTCGTCGCCGATGGTGAACGTCCGTGCAGTCAAGGCTCTGGTCTCGTCTCCTGTGGTGGTGCGTGCCCGGTCCTCGCCACGCTATGTTGACGTCACCATCCTGGCGCGGTCAGTGAACCACGACGCGATGGTGACGTCAACCTCCGCACGGCATGGGCCCGCAGGGCGCCGAGCCGTGGTCCTAGACTTCGTCGCATGACCGAGCACTCCGGACCGGCCCCGACACCGGGGGTGCGCACCGCGGCACGGGGGCGCACAGGGCCGTCGCAGGCGGACGTCGCCCGCATCGCCGGCGTCAGCGGCCAGACGGTCTCCCGCGTCGCCAACGGCGCGGAGAACGTCCTCCCCGAGACCAGGTCACGAGTCCTGGAAGTGATGGCGCAGCTGGGGTACTCGCCCAACACCGCGGCGCGGGCGCTCCGGTACGGCGCCTTCCAGACCATCGGCGTCATCGCCCACAAGCTCGCTCGCACCGGCGAGTCCCGCACCACCGAGGCCGTGGTCGAGGCGGCCAGGGCCGCTGGCCACACGGTCACCCTGGTCGACGTCTCGTCGCCGTCGTCACGCGACGTCGCGGCCGCGGCGTCGCAACTGACGAACCAGGCGATCGACGGGCTCGTGATCATTCGTGCTGAGCTGGAGAGCCCCGAGTCCCTGACGCTCCCGCGCGATCTGCCGGTGGTCGTCTCGGACTCGCAGTTCGAGGGCCACCTGCCCACCGTCGGCGCCGACCAGGAGGGCGGCACCCGCGCGGCCGTCGAGCACCTGCTCGGCCTGGGGCACACGACCGTGCACCTCCTCGCGGGCCCCGCCAGTTCCATCCCGGCCGCGCTCCGCGAGCGCAGCTGGCGACGCACCCTCGAGCAGCACGGTCGCGCGATCGCCACGCCGTACCCCGGCGACTGGACGCCCGCGGCCGGGTACGCCGCCGGCCACCGCATCGCGGACGACCGGGCGGTGACCGCCGTCCTGTGCGCCAACGACGAGATGGCCGCGGGAGTGCTGCTCGCGCTGCACCAGCGCGGCCTGCGGGTGCCGGAGGACGTCTCGGTCGTCGGCTTCGACAACGTCCCGCTGGCCGAGTACTTCTGGCCGCCGCTCACCACCGTGAACCAGGACTTCGCCGCCATCGGCCACGAACTGGTGGCGTCCCTGCTCGCACGCATGCGCTCGACGGAGGAGTCGGAGCCGCAGCGCACCATCATTCCCGCAGAACTGGTCATTCGATCCTCGACCGGCGCGCCCGGCGCGCGCTGACCCCAGCGGCACGCCCCCACCACCGCGCAGGACCCGCCATCCGCGCTAGGCTCGACTGTAACCGGTCCCAGTCGGACGCCATGCCGGTTGAGGCTCCTCCCGCGGGGGTCGATGGTGGCGTTAACATGGAGCCGCGCGGAGCCGTCTGTGCGAAGCGGGACCCGGGTGGGCGGCGGTCACCGATGTCGACCGAGGATGATCGCACCCGACGCGTGGCGCTCTCGCTCGCCGACGAGTGACATGTCCCCAAGATCCAGCGACGCCCACGCGCGCGCCTGACAGAGTGGAGAGACGCATGAACGAGCAGGTCACCGTCATGGAGAACGCGTTCGCGCAGGCCTTCGGACGGCGCCCCGACGGGGTGTGGTCGGCCCCCGGTCGCGTGAACCTCATCGGCGAGCACACCGACTACAACCACGGATTCGTGCTCCCGTTCGCGATCGATCGCCGCACGGTCGCCGCCGTCGGCCTCCGAGACGACCGCGTGCTGCGGGTCCGCTCCACCTTCACGGACGAGGAGGCGTCACTCGCGATCGACGACCTTGCGCCGCAGGCCATGGCCGGGTGGAGCGCCTACGTGCTCGGGGTCGCCTGGGCTCTGGCGGACGCCGGTCACGACCTCGCCGGTGCGTCCGGCCTGGACATCCTCATCGACTCGCGCGTGCCGGTGGGCGCGGGGCTGTCATCCTCCGCCGCGATCGAGTGCGCGGTGGCCGTCGCCTTCAACGACCTGTGGGAGCTGGACCTGTCCCCGCTGGACCTCGCGCGCATCGGCCGCATTGCCGAGAACAAGGCGGTGGGCGCACCGACCGGACTGCTGGATCAGGCCGCGTCGATGCTCGGCCGTGAGGACCACGGCGTGTTCCTGGACTGCGACACCGAGGAGGCCGAGCCCGTCGCCCTGCATCTGCGCGAGGAGGGCCTCGAGATCCTCGTCATGGACTCCCGCGTGGAGCACGAGCACGCCACCGGCGGCTACCGCGACCGTCGCGAGTCGTGCGAGAAGGGCGCCGCCGCCATGGGCGTCGCGACGCTGCGCGAGCTGTCCGAGGCCGACCTCGACCGCGCATCGGCCGTCCTCGACGACGAGACCTACCGCCGCGTGCGCCACATCGTCACCGAGAATGCCCGGGTGGTCGAGACGGTCCGCACCCTCGACGAGGGCGGACCCCGCGCGATCGGCGCCCTGCTGGATGCCTCTCAGGCCTCGATGCGCGACGACTTCGAGATCACGGTGCCCGAGATCGACCTGGCGTGCGCCACGGCCGTCGCCCATGGCGCCATCGGTGCGCGTATGACCGGCGGCGGGTTCGGCGGGTCGTCCATCGCGGTGGTTCCGGCCGATGCGCGCGAGGCCATCGAGGCGGCCGTCACCGCTGCGCTGTCCGCGGCAGGTCTGCGCGAGCCCCACCTCTTCACCGTCACCCCGTCTCAGGGCGCGCGCCGCGACGTCTGAGTCCACTGATCGAGCCTTAAGGAGTCACCCATGGCCTGGATGGTCACCGGAGGAGCCGGATACATCGGTGCGCACGTCGTACGCGCCCTCGCCTCGGCGGGCATCGACCCCGTCGTGCTCGACGACCTGTCGAGCGGCTTCGAGGACTTCGTTCCCGCCGGCGTGCCGTTCGTGCGCGGGTCGGTGCTCGACACCGCGACCGTGGCCGCAGCGCTGCGCGAGCACGACGTCCGCGGCGTCATCCACTGCGCGGGGTACAAGTACGCCGGAGAGTCGGTGAAGCATCCCGTGCACACCTACCGGCAGAACGTGGAGGGCACGGGCACGCTTCTCGACGCGATGGCCGATGCGGGCGTGTCCCAGCTGGTCTTCTCGTCGTCGGCGGGCGTCTACGGCACCCCCTCGCAGCCCGTGGTCACCGAGGACACCGCGACCACGCCCGAGTCTCCTTATGGCGAGTCCAAGCTCGTCGCCGAGTGGCTGATCCGCGATCAGGTGCGTGCCACCGCCGACTCCGATGCGCCGTTGCGGGCCACCAGCCTTCGCTACTTTAACGTCGTGGGCTCCGGCACCACCGAGGTCTACGACGCGTCGCCCCACAACCTGTTCCCCAAGGTCATCCGCGCCATCAAGGCGGGCCAGCCTCCCCTGATCTTTGGCGACGACTACGACACGGAGGACGGCACGTGCGTGCGGGACTACGTGCACGTCGAGGACCTCGCGCACTCGCACGTCGCGGCAGCGCGGATGCTGGACGCGGGCAGGCCGCTCGCGCCCGTGTACAACCTGGGCTCGGGCGATGGCACCTCGGTGCGGGAGATCGTGGGCAGCCTGCTCGAGGCCGCCGGCTCGGACCTCGACCCCGTGGTCAAGCCCCGGCGTCCTGGCGACCCCGCCCGCATCGTCGCCACCGGCGAGCTGGCCGGCGACGACATCGAGTGGAAGATGTCCCACACCATCCACGAGATGGCGTCGAGCGCGTGGAAAGCCGCCCCCGACGCGGACTGACGCTGGAGGTCCGCGGTGTCCCCGCGCGGCCGCCGCGCACTCGTCCGCAAGCCCGCATACAGTGACCGCATGACGTGGTTGGTGACAGGCGGAGCGGGCTACATCGGCGCCCACGTGGCCCACGCGATGGTCGACGCGGGCCTCGACGTCGTGGCGCTCGACAACCTCTCGAGCGGACGGCGCGGCTTCCTTCCCGACACCGTGCCGCTCGGCTGGGTGTCGGTGACGGATCAGGATGACGTGCGCGACGTGATGGAGGAGAACGCCATCACGGGCGTGGTACACCTCGCCGCGTTCAAGTACGCCGGGGAGTCCGTCAAGCGCCCGCTGCACACGTGGCGGCAGAATCTTGACGGCACCCTGTCGGTGCTGGGTGCGATGCAGGACCTCGGCATCGACCGCATCGTGTTCTCCTCGACTGCGGCCGTGTACGGCACCCCCGACGTCGATCTCGTCACCGAGGAGACCCCCACGCACCCCGAGTCGCCCTACGGGTCCTCCAAGCTCGCCGCCGAGCGAGCCATCGTCGAACAGGCGGCCGCGCGTCGATCCGCGGGCGCCCCGCTGCGTCACACCGCGCTGCGCTACTTCAACGTCGTGGGTTCGAGCGCGCCGGGGGTCTACGACTCGTCGCCGCACAACCTCTTCCCGCTCGTCATGGACGCGCTGTCTCGCGGCGACGCTCCGCGCATCTTCGGCACGGACTACGACACCCCCGACGGCACGTGCGTGCGTGACTACGTGCACGTGGCGGACGTCGCCGCGGCCCATGTGGTCGCCGCCCAGGCTCTCGACAGCGGCGAGGACCTGCGCACCACGTACAACCTCGGCTCCGGCACGGGCACGTCGGTGCGCGAGATCGTGGACGCGTGCATCGAGGCCGCCGGGGTGGACGTCGCACCCGTGCTCACGGGACGGCGGCCTGGCGATCCGGCGCGCATCGTCGCCTCCGGCAGGCGCGCCTCGCACGATCTCGACTGGAGGATGCGGCACACCGTCCGCGACATGGTGGACTCCGCTTGGGCGGCGCACCCCGCTGCCGGTGGCCCCGCAAGAGGCTGACGGCGTGACCGCGCATCCCGCACCTGCCGACCCGCTCGAGCACCACCTCGATGAGTTCGTGCCGGGCGATGACCTCGTCGCCTACCTCGATGGCAACTCGCTGGGGCGCCCCCTGCGCTCCACGGTCGAGTCGATGCCGCGGTTCGTGCGCGAGAGCTGGGGCGGCAGGCTCATCCGGGGCTGGGACGAGGCGTGGCTGACCCGGGCCGAGGAGCTCGGCGACCGCATCGGCGCCGCCTGCCTGGGAGCCGCGCCGGGTCAGACGATCATCGCGGACTCGACGACAGTGCTCATCTTCAAGCTGCTGCGGGCGTCCATCGACGCTCGGCCCGGCCGCGACGAGATCCTCATCATGCGGGACGAGTTCCCCACCGACCGGTTCATCGTCGAGCGGCTCGCCGAGGACCACGGGCTCACGATCCGGTGGATCGACGCACCGGCCGATGCGGGGGTGACGCCCGCGCTCGTCGCGGAGCGCCTGAGCGAGCGGACCATCGGGGCCCTCATCAGCGGGGTCTCGTACCGCAGCGGCTGGTGGGCGGACATGCCCGCCGTGACCGAGGCGGTGCAGTCGCACGGAGCCCTCATGATCTGGGACTGCTCGCACGCGGTCGGCTCGGTTCCTCTCGAGCTCGACGCCTGGGGCGTCGACATGGCGGTCGGATGCTCGTACAAGTACCTGAACGGTGGCCCAGGGGCGCCGGCGTGGGCCTACGTCGCCGCACGTCACCAGCCCGAGCTGCGCAACCCCATCCCCGGCTGGCTGGGCGCCCGCGAGCCGTTCGCGATGACCACCGGATTCTCGCCGGCTCCCGGCATCCGGCGACTCGTGAGCGGAACCCCTCCCATCCTCGGCATGCTGCCGCTCGCCGACATGCTGTCGCTCATCGAGCGCGCAGGAATCACCGCGATCAGGGCCAAGTCGGTGGCGCTCACGTCCTACGCGATCGCCCTCGTCGACGAGCTGATCCCTGACGCGCTGCTCGCGTCTCCTCGTGACTCCGCACGCCGCGGCGGTCACCTCACGATCGACCACCCGAATGCGCGCCGGGCCGTCGCGCAGCTCTGGGGCGAGGGCGTGATCCCCGACTTCCGGCACCCGAGCGGCGTCCGCATCGGCCTGTCGCCGCTCAGCACCTCGTTCGCCGAGGTCGAGCGTGGAGTCATGGCTCTCGCCACCGCACTCAAGGCGACAGCGTGAGGGCGATCCCGTCCGTCAGGCCGAGTCCGCCGCGTCGGTGACGATCGCATCGGCCTGGATCTCCACCAGGTAGCGCGGGTCGGCCAGTCGGCTCACCTCGACCAGGGTCGCCGCAGGCCGGACGTCCGCGAAGACGGCCCGATGCGCCGCTGCCACCTTCTCCATGTCGCGGATGTCGGTCACATAGGCGACGGTCCGCACCACGTCTGCCAGCTCCGCCCCCACCTCGGCGAGCGCGCGCTCGATGATGCCGAGCGCATCGGCCGCCTGGGCGTACGCGTCGCCCACGAGGGCGTCGTCACGGGCGCAGGTGCCGGCCACGGCGACGTGCTGGCCCACCCGCACCGCACGGGAGTAGCCGTAGATCTCTTCGAAAGGCCCGTCCGAGCCGTGGTTGATCCTCATGCGCACACCCTAGAGGTGGGCGCCGCCGCGAGCCGCGTGGCCCGTACGCTGGCCGCATGGAACCGTTCAGCATGACCAAGGGCACCGAGGTGAAGGTCTTCCACCTCGAGGACAACGACGCCACCGTGGTGGTCACCACCACCGACACGGCCGCTCCGGAGCGCCCCCCTCACGTCGCGTACGAACAGTGCGAGAACGAGGAGGAGTCGCAGGCGGTGGTCCAGAAGTTCGTCTTCGACCTGCAGCGCCAGGGATGGACCCTCGTCGACGTCGAGCAGGACGCCGAGTAACGTTCAGCTCCAGCCGAGCTCGTGCAGGCGGTCGTCGTCGATGCCGAAGTGGTGGGCGATCTCGTGCACGACGGTCACCGCGACCTCCTCGCGGACGTGATCGGCGTCCTCGCACACGCGCAGCGTCGGGTTGCGGAAGATGAAGATCCGGTCGGGGAGCTCGCCGAGGCCCCATTCGGAACCGCGATCGGTGAGCGCGACCCCGTCGTACAGGCCCAGCAGGTCGGGGTCGTCGCCCTCTGGCTCGTCCTCGACCAGGATCACCACGTTGTCGACCATGTCGAGCAGCCGCTCGGGGATCATGTCGAGGGCGTCGTCGACCGCGGACTCGAACTCCTCGCGCGACATCTCGACCATGCCGACCATTCTCGCCCACGCCCGCCCGCGCATCGGCCCCCTCGACCGCTCGGCGGGGGGCGACTTGGCGATTCACGCCCGCCGGCCGTAGCATGGGCACCGTCCTTGACGCACGGCAGTATCGCGCGTCAGACGGCGCCCTCATCGTCTAGCGGCCTAGGACGCCGCCCTTTCACGGCGGTAGCACGGGTTCGAATCCCGTTGGGGGTACGACTCTCCCGTAAGGATGGTCTACACTTCATACGGTCCTCATGCTCGCATGAGGGTCACGAGGCCCTGTAGCGCAGTTGGTTAGCGCGCCGCCCTGTCACGGCGGAGGTCGCGGGTTCAAGTCCCGTCAGGGTCGCGAGCGGCAATGCCCCTTGTTCGCAAGGGGCATTGTGCTTAGGTTGGGGTGACACCCCAAGGCTCTGTAGCTCAGTTGGTAGAGCGTTCGACTGAAAATCGAAAGGTCACCGGATCGACGCCGGTCGGAGCCACTTCCCGAAAGCCCTCGCCTCGCGGCGGGGGCTTTCTGCATGCCTGGGCCTCTGCGGCGGAAGGTCTGGGGCTGCTCGTGCGTTTGCGCTGGTGTGCCGATAGGCGGTGTACTAGGTGTCAAGCAATCAAAGGAGCACTCATGGCTGACTCGAAGCTCGGGAAAATGGTCATCAACGCGATCCTCGGCGCTGTCGCCGGCAAGTGGATCGCGACCATCAAGACCGAGGTTGAGGTCACCAAGGTCGAGATCAAGTACAAGAGCCGCCAGCTCGGCATCGGTGCGGCATTCCTCGCGATCGCCGGCGCCCTCGGCTTCTTCATGCTGCTGGTCCTCATCGCGGCGGCCGTCCTCGCGTTCGCGCTCATCCTCGAGCCCTGGGCCGCAGCGCTCGTGGTCGCCGGCATCCTGCTCGTGATCATCGTGATCTTCGGAGCGGCGGGTGCGAGCAAGATCAAGAAGAACAAGGACCTCATGCCCACCGCCTCGATCGAGCGGATCAAGAAGCAGCTGTAGGCACTCCTCCGCTCCGGACCCCGCCGTCTCGCGTCAGACTGCGGAGCCCGTGAGTTCCTGGACGACCTCGGGACGCGGGCGCGGCCTGCGCTGAGCGAGCCACACGCCCGCCATCACCACGGCGGCGCCCACAGGCTCGTACCAGTGCAGCTGCTCACCGAGCACGAGGATGCCCAGCGCTGTCGCGATGACCGGCACCGCGTAGGTGACCGACGCTGCGGTGGTGGCTCCCGCGGCCTTGACGATCTTCCAGAACCACACGTAGGCGAACGACGTTCCCGTGACGCCCAGCGCGATGAGCGACCACATGGCCGCGGAGCTGAGCTCGAACGCGGCCGGGCCCGGCGCCGGAGTGGCGAGCGCCACCGGGGCGATGATCAGCATCGAGAGCGTGATCTGCACGGCCGACAGACCCACCGGCGAGGCCTGGATGCGGTTCAGGAGCACGCGCGACAGCGTGGATCCGATGCCGTAGCAGGCCGTGGCGCCCAGCATGAAGGCCGCGCCCAGTGCCGGGAAGTCCTCCACGCGCCATGCGCCCAGCAGCACAGCGATGCCGAGCGCGCCGATGACGAGACCCACCAGCTGCGCACGATTCACGCGCTCGGTCGGGATCAGCAACGCGACGAAGAGCGCGGTCCACAGCGGCGTGGTGGCGTTGAGCAGGCTCGCGAGGATGGACGTGACGTGCTGCTGGGCCAGCGGGATCAGGATGAACGGCAGCCCGGACATGAAGACGCCGACGGCCAGCAGCGCGCCCGTCATGCGCCAGGTGAGCCTGGGCACCGCGCGCATCGACACTGCGAGCACGATCAGGACTGCCGCGCCGCAGACGAGCCGGCCCAGCGCCACCTGAATCGGAGTGAACTCGTCGAGCGCCACCTCGATGAACAGGAAGCTCGATCCCCAGGCGGCAGAGACGCCGAGGAAGTACGGCAGCCAGGCCTTCAGAGGAACGTCAGAGGCGTGGCTCACCGGGCCACCGTCACCGAGGCATCGGGCGAGTGCGACGCGACCCGGAAGCCCTCGTGCTCGAGCATGGCCGCCTTGACCGACGTGCCGCCGAAACCGTAGCTGCCCAGGCGCCCGCCGGACTGGATCACCCGGTGGCATGGCACGAACGGCGCGATGCCGTTGCGCGCACAGGCCGTGCCCACCGCACGCATCGCGCGCGGCCGCCCCGCCATCTGCGCCAGCTCCTGGTAGGAGACGACCTCGCCCCCAGGGACCGAGCGCAGCGCCGCCCACACCTCCTGGAAGAAGGGGCCACCCGGTTGGTCGACGGCGACGGTGGTGACGGCGTCCGCGTCCCCGTCCAGCCACGCGTCCACCGCGTGCTCGACGTGAGGCATCTCCCCCGCTTCCCACCCGCGGGCGGCGAGCACGCTGGGCAGCCCCGCCGCGACGTCGCGCAGCGGCCGGAAACCCGCCGCGCGCACCACCGAGTCCTCCGGGCTCACCAGGACATGGAGATCGCCGAAGGGCGTGTCGAAGCCAGCGGTGACGAGGGGGTGGACGGTCATGGCGACAGGCTACGCCCGGACGCGTGGGCCAGTGCCAGCGCGAGTGGCACCGCCCACGCCCGGAGACGATAAACGGCCCCCGCCCCGAAGGGCGAGGGCCGTGTCGATCTCGATCGCTACGGGCGGCGCTGCTCCTGTGCGTCTGCGAGGAGGGCGTGAACCTCCGCCTCGCGGAAGCGGCGGTGCCCGCCCAAAGTGCGAATGGAGGAGAGCTTGCCGACCTTCGCCCATCGCGTCACGGTCTTCGGGTCCACCCGAAAGATCGCGGCGACTTCGCTCGGTGTGAGCAACTTCTCCGGCTCCTGGACAGTGTCAGCCATCATCACTATCTTCCCTCAGTTCGGAAATTGGACCATCACGGGTCCTACGTGACCCATGAGACATGCGTCACTCCCAATTATGACGACGTTTGCGCGACTTTTCCTGTTCGCTCCAGTCTGGGGAGACTCGCACCCATGTGCGTGAGCGTTGTAAAGTACGTGTCAGAACTCAAGCGGCAGGGCCCGCGATTCACGTGCGCCCGCGAAGACTCGCAGAAGGGACGGCGACATGGGGCGCGGCCGTCAGAAGGCTAAGGACGCGAAGATCGCGCGTCAACTCAAGTACTCGAACCACGGTCTGGACCTGCGCGACCTCGAACGCGAGCTGATCTCCGGATCGCCTGAGCCCGCACCGCCGACGGCGCCGGAGCCCGACGAGGCCGAGGACCCCTACGACCAATGGGCGGACGACGACGAGCGCTGAACCGCGCCCTGGAACGTCCGTAGCGTCGCGCTCGTAGGCGCCGCGCGTCCGCATCGGCCGCCGTCCGGGCCTGAGCATCGCGCTCTGTCCGCGCGCCCCGCCGGACGCACCCGCTGACCGCTCTGCGCCTCGTGCCCTCCTCGCATTGTCCGCGCGCAGCCGTCGTCTCGGCTCTGTGTCCCGCCGCCGTCCATGACGCTCGGACCATCCGAGCCCGCAGGCGGCAGTTGAGCACAGCTCGCGCGGCGCCTGCTCGGATGATCCGAGTCTGATGCTCACGGCAGCCGAAAACCCAGGCTGTGGACAACGCTCACCCGCGTTCCGCCTGCGCCACAGTAGCGACCATGGATCCGGTCGCGGCATGCGCGCAACGGGGAGGCGTTGCCACGTACGCGGAACTCAGCTCGTCAGGGGTGGCCCGCCGCGCGCTTGCGGCCGCCGTCGCGAGCGGCGACGTCTTCCGTATCGCGACGGGGGTCTACGCACTCCCCACCGCATCGCGGCTCGCACGCGCGGAGGCCGTCCATCGTGGCACCCGCACCTGCATCACCGCGCTCGCCGCGCACGGCCTGCCTCATCGCACCGTCGACTCGCGGCTCCACCTGGCGATACCCGCGTCGAGCAACCATGGTCGATCGTCGCGTGATCTGCGACTGCACTGGTACGCGGGCCCGATCGCGGACGCAGGCACCATCCTTGGCGCCATCGATGTGGCGTCCCTGTGCCTTGCGGACGTCGACCAGCTCGCCGCCATCGACGCCGCACTCAACCGCGGGCTCATCGCCCCGCGCGACCTCGACCACCTCACGGTGACACCGTCGTCCCGTGCCGCCTGGCTCCGATGCCACTGCGACGACGAGTGCCAGTCGCCGCCCGAGACGTTCGTGCGCGTGGCCATGCGAGAAGTCGGACTGCCGGTCCGCACCCAGGTCCAGGTGTCCGGCGTCGGTCGCGTGGACTTCCTGGTGGACGATGCGGTGATCATCGAGGTCGATGGCAAGACCTACCACATGAACGAGCGCGCGTTCTGGGAGGACCGACGGCGCGACCGCGTGGCGCAGGTCGGGGGGCTGATGGTGCTGAGGTTCACCCGTGAGGACGTCGAACGCGACCTCGGCGGCGTGATCGCACTGGTCACGCGGGCCGTCACCATGGCGCGGAGGCGGCGCGGACTGGCACCGCTGGCGACGCGGGAGGGTCCGCAGTGGACCCCATGGGTGCGGGATCGCCGCGGGAGGCTCCAGTAACGCCGTACAAGCGACTCGGACCAACCGGGTGGTGCGCGGAACGCCGCGCCATGCGGCCGATGCGCGGGCTCAGTTCATCCGCGTCTCGTGCACGCACCTGGGCGACGGGTGCGCGTCAATCGTGCAGAGGGGGTCAGGCGCGGTAGGCGCCGCTGAGGAGCACCGCACCACCGTCGACGCCCTTGGCGCCGCGCACGGTGTCGGGGCCCGTCACACGGCCGTCGTCAGCGACGATCTCGCCCAGGGTCCACGCGGGCACGCCCGCGGCGGCCGATGCGGCGAGCAGGGCGTCTGCCTCGTCAGGGGCGACGATCGCCACCATGCCGACGCCCATGTTGAGCGTGGACTCGAGATCGTTCCACGGCACCGCCCCGGCGGACTGCACCAGAGAGAACACCGCGGGCAGATCCCAGGCGTCGCGGGCGACCGTCGCGGCCATGCCCCGCGGGATCACGCGCGCGACGTTGGCAGCGAGGCCGCCGCCGGTCACGTGCGAGAAGGCGCGCAGCCCCGGGGTGGAAGCCGCAAGATCCACGCACAGCTGCGCGTAGATGCGGGTCGGCTCGAGGAGCTCCTCGCCCACCGTGCGGCCCAGGTCCGCCATGTGGTCGTCGAGCGACCAACCCGCGTGCGACGCGACGCGCCGCACCAGGGAATAGCCGTTCGAGTGCAGCCCGGAGGATGCCATCGCGACCACCGCGTCGCCCTCGCGCACGCGCTCGGCGCCCAGCAGCGCATCGGCCTCGACGACGCCGATGGCCGCTCCCGCCACGTCATAGTCCTCGGGGTCCATGACGCCGGGGTGCTCGGCGGTCTCGCCGCCCACCAGCGCCGTGCCGGCCATCTCGCAGCCGAGCGCGATGCCGCGCACGATGTCCGCGATGCGCTCGGGCACGACCTTGCCGCACGCGATGTAGTCGGTCATGACGAGCGGCTTCGCGCCGCACACCACGATGTCGTCGACGACCATGGCGACGAGGTCCTGGCCAATGGTGTCGTGCACGTCCATCTGGCGCGCGATGACGATCTTGGTGCCCACCCCGTCGGTCGACGACGCGAGCAGCGGCCGGCGGTAGTCCTTGAGCGCCGAGGCGTCGAACAGGCCGGCGAAGCCGCCCACGCCGCCCAGCACCTCGGGTCCGTGGGTGCGGGCCACCGCCTCCTTCATGAGCTCGACGGCCTTGTCGCCGGCCTCGGTGTCGACGCCGGACTCCGCGTACGTGAGAGGGGCCGATGCGGGCGCTAAGTGGGTCACGGAGCAACCTCCACGGGCTGGGTGGCGAGCAGGTGGCGGGCGTCGACGGGTGGCTCGATGGGGTATTCGCCCGTGAAGCAGGCGGTGCACAGCCGGTCGCGGGGCTGCTCGGTGGCCTCGATCATCGACTCGGTGGAGATGTAGCCCAGGGAGTCCGCACCGAGCTGGTCACGGATCTCCTCGACGCTGCGGCCCACCGCGGCGAGCTCCTCCCGCGTGGCGAAGTCGATGCCGTAGAAGCACGGCCAGGTCACCGGCGGCGAGGAGATCCGCACGTGCACCTCGGCGGCGCCGGCCTCACGCAGCATCTGCACGATGGCGCTCTGAGTGTTGCCGCGCACGATCGAGTCATCGACCACCACGAGACGTTTGCCCGCGATCTGCTCGCGCAGCGGGTTGAGCTTAAGACGGATCCCCAGCTTCCGCAGCGTCTGCGACGGCTGGATGAAGGTGCGGCCCACGTAGGCGTTCTTGGTGAGGCCCTGCCCGAACGGGATGCCGGACTCCTGCGCGTAGCCCACGGCGGCGGGGGTGCCCGACTCGGGCGTCGGCATCACCATGTCCGCCTCGACGGGGTGCTCGCGGGCGAGGCGGCGGCCCATCTCGACCCGAGCGGCATGCACCGACCGCCCGGCGATCGATGTGTCGGGGCGCGCCAGGTACACGTACTCGAAGACGCAGCCCTTGGGTCGCGCCTCGGCGAAGCGCTGCGAGTGCACGCCGTCGCCGTCGATCGTCAGGAACTCTCCTGGCTCGACCTCGCGCTCCCAGGTCGCGCCCACGATGTCGAGGGCCGCCGTCTCGGAGGCCACGACGTAGCCGCCCGAGGGGAGCTTTCCCAGCACGAGCGGGCGGACGCCCTGAGGGTCGCGCGCGGCGTAGAGCGTGGTCTCGTCCATGAACACGAGCGAGAACGCGCCGGCGAGGTGCGGCATCAGCTCGAGCGCGGCCTCCGCGAGCGTGTCATAGCGGTCCCAGCCGAGCAGCGCCGTGACGATCGAGGTGTCGGTGAACCCCTCCGCGCGGATCGCGTCGTGGCGGTCGCTGCCGAGCCGCTCCTCGACCAGCTCGAGCAGCTGGGGCGTGTTCGTCAGGTTGCCGTTGTGCCCCAGCGCGACGGTGCCGGCGCGCGTGGGCCCGAGAGTGGGCTGGGCGTTCGCCCATACCGAGGCGCCGGTCGTCGAGTAGCGCGCGTGGCCGATGGCGAGGTGCCCCTGGAGTGCCTCGAGCGCACGCTCGTCGAACACCTGCGACACCAGCCCCATGTCCTTGTAGACCAGGATCTTGTCGCCCATGGACGTCGCGATCCCCGCAGACTCCTGACCGCGGTGCTGCAGCGCGTAGAGGCCGAAGTACGTGAGCTTCGCCACTTCCTCCTCGGGCGCGTAGATCCCGAACACACCGCATGCATCCTGCGGGCCCTTCTCGCCGGGGAGCAGGTCGTGGTTCAGCCGTCCGTCTCCACGGGGCATCAGCGGCGCTCCTCATCCGGGGTCGAGGGGGTGGCGGGCTCTCCGGCGGCCGATGCGGGGGCGGAGTCCGCAGCTGCGTCGCCTGGGGCGGGCGGCGGCCAGGCCGATGCCGGCGCCGTCTTGAGGTACCGGGGGGTGCCACGGTCGAGGCCGATCGCGATCAGACCCGTCACCATGCCCCCGATGAGCGCGAAGCCGAGGCCCACCAGGATCGCGACCATGCCGCGGCCCACGCCGGTGGAGTTGGGAAGGAGCAGACCGCACAGCGCACCGGCGACGAAGCCTGCGGTCACACCCGTGCCGACCACGCGGCCGAACCGAGGTGCGCGGCGCAGGCGAGCGGGCATCGAGATTCGCCTCAGCTCGTCCTCCGAGGGCGTGTCCTCGGGCTCCGGGGGGCGGGGGGCGTCGCTCACGCCCCAAGTGTAGGCCGTGGCCGCCACGGACGGGTCACGGCGCGAGAAGGGGGCCGATGCGCGCATCGGCCCCCTCGTCGCGCCCGTGGGCGATCAGCCCTTCGTGGACCCCGCCAGCAGGCCACGCACGAAGTAGCGCTGCAGCGAGAAGAACACGATGAGCGGGATGATCATCGAGATGAACGCCGCCGGCGGCACGAGGTACGCGTACTGGCCGTAGTCGCCCGCGAGGTTCGAGATCGGGTAGGTCAGCGGGTACGTCCTGTTGCTTCCGAACACCGCGGAGACGAGCAGGTCGTTCCACACCCACAGGAACTGGAAGATCGCGATGGAGGCGATCGCCGGCAGTGACAGCGGGATGATGATGCGGAAGAACACCTGCGTGTGACTCGCGCCATCGACACGCGCGGCCTCGAGGACCTCGCGTGGGATATGGGCCACGAAGTTATGCAGGAGGAACACGCACAGCGGCAGCGCGAAGATCGTGTGCGCGATCCACACGCCCCCGAACTCTCCCGCCAGACCCAGGTTCTCCGGTCCGAGGATGCGCAGCAGCGGGATGAGCGCGAGCTGCAGCGGCACCACCTGGAGCGCGAAGATGAGCACGAACAGGAAGTTCGACCCACGGAATGGGATCCACGCGAACGCGTACGCCGCCATCAATGCCAGGACGACCGGGAACACCACCGACGGGACCGTGACCACGATCGAGTTCATGACGTTCGCCAGCAGTGGCGGTGCGGTCGAGTTGTCGCCGAACGAGTCGAACAGCACGTAGCCGAAGTTCTCGAACGTGAGCGCGCCGTCGGCCATCACGGTCCACCACGCATCGGTGCGGTAGCGATCGCCCGGCACCAGCGCATTCATGAACAGCGCGATGGTGGGGATGGTCCACACCATGGCGATGATGATCGCCGCGGCAGTGGCCCACGGAGAGGTCAGATTCTCCTTGGCCTTCTTCGACCGAGACGTCGCCTTGCCCGCCCGGTCCTTGTCCTCCTTCAGCGGTTGCTGCACGGGAGGCTGCATGGAGGTGCTCATCAGCGGGTCTCCTTCACCTTGTTGAGGGAGCGGACGTTGTAGATCACGATCGGCACCACGAACACGAACAGGATCACCGCGAGCGCCGCACCGAGAGACTCACGTCCCTCGACGAAGCTCAGCACGTACATGCGGTTGGCGACGATGTCGGTGGAGTTGCGCCCCTGCGTCACCGTCCGAACGATGTCGTAGACCTTGAGCGCCATGATCGTGATGGTCGTGAGCACCACCACGAGGGTGCTGCGGATCGACGGAATGGTGATGGAGAGGAACCGCTGCCAGGCATTGGCGCCGTCGAGCGACGCCGCCTCGTTGATCTCGGCAGGAACGCCCTTGATCGCGGCCGAGAGGATCACCATGGCGAAACCGGTCTGGATCCACACCAGAATGATGATGAGCCAGAAGGTGTTCAGCGGGTTGTCGGCCAGGAAGTTGTACGGGTCGAGCCCCACGAGCGCCCGGAGGGCGTTGAGGAGTCCTGTCTGCTCTCCGACCTGCTGGTAGTCGTACATGATGTTGCCCCAGATGACCGAGGCGCCCACCAGCGAGATGGCCATCGGCATGAACACCAGCGACTTCAGGACCTTCTCGCCCTTGGCCTTGTCGATGAAGACCGCGTAGGCGAGACCGAAGCCGGTGGACAGCAGCGGCACCAGGATCATCCACACGAAGGTGTTGAGGATCGTGCGCAGCGTGCCCGGGTCCGAGAAGGCGAAGCGGTAGTTGTCGAGCCCGACGAACTGCATCGTCGTGGTGTAGATCCCGGTGTCGGGATCCGGCGCATCCGTCACCGTGTTGAAGGACAGCCACGTGGTGTCGATGGCGGGCCAGATCAGTCCGATGCCCAGCAGGAGCAGCACCGGAGAGATCAAGACGATGAGCGTGATCTTCTCGCGGAACCTGCCCTTGATGAGGTCTGCGCCGTACATGACGAGAACGACGATGATCAGGAAGACCACGATCGCCACCGCGCCGAACAGGACGTTGGAGCCTTGTGTCGCCCAGAAATCCCCATCCAGCCCGGCCGTGGGGAGAACGCGTGGCCCGGACAGGAGCACCTCAGTCGACGTCATCGTCGACTCCTTTCAAGTCGTGGGGCGGGGGTCGGCTGGGCCCCGCGCAGTGCGCGGGGCCCAGCCGTCCTGCTCACCTATGCCGAATCACGGCCAGGCGTTCTCGATGTCCGACAGAACCGTGTCGAGCGGCGTGCCCGAGACGAAGTCGTTGATGCTCGTCCAGAAGGCCGAGGATCCGACCTCTGCGGGCATCAGGTCCGATGCGTCGAAGCGGAAGATCGTGTCCTCACCCTGGAGGATCTCGATCGACGCCTGTCCGATCGGGCTCGATGCATTGGCGGGGTCCAGACCCGTGTTGGCCGAGATCACGCCACCGATGGAGACGCGCTCGTTCGCCCAGGTGTCAGACGAAAGGAACGCCTGAAGTGCCTGAGTGGGCTCCTCCTCGTTGAACGCGGCGACGAACTCGCCACCGCCGGTCACCGCAGCGGGGTCATCCGCGTTGATGTTCGGCGTCAGGAATGCCCAGATGTCGCCGTCCTCGGCCACCGTGGTGCCCTCGGGCCACTGAGCCTCGTAGAACGAGGCCTGGTGGTGCAGCGAGCAGGTGCCGTTGAGGATCTCGAGACCCGCCTCCTGGAACGCGGTGTCGACGATCGAGCCCGGGTCTCCGAGTCCACCGTTCACGTAGTCCGGGTTGAGCGCGATGTCGCCGAAGGCCTCGAACGACTCGGTGATCTCAGGCGACGTGAAGTCCAGGTCGCCTGCGACCCACTGGTCGTAGGCCTCGGGTCCGTGCTGACGCAGGACGAGGTCCTCGATCCAGTCCGTGCCCGGCCAGCCGGTCGCGGTGCCGGACTCGAAGCCGATGCACCAGGGCTTGTAGGTGTCGTCTTCTCCACCGTCAGCAGCCATGGTCTCGGTCAGGGTCATGAGCTCATCCCACGTCGTGGGGACCTCGTAGCCGGCCTCCGCGAACTCCGTGGGCGAGTACCAGACCCAGCCCTTGACGGACGCCATCATGGGCGCCGCGTAGAACGTGGTGCCGACGGTGCCGTAGTTCTTCCAGTCCTCGGACCAGAACTCATCGACATTCGCGACGACGGCCTCGGGAGCCGCGACGACAGCGCCGGTGCCCACCACGCGCTGCAGCAGTCCGGGCTGGGGGACGATCGCCAGGTCGGGAGCGTTGCCGCCCTCGACGCGAATGTTGATCTCGGTCTCGAACTCGTCAGAACCGTTGTAGGTCACGGTCATGCCGGTGCAGTCCTGGAACGGGACGATCGACTCCTGCAGCTGCTCCGCCTCGACGCCGGAGATGGTGCCGTAGAGCTCGACCTCCGCGCCCTCGTGGGTGCCGTAGTCCGCGTAGTCCTCGCAGCCGGCGACGACCTCGCCGCCGGTGTCGGTGCCGCCCGTGGCGGTGCCGTCGGTACTGGGCTCGTCATCGCCGTCGGACGAACAGCCCGCCAGCACAAGACCGGCGGCCGCGATGGCCGCGATCGGTCCGATGATCCTTCTTCTCATGCGCAACACTCCTCCTCGTTGAGTACAGCTCCGCCACAGCCCTGGAAAGGCCCGCCGAAGCCAACCGCTGAATCGTGTTCGCGTGATGCGCGAACATCGACGTAAGCGCTTGCGGTCTCACACTATGCAGGGATGTCGCTCCCGGCAAGCGCATCGCAGAAGGTCACCGAATCGTGACATTCCTCATCGTTTCGATACGGCCTCAGAGCACATCGATGGGGAGATGCGCGGACAGGTCCGAGCGCTCCCCTGACGCGTCGACCTCGCCGGCCGCGACCGCATCGGCCCATGAGACGCGACCGGTGACGAGGCCGAGCCACACGTCCGGGCTCACCTCCACCACGGCCGGCGGGGTGCCGCGCCGGTGGGCCGGCCCCTCGATGCACTGCGTCGCACCGAAGGGGGGCACGCGCACCTCGAGGGCCTGACCGGGGGCGCGAGAGGCGAGCTCCTCGAGCGTGAACCTCACGGCCGTCGCGAGGGTCGCACGTTCGATGCCGGACGTCGCGTCCTGAGCGAGCGCCAGGCCGCCGGGATGCAGCTCCGCCTCACGCTGGCCCGAACTCCACATGTGGAGGGCCGCGCGGCCCTCGTCCGGGTCGATCCGTCGACGGGGGGTCTTGGGAGTAGCCATGACTCTAGGTTCGCACGACTGCCGCGCAAGAGGACGGCCGATGCGCGGCGCGACTACTCGAACAGCGCTCGGTACTCCTCCAGGTCGAGCAGGACGAGGTCCGTCGCCGTCTCCGGATCGAGCCTGTGCTCGACTTCGAACACCCCTGCCCCAGCGTCATGCTCGAGCATGAGGAAGTCGAGGGCGCCTGACATGGAGTCTTCGACGGCGAGGACGAGTCCGTCCGCGGCGAGGCCACCTGCCACCGATTCTGGATAGCGGAGCCTGAGCGTGACGCTCTCCGTCGCCCCCATGGCGGTGACGACGGGACCGAGTCGCGCGGGGGTCTCCGCCCAGCGACCGTCGTCTGAGAGGAAGACGTTCAGCCCCTCGAGCACCTCATCCGAGCCATCGGCCAGGACGGTCACCTCGGCGTCGGCCCCGTCGTGCACGACCACCGCGCCGTCGATCATGAGCGGCCCGGGCGAATCGACGTCCAGCGGGTCGGTGCCCGCGGCCACCTCCTCGCCATCGTCGATCCCGTCACCATCGGTATCCCCGGTGAGCGGGTCCGTCCCGAGCGTCAGCTCCTCCATCAGGGCGAGGCCGTCCGAGTCGAGATCGACCTCCGTGTCGGGGACCCCGTCGTAGGTGGCGGGAAGCAGCGGGTCGGTGAGGCTCTGGATGAGCTCGAAGAGGTCGTCGAGACCGTCCCCATCCGTGTCGGCGCTCTGGGGGTCGGTGCCCACCTCGGCCTCTTTGACGTCCGGGAGACCATCGCCGTCGGAGTCCCTCCACTCGTCCGCCGGGGCGTCTGCGCCCGTGGTCCGGGCACCGGAAGCGGGGCTGGGCTCCGCGCTCGCGACGGCAGGCGGAGGAACGTCGGCACCGGACGCCGCACACCCGGTCAGCACGAGTGTCAGCGCGAATACGACGACCGCTCGCGATCGCATGGTCCCCCGCCCCGCGCATCGGCCATGGTGCCGCTGCGCTGGCGAGACGCTAGCGCCGGGTGCGCGCTCGCGTCAACGGGCCGGTGGCAGAGCCGACATCGTTCACGCGAAGCGCGCGCGCAGGGGCGCCTCCCACACGCGGCGCAGCTCCGCGAGCGGCAGCGAGAATTGGTCCTGCACGTCCAGCGAGGCGTCGGCGCCGTCGTCGGTCACGCCGAGTCGGATCGCGGGCACGCCGCGAGCCTCGAGCATGGCCACCAGCCGCGCCTCCTCCTCGCGCGGCAGCGCCACGAGCACGCGGCCCTGGCTCTCGGAGAACAGTGCCTCGGCGGGCGTGACGCCGTCGCGCTCGACGATCTCGTCCAGAACGATGCGCGCGCCCACGTCGTAGCGCAGCGCGCCCTGAGCGACGGCCGCGGCGAGGCCGCCGTCCCCCACCTCGCGAGCGGCGTCGATGAGCCCGTCGCGGGATGCGGACACCATCACCTCGGCCAGCACCTTCTCGGCCTCGATGTCGATGGCGGGCGGCAGCCCGCCCAGGTGGCCGTGCGCCTCCGCGAAGCGCGAACCGTCGAGTTCGGCCGCCGTGGTGCCCAGCAGGTAGAGCAGCTGGCCTCCCTTGCGCCAGCCGCTGGGCGTCGCCCGATCCACGGTGTCGAAGATGCCGAGCATCCCCACGATTGCGGTGGGGTTGATCGAGCTGTCGATGCGCCCGGGCTCTCCGGTGCCGTTGTAGAGGCTCACGTTGCCGCCGGTCACGGGCACGCCCAGCTCGGCGCACACATCGGCCAGCCCGCGAATGGCCTCGACGAACTGCCACATGGCGTCCGGGTCTTCCGGCGAGCCGAAGTTGAGACCGTCGGTGATGGCCGTGGGCGTCGCCCCGGCGATCGCGACCGCGCGGTACGCGGCGACGACGGACTGGCGGGCACCCTCGTACGGGTCGAGCTTGGTGAAGCGGTCGTTCGACCGGGTCGCGATCGCGACGCCGCGTCCCGTCTCCTCGTCCACGCGCACCACGCCCACGGTGTCGGGGCGAGCGAGCGCGGTGTTGCCCTGGACGTAGCGGTCGTACTGGTCGGTGATCCAGCTGCGGTCCGCGAGGTTGGGCGAGCTCATCAGCGCGAGCACGGCGGCCCGCAAGTCGTCCCCAGACGAAGGCAGGGCGAGCGCATCGGCCGCGTGGTCCGCCTGCAGGGCGTCCATCCAGGCCGGCCGCGCGTAGGGCCGGTCATAGGTAGGCCCCTCGTGGGCGACGGTGCGCGGATCGACGTCGACGATCCGCTGACCGTGGTGGTCGATGGTGAGGCGGCCCGAGTCATTGACCTCGCCCACCACGGAGGACTCGATGTCCCACTTGGCGGCGATCTCCATGAACTGTTCGAGCTTGTCCGGTGTGACGACCGCCATCATGCGTTCCTGCGACTCGGACATGAGGATCTCGCCCGCGTTCAGCGACGGGTCGCGCAGCAGCACGTCGTCGAGCCACACGTGCATGCCGCCCGAGCCGTTGGAGGCGAGCTCGGACGTGGCGCACGAGATGCCCGCGGCGCCCAGGTCCTGGATGCCCTGGACTACGTCCGCACGGAACAGCTCGAGGCAGCACTCGATCAGCACCTTCTCCATGAACGGGTCGCCCACCTGGACGCTGGGCCGCTTGGCGGGCACGCCATCCTCGAAGGTCTCGGACGCCAAGATGCTGGCGCCGCCGATGCCGTCGCCGCCCGTGCGAGCGCCGAACAGCACCACCTTGTTGCCCACGCCCTCGGCGGAGGCCAAGTGGATGTCCTCGTGCTTCATGACGCCCACGCACAACGCGTTGACCAACGGGTTGCCCTGGAAGCCGGAATCGAACAGCGAGCCGCCGCCGATGTTGGGCAGGCCCAGGGAGTTGCCATAGGAGCCCACGCCGCTCACGACGCCGTGCAGCACGCGGGCGGTGTCGGGGTGGTCGATGGCGCCGAACCGCAGCTCGTCCATCGCGGCCACGGGGCGCGCGCCCATCGCGAGGATGTCGCGCACGATGCCGCCCACGCCGGTCGCGGCGCCCTGGTGGGGCTCGACGTACGAGGGGTGATTGTGCGACTCGACCTTGAACGTCACGGCCCAGCCATCGCCGATGTCCACCACGCCGGCGTTCTCGCCCATGCCGACCATCAGGCGTTCCTTCATCGCCTCGGTGGTCTTCTCGCCGAACTGCTTGAGGTGGATCTTCGAGGACTTGTAGCTGCAGTGCTCCGACCACATCACGGAGTACATCGCGAGCTCGGCGGCGGTGGGGCGGCGGCCCAGCAGAGAGACGATGTCCGCGTACTCGTCGGGCTTGAGGCCCAGCGCCGCGTACGGCATCTCCTGGTCAGGAGCGGCGGCGGCGGCGTCGACGGTGTCGAGGGCGTGATCGGGCTGGCGGACGGGGGCGTCGGTCATGAGATCCCTTGGTGCTGAGATGAGCGCTGCTGAGAGGCGGCCGGGGCGTATGCCCACAGACTACCGGCGGGTCGCACGGTGCAGGGCGGGCGCGACGGCCGATGCGGGGGCAGGTCAGTCGAGCAGCTCGGCCACGGCGGCGCGCGCGTCGCGCAGCAGCTCCTCATGGTCGCGGTCGGGAGCGTCGACATGAAGGTGGTCGGCGCCCTCCCACTCGACGTTCCGGACGCCAGCGGTGGTGCCGACGGTGTCCCGGAGCTCGTCGTAGCCCTGCGGCCCCAGCAGCGACTCCGCCAGGTGAGACACCCACAGCACGTGCGTGAAGCCGTCGCGCCGTGACGTGCCGATGTCCAGCAGCACCGCGGCTGGCCCGGTGGTGGGACGGGCCTCGCTGGCCAGCGCCGCTCCGGGCCGGCGCCCGGGCAGGTCCCGAGGCGTGGACTCGACGTCCGGCGTGAACGCGTCGGCGTCGTGACCCAACTCGTCGGCGAGGTGCTCGAGCGCGTCACTGTCGTGAGAGTCGCGGTCCTGAGCATCATTGCGGGACGTGGCCATGTCATTTCCTTCGGCAGGTAGGGACATCTCCATGACACCTCAGTGTGCCTCGGATGGGAAGTCCACGTGTCGAATCAGACAGTCGGTGCGGAGGCTGGCCGCGGCCTAGGGTGAGCGCTATGGACTGGCCCCTGCTCGCCATCGTGCTCGGCGTCGGCGCGGTCTGCCTCGCCGCCCTTGCCGCGATACTGGGGAGTCGCCTGCGCGGAGCCCGCGCGCGCATCGGCGCTCTCGAGGCGGAGCTGAGCCGGGACACGGAGGCCGAGCGCGCTCTTGCGGCGGCCGACGAGCGCGCCCGCATCGCCCGCGAGATGCACGACGTCGTGGCCCACACGCTCTCGGTGGTGGTCGCCCAGGCCGACGGGGGCCGATTCGCCGGCGCCCAGGACCCCGCCCTCGCTCAGCGCGCACTCGAGACCATCGCAGACGTGGGGCGATCAGCGCTGGCGGAGATGCGCGCGATGCTCGGCCTGCTCCGCGACACCGACTCGGAGGTCGCACTCGGACCGCAGCCCAGCCTCGGGGACATCCCCACGCTGGTCGCCTCGGCCCGGGAGGACGGCCTCGACGTGAGCTACGTGACCACGGGCACTCCCCGGCCCCTCCCGATCGGCGCCGGGCTGGCGATGTACCGCATCGTCCAGGAGGCGCTCACGAACGTGCGCAAGCACGCCGGTCCATCCCCGAGCGTCTACGTCCAGCTCACGTGGGAGGCCGATGCGGCCGTCGTCGCGGTCGGCGACGACGGTCGGGGCGCAGCGGCAAGACGCGACGGCAGCGGCCTGGGAATTGCCGGCATGCGCGAACGCGTGGGCGTCTTCGGAGGCTCGCTGACGGCGGGGCCGCGCGCGGGGGGAGGGTTCCTGGTGCGGGCGCGACTGCCGCTCGCACCGCGGCGTGCGCCGAGCTCACCATCCGTCGAGACCACCTCCGACTCCTGACCGGTGACCGCATCGGCCGGGCATACTGGCCGCTATGACCAGTCCTGGTGTGAAGGCAACTGACGAGCGTGAGATCCTCACCTGGCAAGGCTTCGGCGATGCGTCGCGGGAGATCGCGCAGATGGTCGTGGACTCCGGCTACGAGCCCGAGGTCGTGGTGGCCGTCGCACGCGGCGGGCTGCCCATCGGGGGCGCGCTGGCCTACGCGCTCGGCACCAAGGGCGTGGGAACGCTCAACGTCGAGTTCTACACCGGCATCGACGAGCGGCTGCCCGCGCCGGTGCTGCTGCCGCCGCTGCTCGACACCGATGCGATGGCGGGGCTCAAGGTACTGATCGCAGACGACGTCGCCGACACGGGCGAGACCCTGGCCCTCGTCAAGGCCCTCATGGAGCAGCACGCGGGCGAGGTGCGAACCGCGGTCCTCTACGCGAAGTCGCGGTCGATCATCGATCCGGACTACGTGTGGAAGCGCACGGATCAGTGGATCACCTTCCCGTGGTCGGCGCTGCCGCCGGTGACACCGGGCGCGGCTCACCCGGAGCTCGGATGACCATTCGCGTCGCGCTGGTCGACGATCAGCAGCTCATCCGCGCGGGCTTCCGCATGGTCGTCGATTCGCAGCCCGACCTCGAGGTGGTGGCGCAGGCGGGCGACGGCGAGACCGCCGTGGCCACGCTCACCTCCCTCGACCCGCCCGCCGACGTGGTGCTCATGGACATCCGCATGCCCGGCATGGACGGCATCGAGGCGTGCCGGGCCATCGCCGATGCGCTGTGCACTCGCGTGATCATCCTCACCACCTTCGACGTCGACGAGTACGTGGTCGCCGCGATCAAGGCCGGTGCGAGCGGGTTCCTCCTCAAGGACGCGCCACCGGAGGACCTGCTGGCCGCGATCCGCACCGTCCACGCCGGTGACGCGGTCATCGCTCCCTCGTCCACCCGCAGGCTGCTGGCCACCATCGCATCGGCCGTCCCGACGCCCGGCGACGCTGCGGCGCTGCCAGAGCTGACGGACCGCGAGCGCGAGGTGCTGGTGCTGATGGCGCGCGGTCGCTCCAACGGTGAGATCTGCGCGGAGCTGTTCCTCGCCGAGCCCACGGTGAAGACGCACGTGGGGCGGGTGCTGGCGAAGCTCGGCGCGCGCGACCGTGTCCAGGCCGTCGTGATGGCATACGAGGCAGGGCTGGTGCACCCTCACTCCTGACCCCACGGGTCATACCCAGGTATCGCCCACATCGACACCAGGGACCGATGTGCCAGGGGCGCCGGTGGCCGTA
Organism: Demequina muriae; assembly: GCF_030418295.1. NCBI lineage: Bacteria > Bacillati > Actinomycetota > Actinomycetes > Micrococcales > Demequinaceae > Demequina > Demequina muriae. The sequence continues at coordinate 1,133,618 of NZ_JAUHQA010000001.1, forward strand.
GCGTTCCGGGTATGACCTTGAACCAGGCTGGAAGGCCAGCCGCGGCCTCGGCCCCCGTGACGCTGACGGCGCGCGGGCTCACCAAGACGTACGGCACCGGCGACGCCGCCGTGACGGCCGTCGATCACGTCGACCTCGACATCGCCGGGGGCGCACTCACCGCCGTGATGGGACCCTCCGGCTCGGGCAAGACCACGCTGGTGCACCTGCTCGCGGGGCTTGACCGGCCCGATTCGGGCGAGGTGTGGGTGGGCGACGACGAGCTCACCGGGCTCTCCGACAAGAAGCTGGCCCGCGTGCGGGGCCGAGTGGTCGGGTTCGTGTTCCAAGGCTTCAACCTCATCCAGACCATGAGCGGGCGCGACAACATCGCGCTGCCGCTGAGACTGAACGGCCTGCCCCACGACGAATCGTGGATGGCGACGCTGGTGGAGATGCTCGGCATCGACCGCGAGCTCGACCGCAGGCCGTACGAGATGTCGGGTGGTCAGCAGCAGCGGGTAGCCATCGCCCGCGCGCTGATCACCCGGCCACGCGTGGTGCTCGCCGACGAGCCCACCGGCAACCTGGACACGCACGCGAGCGCCGAGATCCTCTCGCACCTGCGGGCGTCCTGCCGCGAGCTCGGGCAGTCGGTCGTGATGGTCACTCACGACCCCGCCGCCGCGTCCTATGCGAGCCAGGTGCTGCTGTTCGCCGACGGTCGCGTGGAAGGCCACATCACGGACCCCACCCCCGAATCGGTCATGGCCGGTCTCGATGCACTGGCAGGAGTAGAGCGATGAGATGGGTTCCGGTGTGGATCGTGGGGGCGGCCGCCGCTCTCGCCGCCTGGGCGAGCGGACCGCTGTTCTATGACTACGGCGATCACGCCGATCCGGGACTGGGCATCGACGTCAGGCTCGCGTGGGTCATGGTGCTGTTCTACGCGCCGTTCCTCATCGCCGTCGTCGGCGGCACGGTGCTCGCGTTCAGGTCGCTGTGGCTATCAACCCGGCGGGCCGAGCTCGCCGCCCACCTCGCGCTCGGACGGCCTCGCCGGTCGCTCGTGCTCGAGCACGTCCGCGCTGGCTTGCGGGACGGGTTCCTTGCGGGCGTCGGCGGCGTGGTGCTCGGCGGAGCGCTGCGCCAGATCATGACGGGGTTCGTCGGAGTCGAGTTCGTGTCCAACACTCTCTGGGATTTTACCGCCTTCGCGGTGCTCGCGATGGTGTGTTTTGTCTTCGCGTACTGGATCGCGGCGCTGTGGGCCACGCGCGGCTCGGTGCGTGAGATCGCTTCAGGACAGGCCGCCGATGCGCCCGCCGAGGTGGGCGCTCGCCACTCCGGCCGACGGGTACGACAGTTCTTGGTGATCTCGTCCCTCGCCCTTGGTACGGCCGCAGTGGCCCTGGTGATCTGGGCTCCCGACGTGCTCGCGGCGAGCGACTCCGATGGCGAAGTCGCGGTCCTGATCGCCCTCCTCGCCGGGATGGTCATGGCTGTCGGGTTCGGCCTCGCCTTTCCTGGGTTGCTGGTGTACGCAGGCGCGAAGGTGACGGTCCGCGCGACTCAAGCTCTTGGCCGAGCTCTCGCGACCCCGTCCGCTCCGGGCTCGGCCCGCTCGCTGGCCTCCGACGCCCTCGCGCGCCGGACCCCCATGCGTACTGGTGCGGCGGCGACTGTGATCGCGGTCATGGGCGTTGCGGTGAGCGTGTCCGCCATGTACTTCGGACTCGAGGAGCGCAACAACACCGCCGCCGACCTTCGACCGCGCACCACAGTGAGCACGGTAGAAATCGTCGAGACGGAGCCACCGCAGTCCGCCACGTCCGGGTGGGCCGAGCCGCTGCCCGCTCAGCTGCTCGCCGACCTGCACGCCGACCCGGCGCTGATCGTGATCGAGGCTGCGGTGCTGACCACAGAGGTTCGCGAGCACGAGTCCTGGGCGGACGATGGGCTGCCGTTCATGGATGCCTCGCGGGACCTGCTGATCGCCGTCGATCCCGCAGCGCTGGATGCCGTGGTGCAGGACGCAGGGAAGGCGCTGTACCTCACCGACGGGACGGTGTGGCACAGCGGTGCGCTGGGCTCCATCCCGTCCTATGGGCCAGGTGGGCTGCACATCGAGGTGAACGGCGTGCGGGGGGACGCCGAAGCAGTCAATGGCCCCTCCCCCTGGACCGGTATCTCGCGCCCGTGGGCCGAGAGCCTGTGGGGCACCGCTCCAACGTCCGCCGCGATGCTGTACCCCGCTGGCGGCGTGCCCGTCGATGAGGTGCTCCGGGCCCACGATCTGGACGGACTCCATGTCTCCAGCGCAGACGCATCCTTCGAGTGGGACAGCACCGCGAGCGCCGGCCTCGTCGCCGCAGTCACGGCTCCGTTCCTGGCGGTCGCCGTCGCCATCGTCGTCGCACTCGCCTGGTCAGGGCAGCGCCTGCGCGCTCGCGATCAGGCAACGCTGCTGGCGCTCGGCGCCACCCCCTCCGCACTGCGCAGGGCAGCGGCTCTCGAGTCGTTCCTGGTCACTTCGGTCGCGGGCGCCGTCGGCTGCCTCGGCGGAGTTCTCCTCGGGCCGCTCCTAGCTGCGGTCGCGTTCTCCTCGCCCATCGGGGCGGCCGGTCCTGGCCTCGTGCTGTGGAACATGGGCCACACGCTCACGATCATGCCGTGGGGCGTGCTCCTCGGGCTGGTGCTCGGCGCGGCACTGATCGCTGCCGCTGGTGCGGCCCTCATTCGCGTGCGGCTCGATCGCCTCAGCCCCGCCCAACAACTCACCGAAGCTCAGAAGGCAGGAACGTCATGATCGCCACTCGCATGCTGGGGACCGCGACGGGAGCAGCCCGATGAGGGCGGTCGCCGCGGCCCTCTCGGGGGCCTATGCGCTCCTCATCATGACAGTCCTGCTGCCGTGGGATCAGGTGGAGTGCGCCACCGCCGCGTGCGTGCCGAGCGACGCCGATGCACCGCTGTTCACCCTTGGCTTCACCACGATCGCCCTGGTGATCCCCACGCTCGTCCTCATGATCATCCTGCGCGCGGTGCTGGGACTGCGCGCCACTCGTGACCCGGAGGCGGGGGCGGTGCTGGCGGCACTCGGGCAGACGCGCGGCACCGCAGTCAGGACCGCCGCGCTTCAGGGTCTCCGCGACGGGTTCATCGCCGCCGGGATCGCATACGTGCTCGCAGGAGCGGTGCACGTCGCCATGGTCGCCAGCGTGGGATTGAACCCCCTCACGGCAGGGGCAGGCCTATGGCTCGAGCGCGCCGTGCTCGCCGCGGTCGCGGTCGTCGCCCTGGTCCTGTCCCACATGCTCACGGCCGCCCAGCGGCCGCGGACGCCCGTGGACGCCCTCACTGCGGACATGCAGGACGATCCCGCGCCGCGACCGTCCCTCAAGGTGCGCGCCATGCTGAGCGGGGGCGTGCTTGCAGCCTCGGGCGGCGTCATCGCCGGGCTTGCGATGTTCATGCGGGACATTCCCCGGTGGGAAGGCGGGTTTGTCGCGATGAACGCCGCCGGGATCGCGATGATCACGGGCTGGGCCGGAGCGCTCGCCCTCGGCCTGTGGGCCGCGGTGCCGTGGCTGCGCCTGCGGCGTGGCGCGGCGATTGCGCTGGCGGCCGCCGCCGTAGGCCGTGACAGTCGCGTCGGCGCGGTGCTCGACAGCTACGCCGGCGACCGATCCCGCGCATCTGCGCGCATCGTGACCGTGCTCGCGGGGCTGGGCTTCCTCTTCGCCGCCCTGCCGTCAGCGGAGACCGGCGTCCCCCTCGAGGGCCGCCAGACGGCAGCCATCGTGCTCGACGGAGACGTCGACGCCTCCGCCCTCGAGGAGTCCTACCGTGCCATCCCGGGCGTCGAGAGCGTGATCGTCGCCGACGCTGCGACCCTGCCGGACGCGACTTTCCACAGCTTCGTCTTCGCGGTCTCTCCCGACAGCCTGCGTGGTCATCACGACGCGCTGGCAGACGCGCTGGAGCGACACCCGCGGCACGTCGCCGCGTCGCTGACCAACGGTGAGGTGCCCACCGAGCTGCTGGGCAATCCCCGCTTCGAGGTCGACGGAGTCCTGCCGATCTCCGAGTGCTGCGACGCCTTCGTCAACGCCGACCACATCGACCTCGGCTCGCCGGGATCGGGATTCCTCATCTACGCCACCCCCGGCGCAGACCTCGAAGCCATGAACGAGGCGATCGACCGGGTCGCCTCGGACGCTCCAGGCGTGACGAGCATCGGCACGTCCTACCTGGGATGGGAGTCCTCGACGTCGCCGTGGTCGGTCGTGGTCGACATCGCCGTCGCGGGGCTCGTGCTCGTGCTGCCCTTGACGCTGCTCGCGGTGCGCGCGGTGAAGCGACGTCGGCAGGACGATGCGACGCTTGCGGCACTGGGAGCGACGGCTCGGACCATGCGCACCGCCACTGCTCTCGAGACGGCAGCGGTGAGCGCCTATGCCCTCGCCGGCGGCATGGTGGTGGGAGCGGTCACCCGCGTGCTCATGACGGAGCTCCAACAGGGCCGGCTCTCGCTTCAGTCGGTGGCCGTGGACTCGCCCCTGACGGCCGGTCTGGACGCCGTGGGCTGGGCCGCGATGGGCACAGTGGGGCTCACGGGAGTGGCGATCATGACGATCACGGCGTTCATCACGGCGTGGGCGACGGCCCGACCGGGAGGTCGCGGGCGCACACCTGTAGACCAGCTCCGCACGAAGGCGACGGAAGGCGTGCGATGATCCTGCGACTGGCGCGAGAGCAGCTGCGATCGGGACGGCGCTACACCGCGTGGAGCGGGCTGCTGCTGACCATGGCCCTCGCTCTCGCGAGCGCGGCGTTCGTGGGCGCGTCGACCCAGCTCACGACGAACACCCTGGCGAGCCACGAGTACCTGCCGCGGCTCGACCACGTGGCGTGGGTGTCATGGTGGACCGACGGCCTGCCGGAGGACGACCCTGAGCTGCTGCCGTACGCCGGGGACCCGACTGTGCTGGAGCCCGGGCAGGCCGTGGCGATGGTCGATGAGGCGCGCGCGGCCGGCGACGACGCGCTGGTGCAGCAGTACACGGGACTGTGGGCAGCACCCGTCGACGCTGGCGCCGGCGCGCAGACGCTTGAGGTGGTCTCCCGCTACCCCGACGTGCGGTGGGAGGACGTGCTCATCGAGGGGAGCGCGCCTCGAGGCGGAGAGATTTCGGTCGCGGCAGACGTCGCGGAGGGCCTCGGGGTCGGCGTGGGCGACGAACTGCGTCTCGCCGCGCCCATGGACCGCGACGACACGATCGCCGACGCGGTGACGGTCACCGGCCTCACTCGGCCCTCCTCCTACGGTCCGCTCATGTCGCCGGCGCCCACCGGGTACGTGACGTGGGACGACGGACTCGACTACGCACACGCCATCGAGGGGTGGAGGGACGTCGCCGCGGCCACTGGCGAGCCCACGCAGCGCCTGGATGCCACCGTGACATGGACGCAGGGTGCAGCCGCATTCGCGGGACTCGAGCCCGTCGGCATCTACGACCTCTCCTGGACAGATCTGTCCCTCGGGTTCGAGGGCTGGCCCGTGACGGCGATCTCCGCGGCGGGCCTCGTCGCCGTGGCGATGATCGGTGCGACCTTCGCGATGGCCCGGTCGCAGGCTCAGCGGCGCATCCAATGGGTCGCGACCGCCCGTGTGCTCGGCGCCAAGCGCTCGGCCCTCGTGTCCGCGAGCGCGGTCGAGGCGCTGGTGATCGCCGTCGTCGCGACTGCCACAGGGATCGCACTCGGCTACCTCGCCGTCAGCGGACTCGTCGCGTTCGAACGCTGGCGCACGCCCGGCGTCCTGCTCCCTCCCGCGCCTACGCTCGCACCCGTGGGGCTCGCACTCCTGATCGGATTGGGCCTGGTGCTCGCCACGATCACGGCGGTCGCGCCGGCTTTCTGGGCCACCCGGGTGGTGCCCTCGGCGGCGCTCAAGCCCGTGACCCCCTTCAGCGAGGCGCAGCTCTCTCGCGACGTGTCGGGACGGTGGCTCATCGGCCTGACGACGCTCGCCGTGGTGGGCATCGTCGTCGCGGCCGCCCTGGGGTGGTTCACGTCCCCGGCCGTCGGCGAACAGCTGACGGCCTTCAGCGTGGCGAGCCTGGTGGTGCTCGGGATCGCCGTCACGGTGGAGCTCGCGCGGCTGGGCATTCGACGCGCTGGAGCGCTGGTCGCACGGGTGCCGCAGCCATGGGCCGTGGCCGTCGAGTCGGGCCTCACCGCACGCTGGCGGTCGTCGGGCGCTGCCGCCGCCATCGTGGGACTCACGGCCGCGGGCATCGTGAGCGTCATCGCGCTCGGCGTGTACAACGCCGCGTTCGGAGCAGTCGACTCACCGGGGGCGGGAGTCTACGGATCCCTGTGGGATCTGGCCATGATGCGTGCGGTGCCGAGCTGGCGCCTCGTGGCGGTCGCCTGCGGGGCCTTCGCACTGGCCGCGGTCGTCGCAGCTGCCATCATCTCGACGGCGCGCCACGCCACGGCCGCGGATGACGCGGTCCAGGGCGCGCTCGGTCTGTCTCCACGGGATGCGCGGCGGGCGGCGGGCATTGAGGTGGGCATGCCCATCGCGGTCGGCGCACTGGCGGGGACGACGGTGGGATGGGCCGGTGGGGCCCTGTTCGCGCTCACGGCCCCCGCACTCGCCAGCGGCATCCAGGCGTGGGGGGTCGGCGCCGCCGCCACCGTCATCACAGTCGCCGCCACCTGCGGGATCGCGACACTCGTCGCGGCAGTCGCATCGGCCCTTGCAGCGGTGACCACGAGAATCGGGCCTCCCGTGCGAGAACTCGCGCGCGCTACGCGCTGAGCGGGGCACTCGGAGGAGTCGAGCGCACCTCCCCTAGACTGACGCGCATCGGCCCCCAAGCGCGGGGCGCCGCCCCCGCACCCGCATCGGCCGCCCCGCCGGTGCCGCCCCGGAAGGACCGCTCGTGAGCAACTACGCCGGAGACATCACCCCCCAGGAGGCCTGGGAGATGCTGACCTCGAACCCCGATGCGCGCCTCGTCGACGTGCGGACCGAGGCCGAGTGGCGGTTCGTGGGCGTGCCCGACACGTCATCGACCGACCACGAGACCCTGTTCATCGAGTGGGTGAGCTACCCCGACGGCCAGCGGAACTTCCGCTTCGTGGAGCAGCTCAAGGACGGCGGGTTCGAGCCCGGGTCCGAGGCGCCCGTGATCTTCCTGTGCCGCTCGGGACAGCGTTCGATCGGCGCGGCAGTGGCGGCGACCGATGCGGGCATCGGCCCGTCCTACAACGTCCTCGAAGGCTTCGAGGGCGCGGTCGACGGCGACGGCCACCGTGGCTGGCAGGGCTGGCGCGCGGCCGGGCTGCCCTGGCGTCAGGGCTGATCCCCCCGTACCGCGTTCACCGCACACCAGCCGTCGATCCTCGTGCGCGACCGACGGGCAGGCTCATCCATGCCGCGCGCGGCCGCTCGTGCGGGGCCTCAGGCAAGTCCGCACAAGTCAGCCTGTCCGTCGGTCACGACCCGCCATCCTGGTGGTGGGAGCGGGCGCGGCGGTGCGAGCGGGCGCGCACGCGGGCCAGTCCGGCCAGATGTCACGATTTGGTCACACGGCTTGCATTGTTGGGATCCGCAACTTAGTGTCGTCCGCAACGAGGTGATTCGAAGCGCTTCGACGAAGCAGTTGAGCAGACGACGATGGAGTCAACGATGGCGACGATCGAGGATGTGGCCCGCGAGGCGGGCGTCAGCATCTCGACTGTCTCGTACGCCCTGAGCGGCAAGAGGGCCATCAGCGCCACCACCCGCCAGCGCGTCCAGGACGCCGCCACCAAGTTGAACTACCTCCCCCACGCCTCGGCGCGCATGCTGGCAGCCAACCGCTCTCACATCTTCGCGGTGACGGCGCCGCTTCACCCCGACACCGACCACAGCGCACACATGACGTTCGCGATGGAGGTCACCAAGGCCGCTCGCGAACGTGACTACGACACGCTGCTGCTGGTGCACAAGGACGCACTCGAGGGCATGAAGCGCTCGGCCGCGACCAGCCTCGCCGACGGCATCATCGTGCTCGACGTGGACGCCCACGACGAACGCGCCACTCTCGCGCGCCAGCTCTCCTGCCCCGCGGTGTTCATCGGCATCCCCGAGGACACCTCCGGCCTGGTGTGCGTCGACCTCGACTTCGAGGCGGCAGCAGCCATGGCGATCGACCGACTGCTGGACGCCGGCCGCAGGAGCATCGGCCTCATCTCCCACCCCGAAGAGACGCTGGTGCGGGAATCCAACTTCCCCCTGCGCTTCCGCCACGGCTTCGAGCAGCACGCCGCCGAGCGCGGCATCGACATCGCCGTCGCGAACCCGACCCACCACCGCGCCCACGAGGCCATCGCTGAGCTCCTGGAGCGCAAGCCCGACCTCGACGCGATCGTGCTCAACACCAACATCGACGTCGCGGGCTCGGTCACGGCAGCGCTCGCGGGCCTGGGCCGATCGGTGCCCGGCGACGTCTCCGTGGTGGCCGCAGGCGTCACCTTCTCGACTCTTCGCTTCCCCGTGCCGTTCGACACCATCCCCCTCGATGCGCACGCCTCCTGCTCCGCGGCGGTCGATATGCTCGCCCGCATCGTGGAGAACGGTGAATCCCCACCGGAGACCACCCTCATCCCGCCCACCTACATCGAGCTCGGCTCGGTCGCGCGCACCAGCGCGACCCCTGTCGCGCCCGTCACCGCCCCGGCCACATGACACCCCCCACCCCGCGCGCTTGACGGCTGCGCCTCGTCGAAGCGCTTCGACAATCACGCGGGACCCGCACCACCACAACTGAATACGCACCACGACGTTCACTGTCGAAGCGCTTCGCCAACCCGGGAAGCACGGCAGCCGACCACCCCGCGACGGGCCACCCCGGTCCCGAGCACCTACAAGGAGGTAGACAAAAATGAGGAACCGATCACGGACCCTCGCGGCGCTGGCCACTGCCGGCGCCCTGACCCTCACGCTCACCGCGTGCTCATCCGATGACGACGGCGGCTCCGCCGAGACTCCCGCCGACGGCGACTGGTCGGGCGAGACGCTGACCGTCATGCACTTCGAAGGCCAGGACTCGGCGATGGGCATCGCCTGGGACCGCGCCATCGAGATCTTCGAGGAGGAGACCGGCGCCACCGTCGACCTCCAGCTCACCGCATTCGAGGACCTGCGCACCTCCGCCGAGCAGCTGTTCGACTCGGGTGATGCCCCCGACGTCGCCGAGTACAACAAGGGCAACGCGACCGCCGGCCAGCTGGCGGCGATCGGCGTGCTCGAGAACCTCGACGCCGCGTACGAGGAGTACGGCTGGGGCGACATGCTCGCCGACTCCGTCGCGACGACGGCGCAGTACAACGAGGACGGGATCATGGGCTCGGGCAGCTACTACGGCGTCCCGAACTACGGCGAGTTCACGTTCCTCTACTACAACGAGGACATGTTCACCGAGCACGGCGTCGAGGTCCCCACGAGCATCGAGGAGGTCGAGGCTGCGGCCCAGACCTTCGCCGATGCGGGCGTCACGCCCTTCGCGGAGTCCGTCCAGGAATACCCGCTGGGGCAGCTCTGGTACCAGCTCGCGCTGAGCCAGGCCGACCGTGACTTCGTCAACGCGTACCAGCTCTACACCGAGCCGGTCGACTGGCAGGGTGCGGAGATCAGCTACGCGACGGAGACCATCGCGGAGTGGGTCGACAACGGCTTCATCTCCTCCGAGGTCACCGGCATGACGGCCGAGGACGCGGGACTCGAGTTCATCAACGGCGAGGTCCCGATGTTCTACTCGGGCTCCTGGTGGTACGGACGCTTCCTGACCGAGGTCTCTGACTTCGAGATGGGGATCACGAACTGGCCCTCCACCGAGCTCACCCCGGGCTCGGGCGGCAACATGTGGGTCGTCCCGGTCGAGTCGGAGCAGCCCGAGCTCGCTCGCGTGTTCATCGACATCACGATGCGTCCCGAGATCCAGGCGCTGCTGGGCGACTCCGGCGGCCTGCCCGTCGCAGCCGACCCTGCTGACATCACCGACGAGGACGCCCAGGCGCTCATCGAGCTGTTCAACGAGGTCAACGAGCGCGACGGCCTGTCGTTCTACCCCGACTGGCCCACCCCCAACTTCTACGGCGACCTCAACGGTGTGCTGCAGGGGCTGGTGAACGGCGACTTCACGGCTGAGGAAGCTCAGGCCGAACTCGAGTCCTACTACGAGGACCACGTCGCGGACATCCGCGACTAGCCCCTTCCACTCACAGGCGCGGGCCGGGCCTCACCGCCCGGGCCGCGCCGGAGAAGGACAATCATGACCTCGACGATGACGCCCAAGCGGCGCAAGCGCATCCACGAACCCGCGCGCATTCCCGAGCGCGGCGGCCGCAAGCTGGGCTACTGGCTCTACTTCCTGCCCGGCGCCCTCCTGGTGTCGGTCATCATCTTCTACCCGATCGTCCGCAACCTGCGCCTGAGCTTCTTCCACTGGCGCGGTGGACGCGCCGAGGAGGAGTTCGCGGGCCTGGACAACTGGGCCGCGCTCTTCCAGGACCAGGAGTACCTGCAGTCGTTCCAGAACATCATTCTTGTGATCTTCGCGATGGTGATCATCCCGACCTTGCTGGGTCTCGTGATCGCCGCGCTGCTGTTCGACGTCATCGGCCGCCGGTTCGGGGGCAAGCTGTCGAGCTTCCTGCGCGCCACCTACTACCTTCCCCAGATCCTCCCGATCGCGGTCGCTGGCGTGCTGTTCGGATGGCTCCTGAAGCCCAACTCCGACGGCGTCGTGAACCAGTTCCTGACCTTCATCACGGGCTCCGAGGTGACCGTGAACTGGCTCGGAGGGTCCTACCCCACCGCCATGGGTGCGGTCATGGTGCTCATGATCTGGATCCAGATCGGCTATCCCGTGGTGATCTTCATGGCTGCGCTGCAGCGGGTGGACCCCGAGCTGTACGAGGCCGCCGAGCTCGACGGCGCGAACTGGTACGAGCGGTTCCGCGCCATCACGCTCGCGCAGATCAAGCCCGAGGTCTTCGTCGTGTCCCTCACCACCACGATCGCGGCCATGAAGGTGTTCGCTCCCGTGTTCATCCTCACCCAGGGCGGGCCCAACAAGTCCACCTACGTGCCGTCCTTCTACGCGTACAACGAGTTCGTCAACGGCACGGACAAGGGCTACGCGGCCGCGATCGCCTCGTCGATCACGATCCTCGTCGCGATCGTCGCCATCATCTTCATTCGCGTGCAGAACCGCTCCGAGCGAAAGGACGCGTGACCCATGACCACCACGCCTGTCCAGAACGACACGACCCGCGCATCGGCCGGAAGCGGTGAACCCCCGAGCGACGACCAGCTCGTCAAGGCCCGCGGCCGCCGCGGCGGCCGTCCCCGCACCGCAGCGGAGTGGATCCTCATGCTGCTCGGCGTCCTCGGCGCCGCCATCGTGGTCTTCCCGATCCTGCTGCTGCTCATCAACGCCTTCAAGTCGCCGTCGGACTACTCGACGTCGAGCCCGCTGGACCTCCCGCGAAGCTTCGACCTCACCGGCATCCAGACGTTCTGGGAGCAGAACAACTTCCCGCGTGCGCTGTGGAACTCGATCTTCATCTCGACGATGGTCGCGTTCCTCGCGGTCATCCTGTCGGTGCTGAACTCGTTCGCGATCGGCATCGGCCGGGTGCGCGGTCGCACGTGGATCGTGCTGCTGTTCCTGATGGCCAACCTGATTCCTCAGGAGATGCTGTTCGACCCACTGTTCACGCTGTACGACGACCTGGGGCTGCTGTCCAACTCGTGGTCCGTGATCATCACGTTCGTGGTGATCCAGTCCGCGTTCGGCACGTACCTGCTGTCGAGCCTGCTGGGCACCTTCCCCAAGGAGATCCTCGAGGCGGCCGCCGTCGACGGAGCGAGTCGGTGGCGCATCCTGCGATCGATCATCGTGCCCATCGTCCGGCCCACGCTCTCCGTCCTGATGGTGTTCTTCTTCATCTGGACGTGGAACGAGTTCCTGCTGCCACTGGCCTTCCTCAACACGTCCGACTCGCTGACCGTCCCGCTCGTGCTCGAACAGCTGAGCGGCGAGCGTCAGACCGACACCACCACGCTGATCGCCGGAACGCTGATCAGCATCATCCCGACCATCATCTTCTTCCTCATCTTCCAGCGCACGCTGACCCGAGGAATCACGGCAGGAGCAGTGAAGTAATGAAGTTCACCGACGGTTTCTGGCATCTGCGTCCAGGTGTCACGGCCAACTACGCGCAAGAGGCGTACGACATCGCCCCCACCACCACGCCCGACGGCGACGGGATCGTCGTCCACGCCCCCTCGCAGCGGATCGTGTCCCGCGGCAACGTGCTCAACCGGGCGCTGCTGACGGTCACGCTGTCCTCGCCCCTCGAGGGCGTGGTCCGGGTGCGGATCGAGCACCATCAGGGCGCGCATCGGTCGCCGGGCTTCGCCCTCGCGACCGAGCCCGGCGCCGCCACCGTCATGACGGACGATGCGGGGGCCAGCCTGGTCACCGGCGGACTCACCGCGCGCATCGGCGCTGGGGCTCCCTGGGACCTGTCCTTCTCGCGGGACGGCCGCCGGCTCACCGGTTCCGGGCATAAGTCGGTGGGCCACATGGCCCTCGCGGCCGATGCGCCCGTGGGCGCGGAGCCCGCCGGCATCTCCGGCTACTCGGAGACCGGGCTCGCCCCCTCGCGAACCTACGTGCACGAGCAGCTCGACCTTGGCGTCGGCGAGCTGATCTACGGGCTCGGCGAACGCTTCGGAGCGTTCGTCAAGAACGGCCAAGCAATAGACATCTGGAACGCCGACGGCGGCACCAGCTCCGAACTCTCGTACAAGAACGTGCCGTTCTACCTGTCCTCGCGCGGCTACGGCGTGCTGGTGAACCAGCCCGAGCATGTGTCGTTCGAGGTGGGCTCCGAGGCCGTGGAGCGCGTCCAGTTCTCCACCGCGGGCGAGGCGCTGGAGTACCTGGTGTTCGACGGCCCCACGCCGCGGGACGTCATCGACCGCTATACGAAGCTGACCGGCCGCCCGCCGGTGGTGCCCGCGTGGTCGTACGGCCTGTGGCTGTCGACGTCCTTCACCACGGACTACGACGAGGAGACCGTCAACTCGTTCGTGGACGGCATGCGCGACCGCGACATCCCCCTCAGCGTCTTCCACTTCGACTGCTTCTGGATGCGCGAGTTCAACTGGACCGACCTCGAGTGGGACGCGCGCACCTTCCCCGACCCGGAGGGCATGCTCACGCGTCTGCACGACGACAAGGACCTGCGCGTCTGCGTGTGGATCAACCCGTACATCGGCCAGCGCGGCCGCATGTTCGCGGAAGGCGTCGAGAACGGCTACCTCGTCAAGCGCGCCGACGGCACGGTGTGGCAGTGGGACATGTGGCAGGCCGGCATGGGACTGGTGGACTTCACCAACCCCGACGCCCGCGCGTGGTTCAAGGACCGCCTGCGCGAGATCATCCGGCAGGGCGTCGACGCGCTCAAGACCGACTTCGGCGAACGCATCCCCACCGACGTGGTGTGGCACGACGGGTCCTCCCCCGAGACCATGCACAACCTCTACACGCAGCTGTACAACGAGGCCGTGTGGGAGGTGCTCCTCGAGGAGCGGGGCGAGGGCGAGGCGGTGCTGTTCTCGCGCTCCGCGACGGCAGGCGGGCAGACCATGCCCGTCCACTGGGGCGGCGACAACTCGTCGACCTACGTGTCGATGGCGGAGACGCTGCGCGGCGGGCTGTCGCTTGCCTCGTCCGGCTTCGGCTACTGGAGCCACGACATCGGCGGCTTCGAGGGCACTCCCGACCCGGCCGTGTTCAAGCGGTGGCTCGCGTTCGGCCTGCTGTCGTCGCACTCGCGCCTGCACGGCTCGACCTCGTACCGGGTGCCGTGGGCCTTCGACGACGAGGCGGTCCAGGTCACCAAGGCGTTCGCCGAGCTCAAGAACACGCTGATGCCCTACCTCTACACCGCGGGCGCCGATGCGGCGGCCAGCGGAGTCTCGGTGGCGCGCCCCATGTTCTTCGAGTTCCCGGACGACCCCGCCGTGGGCTACCTGGATCGCCAGTACATGCTCGGGAACGACCTGCTGATCGCGCCCGTGATGTCAGCGGACGGCGTGGTGGACTTCTACCTGCCCGCGGGCACGTGGACGTCGCTGCTGACCGGCGAGAGGGTCGACGGAGGCCGTTGGGTGCGCGAGACGCACGGCTTCGACTCCCTGCCCGTGTACGTGCGGCCCGGCGCGGTCATCCCCCGGGGCGCCCGCTCCGACCGTCCCGACTACGACTTCCTCGACGGACTCGTCCTGGACGTCTACCCCGAGGATCACGAGATCGACGCCTCCGTCGATGTCGTCACGGCCGAGGGCCGCCGGGTCACGTATCGTGTGACCGGATCGGGCGACTCCGCCACGGCGCCCGATGCGATCGTGCGCGTGCACCGCTGACGCGCGCTCGGCGCGGCTCCCGTTGAGCAACCCCCCTGCAGCTCCGGGAGCCGCGCCACTTCGTCTCACGAGGCCCGCGCCTCGGCCATCGTCGGTCATCTCTGTGGGGCTTCACCACCAGAGCTTGGTGATGGTGACCTCTCCGGTGTCCTGGGCCGGCCACGTGCAGGAGAACCCCGGCGGGGCCCACGACCACCCGAACTCGACGGAGGCGCCGAGCGCTCCGGGAGGCGCGGCGGACTCCTGGCTGCAGGCCAGGTCCATCTGGCGCCACCCGAGCGCGGCGTAGAGCAGGGAGGCGGTGGCGATCAGCGTCGCGGTGACCAGCACGACCGCCACGCGCACGAGCCAGCGCGTACGGCTGGCAACGACATCCGGGGGCATTCGGACACTGTGCCGCACCCGCGCGGGCGGCACAAATCGGACGTCGACGCATCGGCCCGGACCCGCGCCCGGCCTCCGCTCTGGGCACCGCCGCGCCGCTACCCTGAACCCATGAATGCACAGGAACTCCCTCGCGACCTTCGCCCGGACACGCTCGCCCTGCACACGGGCATCCACCGCTCCGAGGCGAACGAGATGTCCGAGGGCCTCTACCTGACGCAGGGCTACGCGTACGACTCCGCGGAGCAGGCGCGCGACGCATTCGCCGGCGACATCGACATCTACATGTACTCGCGCTACGGCAACCCCACCGTGACGGCGTTCCAGGAACGGCTCGCCGCGATCGAGGGCGCTGAGTCCTGCTTCGCCACCTCGACCGGCATGAGCGCGGTCTTCGTGTCGCTGGCATCGATCCTCGGTCAGGGCGACCGCCTGGTGGCGTCGCGGGCACTGTTCGGCTCGACGCTCCAGGTCTTCGCGAACTTCTTCGAGAAGTGGGGGATCGTCATCGACTACGTCGACGCTCACGACAACGAGGACTGGGAGCGCGTGCTCGCCACCCCCGCGAAGGCCGTCTACATCGAGTCGCCCACCAACCCCATGCAGGACGTCGTCGACATCCCGTTCGTGGCGGCGCTCACCAAGCAGGCCGGCGCGCTGTTCATCGTCGACAACGTGTTCGCCACGGCGCTGGGACAGAAGCCGCTCGAGCTCGGGGCCGATGCGGTGGTCTACTCCGCGACCAAGCACATCGACGGCCAGGGCCGGGTGCTGGGCGGCGCGATCCTGGGCTCGGCCGACTACGTGGACGGACCCGTCAAGACCATGGTGCGTCAGATGGGCGCCACGATCTCGCCGTTCAACGCGTGGGTGCTCGTGAAGGCGCTCGAGACGCTGTCGGTGCGCGTCGAGCGGCAGGCCGCGAGCGCGATCGAGCTGGCGCGGTGGCTCGAGGCCCACCCCAAGGTGTCCGTGGCCCGCTACCCGCTGCTGCCCTCTCACCCGCAGTACGAGCGAGCCGCGAAGCAGATGACCATCGGCGGCACGCTCGTGACGCTCGACCTCGCGGTGGGCGACGGTGTCGACGTGGCGGGACCCGAGTCGCAGGCCGCGGCATTCCGGTTCATGAACGCCCTGCGGCTGTTCACCATCTCCAACAACCTCGGCGACGCGAAGTCGATCTCGACGCACCCCGCCACGACCACCCACAACAAGATGACCCCCGAGGCCCGTGCGTCCGTGGGCATCTCGGAGACCACCGTGCGGCTGTCGATCGGCCTCGAGGACGTCGAGGACCTGCGCGCGGACCTGGACCAGGCGCTCGCGCAGGTCTAGGCACGTTCACGACGCCATGAGCACCGGAGAGCCGCCCGCGGCCGATGCGGGGGCGAGCGGCGACGACGGTCGCCGGGGGCGGCGCGAGCGGGCTCTCGGCGCCAGGGACGGCGCGTCCACCTGGCAGCCAGTGGCGCCGACGACGGAGACCCTCGAGGTGCTGCGCCAGCGGCTGCCCCTGTCCATCAGGCTGATCGGCCGCAGCTCAGTGCCCGGCGCACTGCTGGTGCTCGCCATCGCCGCCGTGTTCATCGGCATCGTGCCGCTCGCGGCCAAGCTTCAGCTCAACGCCTCCCAGGCCACGGGTGAGGTGATCCCGGTGGGCAATGCCTTCGAGCTCACGGTGGCGAACGACTGGAGCGTCGAGTCCCAGGACGGGCGGGCCACGGTGCTGGCCAGCGGCAGCTCGCGGCTCGTGATCGTCCCGGCCTACCGGGACTCGCGTTCCGTGACACAGGTGGTCGCGGCGGAGATCTCCACCGTCGACGCGGACGGCACCGGGTCGTGGGTCGTGGGCGAGCCCACCACGTTCGAGACCGACCGTGGCGACCAGGGCGCGACGGTGTCCGCAAGCAGCGAGACCAACGCCACCCAGGTGTGGGCGGTGTCGCACGAGGGCCTCACGACGGTCGCGGTGCTGTCGACCACGATCGAGAGCTGGACCTCCGCGCAGCCCCTGGTGCAGGACATGGTCGACTCGATCGAGTTCGCCGACGGCCAGGGCGGCGACGGCGATGCAGGGGCCACGCCGTGAACGCGCGCGAGCCACAGCCACTCACGGTCACGCTCTCGGCGCTGCCCCGCATGTCGCCGCGCACCGCGTCGTTCATCGACGTCCGGTCGTGGGTGTTCTGGGCGGGTGCCGCCCTCACGGTCTTCGGCATCTGGCGCTGGACGCCGCTGGTGATCTCCGGGCTGAGCGGAAGCCCGACCACCGGGGTGCTCTCGGCCATCCTGTGGCTGTTGTACGGCCTCGTGTTCCTCGTCCTGCTGTACCGGCTTGAGCTGTTCGAGCGTCGCTCCCCTGCGACAGTGTTCGGCGCGCTCCTCTGGGGCGCCCTCGCTGGCCCTGGCATGGGCGTCATCGCGGCGCCGGCGATGCACGACCTCGTCGCCGCTGCCATCGGAAGCGACAACCCGTGGGTGCCGTCGTTCGCGGCGCCCTTGGTGGAGGAGCCCCTCAAGCTGCTCGGCGTGCTCGCCCTCGCGCTGATTCCGGGGGCACGCGTCCGCTCCGCTGCCGACGGCCTGTTCTACGGCGCGGTCGTGGGACTGGGCTTCCAGGTGTCGGAGGGGTTCCTCTACACGGCCACGTTCGGCGCCGAGTCCGGCACGAACACGGTGACGGCGATGTTCCTGCTCCGCGGCATCATCGGCGGGCTGTGGAGCCATGCGACGTTCGCCGCCGTCGCGGGCGCGGGGCTGGGGTACTTCTTCAACGCCACCGCAGACCTGAAGCGACGCACTGGGGTCCTGTGCGGCACCGTCGCGCTGTCGATCGCGCTCCATGGGTTCTTCGACGCCCCCGTGCTGGGGACCAATCCGTTCGTGAACTCGGTCGTGAAGGGGCTGCCCGTCTTCCTGCTGTTCCTCGCCGTGCTGCGGTGGGCCCACCTGCGCGAGCGACGCACCTTCGCTGGGCTCGCGGCGCACGTGGTGCCGGACGACCTCGTCTCCCCTGGGGACTTCTCCACGCTCGCGACGCGTCGGGCCCGTCGCCGCGCGCGGCGGTGGGCGCGACGGCGCGGGGGATACATCACCGCCCGCGCGCTCAAGCGACTGCAGGGCGCGCAGCTCAGCCTGCTCACGGCTGTCCACGAAGACGGCTGGGGATCGCCCCGCACGGTGGAGCTGTCACGGGATGTGCGGATCCTCGCGGCCACGCTGGACCGGCGTCAGGCCGAGGCCGACTCTCGACGCTAGGCCGATCGGGCTGCGACGCACGCCTGCCCGGCGCGCCCGCATCGGCCGCATGCCTTCCTGCGAAGCGTCCGCGGAGCGGGCGACGTCGCCCGGACGTGACACGGGCCCCGCGACCGAGTGGTCGCGGGGCCCGTGCGTGCTGCAGTGAGACTCAGCCCTCGGTCAGCGGACCAAGAGTCGCGTCGTCCGCGTAGACCTCAGCAGCGTTCTCCTGCGTGACGATCTGCGGGTCGAGCAGGAACGCGGGCACGACCTTCACGCCGTTGTCGTACTGCTCGGTGTCGTTGACGGGGATCTCGCCACAAGCGGCGAGCTCCTCGATGGAGGCGATGGTCTGAGCCACCAGCTGACGCGTGTCCTTGTAGATGGTGGAGTACTGCTCACCAGCCACGATGGACGTCACCGACTCGACCTCGGAGTCCTGTCCGGTGATGACGGGGGTGTCCTTGCCGGCCTGGTCCACCGACGTGAGCGCCGCGCGGGCGAGCGTGTCGTTGGGAGACAGGATGCCGTGCAGTTCGGTGTCGCCCGAGTACGAGCCGGACATGATGGTGTCCATGCGGCTCTGAGCGTTCTGTGCCTGCCAGCCGGCCGTCGCGGCCTGCTCGAAGGTGGTCTGTCCCGAGACGACCGTCAGCGTGCCGTCGTCGATCTTGGGCTGAAGGATGCTCATGGCGCCCTCGAAGAACGGAGTCGAGTTGGCGTCGTCGGACGAGCCCGCGATGAGCTCGATGTTGTACGGACCCTCGCCCTTGCGCTCGGCCAGGCCCTGCAGGAGCGCCTCGCCCTGGAGCTCGCCCACGCGGAAGTTGTCGAACGCGATGTAGGCGTCGACGGCGTCCGTGTTGAGGACCAGGCGGTCGTAGGCGATGACCGGTGCGCCGGCCTCGTGTGCGGCCTCGAGCTGGGATCCCAGCTGCGAGCCGTCGATGGCGCCGACAACGATGACCTGAGCATCCTGCTCGAGCATGGCCGAGATCTGGTTCTGCTGCTCCGTCACTCCGGAGTTGCCGAACTGGACGATGGGCTCGAAGCCCGCCTCGGTGAGACCGTCGTTGAACAGCTGCTCCGCGAGCACCCAGTTCTCCGACGTCTTCTGGGGAAGGGCGACGCCAATGGCGGCGCCTTCCTCGATGCAGACCTCGCTGCCGGCCGCGCCTGCGGTCGAGCTCGTCGTGGGCTCGGTGTCGTCGCCCCGGTCGGATGAACAGCCGGCGAGCGCGATGGCGCTCACCGCTGCGAACGCCGCAGCGCCTCTCATGCTGATCTTCATGGTTCCTGCCTTTCGTTGTTCGCATTCCTCGTTGGACGCGAAGTCTCGGTGGCGACCGGGGCGCTCGATACTGCGGTCCCCTGGTCTGCCTGGGTGTCGAGGGTGCCCGCTTGTGCGGAGCCCCCCGCGGGTGCGTTCTCACCGGCAGCGTCGTCGTCTCGGAACGACGGACGGCGGCGCAGCAGCAAGCCGATGATGGACGGCTTGCCCTGCTTCTTGTTGTAGACGTCGAAGGCGACCGCGGCGAGCAGCACGAGGCCCTTGATGATCTGCGTCTCGTCGGAGCCGGCGCCCATGAGCTGCAGCCCGTTGTTGAGCGTCGCCATCACGAGACCACCGATAATCGAGCCGGTCACCGTGCCGATGCCGCCGGTGACCGCAGCTCCACCAATGAAGACGGCGGCGATCGCGTCGAGCTCCCACAGCGTGCCGTCGAACGGGCCCGAGGCCCTGGCGCGGCCGATGAACATCATGCCCGCGAACGCCGCCAGCACGGACATGTTCGCCATGACGAAGAAGTACGTGCGCTTGGTCGAGACTCCAGAGAGCGCGGCGGCGGCGCGGTTGCCACCGACGGCGTAGACGTGACGACCGAACTTCGTGCGCTGCGTGATGACGTGGTAGATGATCACCAG
Organism: Demequina muriae; assembly: GCF_030418295.1. Lineage (NCBI taxonomy): Bacteria > Bacillati > Actinomycetota > Actinomycetes > Micrococcales > Demequinaceae > Demequina > Demequina muriae. The sequence continues at coordinate 1,153,647 of NZ_JAUHQA010000001.1, forward strand.
GATCACGAGCACGACGCCGGGGACCGGGAACGAGGTTCCCTCGCGGCCGGTGCCGAACAGGTAGGTCGCGTACGAGATGAGCGCGATCAGCAGGCCCGCACGGATCGCGGCGATCGGCAGCGGGTCGGGCTCGAAGCCCACCCGGGCGGCCCGCACGCGCTTGCGCCATTCGCGCCACACCACGAACGCACCGGCGATGATGCCGAGCAGCAGCGTCGAGTTGTTGAAGCCGGTGTTCGGCCCCCATTCCCACAGGTACCCGCCGCCCAGGAACTGGAGCTCCTCGGGCACAGGGATCGAGTTGGAGTCGCCGATGTACTGGTTGAGACCGCGGAAGATCATCATGCCCGCGAGCGTCGTGATGAAGCCGGGGATGCCCACATAGGCCACCCAGTAGCCCTGCCACATGCCGATCGCAGCGCCGACGGCGAGTCCGAGGAGTATCCCCGCCCACCAGGGAATCCCCCAGTCTCGGAGCGCGAGCGCCACGATGATGCCCGTCACGGCGGCCACGGAGCCGACTGACAGGTCGATGTGACCCACCACGATGACCATCACCATGCCGATGGCAAGGACGAGCACGTACGAGTTGCCATTGATGAGGTTCATCATGTTGCTCGGCGTGAGGACCTTGCCGCCGGTGAGGACCTGGAACAGCATGATGAGGATGACGAGCGCGCCCAGCATCGAGAATTGCCGCGGGTCACCCCCGAACAGGCTCCTGATTGACTTCATCGTCTCTGCTTCTTTCTGTCGTGGATCCGAGTCGCCGCAGCCGTCAGGCGGCGGAACTGGTGGTGGTGGTCATGAGCCTCATGAGCTGTTCCTGATCGGCCTCGCCTCGCGCGACCTCTCCGGTGATGCGGCCCTCACAGACCGTATAGATGCGATCGCACATGCCGAGCAGCTCGGGAAGCTCAGAGGAGATCAGCACGACGCCGCGACCCGCGTCGGCGAGCTTGTTGATCAGCGTGTAGATCTCGTACTTGGCCCCGACGTCGATGCCCCGGGTGGGCTCGTCGAGGATGAGCAGCTCGGGCTCAGTGAACATCCATTTGCCGAGGACGACCTTCTGCTGATTGCCGCCGGACAGCGTCGCGACGCCACGGTTCACGTCGGGAGTCTTGATGCGCAGCGACTTGCGGTAGTGCTCGGCGGCCTTGTACTCGAGGGACTCGTCGAGCAGGAAGCCCGGCGTGATGCGCGACAGATCGGCGGCCACGATGGTGTCGCGGATCGAGTCGAGCAGGTTCAGCCCCAGCGTCTTGCGGTCCTCGGGCACGTACGCCAGACCTCTCGCGATCGCGGACTTCACGGTGGGCAGCGTGATCTCTTCACCGTTCAGGGTGATCGTGCCGGCGCGGTAGATCCCGAACGAGCGGCCGAAGACGGACCGGGCGAGCTCCGTCCGGCCCGCGCCCATCACGCCAGCGAAGCCGACGATCTCACCGCGGCGCACATTGAAGGAGGAGCTCTTGGACATCAGTCGGCCCGGAATCGTCGGGTCCTCGACCGTCCAGTTCTTCACTTCGAAGAAGACCTCGCCGATCTGAGGCTCATGGTCCGGGTAGCGCGCCTCGAGCGAGCGCCCCACCATGCCCTTGATGATCCGGTCCTCGTCCAGCGGGGCATCGGCCACGTCCAGGCGCTCGATGGCGAGGCCGTCGCGGATGATCGTGACCGCGTCTGCGATCTCCTCGATCTCGTTGAGCTTGTGGCTGATGATGATCGACGTCATGCCGCGCTCGCGGAGCCCGCGCAGCAGGTCGAGAAGGTTCTCGGAGTCGCTCTCGTTGAGAGCAGACGTGGGCTCGTCCAGGATGAGCAGCTTCACGTTCTTCGACAGCGCCTTCGCGATCTCGATGAGCTGCTGCTGGCCGACGCCCAGGTTCTTGATCTGAGTGCGAGGGTCGACCTGGAGGCCCACGCGGGCGAGCAGCTCGGTGGTGCGGACCCGGGCCTCGTCCCAGTCGATCAGGCCGTGCGACACGATCTCGTTGCCGAGGAAGATGTTCTCCGTCACCGAGAGCTCGGGGATCAGCGCGAGTTCCTGGTGGATGATCACGATGCCCGCGTGCTCGGAGGCCTTGAGGCTCTTGAAGCTCTGGACCTCCCCGTCGAGGACGATCTCGCCCTCGTAGGTTCCGTGCGGATACACGCCCGAGAGCACCTTCACGAGGGTGGACTTGCCTGCGCCGTTCTCGCCGCAGATCGCGTGAATCTCGCCGGCACGGACCGTCAGGTCCACGCTGTCGAGCGCCTTGACGCCGGGAAACACCTTGGTGATGTTCCGCATCTCAAGCTTGACGTGCGAGGTGCTCACGCTTACCCCCATTGGTCCGTGTTCGTCGTTCACCGACAGCCGTGTCGGCGCTATGCACGCTACGACCGCGCCGTGCTTGGCGTCAACTTCCGAACGCAACAGTTACCTGTTCGTGACCTGGATCGAACGCTACAGACGGGCGTCGAGGTGCCGCTCACGGTCTCGCTACGCACGAAATCACAGCAGGCGCCCGCCAACCCGCCCCTCGGACCGCTCAAACTCAACGCCTCTTTGGTAGTTTCTTTACTTCATGTTTCGAACTCAAATCCAAAGGATCAAGACGGCGCTTCGCTAAGATCGGCCAATGACGTCGACTCAGGGATCCACGGGTTCCCAGTCGTCCCTGCGCGAAGCCAACAGCGTTCGCATCCTCGACGCGGTGCGGCAGTTCGGCTCCATCACGCAGGTCGAGCTCTCGCACGCGACCGGGCTGTCGCCCGCGACGGTCTCCACGATCGTCAAGCACCTCTTGGCGTCCGGCACCGTCGAGACGCGACACACCATTCGCAGCGGGCGGCGCGCGCAGCTCGTGACGTTGGCGCACCGAGCGGGGCTGCTCATCGGCCTCCATGTGGGCGAGCGCTCCCTCCGAGTCGCCATCTCCGACAGCGCCTTCGAGTTCCTCGATCAGCGCGAGATGCCGCTCCCCGTCGACCACCGCCACGACACCACCCTCGACCGCGCGGCCATGCTGATCAGCGAGCTCGTCGACGGGCTCGGCTCCGCGCTCTCCGAGACCCTCGCTCTCGCGATCGCCGTTCCGGCGCCCGTCAATCCGGCGACGGGCGCGGTCGCCATCCCGGGCATCCTCCCGGGGTGGGAGGGCGTCCCCATCGGCGAGGTGCTGGGTCGGCGGCTCGGTCGCCCGGTCGCCGTCGACAACGATGCCAACCTCGGCGCGTTGGGTGAGATGCGGTTCGGGGCCGGTCGCGGCACGGGTTCTCTGCTGTACGTCCGCGCGAGCTACGGCGTCGGCAGCGGCATCGTCCTGTCCGGCGAGCTTTACCACGGGGTGCTCGGCATCGCCGGCGAGATCGGCCACACGCTGGTGGATCCCCACGGCCACATCTGCCGATGCGGCAGCCGCGGGTGTCTGAACACGGTGTGCGGGGCGCAGGCACTCGTGGACTCGCTGCGCCATTCGCGCGGCACCGTCACCCTCACGGATGTCCTCGACCTCGCGGAGGCGGGCGATCCTGGCTGCCAGCAGGTGGTGATCGACGCCGGTGGAGCGATCGGAGCGGTCGTGGCCAACACTGCGGTGTCGCTGAGTCCCGAGGTCATCATCGTCGGCGGAGAGCTGTCGCGCGCCGGGTCGCTGTTCCTCGAACCGATACGCGAGTCCGTGCGACGCCGCATCCCGCTGGCCCAATCGCAGAAGCTCGAGGTCCGCGCCGCGGAACTGGGCCAGCGCGCGGAGCTGTACGGGGCCCTCGCGCTCGCGGCAGACCTCGCACATATCGAGAGCGTGGCATCATGACCACGGACCACAGCGCTCGTGACCGATCGGAGGCAGGCATGACGTCCGCGCCACTGCTCCGAGTGCGTCACGTGTCGAAGAACTTCGGCGCCGTCCAGGCACTCGTCGACGTCGACCTCGACGTGCACGCGCATGAGGTCGTCGCGATCGTTGGCGACAATGCCGCTGGCAAGTCCACCCTTGCCCGCGTCATCTCCGGCTCGTATCAGCCCGACGGGGGCACCGTCGAGGTCGCAGGCGAGAACGTGCTGCCGCTGTCCACCAAGAGCGCGAGGAGTCACGGCATCGCGACGGTCTTCCAGGACCTTGCACTCGCCGACAACCTGGACGTCACCGCGAACATCTTCCTCGGCCAGGAGCTGCCGTCCACGCGACGGTTCGACCACGGCCTGCTCGACGAGCAGCGCATGGAGTCACTCGCCCGCGACTACCTGCGCCAGCTGAACTCGCGCATCGCGTCGCCGCGCACGCCCCTCTCGCAGCTCTCCGCCGGTCAACGCCAGTGTGTGGCGATCGCCCGCACCCTGGTGGGCGAACCGCAGATCATCGTGCTCGACGAGCCCACCTCGTCGCTCTCCGTCACCCAGACCGCGGAAGTGCTGAACCACATCTCCCGGCTGCGCTCCATGGGCTTGGGCGTCGTGCTCATCAGCCATTCGCTCGCCGACGTGCGCTCGGTCGCGGACCGTATCGAGGTGCTGCGGCATGGCCGCAACAACGGTTCGTTCAGCGCGACCGAGACCGGCTACGAGGACATCATCGCGGCCATCACGGGCGCGCCGTCCGCTCACCGCATCCCGCGCTGACGTCGGGGGCGGCGAGCGGACAGCGGTTCACCGCGCGCGGTAGCCCTGGAACGTCCGCAGCCGCAGAGAGTTGCCGACCACGAACAGGCTCGACGCCCCCATCGCACCCGCCGCGATCATGGGGTTGAGGATCCCCAGCGCCGCCAGTGGAATGGCCGCCACGTTGTACGCGAATGCCCAGAACAGGTTGCCGCGAATCGTGCCGAGCGTCCGCCGGGACAGGGCGATCGCATCGGCCGCCGCACGCAGGTCGCCCGTGACGATGGTGAGGTCAGACGCCTCCCGTGCCACGTCCGTGCCGGTGCCCACCGCGATGCCCAGATCAGCCTGCGCGAGCGCAGGGGCGTCGTTGATGCCGTCGCCCACCATCGCCACGCGGACGCGCCGGGACGCACCGTCGCCCGCCTGCAGCTCACGGACCACGTCCGCCTTGTCGCCCGGCAGCACCTCGGCGATCACGCGGTCGATGCCGAGCGGCTCCGCCACGGCTCGTGCCGCGCGCTCGTTGTCGCCGGTGAGCAGCACCACCTCGAGCCCCAGCTCACGGAACGCCGCGATGGCCTCGGCGCTCGTGGACTTGACGGTGTCGCTCACTGCGATCACCACTTCGGGGACGGCCGATGCGCGGGTCGCCAAGGCGTCCGTGCCCAGCCCCGCAGCGTCGGAGGTCGGCACGCGACCGGCAAAGATCGCAGTGCGTCCCTCGGCCTCGGCAGCCGACGCCAGGTCCTCGAGCTCCTCGGGGATCTCATCGAACATGCGTCGCGACCCGACGAGCACATCGGCATTCGCTGCCTCCGGCCCCGGGGCCTCCCCCGAGCGCCCCACGTGCTGCACGGTGGCGATGACGCCCTGGCCGGGGACATTGCGGAAGCCCTTGATGCGCGCCCGACCGGGCCGCGCATCGGCGATCGCCTGCGCCACCGGGTGCTCGGAGCGAGCCTCGACCGAGGCGACGGCGTCGAGCAAGGCCGCTTCCACATCGGCCCCATGCAGGGCGAGCACGCGCGGCGCGCTCGCCGAGACGAGCGCCATCTTGCCCTCGGTCACCGTCCCGGTCTTGTCGAGCACGATCACCTGGATGTCGCGAGTGTCCTCGAGAGCCTCCGGGCCGCGCACCAGGACGCCCAGCTGCGCTCCGCGGCCGGTGCCGACCATGATCCCCAGCGGGGTCGCGAGGCCCAACGCGCACGGGCAGCTGATGATGAGCACCGCGACGGCGGCCGTGAACGCGCCGTTGACATCGCCGGTGAGCGCCCACCACGACGCGAGCGTGACCAGTGCGATCAGGATCACGACGGGGACGAACACGCGCGAGATGCGGTCCGCGAGACGCTGCACACGGGCACGGCCCGACTGCGCGTCGTCCACCATCTGGGCGATCTGCGCGAGCATCGTCTCGGATCCCACCTTGGTGGCCTCGACGGTGAGCGCGCCGTCGGTGGCGATCGTGCCGCCGATCACCTGCGCCTCCTTGCCGGAGCCGGCCTCGACCCACACGGGCACGGACTCGCCGGTCACCAGGCTGGCATCCACCGACGCGGCGCCCTCCACCACGGTGCCGTCCGTCGCGATCGTCTCCCCGGGGCGCACCACGAATCGCATGCCCACCTCGAGCTGGTCGCGTTCGATGACGGTGCCGTCCTCGAGCCGCGCCGTCGAGCTCTGTCGCGAACTGAGCGCCCGGATCGCGTCGCCAGCTCGCGCGGTCGAGCGGGTCTCAAGCCACTTGCCCAGCAGGATCAGCGAGACGATGACCGCGCCGGTCTCGTAGTAGATGTGCCCTTCGCTGAGGGCGCCGAACGCGTGCCCGATCAGCACCACGGTGGACCACGTCCACGCCGCGACCGTCCCCATCGTCACCAGGGTGTCCATGTTGGTGGTGCGGTGGCGGGCAGACATCAGCGCGCTGCGGTGGAACGGCCACGCAGCCCACCCGATCACGGGCGTCGCGAGCGCCGCGGCGACCCACTCCCAGCCCGCGAACTGCCAGGGCATCACCATGGAGATGGCGGTGAGCGGGACGGTCAGAATGGCCGCGACGATGAATCGACGGCGGTAGTCCGCGATGCGGGACGCGTCCGCCTGCATGTGGGCGGCGTGCTCGTCCATCTCGTCATCGGGGGTGTCGCCGTGACCGGCATGGGCATCCTCGTCGGCCCCACCGGCCGATGCGCCACCAGCGTGGGTATCGAGGGTGTGCGTCGTCGCGGCGGCGCGCGGGCGGGTCAGCACCTTGTAGCCGAGGCCCTCGATCGAGCCCCGCATCTGCTCCTCGAGCTGTGCGGCGTCCACGCTCCCGTCGGGGCGCACCGTGGCGCGCCGGGTGGCGTAGTTGACGACCGCATCGTCCACGCCGGGCAGCTTGGAGAGCCCGCCCTGGATCGACGCGGCGCAGCTCGAGCACGTCATGCCGTCGACGGCGAGGTTGATCGCGTCGACCTGCGGGAGGCGGTCGGCGGTGTCGGCAGGCGTGGTCATGACGACGCCACCGTGTAACCGACGCTCTCCACTGCCTCGTCGAGTGCGAACTCCAGGTCGCCGGCGGGCACCGAGCCATCCGGGCGCACCGACACGATTCCAGTCGCGTGGTCCACCTCGGCACCCGCGACGCCGTCCGTGTTCTCCAACGCGCCGCGCACCTTGCCTGCGCAGCCGTTGCAGGTCATCCCGGTGACGGTGAACTCGATGATGTCGCTCATGGCGGTCTCCTCTCGAGGGGCCCTTCGTGGCCCCGACTGAGACCACGGTAAACCTTCCAGTGGGGTGGAAGGTCAAGCCCTCCCGTGATGCGTGCCGCGACACCCCGGTGAACACGGGACTCGGAGCATCTCAGTGGCCCGCGGCCCGCTGAGCATCCGACGGCCCCGGCGGACTCGGATGGTCCGAGTCTGGTGCACGCTGGGTCGCGTGCCGGGCGGCCGATGCGCGGGTGGGGCTACGCGTCGACCGGGTCCGCTACGGGCAAGGCCGCAAGGATCGCCTCGACCTGGGTCTTCGCATCGCCGAACAGCATCGACGCGTTGTCCCGGTAGAACAGCGGGTTCTGGACCCCGGCGTACCCGGTCGCCATCGAGCGCTTGAAGACCACGACCTGACGGGACTTCCACACCTCGAGCACCGGCATGCCGGCGATGGGCGAGGACGGGTCCTCGAGTGCGGCGGGGTTCACCGTGTCATTGGCGCCGATCACCAGCACCACGTCGGTGTCCGCGAAGTCGCCGTTGATCTCGTCGAGCTCGAGCACGATGTCGTAGGGAACGCGGGCCTCGGCGAGCAGCACGTTCATGTGGCCCGGCAGGCGCCCGGCGACGGGGTGCACCGCGAAGCGCACCTCGGTGCCGCCCGCGCGCAGCCGCCGCACCAGCTCGGCCACGGGGTACTGCGCCTTGGCGACGGCCATGCCGTACCCGGGGGCGATCACCACGGACTTCGCGGTCGCGAGCAGGGCGGCGGTCTCGCCGACCGTCATCTCGGTGTGAGTGAGGTTCGGGTCGACCTCCGCGGAAGCGGACGGCGCCGCGTCGCCCCCACCGAACCCGCCCAGAATGACCGCGATGAACGTGCGGTTCATGGCCTTGCACATGATGTAGCTGAGGATCGCACCGGAGGAGCCCACGAGCGCTCCCACGACGATCAGCAGCGTGTTGCCGAGCATGAAGCCGGCGGCAGCAGCCGCCCAGCCCGAGTACGAGTTGAGCATCGACACCACGACAGGCATGTCGCCGCCGCCGATGGCCGCGACCAGGTGAGCGCCGATCGCGAGCGCAATCAGCGTCATGATCGCCAGCGGCCACACCGACGGCGCGGCGATGAACCATCCCATGAGGGCGGCGCTCACGAGCAGGCCCGCCAGGTTGAGGGCGTGCCGACCGGTCAGGGTCAGCGGAGCGGAGGACATCCGTGCGGAGAGCTTGAGGTACGCGACGATCGACCCGGTGAACGTGATCGCGCCGATGAACACGCCGAGGAACACCTCGACCTGGTGCATCGCGTCGTGCGGCTCTGTCAGGTACGAGTTGAAGCCGATGAGCACGGCGGCGGCGCCCACGAAGGAGTGCAGGATCGCGATGAGCTCGGGCATCTGGGTCATCTCGACCGAGCGCGCGCGCCACGTCCCCACGAGCGCGCCGATCAGCAGCACCGCGACGATCAGCACCGCAGTGACGCCCACGGGCCGCTCGGACCGCTCGAGAGCGAGGGCGATGGTCGCAAGGATCGCGATGGCCATGCCGACCATTCCCATGAGGTTGCCGCGACGCGCGGTGGTCTGCTTGGACAGGCCCGCGAGAGACAGGATGAACAGCACGGCCGCGACCACATAGGCGACCTGAGCGATGGACAGCACAGTCATGGGCTTACGCCCCCTTCTGGAACATGCCGAGCATGCGGTAGGTCACGAGGAATCCGCCGAACACGTTGATCGAGGCCACCGCGGCCGCCACGAAGGCCAGCACCGTGACGACCGTGTTCGAGGACCCGAGCTGGAGCAGCGCGCCCACGAGGATGATTCCGGAGATCGCGTTGGTCTGGCTCATCAGCGGCGTGTGGAGCGAGTGACTCACGTTCGAGATCACGTAGTAGCCGATCACCACCGACAGCACGAACACGGTGAACATCGCGAGGAACGCCGCCGACGAGAACGCCAAGGCGATCGCCAGCGCTCCCGCGCCGATCCCCATGAGCCACGTGCGACGCGTCGTGGAGCTGGCGGGCGTGCGTGCGGCCGATGCAGGGGCGGGCTCCGCGGGAACGGCTCCGGCATTCTCGACAGCCGGCGCAGCGGCGGGCCTCGCCGACACCTGGATGGGGGGCGGCGGCCACAGCACGTCGCCGTCGTGGGCGACGGTCATGCCACGCAGGACCACGTCGTCGAGGTCCAGCACGGGCGAGCCGTCCTTGGCGGGCGTGAGCAGCGCGAGCAGGTTGACGATGTTGGTGCCCAGCAGTTGGGACGAGTGCTGTGGCATCCGGCCTGGCAGATCGGTCCAGCCCACGATCGTGACACCGCCCTCGGTGACAACCCTGTCGCCGGGGACGGTGAGCTCGCAGTTGCCGCCGCCGGACGCGGCGAGGTCGACGATGACGGAACCCGCCCGCATGCCCGCGACCGCATCGGCCGTGATGGTGGTTGGCGCCTGGCCGCGCACCAGCGCGGTCGTGATGATCACGTCGGCTCCCGCGGCCTCGGCGGCGTAGAGCTCCTGGGTGAGGCGTTCTTGGGCTTCGGTGAGCTCGCTCGCGTAGCCGTCGGAGGAGACCTCCTGCTGCGCGGCGGGCAGCGACACGAACGTCGCGCCCATCGACTCGATCTGCTCGGCGGCCTCGGGGCGCACGTCGAAGGCCCGCACCTGGGCGCCGAGCGACACGGCGGCGCCGATCGCTGCCAGTCCCGCAACTCCGCCGCCGATCACGAACACCGTCGCGGGCGGGGTCTTGCCTGCCGCGGTGACCTGGCCGGCGAACATGCCGCCGTAGGCCTCGGCGGCCTCGATGACGGCGCGGTAGCCGGCCACATTGGACATGCTGGACAGCACGTCGAGGGACTGAGCACGCGAGATCCGCGGGACGGCGTCGAGCGAGAGCGCCGTGATGCCGTGCGCCGCATAGGTGGGCAGACGGTCGGCCTGCGAGTGCGGCGCGAGGGAGGCGACCAGGATCGCGCCCTTCTTCATGAGCGCCAGCTCGTCCTCGCCGGGGGCGTTCACCGCGGTGACGACGTCGCCTGACCAGGCGTCGGCACGATCGCAGATGCGTGCGCCAGCGGCGACATAGGCCTCATCGGGGAGGTTCGCGGCGGCACCTGCACCGGACTGGACGGCGACGTCGTAGCCCAGACGGACCAGCGCTGCGACGGTACGAGGGGTCGCGGCGACCAGGCGTTCGCCCGCGCGGGGCTCCATGGGGACTGTGATGAGCATGCTCGGGCGCGCCCTCCGTCTCGAATCGGGGAAATGGCGGCCGTGCCGCGCAGGGTGCGCACCGCCGCCATCCGCTCTCAGACTAGGGCCACTGGCGGGCGCGGACGCCGGGACCCTTGTCCCGGCCAGACGTGCCGACGCGTCCCCACCGCGCCCGGCCGCGCACCGTCATGACCGACGGACAGGACGAAACTTTCCCCCGCATCCGACATTCACGCTCGAGCCGCGCCCCCGTGGCACAGTTCAGCCTGTTCGTCGGTCGCGCCAGACGGACGATGCGCGGGCAAGTCGATGCACTGCGGCTGTCAGTGCGCGCCCACCACCTGGCAGCGGTTGGCGTCGGTGCAGGCGGCGGGGTCCAGCACGTCGGCGCGCTGCGAGAGCGAGACGAGCTCGGCGCGCGCGGCCTGGAGCGAGGCGATCTGCGCGTCGATGTCCGCGAGGTGCCGGTTCAGCAGCGCGCGGGTGTGCTCGCACGTGCCGTGGCCCTCGGCCTTCATGTCGAGGATGGTGCGCGACTCCTTCAGGGTCAGGCCCGCGGCCTGCGCATCGCGCACGAACTGCAGACGCTCGACCGCATCGTCGTCGTAGTCGCGGTAGCCGGAGCCCGTGCGCCCCGGGTCGGGCAGCAGCCCCACGGACTCGTAATAGCGGACCGTCTTGGCGGTCACGCCAGTCTGCTGGGCCAGTTCGCCGATGCGCATGGTCACTCCTCGTGGTTGGCTCCTCTTCACAACGTTACAGCGCGCTGGAAGGTTCCATCGTGGGCGGTGCTTCTGCACTGACAATCGGAGCCGTCATCAGTCGCGAACCTGCGGACGCGGCTTCTCGACTGACGATGCGCCGCTGGATGCGTGCTGCTCCTCCCGCGATTCCGCGGGTGATTGACGGCCGCAGCACCCAGGGGCCAGGAGCGACGCCCCTGGCCCTCGCATCGGCCGGGCGCACGCCATAGCCTGGCCGGATGCGCACTGAACCCCGCCGCCTCGGCCTGCTCGGAGGAATCACCTGGCACAGCTCGCTCGAGTTCGAGCGACTGCTGAATGAGGGCGTCAATGGGCGCCTGGGTGGGTCGAGCGCAGCGGACCTGCTGGTGCGCTCCTACAACTTCCAGCAGATCGCCGATGCCCAGGCCGCGGGCGACTGGGACGGCTTGGGGGCGCGGTTCGCTGCCGATGCGGCGGCTCTCGAAGGCGCCGGAGCCGAGGCGATCCTGATCTGCGCCAACACCATGCACAAGGTCGCCCCCGCGGTCGCGAGCGCGATCGACGTGCCACTGATCCACATGCTCGACGCGACGGCCGATGCGATCGAGGCCGCCGGTCTCGACACCGTGGCGCTGCTCGGCACCGGGTACACCATGCGCGACCCGTTCTACCGCGACCACATGGCCGCGCGCGGCATCACCACGGTGGTACCCGAGGAGCCGGCGCTCGGCGAGTTGCACGAGCTCATCTACGGATCGCTGGCGCGAGGGATCGTGCCCGATGGCGCGAGCGAGTGGGTCACGGGCGTCTACGAGCAGCTGCGCGAGCGTGGCGCTCAGGGCGTGATCTCCGGGTGCACCGAGATCCCCATGGTGCTGACTCAGGACGACGTGGACGAGCCCTACTTCGACTCGATGGGGCTGCACGTCGAGGCAGCGCTGGAGTTCGCGCTGCGCGACTGAGCGCTACCAGCCGATGCGGTCGACGACCTCCGCGGCGACCTCGAGCCGGTTGCGGTCGCCTGAGTTGTCGATCACCGCGTCATCCAGGTCCAGCTCCTCGAGCACGTCGTCCAACTCCACGGTCCGCGCCGTCGCCCAGTCGCGCCAGTACCCCTCGGGCTCGCGCGCGGCGACCCGCTCCAGGCGGATGTCCTGAGGCGCGACGACCCGGACGATCGTGACCTCGGCCGCCCCCGCATCGGCGCTCGCGAAGGCGCGCTCATAACGGCCGCGATCCAAGGCATCCTCCACCACCCGCGGGATCACCATGAGCCCGTAGCCGCGAGCGCGGAACACTCCCGCGACCGCCGAGAGCGAGTCGAAGAGCAGCTCCTGCTGGTAGCGGTCGGACTCGGGGGCCGGCACCGCCTGGCAGAGCGCGTCGGCGTCAATGAAGCCGCAGTGCGCCCCCTGCTCGCCGAGCAGGTCCTGCACCGCCGAGGAGACCGTGGTCTTGCCCGCGCCCACGGTGCCATTGATCACCAGCACCCGGGTGGGCAGGGGCTTGGCGTAGCAGCGGGACTCGGGCTCGTGGCTGTACTCGCCGTACGGAGCCATGGGGATCCAGCCCGCCGATTCGTACAGCGCGATGGCCTCGGGCTGGCCGGTGCCGGTCTCCAGGATCAGTCGGGTGGCGCCTGCCTTCCGCGCGGCGGCCTCGGCCGCGCCGAGCATGACCCGCGAGTGACCGTGGCCGCGATGACCGGGCTCGACCCACAGGCGCTTGAGCTCGACATCGCCCGGCGCGGTCTCGGCGTACGGCGACCAGCGGGCCACGATGGAGGCGACCGGCGCGCCGTCGTCGCGATAGCCCACCCACGACCCCACGAGCGTCGGGAACTCAGTCTCGAGCTCCAGGTCGGGCTCGTCGTAGCGCTCGGCGAGGTCGCGCTCCTGGGCCTTCCAGAGCCGATGCGCGTCGGCATCATCGGCGGGCACGCTGCGGACGGTGATCATGACACGAGTCTAGGGAGCGAGCGGCCCCTGCCTAGAGACCCTGGCCCGCGTCCCACAGCCGTTCGGTGTCACCCGAGAGCATCGCGTCCAGATGCGCGGCCTGCGCATCCGTCAGGGCAGCCACGTAATCGATCACCCCACGGCCCACCGCACGGCGCCGCAGCTCCGTCTCGTCGATGTCCGGCAGCAGCTGGGGCTCGGTGCGCGCGACCGTCAGGTAGTCCTGGGTGGAGAGATCAACGAGGTCGAGCAGCCGCCGGGGCGCTCGGCGTGCGTCGTACGGGTCGTCGAGCCACCGGGTGAACCCGTCGACCAGGCGCTCGAGAACGCTCGCCTGCCCCCGCTGATACACGGCGAGGTCCGGACGGTCGAGGATGAACCGTTCGTGCAGGAACTTCAGCACCGCGACCTCATGCCACGCGATGCGGTTGAGCGACACGTGGCCCGAGCGATGATCGGGCTCCTGGTGGACCTCCACGGAGGACTGCAGGTGACGGATCCACTCGTCCGTGAAGCGCGCCAGCGCCCTGTCCGCACTGAGGGACCCGTCGAACGGCACGGTGAGCAGGCCCTCGACCACCTCATCGGTGACCCTGGCGACCGCCCCGTCGAACGCGTCGACGTCCGCGATCCACGGGTCGCGCGCCTCGAGCCGGCGCCACAGCATCTCCAGGGAGTGCCCCGGTGCGCGGCTCACGCTGCGCAGCGCGTAGTCATCGAGTGCGCGCAGCTCGGCGCGTTTGCGCCTCCACTCCCGAAACTCACCCGCGATGGTCGCCTGGTTGAGCAGACCAGCGCGATAGAAGTCGTCGAGGTCGTGCAGGGAGTACGCAATGTCGTCCGCGATGTCCATGACCGAGCACTCGAGCGTCTGCTGCCCGGGCGCGATGGCGGGGTAGGCGCTCAAGGCCTCGCGCGCATCGGCCGCATCCACGACGTACATGGAGAACTTGTCGCTCGCCGCTCCGCGTCGCGTGCCGCCGTGGCCCCGGCGCCACGGGTACTTCTGCACGGCGGCCCGCACTGCGGAGGTGAGGTTGAGGCCCACTCCGGAGACGTCGTGCTCGTCGAGTCGCGTCAGGATGCGGTACGTCTGCGCATTGCCCTCGAAGCCCTCACGCAGCCGGAACCGATCGCGCGCCAGACGGTCGAGGGCCCGCTCGCCCAGGTGGCCGAAGGGAGGGTGGCCCACATCGTGAGCGCTGGCCGCGGCCTGCACGACGACGGGGTCGCAGCCGCCGAGCTCCTGGACCAGCCGTCCCGTGGGTCCAGTGTCACGGTGGAGATTCATGGCGATGGCCCGCGCCACCGCTCCCACCTTCACGGAGTGGATGAGCCGGTTGTGGACGGCCAGGCCGGCGCCGGTCTGGGAGATCACCTGCGTCACCGCGGACAGCCGCGAGAAGTAGGGCGAGAAGCGGATGCGCTCCAGGTCCACTCGGAAGTCCGGGTGGCGCTCGGCCAGCTGGAACTCATCGAGCACCTCGGGTGCGCGGCGGGCGGTGCGGGGATCGACCTCACTCATGCGTCCATCCTGGTGCATGCGCGTGCTGGTCGATACGGCGGCTTTCGCGACATCAGGGTGTATGTCAGCATGGAAGAGCCGGTGGCACCGACGCTATGCGCTGAAGGAGGCACTCCCGTGCTCACGCAGCAGGAGAACGAACGCGCCCCTGCCACCCGGAGATCCGCGCTCACGACGGCGCTCACCAGTCCCCTTCCCCGTCCACACAAGATCGCGATGTACGTGGCGCTCTTTCCGCTGGTGGCCGGCATGGCCTGGGTGGCGCTGCACGCCGCATACGCCTCCGAGTGGCCCGTGGAGATCATCTACACGGTCGTCGTCCTGTCGCTCCTGAGCCTCTCGCTGGCATTCGCGGGCAAGCGATGGGCCCGGGTCGGCGTTGCCGTGTCTCAGACGATCATCACGGTCAACCTGATGACGATGTTCCTGGTGTTCATGGCGGCGGCCGATCCGCCGGCGTGGGTGCCACTCGGGACGTACGGCGGCCTGATCGGCATCGCCGTGGCGGCCGTCGCTGGCAAGGTCACCACCTACAGGAGGGCGAGCCAAGATGAGTGAGACTGCGACACGGACGTCCGCGGCGCGCACTGCGATCGATCGCCCCATCGCGCGCCGGTTCAGGATCGCGAACTATGCCGCGCTCGTCCCCCTCATCGCGGCGACCATCTGGATCGTCGTGTACGCCGCCGATGCCACCGACTGGCCCTCGGGAGCCCTCTACACCGTGGGAGTCCTGATGCTTGTCAGCATCACGCTGTCCTTCGCGGACGAGGGATGGGCGAAAGCGGGAGCGGCCGCGTCCCAATTCCTCGTGTCCGTCATCGTGACGCTGGGGCTGCTCGTGCTGATGACGGCGGCGGACCCGCCGGTCTGGGTCCCGCTGGCGATGTACAGCGCCCTGGCGGTCATCTGCGGCGCGACGCTCGTCGGCAGGGTGGAGAACTACCGTGCGGCACGATGGGGTGACGACTCGTGACGGATCGCGAGCTGCGCCGACAGGCGATCAGGACCTGGCTGACCGCCCGTCCTCCGCGCTGGGTGCTGATCGCGACGACGCCCTTCGGTGTCGTGCTGATTGCCTGCATCGTGTGGGCGGCACTCACGCTGGAGAACCCACCGGCGTGGATACCGTCGGTCGCGGTGCCGCTCACCATCATCGTGTGGCTGCTGCTGATCGCCGGGTGGACAGACACGTACCGCCGCATCGTGCGCGACCTCAGGCACAACCAAGGCCGCGTCGGGAACACCTAGCCCCCGCATCGGCCGCCAGGAATGGCCGATGCGTCCGTGGCGTTCGTCTCGGTGAATACTTGAGGCTTCAACTACGGAGGGCAACATGCTCAACATCGGATTCCTGAGCTTCGGGTGGTGGTCTGGCGCTCCCGGCTCACGCGTGCGCACCGCGAGCGAACTCATGCACGACACGATCCGGCTGGCCGAGGCCGCGGAGGACGCGGCGTTGGACGGCGCGTGGATCCGCATCCACCACTACGAGCAGAACACCTCGTCGCCGTTCCCGCTGCTCGCCGCCATGGGCGCGCGCACCTCGCGCGTCGAACTCGGCACGGGCGTGATCAACATGCGGTACGAGAACCCGCTGTACATGGCAGAGGCCGCCGGCACCGCGGACCTCATCGCGGGCGGCAGGCTTCAGCTCGGGGTCTCGCGGGGATCACCCGAGCCCGCGGCCGATGGTCCGGGCACCTTCGGCTATCCCCTTCCGGTGGGCAAGCGTCCGGTGGAGGACGCGGCGGAGCGCATCGCGAAGTTCCGCGACGCGATCTCGGGCACGGGGATCGCCGAACCCGGAGCGAACGCCCACGTGCGACCGGGAACCAAGTTGGCGATCACCCCGCAGTCCCCGGGGCTGACCAAACGCATCTGGTACGGCGCCGGCGGCGAGGAGTCGGCACGCACGGTGGGCGAACTGGGGATGAACCTGATGTCGTCGACCCTGGTGGAAGGCGGCACCGGCGAGCCGCTGGGAGTCATCCAGTCGCGGCAGATCGACGCGTTCCGCTCGGCATGGGCCGATGCCCGCCACGAGGGGGTGCCGCGAGTGTCCGTCTCGCGCTCGATCCAGCCGATCGTCGACGACGAGACGGCCCTGTACTTCGGCCCCACCCTCGAGCGCGACCGCATGGGTGCCAACCGCGACCAGGTGGGCTCGATCGACACCTTCATCGCGACGTTCGGCAAGACCTACGTGGGCGACCTGGACAAGCTCGAGCGTGAGCTGCGGGACGACGAGGCCGTGATGAGCTCCGACACCCTGCTCGTGACGATCCCCAACCAGCTGGGCGCGGATTTCAACCACCGCACGTTCTTTGCGCTCAAGGAGCTGCGGGACCGGCTCGCTCCGCACCACACGGGGCCGCACCGCTCTGATTCAAGCAGCGGACTGCGGGGGTTCGAGCGGCACTAGGCGCGATGACCCTATGCGTGTCGCGGCCATGCAATCCTCGGGGTGTGACCACGCGCCTCCTGCTCATCAGCGACACCCACGTTCCGAAGAAGGCCCGTGCCCTGCAGCCGCAGGTGTGGAGCCTCATCGACCGGGCCGACATCGTGCTGCACGCGGGCGACTGGGTCGATGAGGCGCTGCTCGACGAGATCGAGAGCCGGGCAACTCGCCTCGTGGGCGTCGCAGGCAACAACGATGGGCCCGCGCTGTGGCAGCGGCTGGGCGAGGTCGCACGCGTGGAGATCGAGGGCGTGCGGTTCGCCATGATTCATGAGACCGGGGATGCCGCGCGACGCGAGCGACGCTGCGATGCGCAGTTCGGGCCCACAAGCGCCGAGCCGGCCGACGTTCTCGTCTTCGGCCACTCGCACATTCCTTGGGATTCGACGACACCCGGCGGACTGCGCCTGCTCAATCCCGGCTCGCCCACCGACCGTCGCCGACAGCCCGTGGGAACCGTCATGACGGCACTGCTCGACGATGGGATTCTGCGCGACGTGACCCTCGTGCCGACGCCGCGCTGACGACGCAGGCCGGTCCTCAGGAACGGCTTGAGCTACAGCCGCGCGGAAGCAGTAGTCGAAAGCGAACGCACACGACCGGCAAGTCCGGCTCGTATCCGCGACGATGCGGTCGCCTACGCCCTCGACGCCGGGCCGCCCACCATGGGCGACCCGGCGTTCTCCGTCAGAGGTTCGAGCGCGACCGTCAGCCCTGGTCTGCTCCCGCGACCTCACGACGACGTCCCACCAGCACGAGGCCGAGGCCCAGCACCAGCAGCAGCGCTGCCCCGCCGACCGGACGCAGATCCGCTCCGGTGCTCGACAGCTCGTCGTCGTCTGCGACCGGAGCCTCGACGATGGTGATGCCCGTGTTGACCGACACGCTGTCGCCTGCGGCCGAGAGCCCATTCACCTGGATCGTGTGCGCACCGAGATCAACGCCCTCAGGCAGCGCGAACATCGCGCTGAAGGACCCATCCTCGTTCGCGGTCACCTCCCCCAACAGGAAGGGCTCGGACAGCAGCCACACGTCGACGGTCGAGCCGGGAGCGAAGCCCGATCCGCTCACGAGCACTGCGCCGTCGCGGTGGACCTCGTCGATGCCGTCGTTCGTGTCGACCCTGACGGGGTCGCCTGCGGCGTCATAGGCGGCGAAGAACACGGTCACGCCACCGCCCCTCACGCTCCAGCCGTCGCTCTCGACAACAGTGGTCGTGGAGACGGGCTGGCCATTGACCACGACATCCCCGGCGCCATCGGTGCTGGGAACGGCCACGGGGCCGCGCACGGGAGTGACCGTCGCGATCGCCGCGGGATCGCCCGGTCCCGATGCGTTGATTGCGCGCACCGTCGCCTCGTAATCGGTGCCGTTGGTGAGGCCGTAGACGGTGAACTCCTCGTCGGGGCCCACCGGGGTGGTAGTCCACGTGGCGCCGCCGTCGAGCGAGTACTCGTAGCCCGTGATCTCGGAGCCGCCATCGACGACGGGCGCCGCGAACGCGAGGGTCACGCTGCGGCTGCCAGGCTCGGCGACCGTGATGGCCGGTGCGTCCGGCGCGGTGAAGGGTGTCGCCACGTATTCGTTCGACGGCGTCGATGCCCCGGCCTCGTTGATCGCACGGACCTGGACCGTGTACTCGGTGCCGTTGTCGAGCCCCTCGATCACGATGGTGCCGTCGTCCTCGGTGGCCGTGTGCCAGGTGGCGCCCCCGTCGAGGGTGTACTCGTAGCCCGTGATCGCCGCACCGCCGTCGCTGGCGGGGTCGGTGACGTCGAGCGTCAGGGTGCCGTCACCCGGAGTGGCACCGACGATGGTCGGGGCGCCCGCCAGGGCGGCGTCGACAGTGACGACGAAGGTCTCGACGTCGTTGCCATAGGTGTTGGTCGCCGTGACCGACAGGTCATGGTCGCCCACCGTGGTGGGCGTGCCGTGCAGGCGACCGTCCTCCTCGAGCGTCAGACCCGGCGGCAGTTCGTCGGCGTCCCAACCCGGCATCGGGGAACCCGTCGCCGTGAGGTCGATGTCGACAGGCACGCCCCACGTGAACGGGCCGACGGTCGTCGTGGTGATCGCGGGCACCTGACCCGCAGTTCCCGAGAACGTCGAGCCAGCGGAGCCATGCATGTTGGACGCGGTGATCCGGAACGACCACGGACCAGTCTCGGTCGGCGTGCCAGTGATCGCACCGGTGTCCTCATCCAACGACAGCCCCGCAGGGAGCGCACCGCCCGTGACCTCGAACCTCGGCGACGGGTACCCGGTCGACGTCACCTGGTCGCTGTAGGGCTCGCCCACCAGCACCTGGCCGAGCGGACCCACGGGCGTGCCCGGGGCAGTCCCCGGCGTCACCGTGGTGGTGGCCGCCTGAGAGTCACCGAAGTCATTCGTGGCGACCACGCTCACGCTGTAGGCAGTGCCGGAGGTCAGACCGGTGACGGTGCAGCTGGTGTCGGTCCCGGAGCAGTCTGTGACGTCGCCGCCTGCAGGAGTGACGGTGACCGTGTACTCGGTGATCGCCGAGCCGCCGTCGTTGGCAGGCGCGTCCCACGAGACGGTCGCTTCGCCCACACCCGCCGTCGCCGAAAGGTTGGTGACTGACCCGGGGGTGCCAAGGAGCGCGACGGACGAGCTCGCTTCGGCGAGGCCGTCGTATGCCACGTCCGTGCCCACCGCGAGTGTGCCGTACTCGACGACATAGCCGCTGATCGCGTCGCTGTAGTCGGGGAGGTCGTTCCACAGGCCCGAGAAGCTCCCCCAGTTGGTGACGATTCGCGGCTCGTTGCCACCTGCGTTGTTGGGCTCGCCGCCAGACCAGTTCGAGTAGAGCCCTGCATTGTCGAGGAAGTAGCAGCTGCCCTCGGTGAAGTAGCAGCGAGTGAAGTGCTGACCCGCGAGGGGCCCATCGACCCACTCCCACACGCGAGAGTAGCTGTCATGGTTGAGGATCCCCTGGCCACCCAGCCACACGTTCTGTGCGCCGTCGATCCTGCTCGTGATGAGGTTGTTGACCTCGGCGTTCGGCACCGTGGCGAGATACCCCGTCTGGCCAAGATACGAACGGCCCTGCGCGGCCGCGCGGGCCTGCGTCCATGTGATGGCGCCCGACGGCACGTACTCGTAGAAATGCTCGTTCGACGGGCTGTAGACCACACCGCCCTCGGGACGCGCGATGATGCCGATCTCCGCATCGGTGCCCTTGGCGGACGCGGGCGTCGTCAGGGTCACTGTCTCGAGCGCCGCATTCACCGCAGTGGTCGTACCCGAGAATGCGACTTCCGAGCCAGTCGACGCGTAGCCGTAGTCGAGGCTGGCGCCGGTCCCGCTGAGCGCGACGCTCACGGCACCGACATCGGTCGACACCAGGACGGAGACGGCCTCCCCCGATGTGCTGGCAGACACGGTCAGTCCCGCCAGCGGCGTGGCCTCACCTGCGACGGCCGATGCCGTGGTGGTCGAGGTCGCAGCCGTGACGTCCGCGGACGCTGGCGCGGCCACGAGGACGCCGGCGACGACGGCGATAAGGGCGGCTGCAGAGGTGCGGGCAGACAGCGGTGAACGTCGTGACGACAAGGGAGCTCCCGGGGAGATGTGAAGTGGGGCACAGACGACGATTCACGCACGTGCGTGCGTAGTGATTGCAGGTGCTGCCGTCTCGCCTCGCTGATCCTTCCACAAAGTGAGAAGAATCACATAGCAGTGATGACGCAATTCTCGGCGGGTCTCACAGAAATGGACTGATTTGTCCGCTTTTTTCTTGCGCAGGTCAGAGATGGGGGCGACAGCGCGTCGACGAGAGGCGGTTTCAGGTCAGCGGAACCGTGCCAAGCGACGGCCCGGACAGGATCCGGGGCCGCTTGGGGTCGGCGTTGTCGACCACCACGAGCGCCTTCTGGCGGGGCGCGACCTCGCGGCGATAGATCAGTTGGCCGTCGAAGTAGCGGCGCTGCACCGGGTCGTCCGGGTCCTCTTCAAGCCCGTCGCGGGTGACCATGCGGGTGAACCGCACCGAGTACGGCGCCTCCACCCACACCACCGCGTTCCACCACTCAGCGAGGCCGGGGTGCTGCATGAACAGCCCGTCGGCGAGCAGCGTCACCTGGTCGCCCACCCCGACCGAGCGGGTGTCGGGCAGCAGCTCGTCAGACTCCAGGTCGTGGTGCCGCAGAGTGACCACGCGGTCGCCGCCAGGGCCGAGCGGCTTCAACACCTTCTCGATGAACGCCTCATGGTCGAACGAGTCCTCCCAGAAGCCACGCGGGCTCGTGCGTCCCTGGCGGTACCGGTGGTCGCGCGGGTGGTGGAAGTCGTCCATGCTCACTTCGACCACGTCGCGGCCGCGGCAGCGGAGCTCGGCGCCGAGCTCTTTGCGCAGCGTGGTCTTGCCAGAGGCATCAGGGCCGTCGATCGCGATCAGCACGGGCGCGCCCTCGGGCCGAGGGAGCGAATCGGCGACGGTGCCGATGACCTTCTGGCGGCGATCCATGGCTACCCGGTGGCGACCAGTTCCCGAATCGCGGAGGTGAAGAACGCGAGCCCGTCAGTGCCGCGCCTGCCGTTCAGGCGCGAGTCCGGGCCGAACCCGGGCTCCACGGCATGCTCGGGGTGAGGCATGAGGCCCACGACGTTGCCGCGTCCATTGGTGATGCCGGCGATGTCGCGCCGGGATCCGTTGGGGTTCCAGCCCACGTACCGGAACGTCACCAGCCCCTCGCCTTCGAGCTCGTCGAGAGTGTGCTCGTCGGCGACGTACTGGCCGTCCTGGTTCTTGAGCGGAATGGTGATCTCTTGACCCGCCGCGTAGTCGCTGGTCCACGCGGTCGAGGCATTCTCGACGCGCAGCACCTGGTCGCGACAGACGAAGTGCAGGTGCTCGTTCTTGATCATGGAGCCAGGCAGCAGGTGCACTTCGGTGAGGACCTGGAAGCCGTTGCAGATGCCGAGCACCGGCATGCCGCCGCGGGCCGCGTCGACCACGCGTTCCATGATGGGTGAGAAGCGCGAGATGGCGCCGGCTCGCAGGTAGTCCCCGTAGCTGAAGCCACCGGGCAGCACCACGGCGTCGACTCCCTGAAGGTCCGCGTCCGTGTGGAAGAGGTTGACGGCCTCGCCGTCGGCGAGTCGCACAGCGCGCGCGGCGTCGCGGTCATCGAGCGAACCGGGGAAGGTGACGACGCCGATGCGGGCCATCAGTCGACGACCTCCACGGCCACCACGTCTTCGATGACGGGGTTGCTCAGCATCGTCGTCGCGGCTTCGCGGGCTTGAGCCATCACCTCGTCGGTGACCTCGCCGTCGACCTGGAGCTCGAACCGCTTGCCCTGGCGCACCGAGGCGAAGCCTTCGAATCCGAGGCGCGGCAGCGCGGCCCCGACGGCCTTGCCCTGGGGGTCGAGAATCTCGGGCTTGGGCATCACGTGAACGACGATCGTGGGCATAGAGGCATCCTATCCGGCGACGGTGCGCGCCCACACATGGCAGGCGCGCACCGGGAGCACCGTTGACGGGTGAACTACGCCGCCGCGCCCTCGAGCGAGCCCGTGATCTCCTCGCCGGTGCCGCCGACCACCAGGCAGGCGATCTGGCGGTCGCCGAGGTCCCACGAGGCAGACGTGGGCGACATCGCCGAGATGTAGTACTGCGACTCCTCGTAGGTCAGGCCGATGAAGCCTTCGAACTCCTGATAGCAGACCTCGTCCGCCTGAGTCACGATGTCTGAGGAGAACTCCTCGTCGGCCACGTTCTCGGTGTGGTAGACCTCGCCGAAGTGCGGCTCGGCACAGTCGACCACGGGCAGTTCGCCGACCTCCTGGTCACCCTCGTCCGCCACGGCAGGATCGGAGATGCACTCGCCGACGGAGACCTGAAGCTCCTCCACGGTGGCGCCTCCCAGGAGAGAGCAGCCGGACAGGGACGAGACGGCGAGCGCCGCGATGGCGATGGGCGCGAATGAGACGCGCATGAGAATCCCCCTTCAAAACGTTTCGATGAGCGGCGCCATGCTAGCAGTACCAGGCGTATCAGCACGCCCACCAGTACTCGAGCTCGCTCACTGTGAGCCACGTCTCGAGGTCCCCGCTCCTGGACGTCCAATGGGCGAAGCCGCCCTCGTAGAGGCTCAGCGTGCCGATGTCGTCGCCCGGCCCCGGCTCCACCACCGCCGGGACCACCACCGCCGGGACTGCCTCGGCCGGAACGACGGCCGATGCGCGGGAGAAGCCGAGCGACGCGGTCGCCAACGCGCGGGGATCATTGGGAAAGTCGTCGAGGTTGGACGGGGTGAAGGGGTGCCACTGGTCACCCTCATACGTGAGCACCTCGTTGCCGCATGCGGGGTAGTACTCGACGTCCACCACGGTCTCGATCCACTCGCCCGGCACCCCGAGGTCGAGTTCGCTGTCCCACTCCACGGGTCCCGGGGTGCCACCGCCGCTCGCGCACCCACCCAGCACCAGTGCTGCCGTGACGGACAGGCTCGTCCACGCGCGCATCGTCCTCATGCCATCACGACGCCTGGCAGCACGAAACCGTTGGGGCGCCGACTACGCTGGCAGGCGCGCGTCTGCCACCGGGCCGCGTCGACAACAGAAGGGGGCTGCCGTGCTGGAGTTCGCGCTCGACGCTCCCGACCTCCTCGACTCGGCCCTCGAGACCCTGCGCACCGTGTTCGAGTACATCGGCACGGTGGCCTTCGCCATTTCGGGCGCCGTGGCTGCTGGCCGCAAGCGCATGGACCTGGTGGGCGCCGTGGTGCTCGCGTGCATGGTCGCCGTCGGCGGCGGAACGCTTCGCGACATCCTGCTCGACGTGCCCGTGTTCTGGATGGAGAGCCCCAGCTTCCTGCTCGTCGGCGCCGCGACGGGACTCGCGGTCGCCCTGCTGGCGCGGTGGCACCCACCCGACCGCCTGGGCAGGTACCGGATCGTGCAGATCTCCGACGCCGCCGGCCTCGCGGTCTTCGTGGTCGTGGGCACCGGGGTCGCGATCGACGCGGGCGCGGGCACCGTGACGGCCGCCGTCATGGGCATCATCACTGGCGTCGGCGGCGGCATCATTCGCGACATGCTGGCGAACGACGTTCCCGACGTGCTGCGCAACGGCCAGTTCTACGCAACGGCGGCGCTGGCCGGCGCGAGCGTCTACGCGCTGCTCATCGAGGCCGGCGTCACGCGGCTGGTGGTGATCTGGGTGCCCATCGTCGTCGTCCTGGCCGTGCGGTTGGCCTCGCTCAAGTTCGGCTGGGGCGTGCCCACCATCGGCGGAAAGCCGGTGGACCTCACTGCTCACGACGACGAGGCCGGAGACGGCCAGCGCTAGCGCACGCGGCGCCCTACGACTTGGCCAGGCGGTCGTACGCCTCCAGGTAGCGCTGGCGAGTGCGCTCGACGACGTCGTCTGGCAGCGCGGGCGGCGGGGCGTCGCCTCCTTTGTCCCATCCGGACTCGGGCGACGTGAGCCAGTCGCGCACGAACTGCTTGTCGAAGCTCGGCTGCGAGCGACCCGGCTCCCAGGTGTCCGCGGGCCAGAAGCGACTCGAATCGGGAGTCAGCACCTCGTCCCCCAGCACGATCGTGCCGTCCGCGTCGCGGCCGAACTCCACCTTGGTGTCCGCGAGGATGATGCCCTTCGCGGCCGCGACCTCGTGCGCGCGGGTGTAGATCGCAAGAGTCAGGTCACGGAGCGTCTCCGCGTCAGCGCGGCCGACGCTCTCGACCACCGCCTCGAAGCTCACGTTCTCGTCGTGCTCGCCGACGTCGGCCTTGGTCGCCGGCGTGAAGATGGGTTCGGGCAGGCGCGATCCGTCGACGAGCCCCTCGGGAAGCGCGATGCCGCAGACGGTGCCGGTCTCGCGGTACTCCGCGAGTCCGGAACCGGTGAGGTACCCGCGCGCCACGCACTCCACGGGGAACATGTCGAGCCGCCGGCACACCATCGCGCGACCGGCCACCTCGTCGGGCACGGGAGCCTCGATGGTGTGGTCCGGAACGATGTCGCCCATCTGGTCGAACCACCACAGGCTGAGCGCCGTCAGCACACCACCTTTGCCGGGAATCTCGGTGGGGAGCACCCAGTCGTACGCGCTGATGCGGTCGCTCGCCACCACCAGCACCACATCGCCGCGCGGGTGCGGCTCGACCGGCTCGTAGAGGTCGCGCACCTTGCCCGAGTAGACGTGACGCCAAGCCGGGAGGTCCAGCGCCGTCGGCGGGACGACGTGGCCGGGCATCAGGCGCCGGCCGCTTCGCCGACCGAGGCCGCGAGCGCGATATCCGTGCGGTGATGCGAGCCCGGCAGGCCGATGCGGTCGAGAGCGTCGTAGGCCGTCGCCCTGGCATCGGCGAGGGTCGCGCCCGTTCCCACGACGGACAGCACGCGGCCGCCCGAGGCGACCAGCGCACCGTTCTCGTCCCACGACGTTCCCGCGTGAAGCACGTGAGCACCGTCGACGGAGTCCGCAGACTCCGTGCCCGTGATCGGGTCGCCACTGCGTGCCTGCTCGGGGTAGCCGTGCGCGGCAAGCACCACGGTCACCGCTGCGTCGTCGCGCCACTCGAGCGGCGGGAGCTCCGCGAGGCGGCCCTCGGCCGCGGCCAGGAGGACGCCGCTCAGCGGGGTGACGAGCCGGGCGAGCACCGATTGCGTCTCGGGGTCACCGAACCGGGCGTTGAACTCGACCACGCGCATGCCGGCCGAGGTCATCGCGAGGCCGCAGTAGAGCACGCCCTGGAAGGGGGTGCCTCGGCGGGCCATCTCGTCGACGGTGGGCTGTGCGACCGTGCGCACCACCTCGTCGACGAGACCAGGCGGAGCCCATGGCAGCGGCGAGTACGCGCCCATGCCGCCGGTGTTGAGACCTTCGTCGCCGTTGTAGGCGCGCTTGAAGTCCTGGGCGGGCTGCAGCGGCATCACGGTGGAGCCGTCGCACAGGCAGAAGAGCGACACCTCGGGGCCGTCGAGGAAGTCCTCGACCACGATCACGCCGCCCGCATCGAGGATCGCTGCGCCGTGCTCGGTGGCGGCGGTCAGATCCTCAGTGACCACCACACCCTTGCCTGCGGCGAGTCCATCGTCCTTGACCACGTACGGAGCGCCGAAGTCTCCGAGCGCGGCGGCGAGCTCGGCGCGAGTGCGGCACACGCGGGGCTCCGCGGTGGGGACGTGCGCGGCGGCCATGACGTCCTTCGCAAATGCCTTCGAACCCTCGAGCATCGCGGCCTCCGCGGAGGGGCCGAAGCACGGGATGCCCACTTCGCGCACCGCATCGGCGACGCCCGCGACGAGGGGCGCCTCGGGTCCGACGACCACGAGGTCGGCCCTCACGTTCACGGCGAGCGTGGCGATCGCCTCACCGTCATTTGGATCCTGCGAGTGCAGCGTCGCCAGCTGGCCGATGCCTGGATTGCCGGGAACGGCGTGCAGCTCCTCGACGTGGGGGTCCAGGTGGAGGGAGCGGGCGAGCGCATGCTCACGGGCTCCTGAGCCGACGATCAGTACCTTCACGCGAGCGAGTCTAGCGACGGGCGCGTTCGTCAACCTTCGATCACCCCGATGAACAGGCGCACCTCGTCGTCGTCGATCCGGATCATGCCCCACCGGTGGCCCAGGTCGCCGCCTCCACTGTGCCATTCAGAGGCGTCGGGACTGCTCTGGTCCCAGCCCTCCGCTTGCATCACTTCGTGGATCTGTTCGACCACTGCGTCGGAGTCGTCGGACTCGTAGATGACGTGGACCGAGCCGAGGCGAGCACCGAGCGTGTCGGCGAACAGCGTTCCGTAGTGCTCGTCGAGGTGAACGTCGTCGCCGATCGCCAGGAACGGCTGGGCGAGCTCACGCTCGACCGCGATGGTGGCGCGAAGCATGAGGTGCGCCACAAGAGCCCAGACGCCGACGATCAGGAGCACGCCAGTGGCCACCAGTGCCGCGATCCTCACGCCATGCGACGGCGACCTCATGGCGCCAAGTGTAGCGACGGCGCTCGGGACGCTCCTCGGTCGTGCGAGGTCGTCAGTTCTCCACACCTGTCACGTCAGCGGCCGGCGAGCATGTCCTTCTCGGGCATTCTAGGAATTCCTAGAATGCCCGAAGCCACCACCGTCACCCCAGGACGGCTCGGAAGCGCACGGCAAGAGGCGGAGGCGGGCATGGCGCCACGACCCGTCACGACTGCGGAGGACCTCGCTGAACAGATCGAGGCTCACGCCGATCTCCAGCGGGTGCTCACCGCACTCGCCCACCCCGCGCGCCGATTCCTGCTCGACCTGCTCATCCCTGGTGGGACCACCGCCGGAGACCTTGCCGCATCAGTAGCCGTCAACTTCGGCATTTCGACGAAGCGTGGCTCGCAGCACCTCCAAGTGCTCGCCGACGCAGGGCTCGTCGACGTTGACGCTGACGGCCCTCGGCGCCACTACCGGCTCCGACCGGGCGGATCAGACGCGGTGATCGAGTGGCTCGCGCAACTCGAGTAGTGCGCCACTCCCCGCGGGCGTGCAGCAGGTAGTGGTTGACGATGTTCTCCTCGCGGCCCGGGCTACGACACCTTTGCGCAAGCGAAGCAGAAACGCCCGGCGCACATGATCCGGATCTCGGGCGTCAAGCTGGGGGCTCATAGCCCGTCCACTCCGGATGCTCGGCCCACTCCTCGTACGAGACCATGTGCTTACCGTCCATTACGCGCAACTCGTAGGCGTAACCGGGCCAACCGAGTTCATGCAGCGCCAACAGCAGGTCGCCCCGCATCACCGTGTTGCTGCGGGCCTCGGGCACGACAAAGAACGATCGGTGGGCCAGTTTGTGGAGGTCCAGCGCCCACCATTGCGCTACTCCGTTGGGCGCGACGGTCGACCACGAAGACAGAACATCGATATGTTCCGTCGGCAACGCAAGATGGACCGTGTCGGCAACACCATCGAGAAGCGTCACCGGGTAGCGGGCGAATCGCATGCGATCCTTCGCGGTGAGGTGACGTTCGATCGCGGCTTTCGCAGCGCCGCTAAAGACTTGACTGACCCCTACGAAGTTTGGCCACGGCGGCAGTAATCGCGAAGAGACGTGAAAGACGAGATCCTCCGCGGGGATAGAGAAGGTCTTCAATGCAATCGACGCTGACCTCAGTGCGCTGCTTCCTCCTGCAGTGGCAGCGCGAGATTCAACAGTGGGATCGTGGGCAAACACTCCATAGAGGCAGTGATCGATGATGGCATCGATCGCGATCGTTCCATCAGAGTTCATGGTCGGCAATTCAAGTACTCCGCAAGAACGATCGAAGGGTCGGCGGGGCCAGCGGAACCACCACCCGACCCCTCGACGGGCAGGCACCACGGTCGGACTCATGTTGGTGCCGCGATGCGCTACCAGCGTTACGCCGGAGGCTCATAGCCCGTCCACTCCGGATGCTCGGCCCATTCGTCGTACGAGACCATGTGCTTGCCGTCCATCACCCGCAGCTCGTACACGTAACCCGGCCAGCCGAGCTCATGGAGGGCGAGAACGAGATCGCCCCTCATCACAGTGGTTCTTCCGGCCTCGGGAACCGGGAAGAACGCGCGGTCGCGCAACTTCGACAGATCCAGCGCCCACCATCGCGCGACGCCGTTGGGGTCGACGGTCGACCAGGGCGAGAGGACGTCGATGTGCTCGGCCGGCAGAGCCACATGAACCTCGTCGGTGATCCCACCTGCAAGCGTGACGGTGTACTCGAAAAATCGAATCCGATCAGCAGGACCGAGATGACCGTCGATGACATCCCTGCCAGCGCGTGAGAATGCGGTCGGTACGCGCAAGAAGTACGGCCAGGGCGGCAGCGACTCCTCATCGAAGGTGAACATGAGCTCGACCGAAGGCGCGTCCAGACGCCTTTGAGCCCGCCTGTACTCATCACCGGCCGGCCGGCCCGAGGCCGAGGTGGCGGTCGAGCGTCTGATCGGATCGAACGCCATCGCCTTGTACAACATGTGGGGCTTCACCCGGTCAAGGTCCAACAGGTCGCTCGAACTCACCTGCGGCACTCCCAGTAGTTCTTCAGCACGATGGACGGGTCCTCCAGTATGACCGAGGTGATGGACGTCGCGAAGAGTTCGGCGAACAGCGCATCGTCGCGGGCTTCAGACCGTCGGCTCATAGCCCGTCCACTCCGGATGCTCGGCCCATTCAGCGTATGGCACCCGACGCGTGCCGCTCATGACCGGAAGTCGCTCCGCGTACCCGGGCCAGCCCAGTTGTCGCAGAGCGATGATCACATCTCCTCGAAGCGCCACGTCGCCCACCCCTGGCGGATAGAAGAAGAACGCTCTGCCGGCCAGCTTGCTCAGATCGATGCCCGAGTACTTTCCTACTTTGCCGTCGGAGAGCGATGCAGTCAGTCCCCATGCAATATCGACGAACTCGGAACTGTAGGCGACGTGAACCACGTCGTCGCACCCGGCAAGCGCAACGGGATAGGTCTCGAAGAAGATCGCGTCCTCAGCCCGGAGGAACCCTTCGAGCACTGTGCGCGCGGCGCTGGAGAAGACTCCCCGAACGTCGCGGAAGTACGGCCACGGTGGCACCTCAATGGCGTCCACGGTGAACGCGAGGTGCTTGACCGGCGGCGTATGACGAATGCGCGCACGCGACACGAGACGGCGCGCGGGCTCTCCCGAAGCGGCCTCCACGCTGGAGTCTCGAGTGTCGAAGGAGAACGCGCGGTAGAACAGGTGCGGGACCACGTCGCTCATCGAAAGAAGATCGGACATCAGCGGCGACATCTCCAGTACTCCGTCAGGACGATCGAGGTGTCGTCGACGTGTCGAGCAACGTCGCGGGCTTCAGACAGTCGGCTCATAGCCCGTCCACTCCGGATGCTCGGCCCACTCCTCGTACGAGACCATGTGCTTGCCGTCCATCACTCGCAGCTCGTACGCGTAACCCGGCCAGCCGAGCTCGTGAAGAGCAAGGAGAAGGTCGCCACGCATCACGGGATGCACTCGCGCCTCGGGAACGATGAAGAATGCCCTGTGCCGCAGCTTGGACAATTCCAGGGCCCACCACATGGCCACTCCGTGTGGTGCCACGGTAGAGTGCGGAGAAAGTACATCAATCCATTCGGTTGAATACGCTAAATTGGCTACCTCTATGGGCCCGTCTGCCATCTCTATGGTGCGCTCGAAATATGCAATGCGGTCTTGCGCGCTCAGGTAGCCTTCGATCGTCTCCCGCGCTGAATCCGAGAACAAGGTCGTCGCGCCTACGACGTATATCCACGGAGGCAATTCGCTGCTCTGATACGAGAAAGCGACATCGGGCGGCTCTGCACCGAATGTCCGCTCGGCACGATAGACGTCGCGTCCGGTACCAGAAGTGAAAGCGCCCCGGATCGGCTCCTCCAGGGAGAAGGTGCCGTAGAGCAGATGTGGAACGATGTCTGGGATATCTAGAAGGTCGTGCATTAGCGTCGGCATCTCCAATAGGCTCCCAGGACGATTGACGGATCGGTCCGAATGACGTCGGATATTCTAGTCCGGAACAACTCCCTGAACACTTCCTCGCTTCCATTCGCATCGTCATCGATCATTTGCAGATTCTGTAAGACCCACTGGTGATACTCGGCGGGATGAGGCCCCTCATGGGGAATCACTATAATGTTGAGGCCGTCGTCTATGCCCATGGAGTATGAGTCGATGACGGACCGCATACGGTTCACCAACTCGACCTTGGCTAGGTTACTGGCATTCGCGTGCCGGGTCACGATGTGATGGCGCTCGTAAGTGTTCTCCAGCCCATCTTGTCGCAAGAGCTGGTCGAGTTTCTCGTCGCGCACCGACGTGTCGATACGGCCGTCGTCGTCGAGCAGCAGGTCACCGTTCGCGTCGAGGAACATGCAGTTGGTGGGTGGTTTGCTTCCCGCTCGGCTGGCCTGCGGCTCCCACTCTCCGTCCTCGAGGACGTAGATCTCGATCTCCCGCGGCTCGCCGGGGATGCCGTCACAGGACCACGCCTCGGTACCGTCGAAGCACGTGAAGCGGGGCCGCAGCGGCTTCGGGTCCCAAGGCTTGTCGGGTGTCGAGTAAGCAGTGGGCGAGTTGACCGCTCCGTCGTAGTCCGCCGCCGTGGGCTGACCTGGGTTGAGCCAAGCGTCGTCAGCGTTCTCTGTGCACCAGGTCGCCGGTCCGCTCAGTAACACGAAGCAATCCGCGCTGGGGTCCACATCGGCGTCGAGAGGCGCGTCGGGGTCGACGGCCATGTCCTGGATGATGGCGATGATCGTCCCGATCGAGACGATGCTGGCCAGCCCCTTCAGCGCAACGCCTAGCCCTTCTGAGTTGCAGGTGAGCCAGAAGTCACCGGCAGTCGACCGAGTCCGAGGATTCGCCCGCAAGTAAGGCGCGAACCTGCCGCACGCCGCGGTGTCATTGAGTTGCATTGCAGCACTGGTCGAGGTGGACGCCGCTTCGATGGCAAGAGCTCGGGCGGACATCGAGGCTGGTGGCTGAGTCAGCGCCACCAGCGCATAGCGGGCAAGGTCGTCCACGAGCGATTCGATGTCGCCGCTGTACGCGAAGGTGGTGGCACGGGCAGGGACCCTCCCGCTGTACTCGCCTCCGCCCGCGTATCCACCACTCGAAACCACCGCCTCATACACAGCGATGGTGCCTTCGGGCACCCCCGTGAAGGGGCCGCAGAACGTCTGGTAGTCGCGGGAACACTCGCTCACCAGCCTCCCTTTCGAGATGCTGAAGACACTGAGTTCGTACCCACTCAGTGGAGCGGAAGTCTCAGCGATGAGACGGAAACGCGCGTCTCCAAACCCCGTCGATCCGTCGCGGACCGCGTCGAACGCTGTGATGACGCCGGGCCATCCCGCATGAGTCACGGTGACTGACCCGAGGCTCTGGTCAGGCACGCCCGACTGAGTCAGCTTCGCCGTGAACGTCACAGTCTGGTCTTCTGGAATCTCCCTACGCAGAGTGAGGACGCAGGCATTCTGGCTCACGCCATGGCACCAGTGTTTCGTGGTGCGGGTCCCCGTAGACAGGTGGAGGTCGGCCACTGACGACGTGGGGGCACTGAAGGTGAACGTGAGATTCACGTACGGGTCAGTAGAGTCCACGGTCGTGGTGTCCACCGTGAACGACAGTCCCTGGACCGGTGAGGCCTCTGCTGCAGCTGACGAAGCGAACCCAGCAGTAAGCATGAGCACCGCAGCCGAGACAGCTGCAACAGCCGCACGAATCGATGGCACGGGTCCCCCTCGAGGTCAATCACGATGCCATCGCAGAACGCATGCCAGCGCGAGCCGCGCGATCACCGGGCCGAAACGCCGTGACAGTGATCGAGTGGCTCGCGCAGCTCGAGTAGGGCCCTACTCCCCGCGAGCGTGCAGCAGGTCGTGGTTGACGATGATCTCGTCCCGTCCAGGTCCCACGCCGATCGCGCTGATGCGGCAGTTCGAGACCTTCTCCAACGCGAGCACGTAGTCCTGCGCCGTCTGCGGCAGGTCAGCGAACTCGCGCGCACCCGAGATGTCCTCGGTCCAGCCCGGCAGGTACTCGTAGACCGGCGTCGCCGCGGCGAAAGCGGCCTGATCCTGCGGGAGCTCCTCGTAGCGCTTGCCGTCCACGTCGTACGCGACGCACACCGGAATCTGCTCCAGGCCCGTGAGCACGTCCAGCTTGGTGAGGACGAAGTCGGTGAGGCCGTTGATGCGCGCCGAGTAGCGCGCGATGACCGCGTCGTACCACCCGCATCGGCGCGGACGCCCCGTGGTGGTGCCGAACTCGTGGCCCACCTGGGCCAAGTGCTCGCCGTCGGCGTCGAACAGCTCCGTGGGCATCGGCCCCTCGCCCACCCGCGTCGTGTAGGCCTTGACGATGCCGATCACCGAGTCGATGCGCGTAGGCCCCACGCCGGAGCCTGTCGAGGCGCCGCCGGCCGTCGCGTTCGAGCTGGTGACGAACGGGTACGTGCCATGGTCGACGTCCAGCATGGTCGCCTGGCCGCCCTCGAACAGCACGGTCTCGCCGCGGTCGAGGGCCTGGTTCAGCACCAGCGAGGTGTCGGTGACCATGGGCGCGAGCCGCTCGCGGTATTGGAGCAGCTCGTCGGCGACCTCGTCGACGGTGATGGCGCGGCGGTTGTAGACCTTCACGAGCAGGTGGTTCTTCTGCTCGAGCGCGCCCTCGATCTTGTCGCGCAGGAGCTGCTCGTCGAACAGATCGCCCATCCGGATTCCCAGGCGGTTGATCTTGTCCGCGTAGGCAGGGCCGATGCCGCGGCCGGTCGTCCCGATCTTGCGCTTGCCCAGGAACCTCTCGGTGACGTTGTCGAGGGTGCGCGCGTACGGCGCGATGATGTGGGCCGCATTGGAGATGAGCAGCTTCGAGGGGTCCACGCCCCGCTCGATGAGCGCGTCGATCTCACTGAACAGCACCGCGATGTCCACGACGACGCCGTTGCCGATCACCGGCGTGACACCCGGCGTGAGGATGCCGGACGGCAGCAGGTGCAACGCGAACTTCTGGTCGCCGATCACCACCGTGTGACCGGCGTTGTTGCCGCCGTTGAACTTCACCACATAGTCGACGCGGCTTCCCAGCACGTCCGTGGCCTTGCCTTTGCCTTCGTCGCCCCACTGGGCACCGACGATCACTACACCGGGCACGTGGCCCTCCCCTCACCCCGGATCCATGCCGGGGGCTTGGTACTGGTGGGGCGAGTGCCCCACCTGATTATCCACACCTACGTAGCGAAGCCCCGGGTGTCTGTCGACTCCCGGGGCTTCGCCTGACGCGGAACTGTCAGATCTTCTTGCCGGCGGAGCCGAGCTGCTGGCACGCCTCGACCACACGGGCCGCCATGCCTGCCTCGGCGAGCTTGCCCCAGGCGCGCGGGTCGTAGGCCTTCTTGTTGCCCCAGTCGCCGTCGACCTTGAGGACGCCGTCGTAGTTCTTCATCATGTGGTCGACCACGGGACGCGTGTACGCGTACTGCGTGTCCGTGTCGATGTTCATCTTGATGACGCCGTGGCTGACTGCCTCGGAGATCTCCTCGGCCGTCGAGCCGGAGCCGCCGTGGAACACGAGGTCGAAGGGCTTGTCCTTGCCGACCTTCGCGCCGACCTCGGCCTGGATCTTGCCCAGGAGCTCGGGGCGCAGCTTCACCGAGCCCGGCTTGTAGGAGCCGTGCACGTTGCCGAAGGTGAGGGCCGTCAGGTAGCGACCCTTCTCACCGGTGCCGAGAGCCTCGACGGTCTTGAGGCCGTCTTCGGTGGTCGTGTAGAGCTTGTCGTTGATCTCTGCGGTGTGACCGTCCTCCTCGCCACCCACGACGCCGATCTCGACCTCGAGGATGGTCCTGGCGGCCTGCGAGAGCTCGA
This sequence comes from Demequina muriae, assembly GCF_030418295.1. NCBI lineage: Bacteria > Bacillati > Actinomycetota > Actinomycetes > Micrococcales > Demequinaceae > Demequina > Demequina muriae. The sequence continues at coordinate 1,188,184 of NZ_JAUHQA010000001.1, forward strand.
GGAGCTCTGCCGCGAGCGACAGGTTCTGGTCCATCGGAACCGGCGAGCCGTCCCACATGTGCGACTGGAAGATGGGCTCGAGGCCGTTCTTCACGCGCTCGGTCGACGCGGCCAGCAGGGGGCGCAGCCATGAGTCGACGTAGTCGGGGTGGCAGTGGTCCGTGTGGAGCGCGATGGTCACGCCATAGGAGTCAGCGACCTCGCGAGCGTAGGCGGCGAGCGCCAGCGAACCGATGACCTGGTCCTTGATGGTGGAGCCGGACGCATACTGTCCGCCGCCCACCGAGACCTGGATGATGCCGTCGGACTCGGCCTCCGCAAAGCCCTGGATGGCCGCGGTGATCGTCGACGAGGACGTGATGTTGATGGCCGGGAACGCGTACGCGCCGCTCTTGGCGGCGTCGAGCATTGCGTTGTAGGACTCTGGGTTGGCGAGTGCCATGCGTCTCTCCTGAAGTTGTGCGGACTGAACCACCGTCCATTCTGTCAGATTTCGGGACCGCACGACATGGGCCCGGGGTCCCGGGCGGTGGTCAGGCCGCAGGCTCCGTGAGGATGACGCGCGCCGCGGGCAGTCCCAGCGTGAGGAGGGTGCCTGCGATGGAGAGGTCGACGGTGCCTGCGACGGAGCGGCGCGCCACGACCTCGACCACCGCGCCGATGTCGATCCCGACGTCCCGCAGATGACGCAGCAGCTCGGGGTCGTCGTCGGAGACGCGCGCGACGCGTACCCGCTCACCCTCGGCGACCGACGCCAGATCGGTCTGCTCCTCGGCCGGGAGGGAGCCATCGGCCGCGGGGATGGGGTCCCCGTGCGGGTCGTGCGTCGGCTCGCCGAGGCGGGTCGCGAGCCGTTCCACGAACTCGTCGGACACGGCGTGCTCGAGCACCTCCGCCTCGTCGTGCACCTCGTCCCACTCGTACCCGAGGTAGTCGACCAGGAACGTCTCGATGAGCCGATGCTTGCGCACGGTCGCGAGCGCGATCGTGCGGCCCGCATCGGTCAGGTCGACGCTTCCGTAGCGCTCGTGCGTGAGCAGACCGCGCGCGGTGAGCTTGCGCACGATCTCGGAGACCGAGGATGGTGACAGGCCGAGCCGAGCGGACAGCGCGGAGACAGTGACGGGCGCGTCGGACCACTCGCCGGCGTTCCAGACGGCCTTGAGGTAGTCCTCGATGGTGGTCTCCGTGGCCATGGTTCCCTCTCCGTCAGCCTTCGCCCTCGAGCATAGTGACGGCGGCAGCGAGATCGTCCTTGACTAGGTCTCGATGCGGCTGCTCGGTACGGCCTCCTGGCGCCCGCCCGGCTCATCGCCGTCCAACTGCGCTAGACGCGAGCGGGCGAATGCCACCTCTGACGGATTGTGGGTCAACGCTGCCGCACGTTCCCACGCCTGTCTGGCCTCGGCCGTGCGCCCCAGTCTGCCAAGCAGGTGCCCCCGCGCCGCGTGACGCAGGTGAAAGGTGTCGAGTCCGGGCACCCCATCGATGGCGGCAAGCCCTGTGACGGGGCCCTCCGACTCCGCGACCGCGACGGCACGATTGAGGGCCACCACCGGGCTCGGGGCCATTCGCATGAGCAGGTCATACAGCCGGACGATGCGGTCCCATCGGGCGGCGCCAGACGCGTGCTCGGCCGCTATGAGAGCCTGCACCTGCCACGGTCCGAGCTGACGCTGCGCCATGGCCATGGCCAGCACGCGATGCCCTTTGGCGATCATGCCGTGGTCCCAGTTCGCCCGATCCTGCTCGGCGAGAGGCACGAGCACCCCGTCGGCGTCGACGCGCGCCGCCTCCCGCGAGCGGTGAAACAGTTGCAGCGCAAGCAAGCCCCCCAGCTCGGGCTCTCCTGGCAAAGCGTCGGCGGCAGTCGCCGTCAGCCGGATCGCCTGGTCCGCAAGCTGCGCCCGCGTGAGCGTGCCGGCGTCCGCGGTGCTGGCGAGATACCCCTCGTTGAAGATCAGTGAGAGCACCGTGGCCAGGGTCTCGGCACGCTCGGACAGATCCGCAGGGATCACCAGCGGAATGCGCGCCGCCCTGATCTTGCGCTTGGCGCGGACGATGCGCTGCGCGATCGTCGCCTCTGGCACCAGATAGGCCGCGGCGATCTCGGCAGTGGTGAGTCCGCCCACGAGGCGGAGCGTCAGCGCCACCTGAACATCCCGTGCGAGGGCTGGGTGGCAGCAGAGCAGCATCAGCCGCAGTTGCTCGTCGCCGACCTCGGTGAACTCTTCGATGGGGCGGCAGTCGTCATCTTCTGCTGGGGCAAGCCCCAGCAGCGGAGCGGAAGCCGATGCGCGCCGTTGCGCGCTCTGAGCGCGCCTCCACCGGTCGATCGCACTATTGCGAGCCACGGTGTAGAGCCACGCCGCGGGGTTGTCGGGCACACCGCCCGTGGTCCACGCTGTGGCCGCTCTGAGGTAGGCGTCCTGGATGCTCTCCTCCGCCAGATCCAGGTCATGGACGCGGTCAGCGAGGAGGGCGAGGATCCTCCCGCCCTCCTCGCGCGCGACGCGTGTGAGCGCATCGGCCGCAGTCGGTGACGTCGTCACATGAACGCCGACACGTCCATGATCGGCCGCACCTCGACGGCGCCCTCGCCGACCGGGAGCTTGCGGGCCCACTCGATCGCATCGTCGAGCGTGTCGACGTCGATGAGGTAGAAGCCGCCGAGGTGCTCCTTGAGCTCCACGAACGGCCCGTCGAGCACCTGCGTGGCGCCGTCCTTGTGACGCACGGTGGTCGCGGTCTCGGTCGGCAGCAGCGCCTCGCCCGCGACGAGTGCCCCAGCGGCCGTCAGTTCCTCGTTGTAGTCGGCCCAACCCTTCATGTACTCATCGAACTCTGGGTCACCCGGCTCGGGCGACGGCAACGTGGGGTCAGAAGCGATGATCAACAGGTAGCGCAAATCGGTCTCCTTGGATGTACGAGCCCGGGCCAGCCCCGAGTCTCACCCTGATGACGCAGCAGTGAGGCCACATCGACACCCCTGGCGTCACGTTGCCGTGTGTCCCGCGGCCACGTCTCCATGCTGACGTATCCACGTGTGCATCGCGATGGCGGCCGCGGCGCCCGCGTTGATCGATCGGGTCGACCCGTACTGCCCGATCGCGAGCGTCGCCTCCGCCGCCTCGCGCATCGGACCGGTGAGCCCGGTCGACTCCTGCCCGAACACCAGGACGCATGCCTGAGGCAGCGCGGCGGTCTCGAGGGGAACCGAGCCCGGCAGATTGTCGATGCCAATCACCGGCAGCCCCTCGCGTTCCGCCCACCCGACGAAATCCTCCACGCTGCCGTGGTGGCGCACGTGCTGATAGCGGTCGGTCACCATGGCGCCTCGGCGATTCCAGCGCCGACGTCCGACGATGTGCACCTCGTTGGCGAGGAAGGCGTTCGCGGTGCGGACCACGGAGCCGATGTTGAAGTCGTGCTGCCAGTTCTCGATCGCCACGTGGAACGGATGCCGCCGCTCGTCGAGGTCCGCGACGATGGCGTCGTGCCGCCAGTAGCGATACGCGTCCACCACATTGCGTCGGTCGCCGTCGCGCAGCAGTTCGGGATCGAGTCGAGGGTCCGAGGGCCACGCCCCTTCGCCACCTGGAAAGGGTCCGACGCCGTGGTCGGGGGCACTGTCGCCCGGCTGCTCGCTCACCTCGCCAGGCTAGTGGTCAGGGACCCAGGCGACGGCGCCCTCGTCCTGAATGCGCCACCTGTCCCACACGAACGATGGGATGCCGGCGCGCACGGCCTCCAGGGTCCGCAGCGCATGGATGATCCAGTCGACGTCGAGCACTGGCACCATGCTCGCAGCGACGAGATTGCCGTTCTCGATGGTGATGCAGCCCACGTCATGCGGAGCGTCGAGCAGTGCCGCGACCACCGCGGGGGTAAGAACGGCGTGCGCGTAGTCCGGGTCATCCGTGCCCACCCTCCACCGCTCGTTGAACGCATGTGACTCCACGATGACGTCGTGCGCGCCGCTCTCGAGGGCCTCGGCGCCCAGGAAGGCCGCGAGGGCTCCGTCCGGTGAGAGCGCGATCTGCGGAGTGGTCTGCGGGAGCGGCACAGACGCCACCCGCCAGCGACGGACGTGCTCATCCGTGCTGCCGGGCCGGAGGACCAGTTCCAGCGTGAACGCCACGAACTCCCCTGCAGGGCTGGACCCCGTGATCACGTCGAAGACGCGCTGAGCGTCTCCCATTCCGAAGGGCGGAGCCGTGATGCCCAGGAGCCATGAGTCGCCGGTGGGTCGGTAGCGCCATCCCCTCGCGGCGGCGTCCCTCGCGAGCGTCCCCTCCTGGACGTGGATGCGCCGCAGACCCGCGAAGAAGCCGCGGCGGTGCAGCACGATCAGCGCCGTCACTGCCGCGACGGGAACCGCCACGAAGAAGAGGAAGGCGGTGAGCGCGAGGATCGCTCTCATGGAGGTCGCGTCAGAACTGAACGTCAGGCGCCTGGCGCGCTGCCGGGTCCTCGGTCTCGAAGTATTCCTCGCGGGTGAAGGAGAACATCCCGGCGATCACGTTGACGGGGAAAGTCTCGATCTTGGTGTTGAGGGCGCGCACGTTCGCGTTGTAGAACCGTCGCGCGGCCGCGACTCGGTCCTCGGTGTTCGTGAGCTCCTGCTGGAGCTGCATGAAGTTCTGGTCCGCCTTCAGGTCCGGGTACGCCTCCGCGACGGCGAACAGCCGGCCGAGCGCCTGAGTCAGCACGTTCTCCTGCTGCGCCTGCTCTGCGGGAGTCGAGCCAGGAGCGGCGGCGATCGTGCGCGCCTGTGTGACCGCCTCGAGGGTCTCGCGCTCGTGCTTCGCGTAGCCCTTGACAGTCTCGACGAGGTTGGGGATCAGATCGTGGCGCCGCTGCAGCTCGACGTCGATCTGACGCCAGGCCTCCTGAACGAGATTCCTGAGCCTGACGAGGGCGTTGTACTGCGCGATCGCCCAGATGACGATGATGACGACGATCGCGCCGAGCGCGATGAAGAACCACTCCATGGAGAAACCCCCGTATCGATGGCGGGACGCGCCCGCCGTTGGCCCCGAGCCTATCGACGTTGCCCACAGGGCACTAGCCGCCCTCGGCCTCAGCGCAGCTGCTGCCAGTCCTCGATGCCGTCGCCATCCGCGTCGATGCCGATGCCGGTGTAGCGGCGCGACGTCAGCGCGCCGGGCTCGAGCGCCCACGCCGGGCCGGTCAGCGGTCGCGTGGCGGCGTCGCCGCGTCGCACGTGGTGACCACGCTCCGTGTACTCACGGATCACATGGGCCGGGATCCGTCGGGCGATGCCCGACACCACGTTGAGGCGCCGCGCCAAGCCTTCCGCGCCCTGCCGGCCCGTCTGCCAGACGTAGACGGCGCCTCCCTCGATCCGCACCGCGAGGCCCTCGACATCCGCGGCGAGGAGGCGCTCGATCATGCGCGGATCGATGACCGCGTGCCCGTACCTCGCGTCGTCGCACAGCACCCGCCAGCGCCGATTGAACTCGTGGGACTCGACGTCGATGTCCCGCCCGCCGAGCAGCGTCGCCACGGTCGCCGGCAGGTTCTGGGGCACGATGTCGAGGCGTGGCAGGGCGATCGGCAGCTCCGCGAGTGTCACCTGGTATGCCTGCACCGTCGGCGGGGAGTCGCGGTCAGGCCTGACCTCGAACACCTGGGCGAAGGTCGCACACCGCTGCCCGTTGAACGTGCCACGGACCACGGCCTCCTGCCGGCGGGAGGTGCCCTCGGCGAACGGGAAGGACGCGAAACGCGAGTCGTACTCGAAGGCCCTTGCGAGGTACTCCCAGCCGTGGGCCTCGGCGAACTCCTGGTACTCGTCGTGCAGGTGCCGCGCCCGGACGGCGTCGTAGATCGACCACGTCGCGCCACCCACCACGGCGAGCGCGGCCAGCGCGAGCACCCAGGTGGCGGCGTCGCCGACCAGGATCACTCCTCCGGCGATCATCGCGATGACGATCCCGGTCCAGCGCCCGTGGAGGTGGCGGATCATGGCGACACCCTACTCGCGGCTCGTGCGCGCGGGAAGGCGCCGAGAATCAGGACAGGCCGAGATCCTCGAGGCCGAAGAGCGACAGGTACGGCAGTCCCTCTGCCTCGATGCGCTCGCGAGCGCCGGTGTCACGGTCGACGATCACCGCGACCGCGGCGACGGTCGCGCCCGCGGCCCTGATCGCCTCGACGGCGGTGAGCACCGACCCGCCCGTGGTGGAGGTGTCCTCGACGGCCACGACGGTGCGGCCTGCGATGTCGGGGCCCTCGATGCGGCGCTGCAGCCCGTGCGCCTTGTTCTCCTTGCGCACGACGAATGCGTCCAGGTCGAGCCCCCGCGACGCGGCGGCGTGCACCAGTGCGGTCGCGACGGGGTCGGCGCCCAGGGTGAGGCCGCCCACGGCGTCGATGTCTGCCGGGCCGAACCCCGCCACCTCGAGGTGGTCGAGCAGCACGTGGCCGACGAGCGGAGCCGCGCGGTGGTGAAGGGTGATGCGTCGCAGGTCGACGTAGTAGTCGGCCTCCTTGCCGGAGGCGAGGGTGATGTGGCCGTGCACCACGGCGAGGTCGGTGATGAGGTCGCGCAGCTGCTCGCGCGGTGTGCCGGTGGTCATGCGGTCAGAGTACCGGCGTCGCCGACGTGCGGCCGATGCGCGGGCCGTGACGAGGGGAGGTTCAGCCGCGGCGCAGCGAGCCCGAGCGACGCGTGGCCGACTTGGGCAGCATCCGCAGCAGTCCCACGCCTGCGGCATAGCGCAGACTCGGCGTCACGACGACGGCTTTGCGACGCACGCCCGCGAGCGCGGCCTCGACCACGGCCTCCGATGAGATCCATGCCGCATCGGGGTACTCGCTCTTCATGTACTCGAGATCGGGACCATCGTGGAACTCGGTGCGCACCAGGCCCGGCAGCACCGCGGTGGCGGAGACTCCGGTGCCGTGCAGCTGGCCGGCGAGCGCCTCGGTGAAGTCCCGCACCCATCGCTTGTGCGCCGCATACGTGCTGTTGCCGAGATGCGCGGCTACGGAGGAGACGTTGAGAATCGCGCCGTGACCACGGACCGTCATGGACTTCGCCGCGACCTGGGACAGTCGCAGCGGCGCCGTCACCAGCACGTCCAGGGCCGCCTTCTCCTCTTCCCACGTGGTCGACAGGATGCCGCGGCCCAGTCCGTAGCCCGCGTTGTTGACCAGCAGGCTCACCGGCTCATCCTCCGAGGCGAGCCGTTCGGCGACCGCCTCCTGCCCGTCCTCGGTCGCGAGGTCGGCAACGAGCACCTCGGCGCGCACGCCGGCGGCGCCGCGGATGGTGTCGGCGAGTTCGGAGAGTCGGTCGCGGTCGCGAGCCACGAGCACGACGTCGTGTCGTGCCGTCGCCAGCTGCCAGGCGAATTCCTCGCCCAGCCCCCTGCTCGCTCCGGTGATCAGTGCGGTAGCCATGCTTCCCAGCGTACGCCGGACGCCGGTGACGGATTCGCGGTGTCGCGAGGCACGCGCATCGGCCGCACCCCTCCCGGTAGCGTGGAGCCATGCGTCTCGCCACCTGGAATGTGAACTCCGTCCGCGCCCGCTCCGACCGCGTCGTGGACTGGCTCCAGCGCTCGGACACCGACGTGCTGGCGATGCAGGAGATCAAGTGCAAGCCCGAGCAGTTCCCGCTCGCGGCGTTCGAAGCCGCGGGGTACGAGGTCGCGCTGCACGGCCTGAACCAGTGGAATGGCGTCGCCATCGCGTCGCGCGTGGGGCTGTCCGACGTCGTGACCCAGTTCCCGGGGCAGCCCGCCTTCGGGAAGCCCGACGCCGAACCGCTGGTCGAGGCCCGCGCCATCGGCGCCACAGCGGGTGGCGTGCGCGTCTGGAGCCTGTACGTGCCCAACGGTCGCGGCCTCACCGACCCGCACTACGCGTACAAGCTCGCGTTCCTGAATGCGCTGCGGGAAGCCGCCGCCGAGTGGAAGGACGCGCCGACCGCGCTGGCGGGCGACTGGAACGTCGCCCCCACCTCCGAGGACATCTGGTCAGAGGAGGACGCGGACGCCGCCACGCACGTATCGGCGGCTGCTCGCGAGGCCTTCGCCTCGTTCGCCGACGCCGGCTACGTCGAACTGTCACGGCGCCACCTGCCGGAGCCGCACACCTATACCTTCTGGGACTACCAGCAGCTGCGGTTCCCGCGCGGCGAGGGCATGCGCATCGACTTCATCTACGGGTCGCAGCCACTCGCGGACATCACCACCGGCGTCACGATTGTGCGCGACGAGCGCAAGGGCAAGGGCGCGTCCGATCACGTGCCGGTCGTCGCCGAGATCGACGTGCCGTGAGCAGCGACTTCGCTCCGCCGCCGGGGCCCGGCCGGGCTCCGGAGCCGACGTCATCGCGCGGCAGCGCCTCCGGCTCGGCCGATGCGCCAGACAGCCCGCGCCGTCGCAGCCTGCTGCGCTCGGGTGGGGGAGTCGCCCTCGCCGCCTGGATCGCCATTGGCGCGGGACTCGCGCTCCTGGTCGGCATCTCCTGGTCGGCGGCTCTCGCATGGTCGGACCGCGAGCTCGCCACCGCGGACATCGGCGCGACGGGCGACCTGCACCCCCTGCAGCTGGTGCCGGGCATGTGCCTGGACGGCGTGGGCGACGATGGCGCCGTCGGCGACGCCGCCGTCGTGCCCTGCGACGCGCCCCATAGGGCGGAGGTGTTCACCTCGGTGATGTTCTCCGTCGCCAAGTTTCCCGGTGAGGACGAGATCGGCGCGGAGTCGCTCGAGCTGTGCGGCGACCGCATCGAAGGGCTGCTCCCGGACGGCTCGTCGTGGGTCGCGTGGGCGCCGTCGGAGGCGTCCTGGGCGCGGGGCGACCGAGTCGCGCTGTGCATCGCCGTGTTCGACTCTCCCCGCGAGGAGCCGCTCAGCCCCGCCGGCATCGACGCCGCGGAGGGCGACGAGCCCGTGAACGACGGCCAGGACGCCTGAGCGGAGTCGGGTCAGCGCCGAGAGCTCTGCGAGCGTCGACGGGCCCGCGCGCTGCTATGCAGCGGTGATGCGGCCGGGAATCGCGGCGGGCTCACGGGCGGAGATCGCGGCGTGCACTGCGGTGTCCCCCACCGCCGCCAGCCACTCGAGAAGATTCGCGGGAGCCGCCGGATTGCCCGCGATGGTGGCGCGGATCTCGGGATGCGAGTAGGCGATGCTCGCCAGTTCCTGAGGGCTCGCGCTCGGGTTCGCGGCACGGGCGCGCAGCATGCCGTGCGCTCTCTCCTCGCGGATGGCCCCCTGCTCGAGCGGCGGCACGAACGCCGGTGAGCGACGCACTCGCGCAGTGGGCTCGGGGGCGGCGGCCGGGCGACGGAATCGGGAGATCGCGTCGCGCATCAGCACGCCGAGGATGACGACCGGTACGACCGGCACGACCCACAGCAGAGGTGGGTAGCGGACGTCCTCGATCCTGGCCAGAAGTGCGGCGGACCCGACGAACGCTGCGGCGCCGATGGCAAACGTCGCGCGTGACATCGAGGTGAGTTCCACCCCTGGTAGGAGCGAGGACGCCACGATGGCCAAGAATAGGAAAGCAGTGATGACTAGGACGAACTCCTCCGCCGACCAGTACATCGCTTTCCTCCCGGGCCGAGTGGCGGGAAGAGCGCAAACTCTCCCGACCTCGTCACCGAGCCTGGCATCGTCGCCGCGGCGCCGGTATCCCCCGTTGTGGGGGGTCAAGGTGAACATCAGGTAAACGACGTTCGCGCGGCGGCGGTGCCCCTCGCCACACCACAGCGCTATCGTGGGCACGTCGCACGGTGATGAGGGGAGCGTGAGATGGAGGCGCAGCGTCGGATCGCGCTGGTGGAGGACCACGCCCTCATCGCACGCGGCTTCAGCGACTTGATCGCGCAGGCCCCCGATCTCGACCTCGTGGCCGCCGTGGGATCCGTCGCGGAGCTGTGCGGAATCGACCCGCCGCCCACGCTCGTCGTCCTCGACCTCAGGCTCGCAGACGGCTCCCATCCCGCCGCCAACATCGCGGCGATCCACGCCCTGGGCGCCTATGTGCTGATCCACACCGGCGGCGAGGACCGGGCCCTCGTGCAGGCCGCCGCCCGATCCGGTGCGCTGGGCCTGGTCCGCAAGTCGTCCGACCCTGCCACTCTGCTGACCGCGATCCGCCGCGCCGTGCGTGGCGAGGCGGTCTTCAACACGGACTGGGCCTCCGCGATCGACTCCGATGCAGAGCTGGCGAACGCGAAGCTCTCGGAGCGGGAGCAGACCGTGCTCAGCATGTACGCCTCGGGCGAGACCGCCGCCTCGGTCGCCTCCGAGCTCGGCATCACTCGCGACACCGTCACGGACTACGTCAAGGCGATACGCCGCAAGTACGGCAGCGTGGGGCGCCCTGCGACATCACGCGTCGACCTCTATCGGCGCGCCGTCGAGGACGGCATTCTCGAGTGACCACCGACGTCCATTCCGCCCGGGAGCGCATGGAGCGTGTGGTCTACACCGCGTCCGGCATCGGAGCGATCGTGTTCGGCGCGCTCCTCGTGACGGGACCCAGCGGGTTCGTGGAGCAGCGCACGCAGCTCCTGCCCTGGTTCTGGTCCCTGTCCTGGACGTTCGCCGTGCTGATCCCCATGTCGCTGATCCTCGTCACCCGCATCTCCGTGACGGCGGCACGGATGGTGGCTCGCGCCGCCGTCATCGGGTTCGTGGCTTCGCAGTTGCTGTGGGTGCCGGCGATGACGGTGCCCACGCTCGCGGAGTCTGGCGACCCGTGGCTGCAGGGCATCAATGCCCTGCCGTCGACTCTCGCGGTGGTCGCGTGGCGCACGCGCTGGGCGTGGTCGGTGCCCCTGATGCAGGGGCCGATCGTGGCCATCGTGCAGATCCAGGCAAGCTCGTCTCCAGCTCTCGACGCGGTCCTGAACGGCCTCGGCGCGACGCTGTTCTGCTCGATCCTCGCGGGCACGGCGATGGCCGTGGTGCGCGCCGCCGACCTTCAGGACGATGCGGCGGAACGCGCACGGGCGCAGGCATCGATCGACGCTCGGCGGCGCACCAGGGAACGGGAGCTGGGGCGCATCGACGCCATCGTCCACGACGACATCATGTCCGTGCTGGTGACCGCGTCACGGGCGGAGACCCCGCCCACGCTCGCCGTGCAGGCGAAGCGTGCCCTCGATGCCGTCACGGAGATCGCGTCCCCCGAACGCGACGCTCCCACCGAGTACACGCCGAGCGAAGTCGTCGCGCTGCTGCGCGCCACGGCGAGCGAGGTGGTCCCCGATCTCGACCTCGAGTACGAGCTGCGCGGCGGCGCCAGCGTGCCCGGGGCGGCGGTCGCCGGTCTCGCAGAGGCGCTCGGAGAGGCGCTTCGCAACGCCGTGCGACACGCTGGCGAGGGCGCGACCATCCACGCCACGGCTGCGGTGGATGACGATGCCGTGGTGGTCACGGTCGAGGATGACGGCCGCGGCTTCGACCGGCAGAGCGTGCCTGCGGCGCGGCTAGGCATCCGTGTGAGCATCGAGGATCGGATGTCCGCCGTCGCAGGAGGCGTGGCCTCAATCGCGTCGCGGCCAGGCAGCGGCACCTGGGTCACCCTGATGTGGACGCGCCCATGACCGCCGCCAGGACGCAGACGGCGCTGGAACGCGCCGATGTCAGCCGGCTGCTGTTCCTCGACACGACTCCGGCACGGCTTCTCGTGGTGCTGTTCGTCGTCTCGAACGCCGTGTTCACGGTGGCGACCGCCCACGTCCTCGCCTACCCCAGGGCCGCCTACGTCGCGATGCTGGTAGTGAGCGCCACAGCGGTGCTGCTGGTTCGCACGCACCCGGATCCGTTCCCTGCGCGCGACACCGCGGTCGTGCTCACCGCCGTGGCGCTGTCGAGCGCGATGATGGCCTACGCCCTGCCCGACGAAGGGGACCTCGGCCGAGCGACGTGGCATCTCGGATCCAACACGTGGCTGCTGTTCTTCCTCGCCGTGCGTCGCCGCGCATGGTTCGCCTGGCTGGGCATGGCGCTCATGGCGGCGATCACCGCCGCATGGGGAGCGTCCGCGGGCCGGGGAGCCCTGACCGGCATCACCATGCTCGACACCCACATCGGCATCCTGCTGGTGGGCACGTTGTTCGCCCTCATCCTGCGCCGCACCTCGGCCCGCATCAACGCGCTCAACGAGCGATCCGTGTCCTCGGCTGCCGATGCTGCGGCGACCGATGCGGCCCGCCAGGTGCGCCGGGCTCGTGTCTCCGAACTCGCTGAGGTGGCCGTGCCGCTGCTCGAACAGATCGCGGCAGGCACCGACGCCGACGATCGCATGCGCCGGGAGTTCTCGCTGACGGAGGCGCTGCTACGCGACAGCGTGCGCGGCCGCTCGCTCGCGGTTCCCGCCGTCGTGGACGCCGCCACCCAGGCGCGCCGGCGCGGCGTCGAGGTGACGATCCTCGACGACCGCGGCTCTGCTCCCAGCGACGGCGAGACACTGAGCCGGATGGTCGACGCGACCGTGGCCGGCCTGACGCGTGCGCGCGGCGGTCGGGTGACGGTGCGACTGCTCCCCGAGGGCAGACCCGCCGCCCTGACGATCGTGGCGGCCGACGGCGACGACGTCGAGCGCGTGACGCTCGCGGAGGACGGCTCCCCGACCGAGTGACGCGGCGGCGCCGGGTGAAGCTGCGCGCTAGCTGAGGGCCTTCGCCTTGAGCGCCTCGTACTCCGCAGCGGTGATGGCTCCCGCGTCGAGCAGCTCCTTGGCCGCGCGGATCTGTCCCGCAGCGCCCCCGGCCTCCTCGATCAGGCCCTTGGTGTAGTCGACCTGAGCCTCACGGATCGCCTGCGCCGCCGCGACGTCGCGCCTGGCCATGCCCGTCCCGCGGGCCAGCAAGTAGATGACGCTGCCCAGCACGGGCACGAGCGCGATGAGGATCAGCCAGCCGGCCTTGCCCCACCCGCTCAGATCGCGATCGCGGAACACATCCATGATGATCCTGATCACGATCACGAAGAACGAGATCATCACCATGATCCACAGGGTGTACAGCATGATCGACACGAAGTTCTCGAGGAATTCCATGACAGCCCCCTAGGCCCAGATCGGCGCCGGGACGGCCCGGCGGGCCGCGGTCAGCGCCGATGCTCACACGCTAGCGATCCGCGCCCTTGCGCGCGCGGTGAGAAGCGGGCTATCCGAGCACGAGAGTGCGGAGCGTCGTCAGCGGCACCATTCCGTACCGCAGCACCTGATCGTGGAACTCGCGGATGTCGAATTCCGACGCCGGCTCGGCCTCACGGCGGATCGCCTGGATCTCGCGGCGCCCGATCATGTAGGCCAGTGCCTGGCCCGGCTGTCCGATGTAGCGATCCACCTCGGCGGTGATCTGGTGAATGCTGAGCGGGCAGTGCGCTGCCATGTAGTCGATCGCCTCCTGGCGAGTCCACCGCAGAGCGTGCAGCCCGGTGTCGACCACCAGGCGGCAGGCGCGCAGAGAGTCGGCGGCCAGCATTCCCACGCGCGACAGGTCCGAGGTGTACAGCCCCATCTCGTCCGCCAGGCGCTCCGTGTACAGGCCCCATCCCTCGAGGTATGCCGTCACGTTCAGGTGGCGCAGCACCGGGTGGAGCGTGGTGGACTCGGCGTGCAGCGCGAACTGCAGGTGGTGGCCCGGAATCGACTCGTGATAGGTGATCGCCTCGAGCTCGTAGGTCGACCATGCGCTCGGGTCAGCCGCGTTGAAGAAGAACTCGCCTGGCTTGGAGCCGTCGGCCGCCGGCGCCGAGTAGAACGCCACCGGACCCGAGGTGATCGCGACCGCCACGCAGGCGGATCGCGGCAGATGCGCGAACCACTCCGGGGCCGCCTCGGTGGCGCGCTCGAGTGCGCGGGTCGCGTCCCGGACGATGTCCTCGCCTGAGTGGTAGTGCATCTCCTCGTCGTCCCGCAGCCGCGCATAGATCTCCGCGTTGTCCGTGGTGCCGAGCAGCGGCCCCGCGAGCTCGCGGTACTCCTCCTCCAGCGCCGTGACGACCTCGAGGCCCAGCTGGTGAACCTCGGCGGGCTCGAGCGGCAGCGTGGTGTGCGCCCACACCAGGTCCTTATAGTGCTCGAGGCCTCCGTCGAGGTGCACCAGCCCGGGGTGATCGTCGTCGCGGCCCCGCTCCGCCAGCGCCCGCTGCGCTTCGACGTAGCGGCGCAGCGCGGGCCGCACCTCCGCCTCGACGATGCCCGCCAGCCGGCGCTTCCAGTCCTCCGGGTCGGTGGACTCGAGCGGCGGTGCCTGAGCCGTCAGCGCATCGTCCTCGCCCACGGGCGCGGCCAGATACGCCTCGAGCGCATCGGCCGATGCGCTCAGGTGGCGGGCGAGTGCCACACGCCCTTCGAGCGCCGCCGCCTGCAGCGCGGCCACCAGGTCGTCCACGAGCGGGGCGAGGCCGCTCATCTTCCGGAGGTACTGCTCGCCGTGCTCGTCCGTGCGCAACGGGAAGCGACTGATGAACACCATGGCGAGCGGGATCAGCCCCATCGCGGGATTGATCGCCTGCAGCTCGGCATCCCACGTCAGCTGATGGGCCTTCGACCGCGCAGTGAAGGCGATCGAGTCGCGCAGCGCGAGCTGCATCGGGTCGTGCTCGTCGATGACCAGCCGGTCGGCACGGTCAGCGAACTCCAGCAGGCGGGCCTGCCGGGCTGCGACGGCGTCCGGGGCGACGTCCTCCCAGTGCTCGAGCTGCTCGAGCGAGCAGTCCCACAGGTGACGGTTGATATCGGTGGTCTGACGGTAGGCGTAGTACTCGTCCGCGAGGGTGATGAGAGCGCTCATGCCGACGACTCTAATCGCGACGCGCGGCCCGTGCGTCAGGGGCAGAGACGACGAAAGCCCCCACCGCAGGAGCGGCAGGAGCTTGAGTCATGAAGCGCGCCCGGAGGGATTCGAACCCCCAACCTTCTGATCCGTAGTCAGATGCTCTATCCGTTGAGCTACGGGCGCACGGCCGCGCGGGCCGAGTCACGAGTATACAGCCTCGCCGAGTGCCGCCCGTCCGTGGGAGGCCGCTCGTTCTCGTGGCGGAGACGGTGGGATTTGAACCCACGGATGGGTTACCCCATCACATCCTTAGCAGGGATGCACTTTCGGCCGCTCAGTCACGTCTCCCGATTGGTCCTGGACAGCGTACCGGTCGCATGGCACGCGGGGCAAAACAGCCCGGCGCCCCGGCGGAGGAGCGGAGAGTGCGGGATTCGAACCCGCGGAGGCGGGTTACGCCTCAACAGTTTTCAAGACTGTCACCTTCGGCCGCTCGGTCAACTCTCCTCGGCGCGTGCTACGCGCCAGCCGTGCCATTGTGCCAGCCCTGCGGCAGTCCGGGTGAAACCACCGCCAGCTCGTACAGCTCGGCGGCCTGCGCGAACTCCGCGTCGTAGGTCGCGACCGTGTCGATCGCCGGGTGGGCGACGGCGGCCCCGAGGTGAAGCGCGGCGAACGGCTTCAGCACTGCCGCCGCGTGGGTCGACACCGACACGTTCTCGTCGGAGAAGCGGATCACCGGAATCGTGCGCCGCACCTGGTCGACGATGTCGTACGCGTGCCCCTTGGTCTCGCGCGGGAACAGCTCCGCGGCCTGACGCAGCTCGGTGAGTCCCAACTGGGTCATCGCGACGTCGTCGATGCGCGGCACGGCCCAGGCGTTCCACTCGTCGAAGAACTTCACACCCGGCAGAAACCTGCAGAGCGCGGAGCCGTCGAGATAGATCACAGCGTCCAGACTATCCCCGCGCCGCCTGCGCGGACTGCCAGCCGATGCGCACGCGCCGTTGCGCACGCATCGGCCGTCTGGATGGGGACTACTTCGAGAGCTGACGCATCGCGAGCTGGACCACCGCGATGAGCGCCTGCTTGGTCGCAGCCTTCTCGCGGGCGTCCGTGTACATGATGGGCGTGCCCTCGGGGATTCCGAGCGCCTCACGGACGTCCTCGAGCGTGTGGCGAGCGACTCCGTCGAAGCAGTTGACGCACACCACGAACGGCACGCCGCGGCCTTCGAAGTAGTCGACGGCCGGGAAGCACTGGTCGAGACGCTCGGTGTCGACGAGCACCACGGCGCCGATCGCGCCGCGCACCAGGTCGTCCCACATGAACAGGAAGCGGTCCTGTCCAGGCGTGCCGAACAGGTACAGCCACAGCGATCCGGGCAGCGCGATGCGCCCGAAGTCCATGGCCACCGTGGTGGTGGTCTTGCGGTCGGTCACGCCGCCGGCATCGTCGATGCCGATCGACTTCTCCGTCATAGCGGCTTCGGTGTTCAGCGGGTCGATGTCGGAGATCGAGCCGATGAAGGTGGTCTTACCCACCGCGAAGCCGCCGGCGATGACGATCTTGACGACGGTAGGGGCGGTATGAGGCGCGGGGGTCGCGACCGCCGCGTCAGAGGGCTGCGATGCCATCAAGGACACTCTCCAGAAGACTCAGGGATAGGCCGCCGGACTCGTCGTGGGTGGACGTGTCGTCGGCCGTTCCGCCGGTGTAGATCGTCAGTAGGTTTTCTTCAGCAAGGTCCGTCACCAGCACGCGGACCACTCCCAGCGGAAGCCGGGTGTGGGCCGAGAGCTCGGCGATGGATTGATATTCACCCGCAGCGAGCTGCAGGATCTTCTTCTTCTCCGGGGTCAACCCCTTCAAAGTCTGGGGATCGGAGCGCGCCTCGACGAGGGCCTCCATCGGGAGGTCCTTGCTCGCCGCACTCACACGGCCGCCGGTGACGGCGTACGGACGGACCGCGTAGGTCTCGTCGTCGCCGTATGGCGTCATCGCGTCTGTCATGGCGGCTGCCCCTCCTTAGGAGCGCGTGTGTCCGTCGGTGGGCAGGTTCTGGCGCATCTCCGTGATGAGCTGCGGCGTGAGGGCGTTCTCGGTGCGCGACACGAGCAGGGTCATCTCGTAGCCGACGAGGCCGACGTCGCACGTCGAGTCGGCGGCGACGGCGAGGACCGAGCCGTTCGACACGCTCATGAGGAACAGGAACAGCTCGTCCATCTCGATGATCGACTGCCGCACCTCCCCTGCCTGAAGCTGGCGTGCGGCGCCGCGGGTGAGGCTCGCCATGCCGGACACGACGGCGGCCAGAGTGTCGCCACCCGTGCGGTCAAGGTTCTTGGACATCGCCATGAGCAGTCCATCCGCGCTCACCACCAGCGTGTGTCGCGTCCCGGGGACTGTCTGGACGAAATTGTCCAGCAGCCATCCGAAGTTGGTGGCCTCGGTGCTGAGCTCGGTCACTGCGTCTCCTTGCATTGGCCGCTCCGGGGACGGAGCGAGTTCTCGATGGTGGGGATGGTACTCGCGAAGGCTCTCATGAGTCGGAGGCCTCCGCAGGTTCGGTCTGGCGCTCGAAGGCCGCGACATCATCGCGAGCCCTCTTCGTGCCGGAGTAGAAAGAGCTGAACCGACTGCGCACCGCGTCGGCATCCCGGTCCGCAGGCGCCAGCGAGGCGTCCTCCTGGATCGGGGTGACTTCGACGGGTTCCGCGTCGGTGGGACGACGGCGCTGCAGGCCCGCACGCGTCTTCTCGACCTTGGGACGTTCGGCCGCGAGAGAGCTGAGCTCCGAGAAGACGGCGCTGGTGAGATCCGCGCCGCCGATGCCATCGCCGCCGTTGTCCGGTTGGATCACCGGCTGATAGGTGGTCGCGCCCTCCGGCTCGGCGGCCTGAAGCGCACTCGCGCCCGCGGCCTCCCATCCGGACGGCTTCGCCAGCTCATCGGGGCTGAACGCTGACGCGCTCGACGCCGACGGCGGCTCAGCAGAGCTCACCGTCTGCGACGCATCCCACGCGTTCGACTCGGCGCTCGCGCCCGCGTCGGGCTGGAACGACTGCGGGGCCCCGTACGAGGGCTCGACGGGCGCACTGGGCTCGGGACGCTCCCACGGGGCCGGGTGCTGCGGTGCGGCGCCATCAGCGTAGGGTGCGGGTGCGTCGGCCTGTGGCGCGGACTGGAGCCAGGGCGCGGACGCCGACGGCTCCGGCTGGACGGCTTCGGGGGCAGGCGAGGACGCCTCGGGCGCGAACGACGTCGGCGCGGCCTCCCACGGTGCGGGGGCCGATGCGCGGCTCGGGGGCTCGCTCTCGGGGGCCGATACGGCCTCAGGTGCGGACTGCCACGAGGCCGGCTGCGGTGCGGAGTCCGTCGTCGGCACGAATCCGCCGGCCGCCGAGGCGGGCGCTGCGCTGGGCACCGATCGAGGCGCGTCCGTGGCGGCCCACAGCCCCGCAGGTGCGCCGGCGCTCGCAGGCGTGGACTGGTCAGCGACGGAGTCGCCGCGTCGTCCCCTGCCGAACAGCCGGGAGAAGAACCCCGGGCGCTGCTCTGTCTCGTCGTCGACGGCGCTCTGGATCAGCTCATCGAGGCTCGGGCTGCGTTGGGACGTGGGCTGCTGAGGCTCACCATCCCACGGAGTGTCGGAGGAGTGGCCGGGAACGGCCCCCTCGACGGGCGTCGCGGCCTGCGGCTCTCGAGGCGCATCGGCCTCGGGAGCGTCATCGCCAGCGGGCGCCTGCGGGCTCGTCATGAACCCGGGAGCGAACACGGACTCGCGGGCGGGCGTCGCGGCCTGGGCGGAGTCTGCATCCCACGGCCGAGCGTCATCACTGGTGGCGGGCGGAGCGTCGTACGCGGCGGGGGCCTCGTACGCAGCAGGAGCGTCATACGCGGCAGGAGCGTCATACGCGGCAGGAGCGTCATACGCGGCAGGAGCGTCGTACGGCGCGGAGCCGACGTCGTTCGCGTCATCAGTGCCCGCATGGTCACTGCCGAGTGCGTCGTACGGAGAGCGGACGTGCGGCACGTCGTCGTCCACCAGCGACACCTGCTCGACGCCGCCGTACGGCGCCGGCTCGGGCTCGGGCTCGGGCTCGGGCTCGGGCTCGTACAAGGGGGCCGAGGCCACCTCGTCGTCCTCGTCCGCCTCGAGAGACGGCACCACGAACGGTCCCGCATCGGCGACCGGAGCCGCGGCCTGGTCCTGCTCGGGGACGTCGTCGTACTCGAACACCGCGGTGTCGGCCGCGGAAGGCTCGGGCGTGCTCTCGGCGACGGGAGACGGGGTGATGTCCAGCTTGGGCATGCGGAACACGGGAAGGGACTCGTCCGCACTGGGTGCCGACGGGACACTGGCGCTCGCCTCGCCCTCCGGCACGTCATCGTCGTGCACATCGCCGTGCGGCGCGTTCTCGTGGAGCTCGTGGCCCTGCAGGTCCGGGACGGCGGGCTCGAAGGCCGGTGCGGCGGCGCTCTCGGCGTCGACGTCGGACGGCACGCGGTCGCGGCGCGCGAAGAACGCGGCAGCACCCGCTGCACCCGCGACCTCGGCCGCGTCTGCCTGCGGCGCGGAGTCGGTGCTGTCGTCCGCCTCGAACTCGACTGCGTCATCGGGCTCGAGCTCAGGAGCCGGCAGCGGCTCGCGCTTGGGCAGCTCAGGCCCGAACGAGGTCTGTGGAGACTCCGCCGCCTCCTGCTCGGTCTCGCGACGCGAACGGAAGCCGCGGAACATCGACGAGCGCTGTTCGGGTGACTGGGGCGTGATCTCGGCAGGCGAGATGGAGGGCATGAAGCCACCCGCCTGCTCCGCCTCGAGGGCGGACAGCTGCGCATCGGTCGCCCGGGCAGGCAGTCCCACGATGGACGCCCGCTCCCGCTGGGCGTCCGCGGGAGACGGGGCCTCGCGGCGGCGACGTGCGGGGAGCCCGGATGCCGAGGCGCCGCTCGTCAGGTCCTCGGGGCTGGTCGCCTCCGCCACGGGTGCGTTCGCCGCGTCGGCGGCGATGAGAGCGTCGATCGAATCCGGGTCGGAGTCGGCGGCGCCACCGCGTCCCGCGAGGCTGACGCCCTCTTCGACTGCCGTGGGCGTGTAGGCATCGACTCGGGAACCGGCGCGCTCGGGAAGGCGCGTGGTCTCGGTGATCTCCTCCGCCTCATCGTGCGAGACGAGGGCGGTCGGGGCGTGCAGCGTCTCGTCGATGGCGTTGGAGGACACGTGCTGGGGCGCCGGTGCGTCGTCCTTCGCGAAGAGAGCCCGCGGCATGGTCACGGTCGCGAGCGTGCCCGCGCCTTCTTCCGACTTCAGCTCCACGTGAGCGCCGACACGGCGCGCAATGCGACCGACCACGAACAGTCCCAGGCGCTGCGCACCGAGGATCTCGGATGCGGCGGTGGAGGCGACGCGCGCGTTGGCGGCGTCGAGCTCCTTCTCGGTCATGCCGATGCCGGAGTCCTCGACCTCCACCACGTACTCGTCGCCGCGCTCGAAGGTGCGGACCACCACGGCGGTCCCGGGGTCGGAGAACACCGTCGCGTTCTCCAGCAGCTCCGCGAACAGGTGCGCCGCCGTCAGGGCGGAGTGACCGAGCATGGCGGGGTCGGCGTCGAGCTCGAGCTGGACTCGCTCGTACAGCTCGATCTCGGACGATGCGGTGCGGACCACGTCGGACAGCGGCATGGGACGGCGCAGGCGGCGTCCGGTGTCGATGCCTGCGAGCACCAGCAGCGACTCGGAGTTCCGGCGCATCCGGGTCGCGAGGTGGTCGAGCGCGAAGAGCTTGGTGAGCGTCTCCTGGTTGTCCTCGGAGCGCTCCATCTCATCGATCGAGGACAGCTGACGGTTCAGCAGCACCTGGTCGCGACGGGCCACGTTGACGAACATCTCGGAGATCGAGCCACGCAGCGCGGCCTGCTCGCCGGCGATTGCGAGCGTCGCCGCGTTGACGCCGTTGAACGCCTCGGCCAGTCGTCCCACCTCGTCGCGGGACTCGACGGGGATCTGCACCTCGGAGACGTCGACGGTCTCGCCGGGGATCGCGACGCGCTCCACCAGTCGGGGCAGCTCCTGGCGCACGGCGGTGGCGGTCGTGGTCAGGCGTCGCAGCGGTCCGATGATGCGACGCGCGATGACGAGCGCGATGACGAGGGACACGATGATGACCGTGACGATCGCGACGATCGTCACGATCGTCGACAGCAGCGCGTTCTGGGCGTTGCTGGACGCGCCGGACTCGACCCGCGACCACATGTCCTCGCGAAGAGGCTCGTAGACGCGGAGCTCGTCCGCCACGAAGCCGGACCAGTCCGCGGCGCGGGCCGTGAACAGAGACGAGTCGAGGCCGGTGAGCACCTGGGTACGCACTGAGGCGAAGTTCGTGGTCTCGTCCGTGTCCGATCCGAAGGCGGGGACCTCGTCGGCCCCCGAGATGCCGGCTGACGCGTCCTGGGCCTCCGCGAGCGCGATGTCGGTCGCGGTCGCCATGGTGCGCGCCTGTGCCGCCTCGCCGGGGAGGAACCGTCCTGCACGGATGAGCCGCTGGAACACGACCTCTTCGTGCTTGATGTTCTCGACCAGTGAGTCGATGTCGCCGTACGCCTGGACGGTCGACACGAGCTCACGGTCGGCCATCGCGACGGCGACGTCATCGGAGGAGGACACGATCGTCTCGATGATTCCGGTGTAGAAGGCCGTCAGCGAGACGGGTCCCGTGCCCAGCGTCCGCGCATCTGCGCGGATCTCGGGCATGCTCGCAACCGCGTCCTCGCCCTCGAGGAGGGCGGCGACCACCTGAGCGTTCTCCTCGCTGCCGCCCAGCGCGGCGGCGGAGCCGCGCAGGGCCTGGACGCCCGCATCGACGCTGGCGGCCGCGGCCTCCATCGGCTCGACGTACGCGAGGGGCTCGGTGAACAGGCTCGTGGCGAACTCGCTCTCGACGTTGAGACGGAACGCCAGGGCGGAGAGCAGAGTCGACAGGCCAAGGTCCTCGGAGAGCGACTCGTCAAGCGCATTGACGTTCTCGACGGCGGCGGCGTAGCCGGCCTGCATCTGAGTGATCTCGTCCTCGGCGGGGAACACCGCCCAGCCGCCCGACTCCTCCGTGGCGGGACCGATCTCGAGACCGCGCTCGGCGGCCATGTAGGAACCGCCTTCGCGGGAGATCGCGGCATCCAGCTGAGCGCGAAGCGCGTCAGGGTCCTCGGCACCCGACTCGGCGATGGCCGTGTCGAGGCTCGCGAGAGCGGTGTCGGTGAACCCGTACGCCTCGTTGAGCTTGGTCTCGGTGTCCTGCGCGACGTGGACGAAGTTCGCGGTCGCCGCTCGCTCATCCTGAAGATCGGATCGCAGGGTGCGGGCGCGGTCGAGCGTGTCGATGAGCGCTTCGGCGTTGCGCGCCGAACTGAGGTCCTGCAGCGAGCCGAAACCAATGAACCCGGCTGCCAACACGAGCACCAGAATGGGCACCGCGACCACCGCGAGGAGTTTCCCGCGGATACCTAGCCTCTGGAGCATCTACTCTCTCCCTCATGAGCCGCCACGACTGTGGCTTCCGAACGCCGGACACGCTACACAGCGTGAGGACTCCACAGTTATCGGCCGCCCCGCCGAGAACCTGTAATCCTGGGGCTCGCTATGGACAGAGACGGTACAGGGGCCCGACTATGACGCGAAGAAACAGGAGTAATGGTGTGAGAATCGCCACTTTGCACGGATTCGGCGGTCCGGAGGTGCTGATCCTCGACGAGGCGCCCTCTCCTCAGCCGGGTCCCCAGGACATCGTGATCCAGGTGGCGGCGGCGGGAGTCAACCGCGCCGACCTGCTGCAGCGCGAGGGCCTGTACCCGTCGCCGCCGGGTGCTCCGCCGTGGCCCGGGCTCGAGGTCGCCGGCGTCGTGGCGGCCGTCGGAGCCGACGTGACGTCGTGGCAGGTGGGCGATCAGGTGTGCGCCCTGCTGCCAGGGGGCGGCTACGCGGACCAGGTCGCGGTCGACGCCGGCCTCGCGCTCCCGATCCCCGCCGGTCTGACCATGGTGGAGGCGGCAGGCCTCGTCGAGGCCGCATGCACCGTGTGGTCCAACCTTCAGGCGGCCGATGCGCGGGCTGGGGAGCGCGTGCTCGTGCACGGCGGCTCGGGCGGCGTGGGGCACCTCGCGATTCAGATCGCCGCGGCGCTGGGCATGGAGGTGTGGGCGACCGCGGGCGGCCCAGAGCGAGCGGCGCGGTGCGCGGCCCTCGGCGCTCGCGCGATCGATTATCGTGCCGACGACTTCGTGAGCATCATGACCGACGCCGGCGGAGCGGACGTGATCCTCGACGTCGTGGGCGGCGCCTACCTGGGGCGCAACCTCGATGCGCTCGCGATCGGAGGACGGCTCGTCGTCATCGGCCTCCAGCGCGGCGCTCGTGCGGAGCTCGACCTCGGCCGCCTGCTCATGCGTCGAGCCCGCATCATCGGCACCACTCTCAGGTCACGCCCCCTCGAGGAGCGCCGCGCGATCGTTGCGGGGGTGCGGGAGCACGTGTGGCCGCTCGTCCCCGGGCAGGTGCGTCCGATCACCGACACCACCGTGCCGCTGTCGCGCGCGGGCGACGCGCATCGGGCGCTCGACGGTGGCGGCGTGTTCGGCAAGGTCGTGCTCACCGTCGCCGACTGACCCAGCCGGCCCTCGCATCGGCCGCTCTGAGGGGGTCAGCTCAGCGCAGGTTGCCCGCCGCGAGCGAGGCCGCGAGCGCGGGCGAGGCAGGCAGGCGCGGGATGAGCGTGGCCTGGAGGGCGTGGTAGATGTCCGCCTTGCCCTCCCACACCGTGCGCGACACGCGGTTGTCGGGTCCCAACTCGTGCCACCACGAGCCGCCCTCGCGGTCGAGGTGGTGCTCTCCCACGTAGTCCCACCAGCGCTGATACTGCTCCGCGTAGATGGGCAGGCGCGTCACCTGCCACAGCACGGCGGCGGCGCCGATCGCCTCGGCCGCGACCCAGTGCATGCGTTCGCGGACCACGGGGCGGCCCTCCCAGTCCACGGTGTAGACGAACCCGGTGGCGCCGTCGACGCTCCAGCCTTCGCGCACGCCCGCGTCGTACAGGGCGCAGGCGTCCTCGCGCATCCACTCGGGGTGAGCGAGGCCGGACTGCTGCAGGGACGCCGCCAGCTGCAGCGTGAGGCGCGCCCACTCGAACCAGTGCCCGATGGTCGCGCCGTACGGACGGAACGGATGCGCCGGCGAGTCCTCGTTGTATGACAGCACGGGCTCCCAGTGGGCGTCGAAGTGCTCGGGGAGGCGCCAGCCGTTGCCGCGGGCGTACACGTGGACGGCGCGCTCGGCGATGCGCAGGGCACGCTGCAGCAGGTCCTTGTTCCCGGTGACGTCCGCAGCGGCGAGGTATGCCTCGAGCGTGTGCATGTTCGCATTGATGCCGCGGTAGTTCTCCTCGCCGGACCAGTCCCGCGCGAAGGCCTCCCGGCTCATGCCTGCCTCGTCGTCCCAGAAGTGCTCGGTGTGGATGGCGATCGCCTCATCGAGCAGCTCGCGGGCCTCGGGTCGCCCGGCGGCGGTGGCCGATGCGGCGGCGAGGATCACGAAGGCGTGCCCGTACGCCTCCTTGGCCGTGTTGGTGGGGCCGTTCGGGCCCACCGCAGCGAACCAGCCACCGTGCTCGTGGTCGCGCAGCCGACCGCGCAGCGCGTCGAGCCCGTGGTCGACGAGCGCGGTGGCACCCGGCCGCCCCATGAGCGTCGCGAGCGCGTAGCTGTGAGTCATGCGGCAGGTGATCCACAGCTCCACGTCGTGGCTCTCGACGAGCTCGCCGGCCTCATCCAGCCAGCCGAATCCGCCGCTGGGGTCGGCGCTGCCGGCCCCGAATTCGAGGAGGCGGTCGGCCTCCGCCTCGAGCCAACGGTGGTGGGCAGGGGTCGTGAGCCACGTCATGACACGAGCCTAGGGGGTCGTGCGCGTCAGGGGGAGAGCGGCGCCGCGCGGGAGCGGACCGCGAGGCCCCGGGGCGCTAGAGGACGGCGAGCCGGTCGGGGTCGATCAGTCGTTCCAGGAGCGGCAGGATGCCGTCCTCCTCGACTGACCCGAGCACCTCATCGGCGACATCCCGCACGTGTTCAGGCGCAGTGGCCATCGCGGCCGAGTGCCCCGCCCACCGCAGCATCTCGGTGTCGTTGTTGCCGTCGCCCGCCGCGACCGTGTGATCGGGATAGACCCCCAGCTGACGACGCAGCGCCTCGAGAGCAGACGCCTTCGACACATTCGGGGGAGTCAGGTCCAGCCACGCCGAGTAACCGACCGCGTAGGTGACGTCGCTGAGACCGATCCGGTGGACCAGGTCGTCGAAGTGGCTCACGTCGACGCCGGGCGCGCGGATCACCACGCGGGTCGCCTCTCCTTGCGCCAGGTCATCGAAGTCGTCGACCACGCGCTGGCGTCCGACGAGCTCCCCCATGGGGAACTCACGGTTGACGCGGAACCCGACGCCGAGGTCCTCCACCGCGAAGAACGCGTCCGGCATCTCCTCTCGGATCAGGTCGAGCGCAGCGCGGGGGTTGAACGTGACGGTCTCGACGATGTCATAGCCGCCAGGACTCGCGGGGTTGAGGCGGATCGTCACGGCGCCGTTCGAGCACACCGCCCATCCCCGACGGATCCCGAGTGCCTGCGCGACCGGCATAGTGCCGATGATGTTCCGACCGGTCGCAAGGATCACGTGGTTGCGGCACATGCGCACCTGCTCGACGGCGCGCACCACGGCCGGCGTGATGTCCCCGCCCCAGTGCATCAGCGTGCCGTCGATGTCGAGACCGACCAGTCGCCACGAGTCGTTGTCGAGAGGTGGTCGCAGTTGGTCGGGGGCCTGGCTCATGCGATGAGCCTACGACGGCCAGGTGACGCCGATGTGAACCCCCACCCGCTCGGGCCCTGGCACGGCGCCGCCCGCTCGGTTGTGCGCTCGGCTCTGACGCGACGGCACACCATCAGTGCAGACGCGACGGATGGGCGTGGCGCACCCACCGAGGGCGCGACCATCAGTGCACAGCCCACGCGTGCCGCGCCGATGCGCGGCTCAGGATCAGGCGACGGGCTCGAGGTACTCGAGGCCGCCCAGGTGGGGACGCAGGATCTCCGGCACGTAGACGGTGCCGTCCGCCTGCTGGTGGTTCTCGAGCAGCGCGACGATCCACCGGGTGGTGCCGATGGTGCCGTTGATGGTCGCCACCGGCGTGGTGCCGTTCTCGCCGCGCTCGCGGATCGCGAGCCGGCGCGCCTGGTACGTCGTGCAGTTCGAGGTCGAGGTGACCTCCATCCAGCGCTCCTGGCTGGGAAGCCACGCCTCGCAGTCGAACTTGCGTGCCGCCGAGGAGCCCAGGTCGCCCGCGGCGGTGTCGATCAGGCGGTACGGCAGCTCGAGCGCTTGCAGCATGCGCTCCTGGATCTCGAGGAAGCGCGCGTGCTCCGCCGCCGCATCGGCCGCCGTGACGTAGCTGAACATCTCGACCTTGTGGAACTGGTGCACGCGGATGATGCCGCGCGTGTCCCGGCCTGCGGAGCCGGCCTCGCGGCGGTAGCAGGCGCTCCAGCCGGCGTAGCGGAGCGGGCCTTCCGACAGGTCGAGGATCTCGTCCGTGTGGTAGCCCGCGAGCGCCACCTCCGACGTGCCCGTGAGGTACAGCTCGTCGCGCTCGAGGAAGTAGATCTCGTCCGCGTGAGCCCCCAGGAACCCGGTGCCGGCCATGGTCTCGGGGCGCACCAGGGTCGGCGTGATCATGGGAGTGAAGCCCGCGTCCTGGGCGAGCCCCATCGCGGCGTTGAGGATCGCCAGCTCGAGTCGAGCCCCGATGCCGGTCAGGAAGTAGAACCGCGCGCCGGAGACCTTGGCGCCGCGCTCCATGTCGATCGCGCGCAGGCGCTCTCCAATGGCGAGGTGGTCCTGCACCTCGACGCCCTCGGCCGCGAAGTCGCGCGGGCTGCCCTCGTGGCGCAGCACCGTGAAGTCGTCCTCGCCGCCGCTCGGCACGCCCGGCTCAGGGATGTTGCCCAGTGACCGGGCGAGCTCGACGGCCCGGCCAGCGGCCGCATCGGCGCTCGCCTGGAGCTCCTTGACCTCGGCCGCGAGCTGCTTGGTGCGGACCAGCAGCTGCTGCTTCGCGTCGCCCGAGGCCTGGGCGACCTCCTTGCCTAGCGCCTTCTGCTCGGCGCGGCGCGCCTCGAAGTCCGCCAGGGCCGCACGGTGAGTCGCGTCGGCCTCGAGCACCTGGTCGACCACGCCCGGATCCGCCCCGCGAGAACGCTGGGACTCCCTCACGACGTCGGGTTCGGCACGCAGCAGCTTGAGGTCGATCATGCCCGCGAGTCTAGCCGTGGGAGCGTAGGCTCAGCCCATGCTCGGCACCATCCTTGGGTCCGTCGCTCTGGGCATCAGCCTGGTCGCGCTCGTCATGGCGATCACCCTGGTCAGAAGCCTCGGCGCACGTGACCCCCTCGCTGTTCCCCGCATGTGGCGGCGCGTCCTCATGGTGCGTTCCACCATCCCCGGGAACTCGGGGCGCTTCACGGCCGACTCACCTGACAAGCCGTCGATCGCCTTCATCGCGAACCCCACCAAGGAGGGCGTGCAGGAGATGCACGAGCGGGCGCTGCGCGCCTGCTCGATCCGCTACCTCCCGCAGCCGATGTGGTTCCACACCACGGAGGAGGACCCGGGCTACGGCATGGCGAGAGACGCGATCGCCGCGGGCGCCGATGTGGTGGTCGCCGTGGGCGGCGACGGCACCGTGCGCGCGGTCGCCGAGGCCTGCGCGGGGACGGGCGCCACGATGGGCATCCTGCCGCTCGGGACCGGCAACCTCTTCGCTCGCAACCTCGACTTCCCCGTGGGCGACACCCCTGCGCTGCTGCGTGCCGTCCTCGACGGCGACGACCTCACCGTGGACGTGGGCTATCTGGACATCGAGAGGGCGTTCTCCGGCCACGGCGAGGACGGCCGCTACCTGTTCCTGGTGATGGCGGGGGCGGGCATGGACGCGGAGATGGTGGCGAGCACCAACCCGACGCTCAAGCGGCGTCTGGGCTGGCTCGCGTACTTCTTCGCGGCGCTGCGCCACCTCCACGACAAGCGCATGACCGCCTCCGTGTCGATCGACGGAGCCGAGCCCGTGCAGAACGAGATGCGCACGGTGCTGGTCGCGAACGCCGGGCGCCTGCCGGGCGGGCTCCAGCTCATTCCCGATGCCTCCATCACCGACGGCCAGCTCGACATCGCGACGCTCGACGCGCGCGCAGGCATCGTCGGGTGGACAGATCTGTTCGGTTCGGTGATCGCCCAGGGCGCCGGCATCAAGCAGTCGGAGCTGTTGCGAGCGTGGCGGGTGTCCCGCATCGACCACGCGCGCGGCGAGAAGGTCGAGATCGAGATGGACGCGCCGTATCGCGTCCAGGTCGACGGTGAGTCCCTGGGGCGTGCGAAGAGGGTGACGGCGTTCGTCGAGCACGGCGCCCTCACGGTGCGGGTGCCCATCGATGAGGCACGCGGTGCCAGGGACGCGAAGGAAGCCCAGGAGGCCAAGGAGGCCACCGCAGCCATCGAGGCCGGTGCCGACGTCGGCTAGGCCGTCGTCCTCGTCACCCGCTCAGGCGTGGCGGCCGAGCCTGAGCTCGTCGACCCACGCGCGTGCCGATGCGAAGTCGGCATCAGCGGTGCCCGTGGCGATGGGGGTCACCTCGCGGTGGACCGCCGGGTATGACCCCAGGTAGCGGACCACCGGGCAGGTCCGACGGAGCCCGATGAGAGCCTCGGCCATGCGCTGCTCCGCGATGTGACCGAGCGCATCGATCGAGAACGAGTACTCGCCGGGTCGCTCGCCGATGGGGCGCGACTCGATGCGTGACAGGTTGACCCCGCGCACCGCGAACTGCTCGAGCATCTCCAACAGCGCACCGGACCGGTCGGTGGGAAGGTGCACCACGAGGGTGGTCTTGTCTGCTCCCGTGGGTGCCGGCGGCTCCTGGGGGCGCCCCACCCGGACGAACCGGGTGGCCGCGTTGACGTTGTCCGCGATCCTGTCCGCGAGCACCTCGAGGCCGAGCGCAGCGCCCGTTCCCGGGGGCGCCAGAGCCGCGTCGAAGCCCACCTGGTCCGCGGGCACCGACGAGTCGGCCAGCAGGCGCGCGGCCGCAGCGTTGGACGACGAGGGAACGAACGTCGCCTCGGGCAGGGTCGCATGCGCCCAGCGGCGCACCTGCGCCCAGCCGTGCGAGTGCGCGCTCACGCGCCTGATCCGCGAGACCCGCACTCCGGGGCGCACGAGCAGCTCGAATGCCACGGGCAGCACCGTCTCGCCCAGGATCACCAGCGGCGACCCCTCCGCGAGCGTGTCGAGCGTGGCGGTGACGCCACCTTCGACAGTGTTCTCGATCGCGACCACCGCGTAGTCGGCCTCGCCCTCGCGCACGGCGGCGATCGCGGTCGGCACGTCGATCACGGGCAGGTAGTGAGCCTGATCCGCCGGGACCATCATGCGCAGCGCGGCCTCGGTGAAGGTGCCCTCGGGGCCGAGGTACGCGTACCGCGGAGCGTCGCTCACCGGCTCGTCGCTCACTGGCCTTCCTCCGCGGACGCAGAGCCCGCATCGGAGGCAGTGGCGGCGCTGTCGGTCGCGACGGCCGCGCTCGAGCGCCGCCGTCCCACGGCATCACGCGTGCCCTCGAGCGAGCCTCGGAGGCGGCGGGCGGTCACGGCCATCATGACGTCACGGTACTGGGTGGCTCGCGCGGGCGCCGACCGGCCGGCCGGCCCCTGCGGCTTGTGCCGCACTTCGCATTCGACCTCGGTCACTGTCAGCCCGGCACGCAGCACGTCGATGGTCATCCCCACCTCGAGCCCGCCGCCGTGGGCGAGCGGGATGGCGGCCTCAAGCGCCTCCCGGGTCAGGCAGCGGATGGGCCCGAGCGGTTCGGTCGGCACCCAGCCGGAGGCGCGCTCGACGGCGCGCCTGGCCGCCTTGGCCGATGCGCTGGGAGCCTTGCCAGGAACCTCGGTCATGGCGATCGCGAGGTCCGCCACGTGCTCCGTGACGGCGGGGACCAGCGGCGCGGCGCCGATCGCATGCTGACCCAGGCCGCCGGGGAGGAGCAGGATCGCGCGGGCGTGCCGCCCTGGCTCGTCGCGCATGGCGATCACGGAGGCGCCGGTCTCGACGGACGCGGTGCGGCCGCGGTGATGGGAGTGACGCACCACGACGGCGCCGGCCTTGCGGGCGAGCTCCTGCGTGTTGTCCGTGGAGGCGTCGTCGACCACGAGCACCAGGTCGATTCCGGGGATGGCGCGGGCGGCCCGCACGGTGGCCGCGATGCGCCGCGCCTCGTTGTGAGCCACGATCAGCGCCGCAGCGCCCCGCAGATCCTCCGGCTCCTTCACCGAGCGGCGGCGTCGGGCGGCGGAGCTGAGCGGTCGCTTGCGCGCAGGAGCGGGCGCCCGCTCGGCGACCTCGCCGACCGGGCTCGTCTCGGCAGTCACGTCCCCATCGCCAGCCGAGGGGGACGCCCTGTCCTTGCGCTTCGCGGCCACGCGCCAAGCCTAGCGCGCTCACCGGGCGGTTTTGTCAGACGTTGACGCAACCGTAAACGTCTCGTGACCTGCCTGAGGAGGATCCTCCGATTGCCGGACGGCCCGCCATGGTGGGAGAGTGGGCACCATGCATGAGCGCGCAGGAACTCTCGCCCAGCCCCAGGACCTCATCGACGCGTCAGCGCTGTTGGCGGCGTATTACGACCTGGTGCCCGACCCCTCCGAACCTGACCAGCAGGTGGTGTTCGGAACTTCGGGTCACCGTGGCAGCGCATTCGATACCGCCTTCAACGAGGCGCACATCGTCGCCACGACCGCGGCGATCGTCGAGTACCGGCGAAAGCAGGGCACCGACGGCCCGGTGTTCCTCGGGATCGACACCCACGCGCTGTCGATGCCGGCGATGGAGAGTGCCATCGAGGTACTCGTCGCCGCCGAGGTCGAGGTGCGCGTCGACGCGCGCGGCCGATTCACCCCCACCCCCGCCGTCAGTCACGCGATCCTCGTGGCGAACGGCGCGACGTCCTCCTCGGGACTGCGCACGGAGGGCGCCGGCCTCGCCGACGGCATTGTCGTCACCCCCTCGCACAACCCGCCCCGCGACGGCGGCTTCAAGTACAACCCGCCTCACGGCGGTCCGGCCGATGCGGACGCCACCGGGTGGATCGCTCGCCGCGCCAACGAGTTCCTCGTCGGCGGCAAGTGGCGGCAGATCCCGCGCGTCCGCTACGCGCTCGCGCGCACCGCCCCGCAGGTCAAGCCCCACGACTTCATGGCCAACTACGTCCGTGACCTGCCGAACGTGATCGACATCGAGGCGATCCGCAACTCCGGTCTCCGCATCGGCGCCGACCCGCTGGGCGGCGCGGCCGTCGACTACTGGGGAGCGATCGCCGAGGAGCACCGGCTTGAGCTCACGGTGGTCGACGAGACCGTCGACCCCGCGTGGCCCAAGATGCACCTGGACTGGGACGGCAAGATCCGCATGGACTGCTCGTCTCCGTACGCGATGGCGGGGCTGCGCGCCCTCATGGAGGACCCTGACGCCCCGTACGACATCGCGACCGGCAACGACGCGGACGCGGACCGCCACGGCATCGTCACCCGCGACGGCGGGCTGATGAACCCCAACCACTTCCTGGCCACCGCGATCGCTTACCTCTACGGCGGTGCGCGCCCGGAGTGGCCGAGCGATGCCCGCATCGGCAAGACCCTCGTGTCCTCGAGCCTCATCGACCGCGTCGGCAAGCAGCTGGGCCGCACCGTCGAGGAGGTCCCGGTGGGGTTTAAGTGGTTCGTGCCCGGGCTGCTGAGCGGCGAGGTCGGGTTCGGCGGCGAGGAATCCGCAGGCGCCTCGTTCCTGCGCCGCGACGGCCGCGTGTGGACCACGGACAAGGACGGGATCATCCTGTGCCTGCTGGCCTCTGAGATCGCGGGGGCCACGGGCAAGACCCCCACGGAGCGTCACCGGGAGATCGTCGGCGAGCTCGGCGAGAGCTGGTACGCCCGCGTCGACGCTCCCGCCACCAAGGCGGAGAAGGACACCCTCAAGGCGCTGTCGCCCGAGCAGGTCTCCGCGACCAGCCTCGCGGGCCAGGACATCACCGCCAAGCTGACCAACGCGCCCGGCAACGGCGCGGCCATCGGCGGGCTCAAGGTCACGACGGCCGATGCGTGGTTCGCCGCACGCCCGTCCGGCACCGAGGACGTCTACAAGATCTACGCCGAGTCGTTCATCTCCGAGTCCCACCTGGGCGAGGTCCAGGCGGCGGCGCGCGACGTGGTCTCCGAGGCGCTCGAGGGATAGCCCACCCCTCTCGTCAGAACGGGGGCCTGTCGATCCACCGGGCGTGCGAGTGCGCCACCGCGACGGTCTCGGCATGGTCGAACGAGGGTCCGACCCGGACCACAGGATGCAGGCTCTCCTCGACCGGCTCGAACCCCACCCGGGTCACGTCGCGCCGGCGGGCCGCGTCCTCGACCGCCGCGTCGATGTCCACCCTCGCCCCCTCATCGGCCTGATAGAGCGCGATGGTGTGCCACACCGCCAGCGGGCCGGGTGGCATCGCGCGCTCCACGTCCGCGAGCACCGTGGCGGCGTCGCCCGCGACCATCCGCACCCCCACCGACCGTCGCAGCTCGAGGGCGTGGCGCAGCCGCTCGAGCCTGTCCTGATGGTCCGGCCAGACGAGGGCCTCGAGCCACGCCGCCGCGTCCGGATCGGCGGGGTCGATGGGGTGCAGGTCGATGCCGGTGCGGCTTGCCAGCCTCGGCGGCTCGGGAGGCAGCGCGAATCCCCCGCGGTCCTCGCAGTCGAGCAGCAACGGGCCATCGCCGAGGCGAGTCGCGTCGCCGTCACGACGGTACCGGTAGGCGAAGCGGTCCAGACACAGATTGAGGCCGGCCGATGCTCCAATGTCGATCGCGTGCAGCGGCGCCTCGGTGCGCGGCAGCCAGGGCAGCAGCACAGCGGCCCGCGCCACCTCGTTGGTCTGGGTGCGTCGCTCGCGGCCGATGCGGACCAGTGCCTCCTCGTGGGCGAGCGCGTACTCGCGGAAGGCGGCGAAGGCGCCGTCCGGGGAGCGCGCCTCCCCCGCCACGAGGTGGGGGTACCAGGCCGCCAGCGCATCGTCCGTCCGCAGCATCAGCTTCACGCCCGCGAACAGCAGATTCAGCGGCGGCACATTGTCGATCCGCGCGACCAGCCGCAGCATCTCCTCGTCGTCGGCGATCGCCCCCGCCAGTGCGCGGTACAGCGGGGCCTCGGCCGCGTAGTCCATCCACGCCCGCACGACCGCCGCGACCTGCGCGAGGTCCTCGCGGTCGCGCCGTGCCCAGTCGAACGTGGCCATGGCTGCGATTGTCACACCGTGCACACGGGTCGCCAAGGGCCGGTGGGACTCGACTGGCTCCCGCGCGCGGGGCCCGCGAGGTGATCTCTGAGGCGCTCGAGGGCCGAGCCTGGCGCACTGTCATCGTGCAAGTGTCGATTCACGTGCGTTGAGTGCCCGAGGGCAAGTCAAGAATCGACACTTGCGCAGATCCGTCACGAGAGAGGCGGTCTCGGCGAACTCCGGTCGTCCCGCGGCACTAGCGTGAGCGGCATGAGCACTCTGACTCAGTCCGACGTCCGCGCCCTCCGCATGCGTGCGCTGCTGCTGGGCGGCGACCATCCTCACGAGTCGGTGGGCGAGGTCGTCACGTGGATGGGGGCCATGCAGGCGCAGGATCTCGCGAGCGGGCTGTGGTCGCTGGGGATCCGGCTGCCGGGTCGCACTGAGGACGACATCGTTCAGGCACTGGAGAACCGTGAGGCGCTCAGGACGTGGCCCATGCGTGGCACGGTGCACCTGGTCCCCTCGCGCGACGCGCGGTGGATGCTCGATCTCATGTCCGCCAAGCCGCTGGCCGGCGCGGCCGGACGGCGGGAGTACCTGGGAATCACGGAGGACACCGTCGAGCGCTCGAATGCCGCTCTCGAGGGCGCCCTGCGGGGAGGGAAGCGCCTGTCGCGATCGGAGTGCCTCCAGGCGGTCGCCGATGCGGGCGTCCCGACGCCTGGCCAGGTGGGCTATCACCTGCTCTGGTACGCGTCGCAGGTGGGGATCACGTGCGTGACCCCCAGCCGCGAGACCGCGGGCGGCGGCAAAGAGCAGACCTTCGCGCTGCTCGACGAGTGGGCGCCCGATCAGCGCGCTCTCGCGCACGACGAGGCTCTCGCCACCATCGCCGTGCGCTTCTTCCGGGGCCGTGGCCCCGCGACCGTGAAGGACTTCTCCCGGTGGACCGGGATGGGGATCCGCGACTGCCGCGCCGGCATCGCCGCCGCGAAGAAGGCGCTGCGCATCGTGGAGACCGCATCGGGTTCGATGGTGGCGGCGGCCGATGCCCTCGACGCTGGCATTCCACCGTCCGCGGGCGGGCACGTCGTGCCGCCGGGCTTCGACGAGTACATGCTCGGCTACGGGGACCGCGAGGCGATGCTCCGCCCTGAGCAGCTGCAGGCCGTCGTGCCCGGGCGCAACGGGGTGTTCCGCGCCACCCTGGTTCGCGAGGGTCGCGTGGTGGGCACGTGGAAGCGCACGCTGCGCACGCGGACGTGCGTGGTCGAGATCGCGCTGCTGGAGCCCCTGGACGCTCAGGACCGCCCCGCGTTCGAGCGGGCGTTCGGCGAGTACGGCGCGTTCCTGGGCCGCGAGGTCGAGGTCCGGTGGGGCGAGTAGTCAGCCGGTGAGCTGGCCGATCGCCGCAATCACCAGCGCGTAGATCACCACCACGCCCGTGAGCGCCAGGACGCCGACTGCCGCCGCCGCGAGTCCCAGTCCGCCATTGGAGGCGAACCCCTGGCGCGCGGCACCCCAGCCGCGCAGCCCCATCACGGTGCCGCCGATGGCGGCGGCGACGGTGAGCAGCAGTGGCGTGGGCGCCCCCGCGAACCATGCGAGCACCGACACCACGGCGATGCCCGAGAGCACCATGCCGATGACAGCACGACTGTTGAGCTCCCGTGCGCGGTCGAACGTCAGCCCCTCGATGCTGGGCAGCTGCTCGCGACGAGACCCTCGGCCACCGTCGGTGGCGCCGGCAGGGGCTCCGAACTGCGGCGGAGGAACGGGTGAGGGGGTTGCCGGCCCGACGCCAGGGGCCACGGTCCAATCGTCGGGGGGAACCAGCGGCCCCGCATCAGGCGCAGAGGCACGCGCGCTGGACTCGTCCTCGGGCCGCTGCGTCACTGGCGCCTCCCCTCACCTGGCGACTCCAGCGTAGCGAGGGTCGTTGGACGAGTCAGCCGACGGGCGACGAGAGTTCAGAGTCCAGTCCGGGGCCACCGCTCATCCGGTAGGTGGAGAGCACGACGTCGCCCGGCAGATGGTCGACCTCCGTCAGTGCGACACTCCGTGGCATTCGGCCGCGCGCAAACAGGGGGATGCCGCCGCCGAGCAGGATCGGATTGACCTTGACCTGCAACTCGTCGATGACGTCGATGAGTTGGCTGGCCAGGTCCGCTCCTCCGCACAGCCAGATGTCATCCCCTGGTTCGGCCTTGAGGCGAGCGACGGCCAGCGCGACGTCCCCGGAGAGCGTCTCGACTCCTGGCGTGTCGCCCAGGTCATGGTGCGTCACCACGATCTGTCGGAGGTGCGGGTACGCGCCGCCTTGCCATCCGGCCTCGATCGCCGGCTGGTGGGTGCGCCTGCCAAGGAGGACCGTGTCGAACCGACGCCGCTCCCCCGTGACGCCGAACGCCTCGCGCAACGGAGCCGGGCATGTCTCTGGGTATCGCGAGAACAATGCGGCCACGGTGTCCGGATCCATCGGGAACTGCGAGGCGTCGCCGTCCTCGTCCGCGATGAATCCGTCGACAGATGCCGCCACGTAGTAGACGAGATCACGCATCGGCCACTCCTCTCATGTGTCCGTCAGTGGTCATCACGAGAGTACAACACCTGTAGTGGTTAGCGTAAGGTGGCGCCATGCCAACGAACCCGAGACGACGCACCGAGGTCATCGACGCCGCTCTGCAGGTCCTGGGCCGCGAGGGCAGCCGCGGCCTCACCCACCGCGCAGTCGATCGGGCCGCCACGGTGCCGCCCGGCACGTGCGGGAACTACTACCCCCGCCGTGCTGACCTCATGCTCGCCATGGCGCAGCGCATTTTCGAACGCGTCGCCCCCGAGGCCGCGGAGCTCGCACGGCTCGAGACCGTGCCTGACGACGAGGCGCTCCCGGAGTACGTGGCATACGTCGTCGAGAGACTGACGCGCAATCCCGACCTCGCTCGGGCGCTGATCGAGTTGAGACTCGAGGCCTCGCGCTCACCAGACGTCGCGGATCTGATCGCTCCGTTCCTACGGCAGGGCCTGCGTGACGACATGGCGTTCTATCGGGACCGCGGACTGCCAGGCGACTCTACGGTCGTTCTCATGCTGCACCACGTGGTCAACGGCGTGGTGCTCGACCACCTCACCGTCCCGTTGGACCCCGCCAGTGACCCGGTCTCCACAGCAAGGGACGCGACCGCGCGTCTCGGCGCGAGTGCACCCGACGTGCACGGACACGTGGACGACTAGCCCCAGACGAGGCCCTGAGCGGGATCGTTCATCACTCGACCCACGTCGGAGAGCAGGCGTGCCCCGAGACCGCCGTCGACCAGACGGTGGTCGAAGCTGAGTGCGAGCTGAGTGATCCATCGCACCTGGATCTCGCCCTCGTGCACCCACGGCTGCTGGCGAATCGCACCGAACGCGAGGATCGCCGCCTCCCCTGGGTTGAGGATCGGAGTCCCGGTGTCGATTCCCAGTGCGCCGACGTTCGTGATCGTGATGGTGCCGTCCGACATCGAGCTGGGCGAGAGCTTGCCGGCGCGCGCCTCCGCCGTCAGGTGCTGAAGCTCGAGAGCGAGCTCGTGCAGCGGGAGCCGGTGCGCGTCCTTGATGTTCGGGACCACCAGGCCGCGCGGGGTCGACGCGGCGATGCCGAGGTTGACGTAGTGCTTGTAGACGATCTCCTGAGCAGCGTCGTCCCACGAGGCGTTGACCTCCGGGTGACGGCGCACCGCGAGCAGCAGCGCCTTGGCGACGATGAGCAGCGGAGTGACGCGGACGTCGGCGAAGTCCTTGTCCTGCTTGAGACGGTTCACCAGGTTCATGGTCTCGGTGACGTCCACCGTGTGGAACTCGGTCACGTGCGGAGCGGTGAAGGCCGACTGGACCATCGCCTCAGCCGTGCGCTTGCGCACCGACTTCACCGGCACGCGGGTCGCGCGACCGTCGGACTGCGTCGTGCCGGCCGCGAGCCACTGCTGCTCGTCGCCCGGATACGTGGCGAGAGTCTGCGCGGACGTGGCCTTGACCTGCTGCTCGACGTCCTCCCGCGTGACCATGCCGCCCGGGCCAGAGGGCGTGATGGTCGTGAGGTCCACGCCCAGGTCTCGTGCGAGCTTGCGGACCGGCGGCTTGGCGAGCACGGGGTACTCGCCAAGATCCTGCGCGCCGCCGACAGGCTCGACGGACTCGTCCTTGCGGGGCCGGCGATGAGCGGACCCGGCCTTGACGCCATACCCGACGAGCACGGCCCCGGACTCTTCGCTCGAACTCTCCCCAGCATCGGCCGGCTGCGGGCTTGTGCTGGCTTCGGCGGCCTGCGACCGCGGAGCAGACGGGGCGGCGTCGGCCGAGAGGTCCTCGCGAGCGGAGCGAGCAGACTGGACCGGTTCGGCCGATGGCGACTCGGACGCGGACTCACCCGCGGAGGGAGCCACCGCAGGCGCCTCGCCGTCCGGATCCACGTCCACCTCGAGGATGGCCACGCCGACCTCGACGGTCTCGCCCTCCTGCACCAGCAGACGCGAGACCACGCCGTCATACGGGCATGGCAGCTCCACCAGCGACTTGGCGGTCTCGATCTCGACGATGGGCTGGTTCACCTCGACGACGTCGCCAGGTGCCACCAACCAGGTGACGATGTCGGCCTCCGTGAGGCCCTCGCCCGCGTCCGGCATTGCGAACTGCTGAAAGGTCGGCATGCTGGGCTCCTCAGTGCGCCATCACTCGATCGACGGCATCAAGCACGCGATCGAGGCTCGGCAGGTAGTCGTGCTCGAACTTGGCTCCAGGGTAGGGCGTGTGGAAGCCACCCACGCGGAGCACTGGCGCATGGAGGTGGAAGAACGCCTGCTCCGTCACACGTGCCGACAGCTCCGCGCCCGAGCCGAATGCGGTCGGGGCCTCGTGGACCACCACCACGCGGCCGGTGCGCTTCGCCGAGTTCACCACGGTGTCCGAATCGAGCGGGGAGATCGAGCGCAGGTCGATGACCTCGACGTCCGTCCCCTCCTCCCGTGCGACCTCAGCGGCCTGGAGAGCGAGCCGCACGGTGGGGCCGTAGGCGACGAGCGTCACATCGGCGCCCTCGCGGGCGATGCGCGCCTTGGCCATCTCGGCGGTCGCGAGCGCCTCGCCGTCGGGTTGGTCGAGCTGGGCCTTGACCCGCGCGATGTCGACCTCTCCCTTGTCCCAGTAGCGGGCCTTGGGCTCGAAGAACATCACCGGATCCGGGCACGCGATGGCCTGCTGGATGAGGTCGTAGGCGTCCTGCGGCGTCGCCGGGGACACCAGCCGCAGTCCGGCGGTGTGCGCGAACAGCGCCTCGGGGCTCTCCGAATGGTGCTCGACCGCGCCGATGCCACCTGCGAACGGCACGCGGATCACGATGGGGAGGGTGATCGCGCCTCGCGACCGGTAGTGCATCTTGGCCAGCTGGGTGGTGATCTGGTCGTAGGCGGGGAAGATGAACCCGTCGAACTGGATCTCGATGACGCTGCGGTAGTCGCGCATCGCCATGCCGATCGCCGTGCCGACGATTCCTGACTCGGCGAGCGGCGAGTCCATGACGCGCGAGTCGCCGAAGTCCTTGTGGAGGCCATCCGTCACGCGGAACACGCCGCCGAGGGCGCCGATGTCCTCACCCATGAGCAGCACCTTGGGGTCGCGCTCCATCGCTGCGCGCAGTCCCGCATTGATGGCGCCGGCCATCGTCATCCGCTCCGTCATCAGTGCGCCTTCCCCTCGGCTGCGGTCTCACCGTCGGCGAACGACGCCTCATAGCGCTCGAACCATGCGCGCTCCGCCTCGACGGTGGCGTGCGGGAGTGCGTAGACGTCGTCGAACATCGTGAGCAGCGGCTCGCGCTCCCACGACCGCACGGCGGTGCGCGCACGTTCGCACAGCGCCTTCGCCTCGGCCTCGACCTCGGCACGGAACTCGGCGGACAGCTCGCCACGGTTGGTGAGGTAGGCCTCGAGGCGGGAGATCGGGTCGCGCTCCGCCCAGTACGACTCCTGAGCCTTGGACCGGTAACGCGACGGGTCGTCGGAGGTGGTGTGCGCCCCCATGCGATACGTGAACGCCTCGATGAAGACGGGGCCGCCGCCTGAGCGGGCGTGACGCACGGCCCACTGGGTGACGGCGTGGCACGCGATCACATCGTTGCCGTCGACGCGCACGGTGGGGATGCCGAACCCCTTGCCGCGATCCGCGAGCGGCACCTTCGACTGTCGCGTCGCGGGCTCGGAGATCGCGAACTGATTGTTCTGTACGAAGAACACGACCGGTGCGTTGTAGACGGAGGCGAAGGTCAGCGCCTCGCTGACGTCACCCTGCGACGTGGCGCCGTCACCGAAGTAGCAGACCGCTGCACCATCACGATCGGGGTCGCCGCTGGCGACCAGGCCGTCGCGGTCGAGGGCCATCGCGTAGCCCGTGGCGTGCAGCGCGTGCGAGCCGATGACGAGGGTGTAGAGGTGGAAGCCGTGGTCCTTGGGGTTCCACGCGCCGTGCTGCAGGCCGCGGAAGATCTTCAGCACGTCGACCAGGTCGACATCCCGCGTGAGGGCGACGCCATGCTCGCGGTAGCTGGGGAACACGAAGTCGGGCTCACGAAGCGCGTGGCCGGAGCCGATCTGCGCGCCCTCCTGACCGAGGGACTGCACCCACAGACCCAGCTCGCCCTGGCGCTGCAGACTCGTGGCCTCCAGATCGAAGGCGCGCAGCACTGTCATGTCCCGCCAGAACGCGCGCAGATCGTCCGCGGACAGGTGTGCCGCATACGGAGAGAAGGTCTCGTTCTCGACCGGCTCACCTGTGTGCGTGAGCAACTGGACGAGACCTTCCGACGACAGGGGTCCGACTGCGTCCACCGAGGCTCCCAAGGATCGTGCGACGCGGGGCGCGAAGGCGGCCCGCCTGGCTAACTTACGCAAGCGTAGGCTACGGTCGCGTAGGTTTCAAGCGCGACGACGCCACGTCACAGCGAGGTGAAGAACTTGAGGTCGGGGGATGTCACCACCCACAGCGACTTCTCGCCCTCGTAGGTCGTCGTCTCGTACGCGATCCCGGCGGCGTCGAGCGCCTCGAGGATCGACTCCGCGGTGCGCCGTTCACCGGGGCGGTTGTAGTCGTCGAGCATGACCACGAATCGCTCCGCGAGCGAGTGGGGAATGAGGTCGAGGACGTCGATCCGCGCTCGCTCCGCTCCGCCCCCGAACGGCCCGTCCACCACGATGAGGTCGTAGCGTGCGTCGCTGACGGCGTCCGCGAAACCGTCGTAGCGCAGCACGGGCTCCCCCTCGTCCTGCTCGACCGTGGTGAGGTCAAGCCTGCGCACCCGCGTCGTGCTCGGAAGCGCGAAGTTCGCGGCGAAGCTCGTGATCCACTCCGGGTCGTGCTCCACGACAGTGTGGGCGATGCCGTCAGTTCCCTGCGAGTACTGCGCCGCGACCTTGGTCGACTGCCCGAGGCCGAGCTCCAGGATCGTCGTGGGCCTCATCTCGTCGAGAACGCGATACAGCACGTAGAGGAAGGGATAGCCGACGGCCCAGCGGCCGGGCGACACCGCCTTCTCCGTGAACCACTCGCTCTCAGCAATCGTGTCGTGGTAGATCGCGCTCCACACGGCCTCGCGCGCGGCCCGACGCCCAGCACGCGAACCGCGGCGGACGTCCTCGACCGAAGCAGTGAGCTCTGCCAACGCATCGCTCATCCCGCTGGGCTCGTGCCCAGGCCCGACCCGCTCGCCGTCACCGTACGGAAGCAGCGCGGACTGCAGGCGAGCGATCTGCGAGTCCAGCGCCTCCAGGCTTGCCGTCACTTCGCGGTGCTGTCTCTGGGCGAGTTCGCGTTGCCTCGCGGCGGCCGCGCTGACCGTTCGCCCAGTCACGGGCAGGTACTGCACGACCCGCCGAATCGCATTCCTCAGCACTGCCCACCCCTCTACGCCGAGCACGGCTCACATGGTGCCCGCGCACGCCCCTGGTGCGCCAGCTTCGTCGCACGATCGGCGACACCTCCAGCATGCCATCACGATCGCGAACCAGTCACGTGGTGAATCTGCTCCGCAGCCGTCGTGCGAGTGGCTCGAGGCGTGGCACCGTGCGCACCACGCCGCGCGCCCCTGTCGCGAGGCGCCGCTTGGCGCGACCCGCCAGCGATGTGTCACGCGCGCGACCGGCCCTCCGACGAGCGCGGGAGCCTGGTGCGTGGCGCTCCGCATAGAAGATCGTCCAGTCGATGAGCTGCTTCGCGTCATCCAGGGTGGGCTCGGGTGAGTACTCCGGCGGCAGCGTGCCCGCGATGACCCGCTGGTAGAGGTCGCGGAAGTCGTACGAACGGGCCCGCTCG
Source organism: Demequina muriae (assembly GCF_030418295.1). Lineage (NCBI taxonomy): Bacteria > Bacillati > Actinomycetota > Actinomycetes > Micrococcales > Demequinaceae > Demequina > Demequina muriae. The sequence goes on from NZ_JAUHQA010000001.1 coordinate 1,229,717, forward strand.
GCCGCCTCGATCGACGCCGCAGACAGCCGCTGGTAGCGGTCGGGGTCGTCGACGAGCACCGCGATCTGCCGCGCGAGCGCCGTGGCGTCACTCTGCGGAGCCACGATGAGCCCGTGGTTGTCCTGCACGAGGGTGAGCCATGGCAGCTCGTACATCGCGACAGGCAGCCCCCTCGCCTGCGCCTCCGCGAGAGTCAGCTGATACCCCTCGATGATGCTGGTCGTCACGAACACGTCTGCGGTGTCGATCGCCGCAATCAGCGCCTCACCTCGCAATGGCCCCACCACGGTGACGCTGCCGGACAGCCCACGTCCGTCGACCTCAGCAGCGAGATCGGCTTCGGTGAAGCCGGCCCACTCCGGCCCGATGATGCTGAGGTGGAAGTCGACCGAGAGCCGTTGAAGCTCGGCGGCGACGTCGACGAGTTGGCGCACCTGCTTGGTGTGCTGATCCAGGCGACCGACCCACACAAGTTCGAGCCGCCCCTGCGGCGCCGGCTTGGGCTCAGTGATCCCAGAGGACTCGAGCAGCATCGGCGACGGCGGGTTGGGGAGGTACGCGGTGTGCGCGATTCCACGCAGCTTCCAGAACGCCACGTCGAGGGGCGAGAGCGTGACGAGCGTGGCCAGCGCATTCAGGTGTGTCGTGAGGAACGTCGAGAGCGTGCCCTGGTCGTACACGGGCCGCAACGCGAAGTTGTGAATCCAGCCGATGGTGGGGACGCCCAGCGCTCGGGCCATCAGCGCGTAGGCAGGCCAGTCGCGGCTGTAAAGAATCTGGTGGTCGATGATCACGTCGATCGCATCGCGGCGGCAGACCTCGGCCCACGTCTCGACACGCTCGGCCAGGCCATCACCGCCCACCTCCACGAACCGCGCACCGTCAGGCAGACCGTCCAGGTCGCTGCCAGCACGCCGTGCGGCGATCGTCACCTGGCAGCCCGCCTCGATCAGGTACCTCGCCTGCGACAGCAGGACCGCTGACACGCCGCCCGTCGTCAGCGTCGCCGTCACCAGCAGGACGCTCCGCACCGGGCGCTCGCCGAGGACGAGTCGCGTACCGTGCTCTGCCAGCACCTCCAGGGCATCCTTGCCGAAGGTGACGGCGGCCGTCACCACGTCGTGAGGGGACACGCGGTCGTGGAGCAGCGCGAGACTCTCGGTGCGCAGAGCCGGATTGACGTTGCTCTGCAGGTAGCCCAGCACGTTGGCGATCAACGCCAGGCGTGCCGAGTCATAGCTCGCGTGGAGCTGAGCGGCATCCGCGCTGGATGCTGCGAGCTCGCTCACGGCCGGCGCGATGCTGTCGATCGAGTCGATCGCACTCAGGTAGAACTCGAACTGCGAGAGCTCCTCGACGGGATGGCCGCTCCCGCCGCGACGGAAGTAGTACTTGTAGAGGTGGTCCTCCATCGACACGTAGCGCTTGGCGAGCGCCGCCACGAGAAACATGACCGGCAGGTCGTTGACGCGCCTGAGCACGAGCTCGGCCGGCAGCATCCGATACGCGTCGCGCAGCAGAGAGGTCGCGAAGAGGTAGCGCCACAACTGCCCTTGGGCGGGCTTGCCGACAGGGAACAATCCCGGCAGGACTGCATCGCCTTCGAGGCTCGCATGGGCGTGGCGCAGCCTGGACTGGTAGCCGCCGACCGTGCGCCCATCGGGGTTGAGGACCTCGACACCGAAGCCGACGAGATCTGCATTCGCCGCTCGCGCCTTCGCGACGGCGCGCTTGGCCGCGTCGGGGGCCAGCTCGTCGTCGCCGTCGAGGAACAGGATGTGGTCGGCCTGCGCGGACTCGACGCCGACCCTGCGACATTGCAGCGCCGAGACGTTGCTCTCCATACGGATCAGTCGGACCCGGGGATCGCGCGATTGAAAGCCCTCGATGACCTCGCGGGTGCTGTCCGTGGAGGCATCATCGACGCAGATCACTTCGATCGTGTCGAGGGTCTGGCGCAGGCAGCTCTCCAGGGCCGTCGAGATCCACCCCTCGTCGTTGTGGACGGGGATGATGATCGAGACGTCTGCAGGTGACGACATGGGGGAGTCTCCCTCGAGGTCCGTGGCGCGGACGCTCACGACACGGCGCTCATCGCGGACCGGATGCGCTGTCCGAGCTCCACGACCGAGGCTCGCGCCTTGTCCACGGCCGGGCCGAGCTCGGGGAGCTTCGACTCCAGCTCGGCCGCCGCATCGGGCATGCGATCGTAGGAGCTCACGAGACTGCCGAGGTCCGCGGCCGCGAGCAGTCGACTGATCTTCTGCGGGTCCGCCGCCGACCCGATGGGGTAGGCGCCTTCCGTCGCACCGATGATCAGCCCATGGGCGCGGTCGCTGATGACGACGAGCGACCGCGAATAGACGTCACGGACGTGCGCATCAAGATCGCTGTGCCGGGTGCTCGCGGCGACGAGGTACTCGCCGCCGAGCGCCTCCGCCAGACGCACCGCGCGCGGTGCGTCCCGAGCGACCTGTGCCACCGTGACGATGCGGGTCGAGGTCTGGGTTGCAAGCGCACGCACGGCCACCAGCCATGCGTCGTCCGGCCACGGCCTGTCGAAGCGCAGAGTCACGGCAAGGAGAGGGCGGCCCCCGCGATCGGCCCAGTCGGCAGTCGGCGCGCCGAGGGCGAACGCCCAGTCCGGCGCGACGTCGCCGAACCCGGCAGCGTCGCGTGAGCCCGCGTCCCGCCACGAGACCACCGCGGCGTCCCGGAGCACCGAGTCGAAGCACGCGGGGTCCACGGTGGACGGATCCTTGAGCCCCATGCCGGCCACGATGACCAGGCCGCCGGAGTCGACGGAGCGCCGCAGCGGTGCCGCCACGGACTCCACGGGAAAGGCGCGGCCGCGCGGGTTGATCTCGCCTGCCTCGAACAACTGGACCGGACGGGACGCTGCGTCACTGGCAGCCACCCACGCTGATCGCTTCGTGTAGATCAGGTCAGCCGGGTCGAGGGGAAGGCCCGTCACGTAGTCGCTCGACCGATTCTCGAGGAGGATGTGGAAGCGCGTGCCTTCTCCTCGTGCCGCCTCGTAGTAGGCCGCCCGCAGAGCAGAGTCTCCGAGATTGTCGTCCTGTCCGCCCAGATTGATGAAGACGTCCTGTGCAGTGCGCGTGTTCATAGGGCGCCAGTCTATGGGACGGGTCTTTGACGGGCCCGCCGGTCGTGGCATCCGAATTGTCCGCGTCAAGAGCCGCGCGGTATCGTGCGTGGGTGAAAAGCACCCCTGTCCTCACGGAGGCCCCCGCCCCGATCACGGTGTCCGTCGCTCAGAAGCTGATGTCTCCGAGCGTGGGATACGTCGATCAGATCGTCGGCGAGGACTCCGAAGGCCTGACGTTTCGGTCCTTCGCCGGCGTGCGCAGAGGTGCGAATGCGGACGTCATCCATCTGCACCGTCTCCACGCGCTCGGTGGCTCGCGCACGATGAGCGGCAAGGACCGCATCGCCGTCGCCCTCGCGTTCGCCGCCATGGTCAAGAGGAACCGGATCGCGCTCGTGCGGACCTGGCACGGTGCGGATGCGTCAGGCGGAGGTGGCCGCGCGGCGGGTTTGGCGAACTGGATTCTCAATCGGGTGACGACGACGTTCGTGATCGTCGACCCATCAACTCCGGAGCCACGCCGCGGATCCACTGCCCTGATCCCGTATGGCCACTACCGTGAGCGGTTCGTCGGCTACCCGCGCGTGGAGTCCACCGTGGGCCGAGTGCTCTGCATCGCGCCGCATCTCCACAAGAACGTCGACCAGGTCGTGGAGGCCTTCGTGGGGGGAGACGCGCCCCACATCTCTCTTCGCGTGGTCGGATCGGCTCCGCCCGAACGCGCAGACGGCATTGAGCGGCTCGCACAGGCGAAGCCCGATGCTGTATCGACGCGCATCGAGCGCATCTCCGACGGCACCATGGTGGAGGAGATCACTGGCTCGGAACTCGTGGTCCTCCCCAACACCAGCGAGATCGAGGACCTGCACATGATGTTCATGGCCCTCTCGCTCGACCGCCCGATCCTGGTGCCCGACAACGCGCTGACGCGGAGCCTGGCCACGAGCGTCGGGGCTGGCTGGGTGCACCGCTACCGTGCGCCGCTCACGGCTTCCAGCGTGTCCACTGCGGTGGAGAGCCTGCGGAGCGCACCACCGGCGGAACGTCCACGTCTCGAAGGCCGCGACCCTGGCACCACGGCTGCGATGTACGCCGAGGTCTTTATGGCCGCCGCGAAGAAGCGCCGCCCCCGCTGAACTGAGCCTCAGCCCTCAGCGCTCAGTCGACTTCAAGCGTCGTCGAGCGCGAAGGCGCCGAACGGGCGCGTGAGATCCACGTCTGCGCGCCCTTCCGCATCGGCGGCGAGTCCGTCGACGAAGCTCCGCCACTCGCCTTCTCCGACACGGGCCTTGGCTGCGAGCGCCTGCGGACCATCGGTGCGTGCCGCGAACCCGGGTAGCGCAGACACGTGGGACTCGGCCATCAGGGCGGGCAGCTCCCAGGGGCCGTCGAGCGAGGCGCCGTCGGTCGCGACAGGGAGCGCCCGACGAGGAATCCACGGGATGCGGCTGTACGACACGAGATCGTCGATGCCGAGCGTCCCCTGTGTCGAGCACTCGGCAACGGCACCGGACTGAGGGTCGACCACCAGTCCGCGAGCGATCTCGACGGTCTGACCGACATGATTCCTCAGCTCCGCCGTGATCCCCTCGTGGACCAGCGTTCCTGCATCGAGGATGCCCAGATGACCGCCGCCAAGTGCCCGGAGCCGCTGTGCCGCGACGGCGATCTGGTGATGAGGGGACAGTGGCTCCGCAGCGTCCACCACTGCGACCCGACCGTCGGCAGCGTCGAACGTCGTGTCGGCCGGGACCACGACGATCGCGCGCCAGTGGCCGTCGGTCTGCGCGGTCAGCGAGGCGAGGGTCTGCTCGATCAGTGCGCCGCTCGCGCTGCTCTCAGCCACGATGGCGAACAGCACTGCGGAGGTCCCGTCCACCGGGTAGGTCTGCGCGAGGGACCCCGCGCTGGGCTGGCGGCGCGGACCGCTCAGCATCGCGGGCGGAGCCCAGAACTCCCTCTGAGATGACTCGGCGTCGACTCGAAGGCGATCGAGCTCGGACGTCAGGTGCCAGACGGTGAAGGCACACGTGTACTGCGCGCGCGCGGCCGAATGGTGGTCCTCCGACCAGGCGCCTGCCCCGCGTTGGGTCAGCGACTGTTCGTGGAGCAGTCCGAAGCCCAGCGTCTCCCGGATGTCCCGAATGGCGCTCGAACCGAACACGGCGACCGCACGCTTCCAGTACTCCGAGTCGGCGCCGAAGCGCACGGTGTCGTAATCGCCGATGCGGTCGATCACCTCGCGTGAGAAGAACGTCGAGGCAGGGTTGGGATGTGCGAGAGTGACGCCCCAGCGACGGAACTCGATCCTGCCGTCGGGATAGGACCGCAGCCACTCGGATCGCGTCGCGAGCAGACCGGGGTCGGCCTGCATCGCATCCACGTGAACCTGAATCCGCTCCGGGTGCGCCCAATCGTCGGAGTCGTGGAATGTCACGTACTCGCCACGCGCAGCCCGGAACGCCAGGTTCCTGTTGCGGTAGGTGCCGCCGTTGGTCTCGGGCAGGATCAGCCTCACTCGCGGATCCGCCTGTGCGATCTCGGCGAGCGCCTCCGGCGTGCCGTCGGTGCTGAGATCGTCGACGACGATCAGTTCCAGGTTGGCGTACGTCTGCTCGAGGATCGACCGCACCGCATACTGAAGAGTGGCACTCGAGTTGTAGGTGCTCATCACGACCGAGACGAGCGGACCGTCGCTGAAGCTGTTCTCCGTCCGCTTCACCAACGATTCGAACGAGAACGCACCCGCATCGTCGGCAAGGGGGCGAGCACGGCCGACCGCGTCGAAGTAGGCGTTGAGCGCGTCACGCTGGTCGGTGAGCCTGCCCTCTTTCAGTGCATGGTTCGCGCGGGTCAGCCACAGCTGGGGGTCGGCGGAGTCATCGCCACCGACGGCGGTGCCATCGAGATGGGAGAGCAGGCGCTCTGCGCGGGTGCGGCGCTCTGGCGGTAGCTGCTCATCGGCGAGGACGGCCACGATGTCCTCGACCGCCCGCTCGGGCTCGCGGCTCCATGAGATCTCCGCACGGTCGAACCGCAGTTCACTCGAGCCACTCTCGATCTCGGAACTGATCAGCTGGACAGCGTCGTCGTAGCGCCCCACGCGGGTCATCGCCGCAGCGGCGATTCTGACCACCTCGACGTACGTTCGCTCTCCGAGCCGCCGCCGCAGCGCACGGGGCACGGCGTCGTACTTGTCGGAGAGCGCCTCGAACGACTGAACCGTGAACCCGGGTCCCAACGCGCGGGCACACCACTTGATCATGGCCACGTGGTAAGCCACCCAAGATGACTCATCGAGGCTCAGGCGCTCCCACTCGCGCATCTTCACGAGCAAGGCGCCTCTGTCGCGACGCGCGATCGCTGTCACGTCTCGCGCGGGCTCCTCCGGGCGCGGCACGAGCCTTCGGCGGGCCTTGAGCGCGGGTGGCGCAGGAACCGTCATACGTACCCCTGTCGGCCTTCCCATCGCCCGCCGAAGCACACGGACTGCGGCTCGCGGGGCTTCAAGCAGACGCCATCGTCGCGACCCGAGCACCGTGCCGAGCCGATCACGCAGATCGTCCGAGTGACGAATGAGCGCGTCGCGATCCGCGCTCAGCTTCCGTGCATTCACGAAGAGCGCACCCAAGGCGCGGGTCTCGCTCTCGAGTTCGGATCGGACCGCGACGAGCGACGACTCCAGGGCGCGGATGCGCTCGTGAAGCTCTCGCAGCTCTTGCAGGTCGGCGTCAGGTGCGGTCGACCCCGCGCTTGCCGCGGAGTCAGAACCGATGTCAGACGTCACGTGAGTCCTGCTCCTCCCATACGCGGTCGGCAGCCTCTGAGGGTGGCGTGCTCGGCCGAAGGACGTGTTGCCGACGAACGATACCAGTGACTGCCAGGGGCTCCCGGGGGTGGACAGGGGCTTGGCTCCTCAATCGCGGCGCTGCCCGCCGTGGGGCTATCTGCTGTTCTCGTGACGAGTCACCTCGAAGCCATTGCTCCACGTGATCGAGACGACCTCGCCATCAAAGGCGCGCACGTCGAGTCCATCGCGTCCCGCTCGCACGAGTGCGGGCTTGGTGTCCATGGCGTGGCGCGCGGTCTCCGGATCCACTGAGCCGAGGAAGGTCGCACACGCGAACCATCGATGCTCCTCAGGCCCCGCACGCAGATCGCTCGTCAGCACCGGCATCGCCGTCCCGACACCGAGGGGGTTCTCGTCAGCCGGGCGCGAGATGAGGGCGCCGTCGAGGCCGACGAGCCCGACGATCGCGCTGCAGGTCTCTCGACTGGACACGAGCGCGAACGGCTGAGCACTCCCGACATCCACCGTCTCCTCGGTCGCCTGATGGACGGCGAGACCCGCCCACCGAGCCGACCCTCGCAGATACTCCCCTCGAGGGACCCGCGCGACCTCGATGACCCAGTCGCCCGTCACGACGCTGACGTTGTGCACCTTCTGTCGGACGAACTCCACACTCGCGGCCCGCTCCGCGACCGCCGAGGAGTACTCGCCCGACCCCAACGGGACCCGGTGGGTGCCCCGAGACGAGGCCCAGTCGCGCCCATGGGCGAGCAGCTCGATGGATCCTCGGGACGAGAGAGAACCTCCCTCGTCGAAACTCAGTGCCCCCGCCAGTCCTTCGGCTGATCTCACCGGGGCAGTGCGTGAGCTGTACGACAGGCGTGAGTACCACGGATCGTCCACACGACCCTTCGAACTGCTCTCGATCCGCGACGTCGACCCATGATTGAAGAGTCGAACCGCGGATCCATCGTGGGTCGGGGCGATCAGCAGACCCGCCGTCTCGAACATCGCTGGTTCGTCACTCCACGGCAGCGTCGCCGAGGGGCCACGCCAGAACTCATGGTCGGCCTCCAGCACGAGGGGCACCAGACCCTTGCCTAGCCAGTACGACGCTCCGGGGCCCGAATAGTCCTGGCGCAGCGCCTCGGATCGGGACCAGCAGCCAACCCCGACGACGCCCTCGTCGTCCTGCAGGCCATGGTCGACGAAGAACTCGATGGTGCGGGCCGAGAACGTGCGCGCGTGCGACGCGGGGAACGGAAGCGCATCGACCAGGGTGGCGGCACCGACCGCGGCCAGCATCCCGAACCGATAGGTCAGGGACCGTCCGAACAGCACCGGCGCACCGGCGTCGTCGACGAGGTGCGTGAGGTCCTCGACGTGGCGGCGCAGCAAGGGCGCCACCTCGGCGGCGAGGCTCTCGTCGTCGTGCAGCCACGCCGCCAGAGCGGGGTAGTACAGCAGCGCCCAGGACGTGTAGTAGTCGTACGTTCCGCGCTTGCCGTCCGAGACCCAGCCGCCACCGCGAGGAAACTCGCCGACGCGATGCCACGCCTCACGCATCGTGGGGATCTCCGCGACGAGGTCCGCGTAGCCGGCGGTGCGCAGGAAGCCGGCGATGGTCGGCGGAAAGAACAGCCAGTTGTTCTCGGGAACGGTCGCCGCCGCGGCTGCCGCCAGCCATTGGGCGAGGTCATCCTGCGTGCGCGTCTCGAGTCGGTCCCACGTCACCGCGCGCGAGACCTGGAGTGCGACCGCGAGGGATGTGGCTTCGACGGTCGCATGGCCCTTGTACTCCGGGTCCGGCCACGCGCGCCTCTCGGCCGGACCCGAGACGGCGGACGTGAGGCCTTCGAGGTACACGTCGGTGATCTCCGGACGCGCCGACGTCGAGTCGCCCGCCAGGCGGAACGAGTGAAGCAGGAAGGTGCGGCAGAACGCCTCCATGGCATCGGCCTTATCCCCGTGCGCGCTCGTGACGCCCCTCAGGTGGACTCCGCCATCGTCGATGCGTCGGGCCGCAGGCTCGACCAGTCGGTCTGCCAACGCCACCCACTCGGCACGGCTCTGACCCCATGAGTTCATGCGTGCGCTCTCCCTGAGTCGGCGGACACCCTTAGCAACGGCGCACCGAGCGCCCAGACTCGTGAGGCTATCCGAGGCCGAGAGTTCTCACCATCGGAGGATGCGTCTCGTCTGCGGCTGTCTCAGGTGAAGCGAGCGGTGTCGACGTAGTGCGTTCCCTCCACCTTGAGGGACTCGATGTCGGCATCCACCATGATGCGTGCCAGCTCGGGCGTGAGGACCCTCGCCTCCCAGCCCAGCAGCTGCTTGGCCTTGGAGGCATCACCGATGAGCGCATCGACCTCGGTGGGCCGCAGGTACCGCTCGTCGAAGCGCACGAACTTCTCCCAGTCGAGCCCCACGTGAGAGAACGAGTGATCGAGGAAGTCACGGATGGACGCCGCGTGACCGGTCGCCACGACGTAGTCGGTCGGCTCGTCGTGCTGGAGCATGCGCCACATCGCTTCCACGTACTCGGGCGCATAGCCCCAGTCGCGGACGGAGTCGAGGTTGCCGAGGTACAGGGAGTCCTGCTTGCCTTCCAGGATGCGCGCCACCGCACGCGTGATCTTGCGCGTCACGAACGTCTCTCCACGGCGCGGGGACTCGTGATTGAACAGAATGCCGTTGACGGCGAACATCCCGTACGCCTCGCGGTAGTTCTTTGTCATCCAGTACGAGTACACCTTGGCGGCGCCATACGGCGACCGAGGATAGAAGGGAGTGTCCTCGTTCTGCGGGGGTGGGGTCGCCCCGAACATCTCCGAGCTCGAGGCCTGGTAATAGCGGGTGTCGAGACCGATGACGCGAATGGCTTCCAGGAGCCGCGTGGAACCGAGGCCCGTGACGTCACCCGTGTACTCGGGCTCGTCGAAGCTGACGCGGACGTGCGACTGCGCGGCCAGGTTGTAGACCTCGTGGGGCTGGATCGAGTCCAGCAGGGTCACGAGCCGTGAACCGTCCGTGAGGTCGGCGTGGTGAAGGTGAAGGCGCTTCTCCTCCTGAGGGGCCGAGACGAGGTGATCGATGCGGTGCGTGTTGAATGTCGACGCCCGTCGAATGAGGCCGTGCACCTCGTACCCCTTCGACAGCAGCAGCTCCGTCAGGTAGCTTCCATCCTGGCCGGTGACGCCAGTGACAACGGCGCGCTTCCTATCAGTGGTCGTCATGGTGGTCCTTGTCGATCGAGGAGCACGCCGTGCGCTGAGGCCCGTGCGTGGCGAAACCAGATCAGTGTAGCGGCGGGCTCGCGGCAGGGGCACGTTGATAGCATGGGCCACTCCCTAGCGGCCAGGAGGCCAACGATGCGGACTCTGACGCTCCCCCGAGACGCCACCATCTACATCGCGGGACACCGCGGCCTGGCTGGCTCAGCGCTCTGGCGCGGCCTCGAGGCGCGTGGCTTCTCCTCGCTCGTGGGGGTGCCGTCGGCGGAGGCGGACCTCCGGGACCGTCAGGCAGCGAGGCGCGTGATCGAGGACGTGCGGCCGGACGTGATCTTCCTCGCTGCGGCCCGCGTCGGCGGCATCGCCGCCAACATCGCGGCGCCGACGGACTTCCTGAGCGAGAACCTGCAGATCCAGGCCAACGTGATGGATGCCGCCGCCGCCAAGGGGGTCCCGAAGCTGGTCTTCCTCGGATCGTCGTGCATCTATCCGCGGCTCGCGCCCCAGCCGCTGCGCGAGGAGTACCTGATGACCGGCCCGCTCGAGCCGACGAACGAGGCCTACGCGGTGGCGAAGATCGCAGGCATCATGCACGTCAAGGCGGTGCGCCAGCAGTACGGACTGAAGTGGATCTCCGTGATGCCGTCGAACCTCTATGGGCCCGGTGACAACTTCCACCCCCAGAAGTCCCACGTGGTGCCTGGCATGATCCGTCGCTTTCACGAGGCGAAGGTCAACGGCGTCGAGGAGGTGGCGGTCTGGGGCACGGGACGCGCCCGCCGGGAGCTGCTGTTCGCTGACGACTTCGCAGACGGCACGCTTCATGCGCTCGAGCACTTCGATGGGTCGGACTTCATCAACGTCGGCAGCGGTGAGGACATCTCCATCGCCGACCTGGCCGCACTCGTGGCACGGGTGGTCGGCTACGACGGCACGCTGTCCCAGGACCTCAGCAAGCCGGACGGGATGCCTCAGAAGCTGCTCGACACCTCACGCATGCAGGAGCTCGGATGGACGTCGTCGACCTCGCTCGAGCAGGGCCTGCGCCAGACGTACGAGTGGTTCCTGTCCGAGGTCGCGGCGCACGAGTAGCGAGACGCGCTCCCTCAGCGAGCGGGACTGCGCGATGAGAGGGACTGCGCGGTGAAAGGGACTACGCGGTGAGGCCCCGAATCAGGGCCGCGACGCGGTTCAGCGCCTCCGATACGTCGTAGTGATGGTTCCCGATGAACAGCCCGTTGTCGTGGACGTCATCTGCATGCGGGAGTTCGGCCGGCACCGTGGCGTCGAAGTAGTCGATCACAGGGTTCCGCGTGAAGTTGCCCGCCACGATGGGCCTGGCATCGACCCCGGCATCGGCAAGTGCGCGCACGACCTCACCGCGACGCCCCTCGAGCCCGTCGGTCAGCGTCAGTGCGAAGCCGAACCAGCTGCTCTCGCCCACCTCTCGCTGGATCCTGACACCCGGCACCGAGGCAAAGGCGCGCTGGAACGCCTCCGCGTTGCGCCGGCGGCCCGCAACGATCGAGGGGAGCTTCTCCAACTGCAGCAGACCCAGGGCGCCGGACATCTCCAGCGGCCGGACGTTGTAGCCCGGCAGCACGAACCGGAACGAGTCCTCGAACGGGTCGCCCGACTTGCGGTGGAGCAGGTTGTCTGCCGGGAGGTCCCGGATCCAGCCATGAGCGCGCAGCGACAGCAGCGTCTGGTAGGTCCGCTCGTCATCCGTGACGACCAGCCCGCCCTCCATCGTCGAGATGTGGTGCGAGAAGAAGGAGCTGTAGGTGCCGAGCAGCCCAAAGGTGCCCGCTTGGCGCCCCGCGAACGTGGCGCCGAGGGCCTCGCAGTTGTCCTCGAGAAGAAGCAGGTCGTGCTCCGCGGTGAGGGCGCCGAGGGCGTCGAAGTCCTGAGGATTGCCCAGCAGGTTGACGGCGAACACGGCGCGGGTGCGAGGAGTGATCGCCTCCCGAGCCTTGTCGAGGTCCATGTTCAACGTCTCGGGATCGACATCGACGAAGACCAGGCGCAGACCGTACTGATGCAGCGGTGAGTACGTGGTGGCCCACGAGACCGCCGGCACCAGCACCTCGTCACCCGGGGCGAGGCGGATCTCGGGGTTCAGGATCGCCGCCGCCACGGCCAGCAGGTTCGCCGACGAGCCAGAGTTGACCATCACTGCGTGGCCGGAGCCCACGAACTCTGCGAACGCCCTCTCGAATTCTGCGACGCGAGGGCCCATAGTGAACCGGTCGGAGTCGATGACATCGATGAGCGCCGCGCGCTCGCGGTCATCCCATGTGGACGTGGCGAGAGGCAACGAGAAGTCGTCAGAAGGGGGCACGTCACTCCAATGCGGGTCAGCCGAGCACTCGGAAGTCCCCATCATTCCATGACGTACGCGTGATGAAGAGCCCGCGCGCACCTGTGGCACGGAAGCCCCGGCCTAACTCCGCGACTGCCACCAGCGACGGCGGGGTGGCTGCACCGCACGGAGCGGACGCGGCTCCGGGAGGGGATCTCCCCGCTGCGCGAGCAGCGCGAAGTCACGCGCGGCCAGGTGCGAGACGTCCCACGCCGTGCCGCGACGCGCGTCATTCTCATCGACTCCCTCGATGAACGAGGCCACGTCCTGGAGCCAGGACAGGCCCTGGGCCGCTTTGCCACCCTCCGTTGCCTGCTCGAGCTCCTTCAACTGGTCCTGCAGGCGTCGCACCCGCGCCACGATCTCGTCGCGAGGCATCCGCTCCATGTGCTCGTAGAGCGCCTCGATCGACTCGTAGTCGCGGAGATCGAGATATTCCTTCGACGGAAACAGTCTGTCCATCCAGCTCGAGCCGTAGTAGATGGGGAGGCATCCACCGCGAATGGCCTGCCACGGCTTCTCTGTCACGAAGCCAGGCACGTGGTTGTTCTCGAGGCAGAGATTGAACGAATAGCCACCGAGGATCGCATGCTTCGCCTCGGGCCACCCGCCCGTGGGGCTCCGAGACTCGCCCATGGTGGTGACATCGCCCCAGTCGCGACCGTAGATGTCGAACAGCCCTCGCTGCTGACCTCCGACCGCGATCCTGTGGCGCAGGCCCGTGAGGTCTTCGGCGAACTTGTCATGCGCCCAGGCCTTGGTCGATGCGAGCACCACGGCGCGCGACCGGTCGCCCTCGGCCGGGTCGAGGTACTGCCGCGGCCCGGACCGGAGCCAGTAGCGCCACGTGTCCTCCAGGCCCGCCGTCCACACCCCCAACGAGAAGACCTCTGACGTGCCGATCCGCGAGTAGAGCGGAAGACTTCTGGTGAACAGCGGCTCGTAGGTGTGAAAGACGATTCGGGGCGATTGGCCTGCAAGATCGAACAGTTCGCGCTGGTGATAGGCGACAGCCCACGCGGCGTCTGCGGGGTCGTCGACCACCGTGAATCCGCGTTCACGCCAGACGTCCTTGCGGTCCTCACTGTTCATGTAGGGGATCGCGTCGGAGAGATACACGGTGCGCGCGGCAGGGCGGTCCGCGACGCTCGTCGTCGGCGCCGTCTCGGCGACGTGTGTCTCGATGTCGGCGACGAACCGACCGAGACGCTTGTCGCGGTAGTCCAGGATGCTGGCCGCACCGGCGCCGAGCCCGCCCTGCGCGCGGACTGCGGTGTCATTCCGGTAGTCGATGTAGCCCACGACGTCGTCAATCCAGCGCGTGCGCACGGGATCGCGCCCCTTGGCTCCGCTCTCGAGCTCGCGCAGGGCGCGCTGCAGCTCCAGCACGCGGTCAGCGATCTTCGATCGCCGCAGCGACGCGATGCCATCCAGGACCGCGTCGACGCCGTCGAAGTCGCGCAGGTCGACGTATGCGCCTCGGGGGATGAGCTCGTCGAGCCAGGACGACCCGAAGTACACCGGGAGACACCCGGCCCGGATCGCCTGCCAGAGCTTCTCCGTCACGAAGCCGCGCACGTGTGCGCTCTCGAGACTGATGTTGACGGCGCACCCTTGGAGGATCCGGTGCTTGGCGTCCGAGAACGACTCTCCCTTCGGATGCCGCGAGTCCTCGACGATCTCGACGCCGTCCCAGCCCTGGCCGTAGACGTCCACCTGGCCGCGCTCGTAGCCCCGGACTCCGAGGTCGTAGCGGATCTGCGTGAGATCTTCGCTCACCACGCCGTGACGGAAGGGCTTGACCGATGCCAGCAGCGCCGTGCCGGACCGTCGCCCCTGCCTCGGGTCGACGTACTCGCGCGGACCATTGGTCAGCCAATGCCGCCATGATTCCTCGAGACCCACGGTCCACGGGCTGAACGACCTCACGCGCGTGCCGTCGGCGGAGGCATCGAGGGGCCACGCAGGCGTGTAGAAGGGCTCGTACGTGTGAAGCACCACCTCGGGCACGACCCCGAGAATGCCGTCGAGTTCGTCCTGGTGGTAGGCGATCGCCCAGTCCGCATCGCCGGGAGCTGCGACCAGCTCGTGACCGGAGGACTCGAGCCTCGCTCGCGCCTGGGGACTCGCCATGTAGGTCGAGCGGGCGCTGATGAAGACCCTGGACAACGGGAGGCCTCTCGCATGCGTGGGAGGTGAACGCGCCCAGGCTAGCACCCGAGTGCTCCCCTTTGTGCTTGACTTTCCTGGTCTGCGGCACCGAGGTGTGCGGAGATCTGCGGCTCAGCCGTGTGACGAGAGAGCAGCCGATCGACAAGGAGAAGGCCTCAATGACGGCACCGCCGGCGTCCCAGCCGCGCCACGCGGCCCGCGCGCTTGCCGGGAGCGCGGATGGGCGTGGCTTCCGCCGAGACATCGAGGGGCTACGCGCCGTCGCGGTAGGGCTCGTCCTGGCGTACCACGCTGGCCTTCCGCTCATCTCGGGCGGCTTCGTCGGCGTGGACGTGTTCTTCGTGATCTCCGGCTTCCTCATCACCAGCTTGCTGCTGCGCGAGATCGAGACGACGGGCCGCGTCCACATGGCATCTTTCTGGGCGCGCCGCGTGCGGCGCCTCCTGCCAGCGGCGACGGTGGTCCTCCTTGCCACCGTGGCCGCCACGTGGGCGGTGGGGCCGGTGACACAGCGCACCCTGTTCGCGGGCGACATCATCGCTTCCGCCACCTCAGTGGTGAACTGGCGACTCGCGGATCGCTCGGTCGACTATCTGGCCGAGGACGTCGGAGTGTCGCCCGTGCAGCACTTCTGGTCGCTTGCGGTGGAGGAGCAGTTCTACGTGGTCTGGCCCCTGCTCATAGCGGTGGTGGCGGCCGTTGCTCTGAAGCGAGGGCGCGGTCTCCGCTCCACGAGCCTGTACGCCCTGGCGGCGATTCTCATTCCGTCCTTCGGGTGGTCGCTCCTCTACACCTCGTCGGAGCCGTTGAAGGCATACTTCGTGACCACCACCCGCCTCTGGGAGCTCGCCGTCGGGGCCATCATCGCAGTGGCGTCCGTGCACTTGACCCGCGTGGGACAGCGCACGCGGGCCGTGCTCGCTTGGGTGGGGCTCATCCTGATCGCGATCGCCGCATTCGGCCTCGAGGCGACGGACCCGTTCCCTGGATGGCGCGCCGCGGTGCCGGTCGTGGGAGCGGCCCTCGTGATCGCCGCCGCGATAGGCGGAGGGTCCGGACTGGCACAGCGCGTGCTGTCCTGGGGACCGCTCGTGTGGATCGGTGGACTCTCGTACTCGCTCTACCTGTGGCACTGGCCGATGCTGGTGGTGCTGCAGGACTGGATGGGGTTCGAGGGGCGTCGGTGGGGGGTCGTGATCGTGCTCGCGAGCATTCTTCCGGCGTGGCTGAGTCGGCGGTTCGTCGAGGATCCCGTCCGCTTCTCGCGCACGCTCCGCGGCAATGCCAGCGGCTCCCTCTCGGTGGGTCTCAACCTCGTCCTCGCGAGCGTCGTTGCGGCGCTCATGGTCGTCATCAACCCGCTCCTCGGGGCAACGACCAGCACGTCCCCGTCGGGTCCACCTGAGGACGTGATCGGGGCCCGGGCGCTGGGAGACGATCCAGAGTCCTCCGTCGAGGCGACACCGCGCGCGTCGTACGGATCAGTCGAGCCGAACCCCTTGGTCGCCCACGAGGACATCCCCGAATGCTGGTCGGCCACTACCGCGAGCGATGAACTCAACCCTTGCGCCATTGGGGACCCCGATGGAGACGTCGCGGTGGTCGTCCTCGGGGACTCCAAGATCCAGCAGTACGCCGACGCGTTCGACGGAGTGTTCGCAGAACTGGGGTGGTCGGGCACCGTGATGACAAAGTCGAGTTGCGCCTTCTCGGACGCGCGCTCTGCCGCGGACGGTGGTACACGTCCGTACACCGGGTGCGAAGTCTTCAACGGCCGAGTGCTCGAGTGGCTCGACGAGAATCCCCAGGATCTCGCCATCACATCACAGCGGTTGAGCCTCGGGTACCTTGGCGACGATTTTCGCGAGCGGACTGAAGAGGACATGGTTGCCGGGCTCGCAGCCCGCTGGACCGCGCTGCAGGACCGGGGCACCGAGATCATCGTCGTGCTCGACAATCCGGCGCCGCCGAAGGATCTCATCATGCTCGAGTGCACCGCCGCCAACCCCGACGCCATGGATACCTGCTCGTTCGACCGCGCCGATGCGATCGCATGGAGCGCCGCGCCCACGCAGCTCAAGGCGGCGGCGCTCGTCCCAGACGTCCAGGTGGTGGACTTCCACGACTACATCTGTCCCGGGGAGTCCTGCACCCCTGTCATCGGCGGCGCGCTGGTCTACCGGCAGGGGTCCCACATCACGAGCACCTATGCGCAGTCGATGCACGACGTTCTCGTCGAACGCCTCAGCGGCGCCTACAGAGTCGCACGGGAGAGCTGACGCGCGAGGCCGCAGACACTCAGGGGTGAGAGGTCTTCGGACAACCCCGCGCCGAAACTCCGCCCGTCAGTGGTTGGGGGTGAACGACCACAGCCACGGCGACTTGCCGTTCGCCAGTCTGCTCCGGATGCGTTCCGCGCCGGTGATCGAGGACGTCTTCCCCGTGGACGAGGTCGCCGTGACCTTCGTGGCCGCCGCGTCCGAGCCACCAGCCGTGCGCGATACCACTCGGATCGACACCACGTCTGCGAGACCGAAGACCGACCGTGCCTTGGACTGCGACATGGTCTGCGTCCACGCACGGTTGGGGTTGATGCTCGTCTCGGACCAGGGGTCGTCGACCGATCTCAGGTACGGGAGGGCCGCGCTCCAGATGTCCTCGCTGTTCTCCGTCTGTCCGCCGGAGGACGAGTAGTAGTACGTCTGGGCGATCGAGCCACCGGAGGTGAGGACCTTCCCCGTGGTGCCGCTCGAGGCATTGGTCGCGTCGACGGCCGCCACCCAGCGCTTGCCGTAGTAGGCGTTGGTTCCCTCGTTCTCCTTCTGCCAACCCGAGAACTGCTGATCACGAGTGTCGTCGTAGATGTGGCAGTCGCAGTTGTCCGAGAAGTTGCCCATCTGGCGAAGTGCGTACCCTCGGGCGACGATCGCCTGCGCCTGGAGCGCATCGGGATCCCACGACGAGGGCATCTCGGCGATGCCGTACAGGTACTCGGTGTTGAGCTTCACTTGGTTCGAGATGATGAGCCGTGGGTACGACTCGCTCGGGACGCTCACGCGGAGCTGACCGTGACGGTACGTGCCATGCGAAGCGCGCGTACTCGTGCCCCGCTTGTAGAGCTCGGCGTACGCCTTGACGCTCGACCCGCTCTGGTAGTCGCGAGTGCCCTCCCAGTTCAGGATCACACGCTCTGCCGTGAACGTGCGTCCATCGGGTCGTTCGACCTCCACTTCATTGCCGTCGCGGGTGACCTTGAGACGCTCTCCCGCATTGCCGTACCAGGTGTCGGCGGGCGTGGCTCCGACGTCATAGAAACTCAGTCGCCATTTGCCGCGGGCGATGAGATCCACACTGTTGCGGGAGTCGGTGCCCGATCCGAACACTTCGACCTTGAGGTTGCGATCGGCCGCGACCGTGCTGACGGACGTGCCGGTGTAGTACTTCTGAAGGATGCTGTTGGCCGAGTATCCCTCGAGTGCCATCGCCTGAGCGCCGTACTGGGACATGCCGACGCCGTGACCGAATCCGGCACCCTTGACGGTGAAGGACGTCGGCACGATGGCCGGAAGATCGACGTCTGGACTCCCTGAGGCCCGGTACAGGAACACGATGGTCGCGCCGCGCGTGACATCGTCGCGCGGGCGGAAGGTCCCGTCCGAGTATCCGCCCGAGATCCCCGACTGATCCATCCAGGCGACCTCTTTGTAGAACTTCGACCTGGGGGTCATGTCCGTGAAGGGCGACCTGCTCGGCGGAGTGAAGGACGGCTCCCCCAGGTACCGATACATGAACACCGCCATCGCGTCGCGGTTGATGTTGTCCTTGGGACGGAAGGTGCCATCGGCATAGCCATTGCTGATGCCCTGCTGATCCATCCACACCATCTGCCGGTAGAACGTGGTGCTCGGGGTCACGTCCTTGAACGGGGACTTCGAGGGAAGCGTCACACTGGGGCTGCCGGCCAGCTCGTACAGGTAGACGGCGAAGGCGTCGCGGGTCACCGACGAGTTCGGCCCGAACCTGCCGTCACTGAGTCCGTTGGTGATGCCTTCTTGGGCAGCCCACGTGATCTCTTTGTAGAACTTGTGGCTCGGCGGGATGTCCGAGAAGTCCTGGGCCGATGCGGCCACGGCGAACAGCGGAACGGCGAGGACGGCCGCAGCAAGCGCGGCCGTGGCGCGGCCGAGGGCCCTCAGTGTCGGGAAGGGCATGGGAACCACCTTGGATAGCACGTGACCGATGCGACTCGGCGATGCGCGCGGACGCAGACGGTCGTCACATTACGCGAAGTCGCGTGACAGGTGGGGCCAGTGTGACAGAAGTAACGCGCTCACGCCGGGCTTGATGGCGGTTCGTCCCACTCGGGCCCTGGTCCCGCCCCGCATAGGATGGTCCAGGCCGGTCGCCCTGCCTCATCACCCTCAGGAGTTCGTCGTGCACACCGTCAGCGTGATCGTCCCCATGTACAACGCTGAGGACTTCCTGCCCACGTGCGTCGAGGTCATGCGGCTCAACCAGGCCGAGGGCACCCAGTTCATCGTCGTGGACGACCACTCGACGGACGCGACACCGCACATCCTCGACGAGGCCCGCCGACGCATGCCCGAGCTCACGGTGGTGCGCAACGACTCCAACCTGGGCGTGGCCCGTTCGCGCAACATCGCACTGGACCTCGCCGACGGCCGGTACCTCACCTACCTCGACGTCGACGACTGGTACGCGCCCGGCCACCTGAGCGCGCTGGTGAGAGCGATCCAGGAACTCGAGGTCGACTTCGTTCGCACCGATCACGTGCGCGTCGACCGGTCACGACGCACGCTCGAGCGAGCGCCCGATGCGCGGAGGGGCCAGGCGATGCCTGCCGAGTCCGGCATCGGCCCCGCTGGGACTCGCTCCATGGTCGACTACCCGTTCCTGTGGGCGGGGATCTACGACACGACTCGGCTGTCTCGCGACCTGTTCCTCTTCGACGAGCGCCTGCGCACGGCTGCCGACCGGCCCTGGTTCTGGCGGCTCTACATGCAGGCAGAGACCACGGCGGTGGTCGACCTCCACGGCTACTTCTACCGCAAGGACCACAACCCGACCGCCCTCACGCAGGCAGGCAACGCCCACACGCTCCACTTCCTCGACGCCTCCGGCGTGGTCCGCGACATCGTGATTCCCACGGGACGCGAGGACTGGATCACCAAGGCCGCCGCCGCGGCGGCACGCATCTGCGCCTTTCACGTCGCCCGGCGGGCGCGCCTGTCGCCGCCGCTGCAGACGGAGCTGTTCGACCGCTCGTCGTCGCTCCTCGCGTCCTACCCCCACGACCTGATGGATGATGCCCTGCGCACCCTGTCGATGTCCGAGCGCATCATCGCCCGAGCACTGACGGCGAAAGGTCGAGCCTCATGACGACGATTGCCGTGACTGCCTCCATGCTCTCGGCGGCGATCGTCGCCGCCGCAGTGGACGAGGATCTCCTTCCCGGGCGCCGCGTGCTCGTCACCGTGAACGAGGCCGCGATACCAGAGGTCATGGCGGGAGTGGCCGATGCCCCAGGATTCGAGTCGCTCGCCTCGCGATTCGACGCCGTGCTCGACCTCAACGAGGCCGTCGCCCCTCACCTCCCGGGGTCGGTGGTCGCTGGCGACTCGCACGCGAGGGCCGCACGCGCACGCCTGGCCGAGATGGCCGGCGGACCGGTCTCGCGACTCGTGCTGGCGTCGCTGGACAGCGAGGTGTCGATGACGCTCGCGCGCATGTTCCCCGAGGCGCGCATCGACCTGGTGGTCGATCGACTCGTCGCCTACGGACCCACACCCCGGTCGATCCCCCGCAGCGTCACGGAGCGCGTGGAGCGCGTGGTCCACGCGGACCTCGTCCCCGGGGCGCAGCCACGACAGCTGGTGGAGTTCGGCGTCGAGACTGTGACCGTGGGGTCGCCAGCGATTCGCACGGTGATCGCCGGCCTCGCGGGCAGCCAGGCGCCGACTCCCGGCGACGAAGCCTTGATCCTCGGCGAGCGCTGGGGGGATGCGGGCGTCCTGACCGGTGACGAGGAAGACCGGCTGCACACACGCATGGTGGACGCCGCGGCAGATGCCGGCCACCACGCCATCGCATTCAGGCCGCACCCCCACGCGCGACCGACGTTCCCGGCGGCGATCGTCGCGCGCGCGGCGGAGCGATCCCTGGACTTCCGACTGATGGCGACTGCCGATCCTGTCGAGGTGTTCTACGCGCGCACCCCACCGAGCGCCGTCATCGGCTGCTCCTCCACCGCCCTCGCCACCGCATCGGCCATCTTCGGGCTGCCAGCCTTCAGCGTTGGCACCGCAGACGTCGCTCGCGCGATCACCACGCCCGACGATCCCTCTCGAGTCGCCCTCGCCCTGACGCGCGCCACCGTCTCCAGCCTGGATGACGGCCAGCATCCGCCGCTCGACGTTCCGGTGGCGGCCTTCCTCGACGTGGTCGTCGATCAGATGCGACCCGACGTTCTCCGTCGCGCGGACGCGGCCGCCCATGCCGTCGTCTCGCAGTGCGCAGGGGCCGACGACTTCCTCGTCCCGCCGTCCTCCGGTCCGCGTGCTCCTTCGCGCCACCGCCCCCAGGTCACCGGCGCACGTCGCCTCCTGGGGCGCGTGGGCGCATCGGGCGCAGGCCGACGCCTCCGCAGCGCCCGCAACGTGCTCGCGGCCCTCGGGTTCAGCGCGCGCCTCCGCACGGCCTCGTCACGGCGTCGCGACTGAGCGACGGGTCGCGCGTCAGCCGTCGACGCGACGCAGCTTGCTGAGCGGGGCCAGCTCTCCCGGGAACACCTTCTTGACTCCATCGCCCAGCGCGGTCTCGATGATGCGGATGTCGCGGCACAGCGAGATCAGGCCCTTGGGCTCGAGCGACGCCGCGTGGTCGGAGCCCCACATGGTGCGGTCGAGCGTGATGTGCCGCTCCACCGCCACCGCGCCGAGCGCCACGGCCGCGATCGAGATCTGGAGACCCGGCTCGTGCCCCGAGTAGCCCACGGGAACGCCGTAGCGGTCCTTGAGGGTCTGGATCATGCGCAGGTTGGCCTCCTCGGGAGGCAGCGGGTACGTCGAGGTCGCGTGCAGGATGATCAGGTTGTCCTTGCCGAGCGTCTCCACCGCCGTGTCGATCTGCTCGATGGTCGACATCCCCGTCGACAGAATCACGGGCTTGCCGGTCGCCTTGATCTTGCGCAGCATCCCCAGGTCCGTCACAGACGCGGAGGCGATCTTGTACGCGACCGCGTCCATGCCCTCCAGGAAGTCAACGCTCGGCTCGTCCCACGGCGAGGCGAACCATACGACGCCCTTCTCCTTGCAGTACGCGTCGATCTCCGAGTACTCGTCCTGCTCGAACTCGACCTTGTAGCGGTACTCGAGGTACGTCATGGTGCCCCACGGCGTCTCACGCGGGGTCGACTTCATGTGCTCGGGCGTCGCGATCTCCGGGGTCCGCTTCTGGAACTTCACGGCCTGCGCGCCCGCCTCGACCGCGACGTCGATGAGCTTCTTGGCGTTGCCGACATCGCCGTTGTGGTTGAGGCCGATCTCCGCGATCACGTAGACGGGGTGGCCGTCACCGATCTGGACGTCGCCGATCTTCACTGCGTCAGACACTGAGATTCCTTTCGGGGTTGAGCGACGGCTCGGGTCGGTGCCCGCTCGCCACACATGCGCCTCGAACGCGCCTGCTGGCCACCACTGCACCATGGCGGCTGCGGGGCTGTCGCCTCCGCCATCCTAACGCCCGGCGATCGCGGCGCCTCATGGACGACGCCCCACGACGATCTGCCAGCCGGCAACGATGGCGGCAGCGATCCACGTCGCGGGACGGCGCCACCACACGTCACGGGACCCCAGGGCGGTGCGCCGACGTGCCGCGCGGTGCAGCGCCCTTCGATCACCCTGTCCGTCAGCGCGGCATGCACGTGCACTGCCGTCCGCGGCGTCCTCGAGCGCGCGGAGCCAGTCATTCGCTGCGGGCTCGTGGAAGTAGTTGTCTCGCACCCACTCATCGCGGGGCCACCTGAAGTCGAGCCGTTCAAGGTCGTCGAACGACCCCGACAGTCCCGAGCCCTCGAACACCACGTTGATGTTCTCGACGCTGACGCCGAAGTCGTCGAGGCACAGAGCGGGGATGCCGGACGCAATGGCCTCCAGCACGGCTGTCGAACTGACGGTCACGAGAGCGGCGCCGGGCTCGAGGTAGTCGCGCATCGGCCCGTAGCCCACGGTGAGGTTCTCCGGCCCGCCCCCGAGCGCCTCCAGGATCTGGGGGTACGGTCGGATGTCGCGATGCGTCTGCTCCTCGCCCTGCCTGCCGCGCTCCTTGATCACCACGGCGACCTCGGGGTGGGCACGCGCCACCGTGACGAGCGCCGTGACCATCGCCTGACGCTGCTCGACAGTGACAGGCACGAGCGCCTGCGAGGCGAACACCACGGTCTGCACTGGCTCCCGGTACGGCTCTGCGAGCACGGGCCCCAGGCTTGCGAGGGCATATCCCGAAGGCCCCCCGGTGGTCTGGGACAGCTCGGCGGCGGCCCGGCGCTCGCGCTGAGAGTGCACCACCATGACGTCCACGCCCTGCCGCAGGCGCAATCCCAGCGCCGTCGGTGGCATCCAGATCCCCGGGATCCCGCACACGGTCACGGGGGGACGTGCGACCTCCTGCGACAGCACCCGCACCACCAGTTCGACGAGCGGTCCCCGACATGCGAGCAGGAGCGCTTCGGGGGGGTCTGCCACCAGCTGTCGCTGAACGTCGCTGAACGACACCACCTCCGGGGCCTCGGGCCACCGTCCGTCGACAGCCGCCGATACCTGCTCGCTGCTGGGCGTCACCGCGGAGTCGACGATCACCAGCCTGACATCCCACGACTCCTGCGCCTCGAGCGCGCGGGTCACACCCCACTTGAGGTACGAGTCGGCATCGGCGAGCACCCACATGCGTCGCTTCGCACGGGGCACCTCAGGTGGCAGCGGCTGCGCCACTCAACGCGCCTTGAGAATCATCTCGGCGAGCTCCCTCACTGCGCCCGCCCCGCCCGGCTTCGTCAGCACCAGGCGCGCGTGCGCCGCCACGGCGGCACCCGCCTCGGGCACGACGACCGGCCAGCCCACGATCTCCAGGCACTCGATGTCGTTGACGTCGTTGCCCACGTACGCCACGCGGTCGAGGGCGATGCCCCGCTGCGCGCACCAGTCCCGCAGTGCCGTGGCCTTGCGATCGATGCCCTGCAGCACCTCGACACCGAGCTTCGCGCCGCGAGCCGCCACCACCGGGTTGCGCTCCTTCGACAGGATCAGCATCGGCAGGCCAGCCTCACGCAGCATGCCGATCCCCATGCCGTCGGACCGGCTGACGCGCACCGACTCGACACCGTTCTGATCCACCGAGACCAGGTCATCCGTGTGGACGCCGTCGAAGTCCATGACGAGAGCGTCGACCTCGAGCGTTCGCGCGGGCGCGCCAGCGGTCCCCGCGGCCAGCCTGCGCGCCACCTCCAGCTCGTCCGGAGTGTCGATCTCGACCGCGGTCGCCTCGGGCACCTGCTCGAGGCCCACGCGTCCGAAGAACCGGAAGCGGGCATCCTGGAAGCCGTCGACGCGCATCACGTAGAAGGCGCCCGTCTCCTGGAAGTGGGGCTCCCGGTCCTGACGACGCGGGCGGAAGGAGTGATCGTGGTTGACGCCTTCGGCACCGTCGTGGCCGCGGCGCCACAGGAAGGCGTACGTCTCGAACGCGGAGAACACCACGTCATCCGCACCGTCGAGCACCCGACGGGTCGCGCGTTCGAGAGCCTCCGAGTCGATGAAGGGACTGGTCGCCTGCAGGAACGCGAGCACGCGCGGGGCACGGCCCGTGGTCGACGTGATCGCGTCGAGCGCGTGAAGCAGGGCGTCCTCGGACGTCGCCGTGTCCGTGGCCAACGAGGCGGGCCGATCGATCACCTCGGCTCCGTACTGCCGGGCGACGGCAGCGATGTCCGCGTCATCGGTCGAGACGTATGCGGCGCCGATGCTGGGGGCCGCCAGCGCCGCGAGGATGGCGCGGCCGACGAGGGGCACGCCCCCGACGGGCGCGACGTTCTTGCCGGGGACCCCCTTCGAGCCGCCGCGGGCGGGGATGATCGCTACTGCCTGGGGGTGCTCGTGAGTCACGACGGGTCGTCCTCCTGGATCGCTTCGATCATCGCCTTCATCGTCGGTGACGCGGACTCCGACCACCACTGCGGGGGAATGCCGCGCACCTCCAGGTCCACCTCGGGCGGCAGCACCGCGCGCAGGGTCGCGACCACGCTGGACGGCATCGTCACGACGCTCCCCACGCTAGCCGAGGCAGCCCCGAGCAACACCTCGATGGGAAGGCCCGCGTCGAGGACGTCCACACCGGGGATCGCAGCGATCTCGTCGAGCCACGGGCCGTGCTCGCGCCGATGCGGCACATAGGTGAGGTCGCCCTGCGCTGCGCGGTCGCGCAGCCACGCGAGATATGGCGTGGGCAGGAGATGCCCGTCCGGCACGAGAGCCGCGCCCACGATCACCGTCGGACGCAGGGCCGCCGCCTCGTCGAGCCGCACCCCCCGAACCCAGTCATACGTGTTGCGCGAGATGCGCCCGCCGAGCTTCGCCAGCTCCCGGAACGGCGCCCGGTCGGCGTACGCGGTGAAGACCTCGACTCGTCCCTTCACAAGACCCGTGCGAAGGCGGTGCGTCGCGATCCTGCCCAGCACGCGCATCGGCCATCCCTCGTCGATGCCTGGCCGTTGCAGCGCCTGATCGCGTGCCAGCTGCTCGCCGAGCGCCAGCATGATCGAGCCATCGTCGACCAGCACGCTGCGACGTGCTCCGGCCATGGCGATCACCGCCCGCACCTGGCCGGAGTAGGCGTCTCCGACGATCCGTCGCGACGCCGCTGCGAACGGCGACAGCATCGCCGAGCGGCCGTCGGGCCGCACCGTGACGCCCGTGGGGAGGTGAGGCTCGAGGAGGGTCGCCGCACGGGTCAGCGACTCCGAGCCTCCGCGTGCATGGATCACCATCGACGCCTGCTGCGCATGGGCGTACTCGACCGCATTGAGGATCTGGAGCGGGGACTCCACCCATGCCTGGAGCGTCATGCGAGAGGTTCTCTCGCGACCGTCACTTGGATGCCTGGTAGGCGGATACCACTTCTTGCGGGTCGCCGTCCATCTTCAGATTGCCGTGGTCGATCCAGATGACGCGGGTGCAGGTGTCCAGGATCGATCTCATCGAGTGGCTCACGAGGAACACCGTGCCCGCCTGCTCGCGCAGATCACGAATGCGCTGTTCGCTCTTCTGGCGGAAGGCCTTGTCGCCCACCGCGAGCGCCTCGTCCACCAGCAGCACCTGATGGTCCCGAGATACCGCGATCGAGAACCGCAGCCGGGCCTGCATGCCCGACGAGTACGTCTTCATCGGCAGGTCGATGAACTCCTCGAGCCCCGAGAACTCGACGATCTGATCGTAGAGCTCGCGGATCTCCTTGGGCTTGTGCCCCAGCGCGAGGCCGCCGAGCATCACGTTCTTCTCACCCGAAAGATCAGAGATGAGGGCGGCGTTGACACCGAGCAGCGCCGGCCTGCTGGCCGCGTATACCGCTCCCGAGGTCGCGGAGGTGAGACCCGCGATGGCCCGCATGAGCGTGGACTTGCCCGAACCGTTGTGGCCGATCACGCCGATCGACTCGCCCTCACGAGCGACGAACGACACGCCCTTGAGTGCGTGAACGATCCGGACGCCGCGCTGCCGCGTCATCAGGGCGCGCTGACTGCGTGCCGTCTTGCCGGAGGCGAAGGCCTTGTAGTCGACATGGAGATCGTCGACCACCACCGTCAGTTCGCCGGTCTCGTGCTCAGTCCCGTCCATAGCGCTCCTCCGCTCTCCAGAAGAACACCACTCCGACCAGGAAGGTGACGACGGCGCCGGCGGTGACGACGATCCAGCCCGGCGTCCCCAAGGGGTCGGATCCCGACACCGTGAATTGCCTCACGAGCGTGATGTAGCCGTGGACGGGATTCAGCTGAGCGACGGCGAGGATGCCGGGGCGGTCCTCGAGCACCGCCTCAAGCGAGTAGAAGATGCCACTGGAGTAGAACAGCACTCGGGTCACGAGGGGGATGATCTGCGTGACGTCGCGCACATGGACGGTGAGCCGGGCGGCGATGAGGGCGACGCCTGTGTTGAACAGCGTCATGAGCACCATGACTGGAATGACCAGCAGCCATGCCCACGTCACCGGCTCGCCGAAGATCAGCAGGATCGCACCCATCACGATGAGCATGGGGATGAGCTCGAACACCTGCTGAATGATCTTCGCGATCGGCAGCAGCATGCGCGGGAAGCTCATGCTGCGCACCAGCGAGGAGTTTGAGGTGATCGACTTGGCCCCCGCGCTGAAGGACTTCGAGAAGAACTCGAAGATGAAGATCCCGACTACGAGGAACGGGATGAAATTGACCCCAGGTCGTGTGTCGCGAGAGAGGATCAGCCCAAAGATGGTCCCGAAGATCACTGCCAACAGGATGGGTCGCAGCACGATCCAGCCGAGACCGAGCCGGTTCTCGCCCAAGGACGCCTCGATGCGGAACCGGGCGAGCAGGATCGCGAAGTGACGGGTGGCCCACAGGTCCTTCAGGTAAGCCCAGATGGGAGGCCGTGCGCCTACGCGCTCAAGGCCCGCCTCGCGGGCGAGCGCGCTGTAGTCGTTCTGAGTCACCCTGCTCCTTCACGCAGCCGTCATCGCCCGTGAAACCCACTGAGGCCGCGGCGCGGACTGACCAAACCTAGCAAACAGCCGGCTCCCCAGGACACCTGGGTCAGCGGGATCACCGCGAACAGGCGCAGCCGGGCGGACCGATCCAGGTCGCCGGGCGCCAGCGCGGCGGCGGCCACCCAGAGCGCATAGGCCGACACGGGAGCGATCGCGATGACGAGCGCCACGACGCGCGCGGCTCCCGACAGCGCCGGCGAGACCACCGCGGCGATGAGCGCAGCGGCCAAGCCGAGCACGAACACGGGCGGCACCAGGTACCTGAGTGAGACGCGGCCCGGCATGCGCCTCATCAGCTCGCCGCGCCAGCGCCCCGAGGCGAGAAACTGCCGTGACAGGGTCCGCACCGTCGAACGCGGCCGATAGACGACCTCGATCTCGGGGACGAACCACACCTCGCCGCCGTCGGCGCGCAAGCGCTGGTTGAGTTCCCAGTCCTCGCCGCGCGACAAACTCTCGTCGAACCCGCCCACCTTGAGCACCGCGTTGCGACGGAACACACCCAGGTACGCGGACTCCGCCGGCCCGGGCTCCCCGCCGACGTGATAGATCCCCCCGCCGAGCCCGGCGCGCGAGTTGTATGCCCAGGCGACCGCGCGCTGGAACGGCGTCAGCCCCTCGGCCTTCATGCGGCCGCCCGCGTTGATGGCCCCCGACTCGTGCAGCGCCGCCACCATGATGCGGGTGTACGAGGGCGGGAGCACGGAGTGCGCGTCCACCCTCACCACCACGTCACGAGTCGCGGCCTCGAAGCCGAGGTTCATGGCGATGGAGATGCCGTTGCGAGGGTTCTCGATGACAGTGATCTCGGGGTGCCGTGCGGCGAGCTCGTCGATGATCGCGTTGGTGCCGTCCGTCGACGCGCCGCGCACGAGGAAGATCTCGGGATCGGTGACGCCCTCCTGCGCGAGGATGCTCTCGACCGTCGCCCTGACGTAGCGCTCCTCGTTCAGCACGGGCACGACGTAGGACACCGTCACAGCGTCCTTACCCACCACGTGCACCTCGCGAAGATCGGAGAATGGGCCGTATCGCTTGCCCGTCGAACGTTACGAATTCTAGGTGATGAGGAACGACGGGACGAGCGGCCGCCCCGTCACAGGCGCTCGAGCGCGGCCAGCAGAGCGTCGTTCTCGTCGCGCGTGCCGATCGTGACGCGCATCCCTTCGCCCGCGAACGGTCGCACGAGGATCGCAGGTTCGAGAGCCGCGAGCGCGTGGGCGACCTCACCCGTGCGCTGGCCCGCGGGGAGCCAGACGAAGTTGCCCTGCGCATCGGGCACGTCCCAGCCCGACTCGCGGAGCGCATCGGCCACGCGGGCGCGCTCGGCGACCACCGTCTCCACGCGCTCCATCAGCTCGTCGCGTGCGTCGAGCGAGACGAGGGCCGCGACCTGAGCCGGGGCGGAGACCGAGAACGGCGTGACGCAGGACTTGACCGGGGCGATCAGTTCCTCTGCGCCGGCGACGTACCCGACGCGAAGCGCCGCCAGCCCGTATGCCTTGGAGAACGTGCGGGCGATGAGCAGGTTCGGGTGACGGGAGAGAGCTGCCAGGCCATCCACCGCATGGGCATCGCGCACGAACTCCACGTACGCCTCATCGAGCACCACCAGGACGCGCCGAGGGACCGTGGCCATGAGGCGTTCGAACTCCTCGAGGCGCACCGCCGGGCCGGTGGGGTTGTTCGGCGAGCACAGCACCAGCACCCGGGTGGCGTCGGTGACAGCCGCCGCCATGGCGTCGAGGTCGTGGCGTGCCTCGGACGTGAGCGGAACCGTCACCGCGGTCGCCCCCGTGATGGCGGTCAGGATCGGGTACGCCTCGAAGCTGCGCCACGGGAAGATCACCTCGTCGCCCGGACCCGTGTAGGCCTGCAGCACGTGCTGGAGCGCGGCGACGGAACCGCCGCCGACAGCCACGGACGCCGCGCTGAGCCCCAGATGAGCGCCGATGCGTTCATGCAGCTCGACCGCGAACATGTCGGGGTAGCGGTGCGCCACCTCGCCGGCGCCAGCGATGGCCGCAGCCACCATCGGCAGCGGGGGATACGGGGTCTCGTTGGACGAGAGCTTGACCGGCGGCAGTCGATCCGCGTCGCCACGCGCGCCGGGAACGTACGTGGGGAGCGCGGCGATGGCTGGCCGAGGGCGGGGGAGGTCCATGTGCCCAGCATGGCAGGTGTGCCAGACTCGTTGCCATGAAATTCCTCGCCCGTGTCGCGGCCACCGCCGTCGCCGTCTGGATCACGTCGCTGCTGCCCCTCGATGTCGAGGTCTCCGGAGGAGAGGCCGAGTGGTGGACGCGCGCCCTGGTCTACCTGGGAATCGGCGCGGTGATCGTGCTGCTGAACC
The DNA here is from genome assembly GCF_030418295.1 of Demequina muriae. Lineage (NCBI taxonomy): Bacteria > Bacillati > Actinomycetota > Actinomycetes > Micrococcales > Demequinaceae > Demequina > Demequina muriae. Next base: position 1,259,546 of record NZ_JAUHQA010000001.1, read on the forward strand.
AGATCATCAAGCCCATCCTGTCGGTGCTCGCACTGCCCATCACGATCCTCACGCTCGGCCTGTTCGCCCTGGTGATCAGCTGGTTCATCCTCTGGCTCACCGCGTGGATCTCGGAGCAGGTGGACTTCATGACCCTGTCCATCGGAGGCTTCTGGCAGACCCTGTTCGCGGCGCTGGTCATCAGCATCGTCACCGCGATCATGAGCGCCATCCTGGGAGCGCGCCGGGACTGACCTCCCGGTTCCGAGGGTCCCGCGGCCGCCGCACGGACGGCGGCGTGCCGAACCGCTCCGTGAACGTGGGCGCAAACTCGCGGCTCGTGGCGATCCCCCCGCCCACGAACGCCGCGGCGCCCATCCTCCACGCCGCCATCGAGGCGTGGGTCGACGCATCGGCCGCCCGGCCCGCCTCGACATACGAGGGCACCGCGTGGGCCCCGGCGAGCCCCCGTCCCGCACTGGCGACCGCCGCGTCCGTCGCCGTACGCAGGTCCGCGACGACGGTCGTGATGTGGGGCGCGTCGGGAGTGGCCCTCGCGTCGAGCTGATGCACCACCTCCTGCTCGCTCGACAGGTGCAGGTACTGGATGTCGTCCCGATGCGCGATGCGGTCCGTGGGGGATCCGGCCGTCACGACGTGCGTGACCCGGAACTCATCGCTCGCGTCGGCCGCAAGGGTGGTGGCGACCATTCCGCCCTGGCTGTGGCCGACCAGCATCACCGGCTCGTGAGGCAGCACGCCCGCCGCGCGCATCGCGTCGCGCACCAGGCGCGCGGTGTCGGTGTCGCCTCCCGTCACGGCCACCGCATTCGTGCGGTTGTCGAAGGGTGAGGCGGCGGTGACGGAGAAGTCCTGCGTGCCCGGGATCCGGACCACGTGGGAGCGGGAGCCGTCCGGATGCGCGATCGTCTCGACGGCCACGACCCCATCGCCGCCGATCTGCAGGGGGTCGATCCCGGCGATCAGGTCCGCTACCCCCGTCGGTGCGGGGCGCCTGGCGGTGCTGCCGATGCGCGGGACCGCCCCGGAGTACACGGGCTCGTTCCCGATGCGTTCCAGCAGTCCCAGCACCGCGGCCAGCGAGCCTGCGGTCATCTCGTAGCCGGTGGGCACGGGGTCACGGGGGACGTCGAGCGCGCGGAGCAGCGGCCCGACGGACCGCCCGTTGAGGTAGCCGGTCGTGGGCGGAGGGGCGTCCGGCAGCAGCGCGGCAGCCGCCGCCTCCGCCCCCTCGGCGCTCAGCGTCAGGCTCGTCGCGCCGGATGTCCACGCCAGGCCGGCACGCTGGCCCGTCGCCGTCAGGGCATCGCCGATGCGGCCGCTCAGGTGAGCGGCCGCGCCCATCGCCATCGCACTGGTCGCCATGAGGGCGCCGTACTGCACCCGAGCGGGGAACACCGCCGTCTGCACCAGGTCGGTCACCGCTCGTCCCCACCACTCGCCGTCACCGATGCGCTGGCGAGCGCCAGCCTCGGCCTCCTCGTAGGCGCGCGCGACGGCGGCCAGCCGTACCGCCGAATCGGCGATCTCCGCCGCGACGGACACCGCGCCGCCGGTGCCGTGAAGAGCGTCGCCCACCCCCGCATGGGCGCTCCCGAGGGCTGCCCGCAGCGCCGGAACCGCATCGGGCAGCGCCCGCTCCAGCCAGTAGGCGGCCATCCGCAACTGGTGCGCCGCCTCGTCCACCTCGGCCACAGCGTGCTCGAGCGTCCCGCTGGCGCGGGCGATGTCCTCGGTGAGGGCGGCGTGACCCCCCGCCCCTCCGCCGACGGCGATGGGCGGCGGCTCCGTCATGAGTGGCCGTGCATCCACGCCAGGGTGCGGGCGCGGTGCCAGTCTTCGCGACACCAGTCGACGGCGACCGTCAGACGCCGCACCCGCACCTCCACCTCCGCCAGCTCCGAGCGGTACTGCGCAGCGGCGACGGACACCCAGTCGAGGTCCTGCGCCTGAGCCAGAGACCCGAGCGCGCGACCCAGAGCCGCGTACGCCTCGTCCAGCGGGTGAATCGGCAGCAGGAGGGCGGGCGGCTGCACGGTGCCGCCCGACGCGGTGCCTTCCCACGACGCGGCGAGCTCGGTCATGGCGTGACGGTAGAGCCGCGACGAGCGCCGTCGCAGGGGCGCCGCCCGGAGGTTGTGGACAGCGGCCGGGCCCGCGCGGGTGTGCGCGTGGAACAATGGTCGCCGTGACCGCCTGGAATCCCTCCGCCCTCGTGTCCTTCGCCGACGTGGAGCCCGCCATCGCGCTGGGGCCCCTCGACGGCCGCTACCGTCCCGTCGCAGCGCCGCTCGTCGACCACCTCTCGGAGCCGGCACTCAACCGTGCGCGCCTCCACGTCGAGGTCGAGTGGTTCATCCACCTGTGCGAGACCGGCGCCGTGCCCGGCGCGCGCGAGCTCACCGATGACGAGACGTCGCTGCTGCGCGCGATCCCCGCCGACTTCGACGCCGCCGGCATCGCCGAGCACGCGGAGATCGAGAAGGTCACGGTCCACGACGTCAAGGCGATCGAGTACTACATCAAGCGCCGCCTCGACGGGACGTCGCTCGCGCCGCTGAGCGAGCTCGTGCACTTCGCGTGCACCTCCGAGGACATCAACAACCTGTCCTACGCCCTCATGGTCAAGGGCGCCGTCAAGCAGGTGTGGACGCCCGCGGCCGCCGCCCTCGTCGACGACATCGCCACCCTGGCGCGCCTGGCCAAGGCGGTGCCGATGCTCTCGCGCACCCACGGCCAGACCGCCACGCCGACCACGCTCGGCAAGGAGCTCGCGGTGCTGGCCCACCGCCTCACGCGCCAGCTCGCGCGCATCGGCCGTCAGGAGTACCTGGGCAAGATCAACGGTGCGACCGGCACGTTCGGCGCCCACACCGCCGCCGTGCCGCAGACGGACTGGATCGACGTGTCGCGCACCTTCGTCGAGGGCCTGGGGCTCACGTGGAACCCCCTCACCACGCAGATCGAGAGCCACGACTGGCAGGCCGAGCTGTACGCCGACCTCGCGCGGTTCGGCCGGGTGCTGCACAACCTCGCCACCGACGTCTGGACCTACATCTCGCTGGGCTACTTCGCCCAGGCCGCCGCGAAGGGGTCCATCGGCTCCAGCGCGATGCCGCACAAGATCAACCCCATCCGCTTCGAGAACGCGGAGGCCAACCTCGAGATCTCCGCAGCACTGTTCGACACCCTCGGCGCCACGCTGGTGACCTCCCGCCTGCAGCGCGACCTCACGGACTCGACGTCGCAGCGGAACATCGGCGTCGCGTTCGGCCACTCGCTGCTCGCGATCGACAACGTGCGCCGCGGCCTCACCACCCTGTCGGTGAACGAGGCGGCGCTGGCGGCGGACCTGGACGCGTCGTGGGAGGTGCTCGCGGAGCCCATCCAGTCGGCGATGCGCGCGGCGGCCGTCGCGGGCGTGCCGGGCATGGACAACCCGTACGAGCGGCTCAAGGACCTCACGCGCGGCCAGACCATCGACGCGGCGGCGATCCAGGAGTTCGTAGGCTCCCTGCCGCTGCCGGCCGACACCGCCGCGCGCCTGTCAGCGCTCACGCCGGGCTCCTACGTGGGGCTCGCCGAGCGGCTGGTCGACGAGTACCTGGGCTAGTCCCTGCGCGAGGCCTGCTCCCTGGCAGTGCATGAGCGCACGATCTCGGCCCCATCGTCACGTGGTGCACTCACACGGCGCAGCGAAGGACTAGGGCAGCGCCACCACGTCGCCCACGGCGATCCGCCCCGGCGTGACCACGTCCAGATAGATCGCGACGCGCATGTCGCGCTGATCGCCGAGCGGCTTGAGCCACCGCGTGCGCGTCTCGACGCCGTCCTGCGCCAGATCGATGGTGCGGCAGCGCTCGATGCGTCCGGTGGGCCGCAGCACCACCTCGCCGATGCGCACGTCGCCTGACCAGCCCTCCTCCTCGAACGGCTCCGAGGTCGCGACCACGATGTTGGGACGCAGGCGGCGCGCGTCAGCGTCCGCACCAAGCTCGCGAGCGCACCACTCCAGGGTCGCGGTGCCGATAAGCGACACGGAGCCGTCGTCGAAGTGAGGCACGTCGTCCTCGGGGGCGACGGTGACGGCGGCACTCAGGTCCAGGCTCAGCGCACGGTCGAGCGCCGGGTCTCCCACCACCCAGGTGCCGCTAGGCCCAGAGACCTCGACCCCCGCATCGGCCGTCCGGGCGCTGTAGGCGAAGATGCCGTCGCGCCGCACCAGGCGCTTGGTGTTCTTGCCCGAGGCGAGGCGGGCCTCAGCATCCCGCACGGCGTAGCCGCGGTCGCCCACGAGCCCACGCGGGTCGAGCTCGACGGTCGCCAGCGCCTCGCCGCCCATCGACTTCACGGGATAGCGGCGCAGTGCGGTCACCTGCGGTGCGCTGACGGTCACGGGCATGCCGCCAGGCTATCCGGCCGATGCGGGTGGCACCTCGGCGGGCACTCGCGCGGGCGATCGCTCGTTAGGGTGAGCGTGACCATGGACGACCACGCCGCCGCGCCCGCGACCCCAACGAACCCGGCCCCCGCATCGGCCGTCGCCGTGCCCAGCCGCCGCAGGCTGCGCGCCGAGGTGCTCATCGTGCTCGGGCTGTCGCTCGGCTACTACGCGATCACCGCGGCCCTGCGACTGATCGAGCGCTACCTCGCGGAGCCGTCGATCGGTCAGCAGTCCACGCAGCTGAACCCGTCGCGTTCGGACATCGACTACCTCGATCTGATCCAGCAGGTGGTGCGCCAGTTCTACCTGCTGATGCCCGTCGCCCTGGTGCTGTTCCTGCTGAGCGCCGGGGGCAAGAGCGCGCTGCGCCGGCTCGGCATCACGGGGCACGAGCACTCTGCGTGGCGAGACCTCGGGATGGGGCTGGTGCTGGCCGCGGCCATCGGCCTGCCGGGCCTCGTGCTCTACGCGGTGGGGCGCGCGATCGGCCAGACCGTGAGGATCGACACCTCCGGGCTTCCCGATGCGTGGTGGACGGCGACGATCCTGCTGTTCTCGGCGGCCGTCGCGGGCGTGCTCGAGGAGACGATCGCCGTGGGCTACCTCGTCACCCGGCTCAAGGAGATGCGGTGGTCGGCGACCGGGGCAATCCTCGCATCGGCCCTGCTTCGCGGCGCGTACCACCTGTACCAGGGCTGGCCCATGGCGCTCGGCAACGTCGTGATGGGAGTGGTGTTCGCGTGGTACTTCCATCGCACCGGCAGGCTCGGCCCGCTCATCATCGCCCACTGGACACTCGACGCCGTGTCGTTCATCGGGCCAGAGCTCGTGCCTGAGGAATGGCTCGTGGAGCTCGGCGTCGCGTGATCGCGCGAGCCGACTCATAGACTCGCCCCATGGCCGCGGACACCTCGACGCAGGAGACTCCTGTGCCCGACCCGCTGGCCGGCGTCACGATCCACGATGAGCCCGAGACCAGGGTCCATCGCGTCGCGGACCTGATCGCCGCGATCGGCACCACGGTGGGCATCGTGCTGGTGCTGCTGCTCGGGGCGTACAGCCTCGAGACCACCCAGGGATTCACCGAGGACGTGCGCGGCATCTCGCGCCTGCTGCAGCGGCTGCTGGTCGCTCCGGTCAACATCTTCTCGGGCGTGGTGACGCTCATTGTGCCCGCCGCAGTCATCATCGATCTGGCGGTCCGTCGCGAGCCTCGCCGCATCCTCGAGGTGCTGGGCGCGGCCGTGCTGGCGTTCATCGCCACCGTGGTCGCGGTCATCACCACCCAGGAGTTCGGGGCCGACGAGCTGGTCGCCAGCCTCTCGGTGCGGTCAGATGGCGAGTTCGTCATCCAGCTGCCGGCGTATCTGGCGGCCGTCTCGGCGATGCTGACCGCCGCGGGGCTGCGGACTACGCGCCGGGTGCTCTCGGTGTCGTGGACCCTGCTGTGGATCGCGGCCGCGGTCGGCATCATCTCCGGCATCGTCACGCTGCCCGCCGCGATCACCGTGGTGCTCATCGGCCGGGTGACGGGGCTGGTGCTGCGCTGGGCGCTGGGCTCGACAGCGGACCGCGCGTACGGGGAGTCGTTGGTCGACGGCATCCGCCGCGCGGGCTTCGAGCCACGGACCCTGCTGAGGGCCGATGCGCGGGGAGCCTACGAGCCGACCGACGTCGACGCGGTCTCGGCGGCAGTGGGCCGCACGCGTTCGGGGCGGGTCTACTCCCTCACCACGGTCGAAGGGCACCACCTCATCGTCAACGCGCTCGACGGTGACCAGCACACGGCAGGCTTCCTGGCCAAGCTGTGGGCGACGGTCCGGTTCCGGGGCATCGACACCCGCGCCGAGGTGAGCCTGCGCCACACCGCCGAGTCCACCGCGCTCGCCTCGCACGCGGCCCGCACGGCCGGCGTCCGCACCGCGCGCGTGCTCGGCATGAGCCAGGCGCGCGACACGATGATCACCGTCTACCAGCGGCCCGTGGCCTCGCACGCCTTGTGCGACATGGAGGCCGAGGACGTCACCGACGAGATCCTTGACGCGATCTGGGGCGAGGTGACTCGCGCTCACGATGCCGGCATCGCGCATCGGGCACTCAGTGCGCAGACCATTCTCGTGGGCGACGACGAGGCGACGGGGGAGCCGATGGTGTGGCTCACCACGTGGGAGATGGGCGAGGTCGCAGCGGGTCGGCTGTCCCGCCGGCTCGACGACGTCCAGGTCCTCGCGGCGACCGCGACCCTGGTGGGTGCCGGCCGTGCCGTCGCCGCGGCCTTCCGCGCCCTCGACGAGGACGTGCTCGAGCAGGTCGCGCCGCTGCTGCAGTCCATCGTGCTGCCGCGCGAGACCCGCCAGGCGGTCAGGTCGCACGACAAGCTGCTGCAGCAGCTCCGGACCCTGATCGTGCAGCGCATCCCGCACGCCAGCACAGACCAGCAGAACATCGCGAGGTTCGGATGGCGCACCGTGCTGACCTTCGGCGCCGCCGTCATCGCGGGAGGCATCGTGCTGGCGGGCTTCAACGCCCAAGAGGTCGTGTCCGCGCTGCGGGAGTCGAACCCCTGGTGGATCGGCGGGGCGTTCCTGTGGTCGCTGCTCACGTTCGTGGGCGCCGCGATGGCCATGCTCGCGTTCTCGCCCATCCGACTGCCGTGGTTCCGCGTGGTGCTGGTGCAGGTGGCCGCCGCGTACGTGGCGCTCGCGGTGCCTGCAGGCGTGGGCCCGGCGGCGCTCAACCTGCGCACGCTCACCAAGCGACGGGTCGCGGGCCCGATCGCCGTCGCCACCGTGGCGCTGGTGCAGGTGAGCGCGATCGTGGTGACCGTGGTGGGCCTGCTGGTGCTCACCCTCATCACCGGGTCTGAAGGAACGCTCGCCGCGCTGCCGTCCACGGCGGTGCTGATCGGCGTCTTCTCCGTGGCCGTCGTGGTCGCCCTCGCCCTACTGGTGCCCGCGGTGCGGCGGTGGGCCGCGGCAAAGCTGATGCCGCCGCTGCGCCAGACGTGGCCGCGCCTGGTGCAGGTGCTGGGCCAGCCGGGACGCCTGCTCCTCGGCCTGGGCGGCAACTTCGTCCAAACCGCGGCGTACGTGGGCGCCTTCTACTGCACCCTGCAGGCCTTCGGCCAGGAGCTCGCCGTCATCGACGTCGCGGTGCTGTTCTTCCTCTCCAACGCAGCGGGCGCGATCGTGCCCACGCCCGGTGGCCTGGGCGCCGTCGAGGCCGCGCTCATCGCCGGTCTGTTCTCGGCAGGAATCTCGCTGCCCGTCGCGACGCCGGTCGTGGTGATCTACCGACTGATCACCTACTGGGCTCGCGTCCCCATGGGCTACGCGGCCCTCAAGTTCCTGCAGCGCAAGGGCGAGCTGTAGTTCCTGCACGTCCGCGCTCGCCGCGCCCGCCGCACTGGCCGCACCGCAGATAGTCGTCCTGACCTCCTCCGAGCTTCCCTCGCCTCCTGCGTTGTCGTCGTGCCCACGGCACCCTCACGCGGAAGGGCCCGGCCCCGAGCGCGACGACGGAGACGTCGGCCGTCATGCGCGGCGGGCGCTACGTAGGACCGCCTTCCGAGAAGGTGTCAGGTGGACGCGGCGGCCTGCTCCCGTCGGAGCTCTTGACGCCGCTCACGACGCTCGCGCTGCGTGTCGGGATCCGCGGTGGGCGAGGCGAAGAGCAGGTTCTGTGTGTACTCGTGCTCAGGATTGCTCGTGACGTCGGCCGCCTTCCCGGTCTCGACCAGTTCGCCCTGGTACATCACCGCGATCCGGTGGCTGATGTGGCGCACCACCTGCAGGTCGTGCGTGATGAACAGATACGCGACGCCTGTCTCTCGCTGAATATCGATGAGCAGGTCGAGCACTCGCGCCTGAGTAGTGAGGTCGAGGGCGGAGACCGGCTCGTCACACACGATGAGACGTGGGCTCAATGCGAGCGCGCGCGCAATGGCGACGCGTTGACGCTGGCCGCCGCTGAACTCCCGTGGGTAGCGCTCAGCGGAGTCGGCGGGGAGGCCCACCTTGTCCAGCAGAGCCGCCACCGTAGCTCGCGCATCCTTGTTCGTCTCGCCTTGAGCGATGAGCGGCTCGGCGAGCGTCTCCGAGATCTGGAGCGCCGGGTTCAGAGAGGAGTACGGATCCTGGAACACCACCTGGATGTCCCGCGCGAGGTCCCGGCGGGCCTTCGGGGTCTCGTGAGTGATGTCGCGGCCGTCAAAGGAGATCGAGCCTCCCGTGGGCTTCGCGAGCCCAAGCACGGCGCGGCCCAGAGTGGTCTTCCCGGAGCCGGACTCGCCAACGAGGCCGAGCGTCTCTCCAGGCGCGATGTCGAGCGACACCCCACGCAGCACCTCAGGTGAGGTGGCGAAGAGGCCACGCCGCGGGTAGCGGAGACGCAGATCGGAGACAGTGAGCAGCGGGTTCATCGTGCACCTCCCAGAGGCGAGACTCGCGGGGTCAACGGTGGCGGGTCCTCGCGCACGGACTCCTCATCCAGGATCGCCGAGATCAGCTCCTGGGTGTACGGGTGGGAAGGTGTGCGCAGGATCGTGCGGACGTCACCGACCTCGACGATCTTGCCGTTGGACATGACCGCCACACGGTCGCACAGGTCGGCAACGACGCCGAAGTTGTGCGTCACCATCAGCACGCCCATGCCGTATTCGCTCTGCAGACTGCGCAACAGGTCGAGGATCTCGGCCTGGACGGTCACGTCGAGAGCCGTGGTGGGCTCATCAGCGATCAGCAGTTTGGGTCGGCTGGCCACCGCTCCCGCGATGAGCACGCGCTGCGCCATACCGCCCGAGATCTGGTGGGGGTACGAGGCGAATACCCGCGGCGGGTCCGCGATCCCCACGCGGTCGAGCAGCTCGAGGATCATGGTCTTCGCCTCGCGGCGTGACATGCCTGCCTTGAGCGGCTCCACCAGCTGGTTGCCGATCGTAAACGACGGATCGAGGTTGGACATGGGCTCCTGCGGAATGTAGGAGATCACGCCGCTGCGCACGCGACGCATCTCCGCGCCCGACAGGCCCGCCAGCGACGTCCCCCCGAGCGTGAGCGCATCAGCCTCGACATAGGCCTCGGGCGGCAGCAGCCCGAGGATCGAGAACGCGGTCTGCGTCTTGCCCGACCCGGACTCGCCCACGAGCCCCACGACCTCTCCTGTGTCGACATGGAGGGACACGCCATCCACGACGAACTTGTGGCTGCCATCCACCTGGGGGTAGCCGACCTTGAGGTTGGTGACGTTGAGCAGGTCCGTGCGGCCTCTTGGTTCAGGGGCCGATGCGCTCTCGGCTCGCTCCTTGGCGGTCGCTTGCGGTGCCGCGTCAGTCTGATTCGCGCTGTCCCGCTCGTAGCCGCGATCCATCTGCGAGGTGCTCGCCTCGCTTGCCTCGGCCGCCGCACTCTGCTCGCGCTGACGCTTGCGCTTGCGCTTGGAGAGCTCTTGCGGCCCTGCCAGTGCGTCGCGATAGGCGTTGCCGAGCAGAATGATGGATCCGATGAGCATCGCCAGCAGCGCTGACGGCCACACCAACTGCTCGGGGTAGAGGTAGATATTTGCGAAGGCATCGTTGGTCATTGATCCGAAGCTGGGGACGAGCGGCGAGCCCAGGCCGAGGAAGGCCAGACCCGCCTGGATGCCGATGGCAGAGCTCGCGAGGAAGGCGATCGAGATGATGATCGGGCCGCGGACGACGTAGAGCACGTGGCGCGACAGGATTCGCCGGTTGGACAGGCCCGCCACGCGGGCGGCGTCGACGTAGAGCTCGTTGCGCACTCCGACGACCATGTTTCGTACGAGCCGATACGTGCCTGGGGCGAGGAAGATGCCGAAGATCACCATCATGACCTGATAGGAGCCGCCAGTGATGGGCGACAGCACCAGCACTAGCACGAGCGCCGGGAAGGTCATGAGGAGGTTGAAGGCCCACGAGGTGATCGCGTCCGTCTTCTTGCCGACGTAGCCCGCGATGAGCCCGAACGTCGTTCCCAGAGCGATGGCCACGCCGGCGCCGATGGCGCCTGACACCAGCGAGACATTGATCGACGAGATGAGGCGAGCAAGGATGTCGCGCCCGTACTGATCGCCGCCCATCGGGTAGCCGGGCGTCCCCACCGGGGCGTTGATGGCGTCCAGCGATGCGAAGTTGGGGTCATGCTCAGCGAGGAGTGGGCCCAACTGCCCGAGGATGATGACAGCCACGAGCACGCCCAGAGATCCTGCGCCGAGAGGATTCTTCAGGAGGCGGCGACCTGCGCCGGCGCGCTTCTTGGTGCTGGGCGCCGTTCGGGGTGCGCCGGGCGTGAGGGGGGAGTTTGTCATGAGACACGTGCCTTCGGGTTGAGCCAGCCGCTGACGAGATCGACTGTGAGGTTCACGACGACCACGAGGATGACGCTGAAGAGGGTCAGCCCGAGCATGACCGGCAGGTCGCCCTGGATCGTCGCGGCGTAGCCGTAGCTGCCGTAGCCCGGCAGCGCGAAGATCTTCTCGACGAAGAGCGCGGCGCCGAACAGGCTGATGAAGAGCAGTGAGAACGTGGTGAATGCCGGACCTGAGGCGTTGCGGAGGGCGTGGCGCAGGAGGATCGACCGTTCCGACACTCCACGGCTGCGCAGAGTGCGGATGTAGTCCTTGCCAAGCTCATCGATCATCGAGCCGCGGATCTGTGACGACAGCGACGCGATGCCTCCCACGGAGAGCACCGTCGCGGGAAGGATGATGGAGGACAACCACTCGGACGGCGACTCGCTGAACGGGGTGTAGCCGACGGCGGGGAACCACTGAAGGTTGATGGCGAAGATGAAGACCATCACGATGCCCAGGATGATCGCGGGGAAGACGTACGAGATCGTGGAGATCGCCTGGATGATCCGGTCGACGAACCCGCGCCGAGACGCGGCGAGCACGCCCAGGATGACGCTGACAACCAGCGTGATCAGCATCGCCAGCACCACGACTGACAGCGTCGCCGGCAACCTGCTCGCCATCGCCTCGCCCACGGGTTCGCTGGAGAAGTACGAGCGGCCGAACTCCCCTTGGAACACTCCGGACATCCAGCTCGTGTACTGCTCCATGATCGGCCGGTCCAGGCCGAGCTGAGCATTGATGGTCGCGATCTGCTCGGCTGTGGCGTTGGGGCCCGCGAGGTTGATGGCGACCGGCACGCTCGCGGCGTGCGTGAGGAAGAAAGTCATCGCAGTCACGATGAAGATGAGGACGAGGCCGGAACCGAACCTCTTGAGGATGAAGATCAACATGCGATGCCTTCCTTGGGGGTGCAGGGCGCGAGCCCTGCACCCCCGTTCGGATGGTCTGCCTTAAGAGGCCGGCTGCCAGGCGAGAAGGGAGCCGTCCGCGACGACGGGCGGGGTGTAGGCGACCTCGTTCGAAGAGACCCAGATTCCAGTCGAGGCGTTCACCGGTGCGAACCAGGCCTCGTCCACGAAGTACTCGTTGACCGCACCGAACCACTCTCCGTGCTCGTCGAGAGGCGCGGCGTTGGCGGTGGCGAGGAGCTCCTCGAGCTCGGGCGTGGTGGTCGCCTGCGGGTTGAACGAACCGGAGAGCACCTGTGCCACGTCCTTGGCATCGCTGCCTGAGTAGCCGTTGTAGAACCAGAACATGCCGTACGTGCCCTCGTAGAGCTTCGCGTACAGGTCCTGGAACGGCACGGACTCGTACTCGACGGTGATGCCGATGTCCGATAGCTGCTGAGCGATGGTCGTGTCAAACGTCTGCGACAGCACCGTGCTGGGCATGGTCACCGAGAATCCGTCGCCGTAGCCGGCCTCGTCCATGAGTGTGCGCGCCGCCTCCAGGTCGTACGCGTAGACCTCGTCCAGCGCCGGGTCATAGGCCTCACCCACGGGGTTGGCAATCTGCGCGGTGGCGGAGCCGACTCCGGGAACCAACTTCTCAGCGATGGTCTGGCGGTCGATCGCCAGGTTGATCGCCTGACGGACACGAACGTCCGCGAGCGCGGGAACCACGGAGCCCTCGCGATCGGTGAGGAACAGGCCACCGAGCGCCTGAGGGTTGCCCTCGCCGGTGGTGAAGTCGCTCTCCGGGAACTGCGAGACCAGGTCAGGTGACTGGAGCGTCATGAAGTCGAGCTGGCCGGTCTTCATGGCGTTCTGCTGCGCGGTCGGATCCTCGATCACGGCCACGTTGACCGTGGGGAACGCGTAAGCATCGGCATTCCAGTGATCCTCGTTCCTGATGAGTTCATAGGTGGCGCCCACGGTGGTGCCCTCCGCGCTGAGCACATAGGGGCCCGAACCCACGGGATTCAGCTTCGCCTCATCGGTTCCGAGCAGGCTGGGCGCGGAGATGACGCCCGGCGTTCCAGCCAGCTGGTAGATCAGCGCGGCGTCGGGGCGTGACAGGTTGAGCACCACGGTCGTCTCATCGGGGGTCTCGACCGACTCGATGGTGGCGAGCTGGCCCGCGCTGCCGGGGCCGACTCGGGACGCTTCCAGAGAAGCGGCCACGGCGGCTGCATCGAGAGGCTCGTCGTTAGTGAACGCCTGGCCCTGGCGGATGTAGAAGGTGAGTGTGAGCCCGTCGTCGGACATCTCCCACGATTCGGCGATCGACGGAATCAGCTCGCCGGCGAGTCCCTGGGTGACGAGTCGGTCGTACACACCCAGATAGATCGTGGTGTCGCCGCCGGTGAAGTTGCCGACGGAGAGATCGGCGGTCGGGGCCTGGACGGACAGGTTCAGCTCTTGCTTGGTCGGTGCGGCGGGGTCGCCGGTCGCACCATTCTCGCTGGTGCCGCTGTCGCTTGAACACGCGGCCAAGGCGAGCGACGCTGCTACAGCAGCCGCCGCGAGCCGGAGGGCATTTCTCTGGTGCATCAGGACTCCTTTGTCTGTGCCACGGCTCACTCGCCGCGCCAATTGCGGGCCCCCCAGCGGCGGCCCGTTGCGCATCACTACTTCCAGCGATACTGTCACGCGTCAACGTCTGATTGTCACGCGTCAACTGATGGTAGACGACCATTGGCTCCCGTGTCCAGCGGGCGATTCGCTCCAAGGTGACACGCGTCAATTTCCGCGGCTATAGTCCGAGACAGACACGATGTCGGGCGCCCCGCCCGGCCAGAAGGGACGGTCATGGACTTCACTGAATACAAGGACAAGCGCGTGGTCGTGACGGGGTGCTCCTCCGGGATCGGGAGGGCGACCACCGCCGCACTGCTGGGCTACGGCGCCCAGGTGATCGGCATGAGCCGGCGCGAGACGGACCTGCCCGTTGACGCGTTCGTCCAACTCGACCTTGCCTCGCCGGACTCGATCGACGCGGCCGCGGAGGCCGTCGGTGGCGACGTCGACGCACTGTTCAACTGTGCTGGCGCGCCACCGCTGCTGCCGTCGATCGATCTCATGCGCGTGAACTTCCTCGGCCCGCGCATGCTCACTGACCGGATCCTCGAGTCCATTGGCGCCGGCGGCGCCATTGCTAGCGTCGCGTCCAGCAACGGGTCCGGCTGGCGCCGCAACCTGGCGATGCTGCAGGAGTTCCTTGCCGTCACGGACTACGAGGGCGGTGCCGAGTGGTACGCCGCGAACGAGGAGCGGGCGGGACACGGCTATCCGTTCAGCAAGGAAGCGACCATCCTGTGGACCCTCAACAGCGCGGAACCCCTCGCGGGACGCGGAGTCCGCATCAACTGCACCAGTCCGGGAGCAGTCGAGACGCCCCTGCTCGAGGCCACGGCACTGGCCCTTCCCGCCGAACTCCTCGCCGCTGTGGAGCGCCCGAGCGGGCGCCGGTCCGCAGTGGACGAGCAGGTGGGGCCACTGCTGTTCCTGAACAGCGCCGCGGCTTCGTACATCACCGGCGCAGACCTGCCCACGGATGGCGGCAACCGCGCGACCCAGGCGGTCACCGGCTCCCTCTGGTAGGTGCAGGCCCGGGCGCGCTCGCTACTCGGTGAGGCTCGCACCGTTCGAGCGCGCGACCTCGCCCAGCCACGCAAGGCTCGGCTTGGGTCGACGCTCGAACGTCACGCGATCCACTGCGACGAGCCCGAACGTCGGCTCCCAGTGGCCCCACTCGTAGTTGTCCAGAAGGCTCCAGTGCAGGTAGCCGCGCACATCCACGCCATCCTCGATGGTCGCGGCCAGTCCCAGCAGCGCCTCCCGGGTGTACCCGATCCGCTGCTCGTCATCGGCAGTCGCGATGCCGTTCTCGGTCACCAGGATGGGCTTGCCGGTGACCTCGGCGACGTGGCGTACGGCCAGTGAGAGCGCATCGGGCCTATAGGCCGTCCCGATCATGGTGTTGTCGGGGAGGTCGGGGTGAGGCACCAGGCCATCGGCGTCCACCTGCTGGGACGTGTATGACTGCACGCCCACGAAGTCGTCGTCCTTGGTCTCCTCGAGATAGAGGTCCTCGAAGTTCCACCGCACCTCACGGAGCTTCTCCTCGCCTCCCGGGGCGGCGGTGAAGGCCTGGTTGGCGATGCTCCAGCCGATGGCGGCGTCGGTGCGGTCACGAAGGATCGCGCGTGCCGCGTGATGCGCGTCGATCATGGGCTGTGCATCCGCCGGAGTTGGCACCGGAAGGGGAGGCTGGGTCCACTCCTCATCGCCGGACGACTCGACCGTGGGGCTCTGCCAGTCGCCGAGCTCCCCGTTGCGCGCCGCCGTCTCAAGGCTCACCATCATTGCCAGCATGTTCGGCTCGTTGACGGTGATGACGTGGCGGACTCCGTCAAGGATCGACGCCGCCTTCTCGACGTAACGGCCGAAGTGCTCGGCCACCTCTGACGTCGCCCAGCCGCCTTGCTCGGAAAGCCACAGCGGCGAGCTGAAGTGGTGGAGCGTGATGACCGGCTCGATGCCCAGGTCGATCGCGGTGTCGATCATGCGCCGGTAGTGCGCGAGCTCCGCATGTGAGAAGGCGCCCTGCTTGGGCTCGATGCGGGCCCACTCGATGCCGAACCGATAAGCCTTGAGGCCCGCGTCGGCGAGCAGCGTCATGTCCTCGCGGTACCGGTGGTAACTGTCATTGGCGTCGCCACTCAGCTGCATGCCCGGGACAGCGCCCTCGCGTGCCCACCAGTCGCTGGCGACGTTGTTGCCTTCCACCTGGTGCGGCGAGGTCGATGCGCCCCACATGAAGTCTGATGGGAAATCTGCTGACATGGCGTGTTGCTCCTTGCTCGTCATGAGGGGTCGGCGCTGATGAGCACCGGCTCTCCGGCGGTGATGCCGTTCTCGTTGAACGCGTCGATCGCGACCCAGTAGTCGTGGCCCGCGTTGAGGCTGGGCAGAATGAGATCCGTCTGGTCGTATACGAGCCAGGAGTGATACAGCTTGTCGGGCGCGATGCCGTAGCGGATGTTGTACCCCTGGGCCGATGCGGCGGTGTCCCAGCCCAGGTCGGCGGAACGTTCGCTCGTCCGCACCGCGCGCGGCGTCACGGCCGGGGGCGGGGCGCCATCCCCGAGCCCGAATACCCGGAGCCCGCTGACAGCGACAGCGGCACCGAAGGGCGTCGCATAGGACGTGAGACGCACGTACCGCGCGCGCACGGGCGCGTCGAGCACGACGAATCCGTGCGGCGTCTCCGCCTCCTGGCCGCGGTTGTCGACCACCGTCTCCCAGGTCCTGCCGTCGCGAGATGCCTCGACCACGTACTCCGTGGGCATGGTGCCGGGGTAGATCGCCCGGTACTCGCCGGGGGACTGCTGCCCGTGGGTGGTCTCGGGCGCCACCGCTGCCAGTTCGTGATCAGCGAAGTTGACCTGGATCGCGTGGAGCGTCCTGACGGAGGAGAAGTCCAGCTGCAACCACTCGCCGGGCTCGTCACCCTCGGCGACCCACCAGCGACGGACATCCTCGTCGACCGCGAGCGCGGGTTCGTGCCCTGGGAGGGCGGACGATGCGGTGGCGGAGGCCCGGTACGACTGCAGCATCCAGCCGGCGAAGGCGTCCTTCCACGGGTCGAAGGGGCCGTCCGGCACGACCGTGGGGTAGTCCGCGAAGTTCTGGTTGCAGAACAGCGCCCCGTCGGCGTCGAAGCCTGCGGGGAAGATGCCGATCCGCCGCTCGAATGCGTGGTGCACCGAGATCCGCATCGTGGAGGCGTGCCACCAGTTGCCGTGCTCGTCCTGGAAGGTGCTGCCGTGTCCGGCGCCGGTGATGAATCCGCCCGGCTTCGACGAGAACGGGCTGTGAGGCGAATACTCGAAGGGCCCGAGCGGCGACTTGCCCACGTAATATCCGTCGGCGTAGGTGTTCCACTCGGTGCCGGGGCCCGCGTACTGCAGGTAGTAGTCGTCGCCGATGCGCGTCATCCACGCGCCTTCGATGAACGGGGCGTCGCCCAAGTACTCGGCGATCATGCGCTCCCGCTCGGTCTTCGGCTCCGCCTTCACGTAGTTCTCACCGATCTGCTCCCAACCGTGGCGGTCGGGCACTCCGGTGATGAGAGGCACCTGCTCGCCGATGACATCGAACGTCACGGGATCGACGCGCACGCCCGCGATGGGCTCCTTGTTGGAACAGCCCCAGTAGAAGTAGGTCGCACCGTCCTCGTCCTGGAACACGTGCGGGTCCCAGAACACGAAGCCGTCGTTGATCTGCACGAAGTCGTCACTCAGCGGGTCGACGCTGCGGAAGAACGGACTCTCGGTCGTGCGGGAAGCCGAGATCACCAGCGTGCCGTCGACCTCGCGAACATCGGGCGCATAGTCGAACGCGGGAAGGTTCTCCGAGGGCTGGTAGGTCCAGTTGCTCAGGTCCGTCGAGTGCCAGAAGCCCGCGGTCATGGACGCGAACATGAGGTAGCGGCCGCGGTACCGAACGACCGACGGGTCGGCGGCTTCGCGGTGCACCGTGCGCTCACCCCCCGCGGGACGGAGATCCTGGAAGCGATAGCTCAGGTCCACCGGGTTGCAGGTGAAAGCGCCGATGCGGTTGCGGCCGGTCATGTCCGTCTCCTTCACGAGTGAGTTCCGGCTTGGAGGGCGGGCTGGCCTTCGCTGTCGCCTTGCGACAGCAGGGACAGCAGCCAGTCGCCGTCGATCGCGCCGCCGAGGATGCTGAGGATCTGGTTCATCGGCATCTCGAGCATCGCGGCCGTGTTGGCAGAGCCGTCGTCGATGTTCTGCCCGGACTGTGCCATCAGGGGCTCGAGTCGTTCGCGCAGTGCAGGTCCGGACAAGGGATGCGCTACCCACTCCGCCACAGACGACTGGAGCGAGAGCACGGGGGCGAGGTTGTCGCCGTCCAGGTCGACTGCACCTTCGAGGACCGGGGTGGAGGCGTTCTCCGCGACCTGCACCGCATAGCGACCGGGAGCCACCACCCACCGCGACAGCGGGGTGTCCCAGTAGGCGAGGACGCGCCGATCGAGAACGAGCTCGATCCTCCGTGTCTCGTGCGACTCCAGATAGACCTTGTCGAATCCGGCCAGGGCGCGTTCCGCGCGTCGCACGGGGCCCGCGTCGGTGGAGAGGTAGGCCTGCGCGACGTAGTGCCCCGCGCGGCTGCCCGTGTTCGTGACGTCAAAGCTCACCGCGACCGTATCGGCGCCCGTGGCCTTCACCGTCAGGTCGGAGGCCTCGAAAGTGGTGTAACTGAGGCCGTGGCCGAACGGATACCGCACCGGCGCATCGACCGTCTCGTAGTAGCGATACCCCACCATCACGCCCTCGGTGTAGCGCACCCGGCCCTGCTCGCCGGGGAAAGAAAGGTAGGTGGGCGTGTCCTTGAGGCGGCGCGGGATGGTCTCCGCGAGGTGGCCTGACGGGTTTGCGACGCCGAAGAGCAGGTCCGCGAGTGCGTGTCCGCCACCCTGGCCGAGCAAGAAGCCTTCGAGGATCGCGTCGACGTCGTCGTGCCACTCCTCCATCGACACCACGCCGCCGTTGGCGAGCACCACGATCGTCCGCGGAGCGGCCTCGGCCACCGCGCGGATCAGCTCGATCTGTTCGCTGGGCAGCTCGAGCCGCTCGCGATCGAATCCCTCCGACTCCTCGGACTCGGGGTTCCCGGCGAACAGTATTGCCACGTCGACGGTGCGTGCCGCCTCGACGGCGGCGCTTCGCAGGTCGCTGGGGTTGGCGTTCGTCTGCCCGGACGAGGTGAGGGCCCTGACGGTGACGTTCCGCTGAGCGCCGTGATCGCGAATGTGGTCCAGCGGGACGTCGACGCGGGTCGCGTTGACGTAGGAACTGCCGCCGCCCTGGAAGCGTGGCGCGGTGGCGAACTCGCCGACCACGAGTACCGAGGTGTCAGGCGCAAGAGGGAGGGTGTCGCCATCGTTCTTGAGGAGCACCGCGCACTCCGCCGCGAGTTCGCGTGCGAGGTCGTGGTGAGCGTCGTGGTCGACCTGTCCGGACGCACCGCCACCGAAGGCCGAAAGAGCGAGGATCCGCTCAACGCTTTCGTCGACGGCAGTGATGTCGACCGTCCCGACCTTGACCGCGTCGATCACGCTCTGCGTGAGGTACTGGCCGGGTCCCGGCATCGCCAAGTCGAGCCCCGCGCTGACGGCCGCGGGGCGGGTGCGCACGGCACCCCAGTCGGAGACCACCGCGCCTGCGAAACCCCACTCGGTGCGTAGCACGTCAGTGAGCAGCCACCGATTCTCGGCCGAGTGCGTGCCGTTGATCTTGTTGTAGGAGCACATGACGGTCGCGGGCGCGGCGTCCTTGACCACGCGTTCAAACGCGGACAGGTGGATCTCGCGCAGGGTGCGGTCGTCAACCTCGGAACTGATGACCATGCGCTCGGTCTCCTGGTCGTTTGCCGCAAAGTGCTTGACCGAGGCTCCGACGCCACCGTCCTGGAGCGCACGGATGTACGACACCGCGAGTTCACCCGTTAGCAGCGGGTCCTCCGAGTAGTACTCGAAGTTGCGTCCGCCAAGTGGAGACCGCTTGATGTTGACTCCGGGGCCTAGCAGGATGTCGACGCCGAGCGCGCGGGCTTCCTTCGCAAGCGCCTCGCCGACTCGCGCGGCCACGTCGCGGCTCCAGCTGGAACCGACAGCGACGGCGGGTGGGAAGCAGGTCGCCGGCTCGGAATGGTGCAGGCCGAGGTGGTCGGTTCCGTGCAGCTGTCGGCGCACGCCATGGGGGCCGTCAGACATCGTGACTGCCTCGATGTCGTGCTCCGGGATCGCCGCCGTGGACCAGAACGTTGCGCCTGTCAGCAGTGACGCCTTCTGCTCGAGCGTCAGCGCGCTCGACTTGCGGGGGGTCGTGGTCATGTCAGCTCCAAGGGTGTGAAAGTGAGGTCATGACGCGAAGGTCGCCTGGGCGTGCGGCGCGTCGGCGGCATTGGTCGCGACGCGCAACGTGAGTCGGCGCGGTTCGCACCCGTCCGCCTCCACCAGCACCTGGATCTCGTCGGCGTCTCCGGGAGACACGATCGCGAGCGCGCGGCCGTCGAAGGTGGTGCGGCTCGGCCCGAAGAAGCCCTCCTGGGTGGCCGGTGCCGCACTGCCCAGAGCGACCAGGTCACCGCCGGTGACGGTGACCGTGACCTCGCGGTCGCGGCCGTTGTGCGCCACCCCTTCGCCATCGGTCACCGAGATGTCGATGAACGCGAGGTCCCGTCGGGCCCGGTCCAGCTCGAGCCGATCAGCGTCCAGTTCGAGTTCGACGCGGTCCGCGCCCGACACGAGATCCGTGCGCCCCACCTCCGTGCCCGCGGCATACGCAACTGCGACGAGCTGACCGGGAGCGTAGGCCACCTGGAAGTCCGCGCGGAACGCGAACTCCGCGCCGACCTCGGCTCGGCCGACGCTGGAACCGTTCAGGAGCAGCTCCACCTCGTCGGCTGCGGCGTACACCTCCACCGCGACGGTCTCCCCTACGCGATCAGGCCAGTTCCAGCTGCCGACCACGTCCGACCATGCCCACGGGGTCGCGAGCGGGGTCTGACCGTTCCGCTCGGGCCTGCGGACCGCGATGTAGGGCTCCGTACGCAGTCCGAAGACGATCTCTCGGTAGTAGGACGCGGGCCGCCGTCGGCCGGTGATGTCGATGTCGCCGCACCAGGCGGTGAGCCAAGGGAAGGGCTGCGCGACCGAGAGTGCCCCGGGCTCATCGCCCTCCGCATAGACAACTGATCCCAGGCCGGACTCGCCCAGGTAGTCCCAGCCGGTCCAGGTGAAGTCGCCGACCACGTGGTCATTGGCGGTGACGAGCTCCCAGATCGCCGCGATCTGCGCAGGGAAGGACTCCGTGCCGAGGATCACCCGGTGGGGGAAGAGCGACTTATCCATCTCGTATCGAGCATCGCCGTAGTTGAGCCCCGCAACGTCGAGGACGGAGAAGGACTCGGCCGTGCGCTCAGTCACGACGTCGGAGGCCGCGATCTGGTTCATCATGGCGCCGACCGAGGTCATCATGCCGTTGACGCCACCTGCAGACTCGGGGGACGCCTGCGATTGCGCCTGCGCCTGGGCCTGGCGCATTCCGGCGATCACTACGTCGAGGGTCGAGACGAAGCCGTTGATGCCGTTCGTGACGGGACGGGCCGGGTCCAGATCGCGGAGCTTCTCCGCGAGTCGCCTGCTCCACACACCGCCAGCGGGAGTGCCGGTCTCAGGGATCTCGTTGCCGATCGAATACATGATCACGCTCGGGTGGTTGATGTCTTTGCGGACCAGCGCCTCGAGGTCGCGCTCCCACCACTGGGAGAAGTCGGAGGCGTAATCGAAGTCAGTCTTGTTGGACGTCCACATGTCGAAGGCCTCGTCCACGACGAGCATGCCGATCCGATCGCACGCCTCGAGGAGGGCCGTGCTCGCGGGGTTGTGAGAACTGCGGATCGCGTTGAAGCCCGCCTCCTTGAGGAGGCGGACTCGCCGCTCCTCAGCGGCACGGACCGACACCGCGCCCAGCGGCCCGTTGTCGTGGTGCACGCTCGCGCCTCGGAGCTTGAGTGGCTGACCGTTGAGCCGGAAGCCGCGGCGGGAGTCGACGTCGAGCGAGCGAATGCCGAACGCAACCTCCTCCTCATCGACCACGATGTCGTCATGCATCACCGTGAGGGACGCCGTGTGGAGCGCGGGGGAATCCACGTCCCACAGCGCGGGCTGCTCCACCAGTACTCGGTGACGGAGCACCGCGGTGGCGCCCGGCAGGACGGTGACCGGCGAGCGGTCCTGTGCGACGACGCCCGCGCCCTCGGTGCGGATCGCACTTGCGACCGTCACCGTGGCGGTCTCGTTGCTGAGGTTGGCGACCTCCGCCTTCACCTCGACGGTGGCGGCCTCGTCGTCGATGCGAAGGGTCGAGACCTGGACGCTGCTGACGGCCAAGTGCACCAGCTGTTTGACGGTGAGGTGGACGTCCCGATAGATGCCGGCGCCGGTGTACCAGCGGCTGTCCTGGTGTGCGCGGCAGGTGACGCGGATCTCATTGGCCTCTCCGACGCGCAGGTAAGGGTCGATGCGCACCGCGAAGCGGGAGTACCCGAAGGCGTGCTGGCCAGCAAGGGCACCGTTGACGTAGACCATGGCATCGCGATAGACGCCGTCGAACTCAAGGACCACGAGCTTGCCGCGGTCCTCATTCGACAACACCAGCTCGCGACGGTACTCGAACGCTCCACTCGGGAAGTAGCCGGTCGCTGCGCCACCGGGCGCGTCCTCGCTCCGCGGACGGTCGAACAGCGCGTCGTGCGGGAGTGTCACATCGACCCACTCGGCCTTCGCCCCGCCGAGCTCAGCGAACGCGCTCACCTTGTCCCGGACGGCCCAGCCGTCATTCAGAGTGGTCGTTGGCACACCAGGCTCCTTCAACATCGTTGTCGTTGCGACGCTCATTGTCGCGCGTCAATAGTATTCCTCGCCGATTGACGGGCGTCAAATCGGCTAAGGTTTGGCCATGATGAGGCCAAGGAGGCTCCCCGCATGATCGCCACGAGCAAGGACGTCGCCGAGCGCGCAGGGGTGTCACGCTCCACCGTGAGCCAAATCCTCAACGGGCGCGCGGAGCTGTTCACTGAGGAGACTCGGGCGCGCGTCGCGCAGGCCGTTGCCGACCTCGGCTATCTGCCGTCGACGGCCGGTCGCACGCTTGCTCGGGGCTCGAGCGACATCGTGATCGCCTTGATCCCCAACACCACCTTCGGCGGCAACCTGCAGAACAACTACGAGGCGCTCACCGTCGAACTGGCTCGGCGGGGCCTCTCGCTACTGCTGCGCTTCTCTAGCGATAGTCCCGAGTCACTCGAGCGCCTCGCAATCGGCCTCAAGCCCCGGGCGCTGCTGACCATGACGCCGATGCCCGAGGCACAGCGGGAGTCGCTCGTCGCGCGCGGAGTCGACGTCATCGAACCCGACCTCAGCGAGGGTTCCGATATCAACGCTCAGGTAGGAGCCCTCCAGGCCCGCTACCTGATCGAGAAGGGCCACCGATCGCTCGCATATGCACATCTGCGCGATTCACGGGCAGATCCTTTCGGCGCACCTCGCGAGCGGGCGTTCGTCAAGGAGTGCCTTGCCCGGGGCCTGGACCGCCCTCAGGTCATCAACCTCGATCTGTCCCTCGAACAGGCAAGTGCCGCGCTGGATGAGTTGGGTGCGCCGGGCCATGCGGTCGCCTGCTACAACGACGACATTGCGGCCGCCCTCATGCATGCAGCGGCGGTGCGCGGCTGGTCGATTCCGGGCGACATCGCTTTCATCGGGATGGACAACACCCCGTTGTCCCAGTTCACGACACCACCCCTCACAACGATCAGCTACGACGTGGCACAGGTCATCGCGGTGTCGACCCAAGGCATTCTCGAGAGGCTCGACCGCGCTGAGCGCACCGCCCCTCAGGGCACCCTGAACCTCGACATCATCGCGCGCGAATCCGCCTGACTCGTTCCCGGCTCCCACACGGGACCTCAGGCGTTGATCAGGCTGCCGCCGTCTGCGTGGATGTTCTGGCCCGTGATCCAGCGACTGTCGTCCGACGCAAGGAACACCGTCACTGGCGCTACGTCGACGTAGGGGTCGCCAACGCGACCGAACGGGTTGTTCACGAACATGTGCTCGATGTGTTCGCGGGTCTCCTTTGGCATCCAGTCGATGCCGCCCGAGATGCTGTCCGTCATTCCGTTGGGGCAGAGGGTATTCACGCGAATGTTGTACTGCCCCCACTCGCGTGCCACCACACGCGACAGCCCACGCACGGCCTCCTTCGACGCGGCGTAAGGCGCGTACAGCGAGTCACCCATGACCCCCGCCTCCGAGGCGAAATTGATGATCGATGTGCCGGCGCCCTCGCGCTCACGCATATGCGGGAAGCACAGCTGCATCAGGTGCCAGTACGCGTACACGGAGCTACGCATCTCCAGATCCAGGTCCTCGATGGTCTTGTCGAGGAAGGGCGCGGGCACCGTGATGGTGTGCGCGTTGTTGACGAGCACGTCGATCCGTCCAAACGTCTCAGCCGTCGCCTCGACAAATGCCACCAGGCGGTCGTAGTCCATGATGTCGACCTGCATCGCCAGCACCTCGGCTCCGCGCTCCTCGCAGATCTCCTTGGTCACGTGCAGCTTCTCTTCGTTGCGAGCGCAGATCGCGAGAGACGCTCCCTCTTCAGCCAAGCGGATCGCCTGCTGCTTTCCGAGCCCCGTGGAGCACCCCGTGATCAGGACTACCTTGCCGTCGAGCTTTCCCATGCGTGTTCTCCTCGTGTGATGTGCGGTGAATGTTCCGGGGTGGTGTTCGCGGGGGTCAGGACTGCGAGTCCCGTTGGCCCACCGGCAGGCTGGTCGACGCCCCGACGACGTCCTTGAGCAGCTCATTGGGAACCCGAGCCCTCAGTTCGCTCATGCTCCAGGCCTCGGCGTCCGTGCGGATGCTGGTGACCACCTCGGGAGTGGACCAGAGGCCGATCTCGCCGTCGGCCGCGAGCCTGAACAGGTGGCCGGTGATATCTGCGGCGTCGTCGGAGCCCAGGTAGGCCAGGAACGGAACCATGCCCTCGGCGGTGCGCTTCATCGCGGCAGGGGCTGCGGCCTCGACCGCCTCGGCCGGGACTCCCTGCAGGCGGTAGGTCGCGGCAGCGTTGTACCAGGCCCGCGTCTTGGCGAGCGGCGTGTAGGCGTTCACGGTGATGCCGTGGGCGCGGACGTCCTGCGCCGCGCCCTTGGTGAGCGCGACCAGGCCGGCATTCGCCGCGCCGTACGCCGCGTACCCCTCGAGGCCGAGGAACGCATCGGAGGACGAGTTCAGGATGCGCCCGTAGCCCTGGCGCTTCATGTGCGGAAGGCTGTGGTGCATCAGATTGAAGGCGCCCTTGAGCTTGGACACGACGCTGACGTCCCACAGGTCCTCGTCCATGTCCATGAAGTTCCCGACCCAGTTCGAGGAGGCATTGTTGACGACGATGTCGACTCGACCGAAGGTCTCGATGGCGGTCTCGACCATGCGCCTGGCGACCTCGAAGTCGCCCACGTCGCCGAAGAACGGCACCGCCTCGCCGCCTCGCCTGAGGATCTCGTCCGCGGTGGTCTGAGCGTCACCCGACACGTTCTCCAAGGCCTCGCGCTCCTCGTCGCTGAACGACAACGTCGTCTTCTCGAAGGCGTCGAGCGACGACCCCGGCTTGCGGTTGTTGGTGATGACCCCCGCACCGGCCTCTGCCATGCACAGGGCGATGTCGCGCCCGATCCCTTGACCCGAGCCGGTCACGACGGCGACCTTTCCTGCAAGTGGTGCTGACATTCACGACTCCTGATGATCGACGGGTGCGCTGCATTGGCGCAGCCACACGCTAACACGAACTTAGCAAGCCGTCACTATTTTCACAGAGGTAGAGTCATGGCCGTGGGCACAGAGCGTCAGACGGAGTCGGGGCGAGGCCCCTACGCGAAGTCCGCCCAGGTCAAACAGCGGATCGTCAAGGCCTGCATCGAGGTGTTCACGGCGGCGGGCTATCACGGGGCGACCATGGCCGACGTCGCCCGCAGCGCCGGCATCAGTCACACGGGGCTCCTGCACCATTTCCCCACCAAGCTGAGCCTGCTCGTCGCCGCTCTCGAGTACGGGGATCGCGAGTCCGCCCAGTATCTGAGCGAACACCACGCCCTCGAAGCGTCAGCGGATCCGCTCAGGGTGCTTCGCGACCTCACCGACGCTTTGGTGAAGAGAGACGAAACCATCAGCCTCGTCGAGCTGGATGCGGTCATCGCGGGCGAGGCCACGTCGCCGGAGCACCCAGCGCATGGCTACCTCGCCACGCGATTCGCTGATTCGCGAGGCTTCTACGTGCGGGTGTATGACGGCCTGCGGCGATCCGGGCACCTGCGGCCGGACGCCGACACCGCGCTCCTGGCCACCTCGACGATCGCGCTGATCCAGGGCCTTCGCATCCAGTGGCTCTACGACCGAGAGGGCGTCGATACCGTAGCCGCGGTGACCGCCTTCCTGAAGTCCCACATCCCCGACGTCGACCTCTGAACTCGGGCCGATCTCGCCACTCGCCTCCGGCGTAGTCGTCGTGCGCACGGCGCCCTCACGCGGAAGGGCCCGGCCCCGCCACGCATGGCAGCAGGACCGGGCCCCGAACGCGATGACCGCGACGTCAGCCGGTGACGCCCACGATCTCGTTGATCTCGACGCCGATCTCAGCGGACTTCCACACCTCGCCGCTCACGTAGTCGACTGCGTGGATGGCACCGTTCGCCGGATCGGTCACGTAGGCCATGCCCTCGAGCACGGTCAGCGCCGGGTGCGCGGTCTGCCACTCCTCGGGCACCTCCCACCCGTCGATCACGTCGATGCTGCGCACGACGTCGCCGGTGGCCGGGTCGATAACGCGCAGCGCGCCGTCGGTGCCGAGCGCCAGGGCCTCGCCCTCAGCCCCGCGAGCGAGACCGCGCCAGGTGTACTGCGCATCGGCCCCATCGAATGGATCGATCACGGTGATGGACTCGCTCTCGACGTCGATCAGCGTCGCCTGCGTGAGGCCGATGCCGCCCTCGGGGTCGGTCTTGTAGTCACCGAGCACGATGTCGGAGCCATCGAACGAGAACGCGTTGCCGATGCGCCCGAACTCGTCAGGCGCCGCGATCTTGTGGGCGTGGTCGCCATGGAACACGAGGGCGCCGTCGTGGCAGCCCGTCATCATGTACTCGTCGCCGGATGCGCCCGTGAACGCGGTCTCGCCGTGCAGTCCAGGGCATTCGTCGCTGGAGACGATGACCTCGTCCTCGGCGTCCAGAATGCCGACGCTGCTCACGCCGTCGTCCTCCGTGCCCTCGGTGACGAGCATCGTGCCGTCGGCCGCCGCTGCCGCGACGCCATGGTGCGCTGCGCCGGTGGCGTACTCGCGCCACGCGTGCACGTCGCCGTGCTCGACCATCTCGGTCCACTCGCCGGTCTCGACCACGGTCACGTCACCAGTGCCGTCGTCGAACAGCGACGTCAGCCCGTCGTGGACCACCACGTGCGCCGGCAGCTCGGCTTCGACGAGCACCTCATGGAGGACCGGTGCGGCCGTGTAGTAGTGCGCGTGGTCCCCGTGCGCCTCGCTCCAGGTGCCAGCGTCCAGGACCGCCCAGCCTCCGTTGGTGGCGACGGCGACATGCCTGCCGTCACCCGCGGCATTGATGCGGTTGAAGCCCCCGAGCTCGAGCTCCGACACCAGCTCAAGGGTGGCGGCGTCGATGACCGCGACCCCGCCGTCATACGTCACGGCCAGTCGGGGCGTGGCAGAGGACTGCTGCGTCGCGGCACCCTCTCCGTCGTGAGGGTCATCGTGCGCGTCCTGAGTCGCGCCCGGCGCGGCGCTCGAAGAGGCCGATGCGGCGGTGCCGGGGTCCGCGGCGCATGCGGACAGGAGCAGCGCCAGCGCGGCGCCCCCTGCCAGCGTGGCCGCTCGCGCGGTGTGAGCTGTCGTGCTCATGAAGAACCTGGCCCTCGTGGGGCCGACCTTTCGTGTGGGGGATCGGGGCCGGCGGCGAGCGCCGGTCGGGCGCTGCGACGCGCCCACCGGTGACTGTAGCGCTACTTGATAATGATTACCAGTCGCGGTTAGCCTAGGGTGCCGACCCGTCCGCGACCGCCGCCGCACCGAATCGACTGCAGGCGCACCCCGCCGCCCTACACTCGCCCCAGAGGAGGGCCTATGCTCGACGCCACCGTCGCCGCCTATGTGCTGCTGCTTGGCGCGGTCGCCGCGTTCAACCCGTGCGGCTTCGCCCTGCTCCCGGCCTACATCACCGTGATCGTCACCGGCAGCGCCGATGCGGGCGTCACCCGCGCGGTCGCGCTCCGTCGGGCGGTGGGATTCGGGCTTGCGATGACGCTCGGGTTCATGGTGGTGTTCACCGGCTTCGGCCTGCTCTTCGGCGCCGTGAACCTGGGACTCCAGGGGTCGGTGCTGCCGTACGTGTCGTACGTGACCGTGGCCATCGGCGCCATCCTGGTCTGGCTCGGCATCGTGATGCTGCGAGGCGGCCAGCTGCGCGGACCAGGCTTGCGCGTCTCCGGCGGCCCTCCGCGACGCGCGTTCTGGTCGCAGGTGGGCTACGGGGCATCGTTCGCGGTCGCGTCACTCAGCTGCACCATCGGGCTGTTCCTCGCGGTGGTGGCGCACGCGCTCGCCGCCACCGGCCCCGTGGGCGCCGTCGCCCCGTTCCTGATCTACGGCGCGGGCATGGGCGCGTCAGTGCTCGCGATCTCGATGGTCGCCGCCGTCGCGGGCTCGGCCGCGGCCGCCGCCATGCGGCGCCACACCCCACTGCTCATGCGCGTCGGTGGCGGGCTCATGGTGCTGGCTGGCCTCTACGTGCTGGTCTTCGGCCTCGCCGAGGTGCTGCTCCGCTACGACATCGACACGTTGAACCCCGTGCTCACCACAACCGCCCAATGGCAGTCAGGGGTATCCGCGTGGATCGAGTCGTGGGGGACCGCGGTGCTGGTGGCCTTCGTCGCGATCGTGGCGCTCACGGCTACGGCGATTCTGATCGCGGCCAGGCGTGGCGGTCGCCACGGCGACCCACGGCCGCAGGCCGATGAGGTGGGCGGTCCACCGGCGGTCCCATCCGCAGCGGCGTTCACCGTGGCCGACTCCGCCACGCTCGACTACGTGCGCCGCGCGAGCCGGCACAAGTAACGCGATGCGCCTCGCGCCACACCCGCAGCGCTAGCTGCTCGCGAGCTCCTCAGCCCGCTCGACGATGTCCTCCGCGCTCAGGCCCGATCCCGCACGGGTTCCGGTGCCGTCGTCGTTGACGAACAGGAACGCGGGCTGCTGGAGCACGCCGAACGCCTCCCAGATCGCGCCGTCCACGTCCGCGACATGCGTGGCGTCGCCGGTCCCGGTCCACTCGAGGAACTCCTCCATGGCCGCGAAGTCGTCGCTGCGTCCCGCGACGCCCACGAACTCGACCCCCTCGGGCATCCGCGCGATCGCGTCCGCCACGTGCTCCTTGCCCTCGACCATGCAGGTGGGGCACCACGGCGCCCAGAACCACAGGATCACGTCGTGACCGCGGAGCGTCTCTCCATCCACGGTCCCCCCGGCCACCGTCGCCGCTTCAAAGGCGAACGGGCTCTCCGGTTCGGCCGAGGCACTCGTCGCAGGGGCCGAGGTGGTCGTCGACGTCCCGGGCTCGCTCGGTGCGATGTCACCCGGACTGCTCGCACACCCCGCGAGCAGCACTCCCAGGCCCACGGCTCCGATGGCCCATCGCGTCGCTGTGTTCATGACACCCTCCCTGGTTCCCTGTCGCTACTCTGCCGCGAGCTCTGCGGCGGCGGCGATGATGTCCTGCTTGCTCATGGAGCCGGCGATCGTCTCGATCGAGCCGTCGTCACCGATCATCACGAGCGCCGGCTGGTACGAGACCCCGAAGTTCTCCCACAGGCTCCCGTCCTCGCTGAAGATGTGCGGGAAGCCGCCGAGCCCGTAGTCCTCGACGAAGGCCTGCGACGAGGCCGCATCGGCCTTGCCAGGCAGACCGTAGATCGCGACGCCCTCAGGCAGCTCGGCCGCCGCCGCCGCGACGTCCGGCGCCTCCGCCTGGCACACGGGGCACCAGGATGCCCAGATCCAGATCAACGCATCCTGCCCCGCGAGCGACGCGCCGTCGAAGACCTCGCCGTCCGCCAGCAGGGCCGCCTCGAACTGCAGCGCCTCGGGCACCTCGACCTGCACCTCCGGGGCCGCCGCTGAGGCATCGGGCGCGGCTTCGGTTGCGGTGACCTCAGGCACGGGCGCCGACGATGTCATCGACGGGGAAGCGGTGGACGGCGCGGTCGGGTCACTTGCGCCAGCAGCGCAGCCGACGAGGAGCAATGCGGCCGATGCGCCCCACGCAGCGCGCCTCACCGTGCGGGAATGGGTCAAGGTCGCCTCCGGGTGCCGGCTTGATCGTCACTGCTGGCGCGCAGCGGTCCTCGCGCACCACGGCAGGCATTCGGAGCGGCCGACGCGGCGGTTGGGTCCGTGCGACCGGGCCGGGCGGGCGGACCTAGAGGTCGGGCGCCATGTCGGCGAAGTGCGCGTAGTCCTTCTTGAACGCGACTGCGATGGTGTCGGTGGGTCCTGCGCGGTGCTTCGCGACGATGAAGTCGGCCTCGCCCGGGCGGTTGTCGCGGTCGTAGGCGTCGTCACGGTGCAGCAGGATCACGATGTCGGCGTCCTGCTCGATCGCGCCCGACTCGCGCATGTCCGACAGCATCGGCTTCTTCTCCGTGCGCTGCTCGGCACCTCGGTTCAGCTGCGAGATCGCGATCACGGGGACCTCAATCTCCTTCGACAGCAGCTTGAGCGCGCGCGAGAACTCGGAGACCTCCTGCTGACGCGACTCGACCTTGCGGCCTGAACTCATCAGTTGGAGGTAGTCCACGACGACGAGCTCGAGACCGTGCTGCTGCTTGAGCCGGCGGCACTTGGCGCGGATCTCCATGAGCGACATATTGGGGGAGTCGTCAATGAACAGCGGCGCCTTCGACACCTTCGCTGCGGTCTGCGCGAGCCGCTCCCAGTCGCTCGGGCCCATCGGACCCTTGGTGAGCTTGGACAGCTTCACCCCGGCCTCGGCGGACAGCATGCGCTTGGTGATCTCCTCGCGGCTCATCTCAAGCGAGAAGATCACCGACGGCTTGCCGTGCTTGATGGAGGCCGAGCGCGCGATGTCGAGGCCGAGCGTCGACTTTCCGATCGCGGGGCGAGCGGCGAGGACGATCATCTGCCCCGCCTGGAAGCCGCCGGTCAACTCATCGAGGTCGCGGAACCCCGTGGGGATGCCGAGCATCTGGCCATCGCGGTTGGAGGACGCCTCGACCTGCTCGAGCGTCTGCTCCATGACATCGCCGATGGCGAGATAGTCCTCGGAGTTGCGCCGCTCGGTGACGGAGAAGATTTCCGCCTGCGCGCCATCGACCACCATGTCGACCTCGGCGCCGTCGGAGTCGTAGCCCATCGCGGCGATGCGGGTGCCTGCCTCGACGAGCCTGCGCAGAATGGACTGCTCGCGCACCAGGCGGGCGTAGTACCCGGCGGATGCGGCGGACGGCACGACGGCGATCAGTGTGTGGAGGTACTCCGCGCCGCCGACGCGCCCCAGCTGGTTGGTGCGCTGCAGCTCGGCGCTCACCGTGAGGGCGTCCACGGGGTCGCCGGAGTTGTACAGCTTGACCGCGATGTCGAAGATGGTCTCGTGGGCCGGCTTGTAGAAGTCGTCGCCCCGCACGGACTCGATGACGTCCGCCATCGCATCCTTGGACAGCAGCATCGAGCCGATCACGCTCTGCTCCGCCTCGACGTTCTGGGGCGGAAGACGGTCGTACGTATGGCGCTCCGGGCCATACGCCGCTTCGAGCTCATCAACCGACATGCGTCTGGGGTCTCCCTGTCACTGCTGATACCGGGCCGCGACTGTGGCGGCGTCATTGCTACGAGTGTCCCTCGTCGGTCTGACACGCCAAGATATGAGTCCCGGCGCGGCGGCACAACTCGCACGTCGCGCGACCGGTGGACAACCCGTGGAGACACGCCGTACTCACAGTGGACGACTTGTGGACAACTGGCGCGGCGCCCTGTGGACGAACATGTGGATGAACGATCCCTTATGTCCAAAGCCGGGTTATTACCAGGCCTCTAACCTGCCGGGCCATTGGGGAAAAGAGCGGGAGAAAAGTCGTCGGCGTGTCGCGCGTGGGCGTGTCGGAGTGACGTTTTCCACACCCGAGCGTCCTGCCTGGTGGATAACCCTTCGGCCGGCCCCGAACACCCGCCAGGTCCTTGCGAGCGCCCGATCCGTGCATCGGCTCATCGCGACCGAAATGCGCGGCGAGGGAACGGCAAAGGCCCCGGCCAGCAGCCCCCGTGAGGGGACTGCCGACCGGGGCCGGCGCGGTGCTGATTGCTCAGCGGTGCGAACTACTTTGCTGCGACGACCTGGAGCTCGACGTTGGCCGTCACCTCGTCGTGCAGGGTGACCTGCACGGAGTAGGTGCCGGTCGTCTTGATCGCCTGGCCGATGTGGATGCGACGCTTGTCGACCTTGGCGCGGTCGCCGATGGCGTCCGCGACGTCGGACGGCGTCACACCGCCGAACAGACGACCGGAGTCGCCTGCCTTGGCCTCGACCTTGACGGGGTTCGCCTGCAGCGAGTCACGGGCCGCCTGGGCCTCCTCGACGCTGGCGATCTCCTTGTCGCGACGCGCCTTGCGCATCGAGTCGATCTGCTTCTCAGCACCCGCGGACCACGGTGTGGCCAGCTTGCGGGGAACCAGGAAGTTGCGCGCGTAGCCGTCCTTGACGTCGACGACGTCGCCGGCGATGCCGAGGCCGGAGACCTCGTGGGTCAGAATGAGCTTTGCCATGTCAGACCCCCGATCAGCGGCCGGAGCCGGCGTAGGGGAGCAGCGCCATCTCGCGTGCGACCTTGATGGCACGCGCGATCTCGCGCTGCTCCTGGGTCGACACGCCAGTGACGCGGCGCGAACGGATCTTCCCGCGGTCGGAGATGAACTTGCGCAGCAGGGCCGTGTCCTTGTAGTCGACGGTGCTGACCTTGGCGGCCTTGAGCGGGTTCACCTTCTTGCGGGGCTTGCGAATGTCGTGCTTGGGCATTGTGGTACTCCTGAAGTGGATCAGTGCTTTAGAACGGGGGCTCGTCAGACGCGGGGGCCGTGGCCCACGGGTCGTTCGAGGAGCCGCCTGCCGGCGCGGAGCCGCCACCGCCACCCGAGAATCCGCCCTGGCCGCCGGAGCCGCCAGAACCTCCTGAGCGCTGCGTGCGCGTCACCTTGGCGGTGGCGTAACGCAGGCTCGGGCCGACCTCGTCGACCTGGATCTCGTTGACAGTGCGCTTCTCACCGTTTGCCTCCCACGATCGCGACACCAGGCGGCCGGTCACGATGACCCGCATGCCCTTCGTGAGGGATTCGGCCACATTCTCTGCGGCCTCGCGCCACAGAGAGCAGCGCATGAACAGGGTTTCTCCGTCTTTGAACTCGTTCGTCTGTCGATCGAACGTGCGCGGGGTGGACGCCACCGTGAAGTTGGCGACGGCTGCACCGGACTGAATGAATCGCAGTTCCGGGTCGCCCGTCAGATTTCCCACGATGGTGATCGGAGTCTCGCCTGCCATGTGAATCCCTTAAGTGTCGTGTCGTGTGCGGTTGCAGTCGGGAGAGTCGCTACTTGGCGTCGGGGCGCAGCAGCTTGGTGCGAAGAATCGACTCGTTGAGGCCGAGCTGACGCTCGAGCTCCTTGGCCGTGGCGGACTCCGAGGTGAAGTTGATCACCGCGTAGATGCCGTCGTTCTTCTTCTTGATCGGGTAGGCCAGGCGACGTCGGCCCCAGATGTCGAGCTTGTCGATCGTGCCGTCGTCTCCCGTGATCACCTTCAGGTACTTGTCGAGCGACGGCTGAACCGTCCGCTCGTCAACCTCTGGGTCGAGAATGACCATCATTTCGTACTGACGCATCGAATACCCACCTCCTCTGGACTTGTGCGGCCACGGACGTTCCGTGGCAGGAGGGTTGATGCCTGCGACTCTCTCACCAGGGGGCGAGAGGGCCAGCGACAAGGATACCGTGCGTGGGGGTCGCAGGGGAATCGTCGTCCACAGGTAGCGTGGGTGGGGTGAGCAACAGACGGCCGATGCGCGTGGAGCAGGTCTCCGACGACCGCTTCCTGGAACTGGCTTCGGGCTCGGGGGAGCCCGTGCCGATCGAGCAGTCCCCGGCGTGGGACCCTTACGACGAGGCCGTGTCCGAGCGCGCCTTCTGGCGGCGGCTGGCAGTCCTCGACGGGGACGAACCGGTGGCCGTGATCGCCCTCACCGAGTACACCGGGCGCGGGTTCCGCTACCTGTGGGCCAAGCATGGCCCCGTCTGGATCGGCGAGCAGACCCCCGAGGCCGAGCGCGCTCTGCGCGACGCCCTCCGTGCCTACATCGGTGCCGAGGCGCCGCACATCGTGTTCGTCCGCCTCCACGCCCGCCACCCCGCCTCGGATCTGCACGAGCTGCTGCAGACGGTCACCTACGACCGCACCGTCGTCATCGACCTGACGCCCGAGGAGGACGACATCTTCGCGTCCTTCGCCAAGCGCCGTCGCACGGGAATCCGCAAGGCGCTGCGGGACGAGAACTTCGACCTGACGGACGAGTCCGGGCTCAGCCGCGAGGCCTTCGGCGAGCTCTACGCGATCTATGAGGAGACCGCGGAGCGGGACGACTTCGGCATCTACGAGGCCGACACCTACTACGCGATGGTCGCAGCGCTCGGGGAGCACGCGCGGGTGTTCGTCGCGCGTCGCACCGACTCCGGCACGGACGACGCCCCCGCCGAGCCGGGCCGCGCGGTCGCCTGGGTGATCGTCACGACCTACGACGGCAAGGCGACGAGCTACTACGCCGGCGCGAACCACGAGGCGCGCGGCACCAACGCCGTGATGCTGCTGCGCTGGCACGTGATGCGGGTGCTGAAGGCCGAGGGCGTGACCCAGTACGACCTCATGGGCGTCGACTCCGCACGCGCGCCGCAGCTGAAGAGCGTGGGCGACTTCAAGCGCCAGTTCGCGGACGAGACAGAGGTCGACGGCGCCTGGGACGTGGCCGTCAAGCCGCTGCGCTACCGCGCGCTCACCCTCGCGCTGCGCCTCAAGCGCCTGCTGAAGCGCTAGCCACCGCAACGCTGGGCCCCGGCCCGCCCGCGCATCGGCCGTCGCCGGACCGCGCGCCAGCAGTCACGGAGTGCCGAAACCGGCACGATGTCAGCACTCCGTGACTGCCGC
Organism: Demequina muriae; assembly: GCF_030418295.1. Taxonomy (NCBI): domain Bacteria; kingdom Bacillati; phylum Actinomycetota; class Actinomycetes; order Micrococcales; family Demequinaceae; genus Demequina; species Demequina muriae. The sequence continues at coordinate 1,294,227 of NZ_JAUHQA010000001.1, forward strand.
GACGCGGGGTCCGCTGGCGGGGCTACTCCTCGTCGGGATCCGCAGTGGGCGGACCCGACGGTTCTGGCTCGGGGGATGGCTCGGGGTCCTCAGGCTCGGGCTCCGGCTCTTCCGGCTCCGGCTCGGGCTCGGGCTCTTCCGGCTCCGGCTCGGGCTCCGGCTCCGGCGGTCGACTCACCGTCTCGCTGGGGGTGGGGCTCGGCTCCGGGGGCGGCGGCTCGCTGTTGGCGACCTCGCCCACATTGGCGCGCGGCGGGAAGTCCACCACCTCCATGGGCTCCAGGATCGGCTCCATCATCCAGGTCCAGACGCGCGACGGGACGGTCGAGCCCGTGATCTGATCGAAGCCGCCGAACGGCGTGATCTGCTCCGCGGAGCCGTCCTCGCCCACCTGGTACAGGGAGACCGAGCCCACGATCTGCGGCGAGAAGCCCACGAACCACGCGGAGCGGTTCTCGTTGGACGTTCCCGTCTTGCCCGCGAGAGGCCGGCCGATCTGGTTGGCGAACTCGCCGGAGCCGAAGCGCACCACCTGCTGCATCGCGTACGTGGTGTCGGCCATGACGTCCTCGGCGAACACGCGCTCGTCCTCGACCTCGTGCTCGTAGACCACCTCGCCATCGGAGTCGGTCACGGTCTGCACCATGAACGGCTCGGTCCGCACGCCGGCGTTGGCGATGGTCGCATAGGCATGCGCCATGTCGAGGGCGTGAGGCGAGGCGGTGCCCAGTACGTTGGACGCGTTCGGCTCGAGGCCCAGCGTGTCCTCGGGGAGCCCCGCCTTGATCGCGGTCTCCATCACCACCTGCGGCGTGACCTCGAGGCCTAGCTGCACATAGGCGGTGTTGACCGAGCTCTGGGTCGCGCGCACCAGGTCGATGTAGCCGTAGTCGACGCCGCCGAAGTTGCGCACGGGGCGATCGAAGCCCTCGAACTCCATCTCATTGTTGGACAGGTACTCGGTCTCGAGGCTGATGCCGCGCTCGAGAGCGCCGATGAGCGCGAAAGGCTTGAACGTCGATCCGGCCTGGGCGACGTCCTGGGTGACCGCGTTGCGCTGGACCTCCAGGTAGTCGGGTCCGCCGTACATCGACGTGACCGCACCGGTAGCGGCGTCCATGGTCACGGCCGCGACGCGCAGGTTGTCGGCGTGGTCGTCCGGCATCTGGGCCACCGCGTCTTCAGCGGCCTGCTGGTGCTCGGGGACGATGGTGGTCGTGACCCGGTAGCCGAGCGACTCGATCTCCTCCTGAGAGGCTCCTGTGCGCTCGACGACCTCGTCCATCGCCTCACGCAGGATGTAGCCCTGCGTCCCCGCGAACACGTCCGCGTTCTGGTACTCGATGGGCTCGGGGAACTGCGTGATGTCGTCCCGCTCGTCCTGCGTGAGGAACTCGGCGTCGACCATGCCGTCGAGCACGTAGTTCCAGCGCTGCTCGGCGCGCTCGGGGTCGATGCGCGGGTCCCAGTTGCTGGGCGCCGGGATGATCCCCGCGAGCATGGCCGACTCGGACAGCGTCAGGTCCGCGGCGGGCTTGCCGTAGTACTGCTCGGCGGCCGCCTGGATGCCATAGGCGCCGCGGCCGAAGTAGATGGTGTTGAGGTAGTTGCCCAGCACCTCTTCCTTGGACTGCTCCTGGTCGATCTTGAGCGCCAGCAGCGTCTCCTCGATCTTGCCGGGGATCGACGTGGTCGTCTCGCCCACGTAGTACCGCTCGACGTACTGCTGAGTGATCGACGAGCCACCCTGCTGCTCGTTCATCACCACGGTGCGGAACAGCGCGCGGGACATGCCCACCACATCGATGCCGGGGTTGGTCCAGAAGCTGCGATCCTCCGCGGCGACCACGGCGTTGCCCACGTGGTCGGGCAGCGTCTCGATGCCCACGACCTCACGGTTCGCGACGCCCAGGCTTCCCAGCTCGGTCTCGCCATCCGCGTAGTAGAACGTCGAGGCCTGCGCCTGCGCGAAGTCGTCGGGCTCCGGAACCTCGAGGCTGACGTACTTGATGATCAGCGCGATGAGCCCGATCAGCGCGACCGCGAGGCCCGCGATCAGCGCGCCGAAGCCGATGCGGCGAAGCCAGAACTTCCAGCGGGGCTGGTCCGAGCGGTCGGTGCGCTTGCCGCCGCCACCCTTGCCACCGCCCTTGCCGCCCTTGGCTGCGGACTTCGGCTTGCCCTTCGATGCGCCAGCCTTCGATGCCGCGGTGCCGCTGGCGCCGGTGCGGGGCTTGGCCGCGGATCCCTGGCGTGCGGACGCATTGGTGGTGTTCACGGAGCTCCACGGCGGGATGCCGTTCGCGGGTGCGCCGGACGAGTCACGCCTCACGCCCGTCGAGGCGCGCGTCGGCTGCGCTCCGGTGGTGGAACGCGTGCTTCTGCGCTGCGGGGTCGGCCGCTGCGGCCTGCTCGAATCGGTCACTGTCTTCTCACCCTAGGGAGATCGGGGCGAGCCAGGGGAACGGCCCGCCGTGGCATCGGCGCTTGGAAGGCGGCCGATGCGGTGGTCACGTCAGTAACGCGCGACGACGTCGAATCGTGGCCCGGCCTGCGCGCCCTCGCACAGGAACGCTAGCCGATGTATCGTGTCGATACAACCAACTGCTATGGTGAGCGTCTGCTGCGGCGGTCGCCGCCCTGGCAGCACCCGCATCGAGCAACGAACGAGAGGAGGGCCCGTGGCCAAGACTGACGTCCTGTCACTGGCAATCCTCGGCATGCTCTCCGAGCAGCCGTTGCACGGCTATCAGATCCGCAAGCGACTCGGCAACGAGCTCGGCCCGTTCCGTGCCCTCAGCTACGGCTCGCTGTACCCGTGCCTCAAGCGCATGGTCGGCGAGGGCCTCATCGCCACCGACGACCGTGACGACAGCGTGATCCGCGCCACCGCCTCGAAGCGCTCCCGCATCTCGTATCAGCTGACCGACGCCGGCAAGGCCCGGTTGGAGGAGGAACTCGCGAGCTCGGGCGCCTCCTCGTGGGACGACGATGCCTTCGACGTGCGCTTCTCGATGTTCGAGCGCACCGATTCCGTGACCCGCCTGCGCATTCTCGAGGGGCGCCGATCGCGCCTCGCCGAGCGGCTCGAGGAGGTCGCCGAGGGCCTCCAGCGCGTACGCGAACGTCACGACGCCTACACCACCGAGCTTCACCGTCACGGCCTCGAACGGGTCGAGCGGGAGGTCGAATGGCTCGACCGGCTCATTGAGAACGAACGATCCGCGACCCGCGGAGACACCAACAACACCGCTTCCGCGGGCAACAACTAAGGAGAAATCATGGCTGCACTTCGCGTCGCCATCGTCGGCGTCGGAAACTGCGCGACGTCCCTCGTCCAGGGCGTGGAGTTCTACAAGGACCGCGTCGCAGGCGAGACCGTTCCCGGCCTCATGCACGTTCAGTTCGGCGACTACCACATCTCGGACATCGAGTTCGTGGCAGCGTTCGACGTCGACTCGCTGAAGGTCGGCAAGGAGCTCGTCGAGGCCACTCAGTCCTCCGAGAACAACACCATCAAGATCTGCGACGTCCCCAAGACGGACATCCAGGTGCAGCGCGGCCACACCCTCGACGGTCTCGGCAAGTACTACAGGGAGACCATCACGGAGTCGGACGACGCCCCCGTCGACGTCGTGCAGGTGCTGCGTGAGACGGAAGCCGACGTGCTCGTCTGCTACCTGCCCGTGGGCTCCGAAGAGGCCGCCAAGTTCTACGCGCAGTGCGCCATCGACGCGAACGTGGCGTTCGTGAACGCCCTCCCGGTGTTCATCGCCTCCGACCCCGTGTGGGCCAAGAAGTTCGAGGACGCCGGCGTGCCGATCGTGGGCGACGACATCAAGTCCCAGGTGGGCGCCACCATCACGCACCGCGTCATGGCCCGCCTGTTCGAGGACCGCGGCGTCACGCTGGACCGCACGTACCAGCTGAACGTCGGCGGCAACATGGACTTCAAGAACATGCTCGAGCGCGACCGCCTCGAGTCCAAGAAGGTCTCGAAGACCCAGGCCGTCACGTCCAACCTCGAGGGCTCGCTCAAGGACCTCAAGGACTCGCGCGACGTGCACATCGGCCCGTCCGACTACGTCGCCTGGCTCGATGACCGCAAGTGGGCGTACGTGCGCCTCGAGGGCCGCGCGTTCGGCGAGGTGCCCCTCACGCTCGAGTACAAGCTCGAGGTGTGGGACTCGCCCAACTCCGCCGGCATCATCATCGACGCGATCCGCGCCGCGAAGATCGCCAAGGACCGCGGCGTCGGCGGGCCGATCCTCTCGGCCTCGACCTACTTCATGAAGTCGCCGCCCGTGCAGATGGAAGACACCAAGGGCCGCGTCCAGCTCGAGGCCTTCATCGCCGGAGACATCGAGCGGTAGTTCAGACATCGAGCGGTAGTTCGGTCGTCACACAGCGAAAGGGCCCGGTCACCATCACGGTGACCGGGCCCTTTCGCTGTGGCGGTGTCGCGAGCGCCGACGCGACTGCGTCGACTGCGCTCACGCGACTGAGCGAATTGCGCTCACGCGACTGCGTTGATTGCACTCACGCGACTGCGCTAGTTACGCTCACGCGACCTCGCGCTCGATGGCGGCGGGGATGGGCGTCTCGCCGCTCACGGCCTCCCACTGCTTGCCGGCCGATGCGGGCTGGTCCAGGCAGTCGGCGAGCACGTGGGCCACGTCGGCCCGCGGGATCTGGCCCTGGTCGACGGACTCGGACAGGGCGATCTTGCCGGTCGCCGCGCCGTCGGTGAGTCCGCCGGGGCGGATGATGGTCCACGACAGCCCGGAGTCGCGCAGCGCAGCATCCGCGTCGCGCTTGGCGTCGACGTAGGCCTTCCACACGGGCTCCGTGTCGTCGGGCACAGGGTTGTCCACGCCGAACGCGGAGATCTGCACGAACCGCTCGATGCCGGCGGCCTTCGCGCCCGCGATCGACTTGAGCGAACCCTCGAGGTCGACGGTGCGCTTGCGGTCGATGTCGCCGTCAGGGCCGCCGCCGGCCGCGAACACCACGGCGTCACAGCCCTCGAAGGCCTGGGCGAAGTCCTCCTCGGACGCCGCCTCGATGTCGAGCAGGCGGGGCTCGGTGCCCATCGCGGCGAGGTCGAGCAGCTGCTGCTGCTTGCGAGCCAGGGGGACGACGGTCTTGCCGCGGCCCTTCAGGATCGGAATGAGCTGGAGGGCGATCTTGCCGTGGCCGCCCACAATGGCGATGCGCTGGGGAGTAGAAGTCATGGCTCCACCATGCCCCGTCCACGCATCGGATGCACGTTCGTTCGCGCTCAGTGGAAGTGGGAATGGCGCGGCGGTCACGCAGCAGAGCAGTCAGGCGGCACGACGCGACGCCATCAGCACCACGCCGAGCGCCGCCAGCATCCCGCCGCCAGCCGCGCGCACCCGGGCCACCCGCGCGGGGGACGAGGCGATCCACCCCCGTGCCCGAGCTGCCGCGAGCGCCCACACGCTGTCGACGAGCACCGCCATGAGCGCGAACACCACGCCGAGCTCCAGGATCTGCGGCCATGCCGGGCCTCGTGCGGGATCCACGAACTGCGGCAGCACCGCCACCATGAACACCAGGGTCTTGGGGTTGGCGACGCCCACGAGGAACGACTCGGACAGCGCCCGTCTCACGCTGAGCGGAGGAAACGTCCCGTCGTCGGGGTCCACCACGCTCGGGTCACCGAGACCGTCGCGGCGATGGCGGATCGCTTGCAGCCCTAGGTACACGAGGTAGATGCCGCCGGCGATCTTCAGCACGGTGAAGGCCGTGGCGGACGCCGCCACGAGGGCCCCGACCCCCGCAGCAACGAGCACCGCATGCACCACGAATCCGCCTGCGTTGCCCAGCACCGAGAGCAGTGCTCCGCGGCGACCGTGCTGGAGCGCACGACCGACGATGAACAGCACGCTGGGTCCGGGGATCGCAACGAGCACGCTTGCGAGCGCGACGAACGCGAGCAGGGACTCTCCGGTGATCATGCGCACAGGCTAATCCGCGCATCGGCCGTCTGGAAGGCCCGGGCGCCTCCGGCACCCACCCGAACGAAGGGCCGATGCGCGGGCAGCGCCCTACTGCGTGGGCGCGGGGGGCTGGGGAGGCAGGTAGCCGCCCGGTGCCTGGCCGGGCTGCGCCTGGCCGTACTGCGCCTGCTCATAGCCGCCGTACTGACCGCGCTCCGCGGCCTTGGGATCGGCGCCCCACCGGTTGGTGCCGGGCTGCGAGTCCATGAAGGCCATGATCAACGGCACGATGCCAAGGCTCACGAGGTTCAGCCACAGCCAGTGACCGGACTGGCCCATGTCGTGCAGGCGGCGTGCCCACGCGGCGTACACCGGGATGATCAGCGCGAGCGCAGCGATTACCACGATGCCGATCACCACGAAGAAGACCGCGAGCGCGGCCCCGGACGGGTCAGCCTCGACCTCTGACGTGGGCATCACCGTCAGCGCGGTCACCATCACGAGTCCGAAGCCCAGGATCGACACGAACTGCGTGAACAGATAGAAGAGCCAGAACTCCGAGCGGCGTGCGCGTCCCTCGAATGTCGCGTACTTGCCGAAGCAGTTCTTGATTGCCTGTCCGAATCCCACGGTGAATCCCCTCAACGGTCGAATAGTTGCGTGCCGCCACCGGCGCCTGGTCGCGAGCGTAGCGGGTTCACCCCTCAGCCAGGGCGATGCGTGGCCGCGCAGTCCGCCGCCCGCGCGCCGTCGCCCTCCGGCGCACCCCGGTGGTGCGCGATCGCCGGGCCCGGCCCGCGCATCGGCCGCATGAAAGCAAGCGCTCTGCCGCCGTCGCCGGGGGCTCTAGGCTGACGCCATGTCGTTCGCGCGCGATCTCTCCCGGCTGTGGCGCTCGGATGGCTTTCGCCGTCTGACGTATGTGCGGCTGCTCTCGCAGGGCGGCGACGGGATGTTCCAGGTGGGCATCGCGGCGGCCTTCTTCTTCGACCCCACGACGGCGGCGACGCCCGGCGCGATCGCGGCCGGCTTCGCGGTGCTGCTCGCGCCTTTCACGCTGGTCGGGCCGTTCGTGGGACCGCTCATCGATCGATGGCAGCGTCAGCGCATCCTGCTCGTCGGCAACATGGTGCGGCTCGCTCTGGTCGGCACGCTGTGCGCGCTGCTGCTGGGGGGCGCACCGGTGTGGACGCTGTACGTGGTGGCGCTCCTCACGCTCTCGGTCAACCGGTTCCTGCTCGCGGCGATGTCCGCCGGGATCCCGCGGGTGGTCGCGACCGAGGACCTGCTCGCCGCCAACGCGATCCAGCCCACGCTCGGCACGGTGGCGGCGGCCGTGGGAGGCGCCATCGGCGGGATCGTGACGTTCGTCGCGCCACAGGCCTCTGATGCGAGCCTCGCATTCGCTGCGCTGGTGGGCGGTGGCATCGCCTTCGGCCTCGCCTCGTGGGCGACGCTGCTGCTGGGGCGGCGCGCCCTCGGACCCGTGCACCCGCTCGAGCAGCTGCGACTCGGGGCCCAGGTGCGTGAGCTCGGCACGGAGCTCGCGGCGGCGGTCCGGTATCTGCATGCACGCGTCACGCCGTTCCACGCGCTACTCGTGATGGCGGCGCAGCGGCTGCTGTACGGCGTGATGTTCGTCGCGTCGATTCTGATCTCGCGCCACGTGCTGGGCGACCCCGACCGTCCCGAGCAGGCGCTGGGAAACTTCACGCTCGTGATCGCCTTCGCCGCCGTGGGGTTCGGGGCCGCCGCGGTGCTGACGCCGGTGTTCGGGTCGCGCTTCACCCGCCACCAGTGGATCGTGCTGTGCCTGGGGGTCGGAGCCGTCGGCCAGACCGCCCTTGCGCTCTCCATGGAGCCGTGGTCGCTCTTCACCGCCGCCGTGGTCGTGAGCTTCGCGGTCCAGGGCGCCAAGATCGCGGTGGACACCATCGTGCAGCGCGACACCGAGGACGAGGTGCGCGGCCGCGCCTTCACCCTCTACGACATGGCCTACAACGTGGCGTTCATCTCCAGTGCGGTCATTGGCGGTCTGGTGCTGCCGGACGACGGCTACTCGCGTGCCGTGATGGCGGTGCTCGTGGGGCTGTACGTGCTGACGGCGCTGGTGTTCGCACGCGCCCCCCGCGAGCCGTCGCCCGTCCTGGCGCGCTGACCCGCCCCGGCACCCCAGCAGCCCAGCACCCCAGCCCCTTGTAGGAAGGTTCTGTACACAGAACGTCGTGGCGGTGCGCCTTGTAGGAAGGTCTTGTTCACGCCGCACGCTCAGCGAGCGTCCGGAGCGCGATCGCGCGACACCATTGCGGACGCTCGACCACGTCCCAGTAGCCGAACCTCACCGTCGCGATCCCGGCCGAGGTCAACACCGCATCCCGCCGCAGATCTCTCACTCGCTGCGACGGTCGCGAGTGCCACTGTCCGCCATCGAACTCGAATGCCGTGCGCGTGGGCGGATCGTAGGCATCCACCCGGTACGAATCGCGACGAACAGTGAGGCGGTGCTGGCGCACGATGTTCGCGAAGGCAGCGCCGGTCAGCACGGTGGTGGCGCCTTGGAGTTCGAGGTGGCTCTCGATGCCGTCCGCAGCATTTCCGAGAAGTCGCACGAGTCGGCGCCGTCCCCTCACACGTGGCAGACGGTCGACGAGCTCGGTCACCGTGCCCGGATCGATACGGCCGGCGGCACACGCCCCGTAGACGAGCGACTCGCGTGAGTACTCCGGCTCCCGGGCAAACGCGTGGATCAAGGCGAGTGGCGCATCGGCGGTGACGGTGCCTCGTGGCATCAGTTCAGCGCTGATCGGATGCGTCTGACTCACGACGCGCACCCAGTCTGGGCCGCGGCGGTGACACCCTCGCGGGACGACGACGTCCGCGACGTCGGGCGCCTGCTCCAGAATTCCCCGCTCAAAGAGTGCACCCCGGCCGGTGAGCGCGCTTCCGGAAGGCATCCACGCGCATGCCGCGAGCGATCGCACCGACCACGACTCACTATGGAGGGCGCTCGCGTAGTGGCCCGGTGCCACGCGGACGAGTTCGCCACGCGCGACAGCTGCCTCGATTCCGCGCGGAGTGGCGAGACCGCGCACCTCGTCCACGGTGAAGGGGCGAGGGAGGCGTTGCGCCTCGGCGATGAGACCCCTGATCGACATGGATCATGACTAGCCGCGCAGGCCTCATGCCAACAGGGGCGTTGAGCGAACCTGTGGAAAACGTTCCCACACGACGCGCTCCGAAGTCGTTCTGGGTACAGAACCTTCCTACAGGGGAGGCGGGGGCGGGGTCAGCGGCGGTGGGGTCAGCGGCGGTGGGGTGGACGGCGCAGCGGCCGATGCGACTGCCAGCAGCGCGTTCGCCGTGGCACCGAGCGCGAGCACCAGTCCGGACAACGCCCCCACCGGCTCCGCGCCGAACGACGCGGCGGTGATCACGAGCACCAGCAGAATCGGTGCGCCCGCGAACGCGAGCATCAACCAGGGGCGCGAGCGCCGCTGTGGGGACGCAACACGATGAGCGACCACGATCACCCCGATCGCACTCGCCATGCCGACCAGGCCCAACGCGGGCATCGCGAACCGGCCCACGACATCGGCCAGGAACGCACCGTTGAAGCCTCCGTCCAGCGCGAAGCCGATGCCGAAGAACGCCGCGGCGGCCGAGGCCAGCCCACCCGGAACGGCCATGAGCCACGTCAGCAGCCGCAACGGATATCGACGAGCGACGTCGTCCCGATCGTCGGGGCGCAGGAGCCAGATTCCGCTGTAGACGAGCGCCACCAGTCCCGTGAGCGCCGGCACCGCGAAGACGACGAGGAAGATCATCAGCTGTTCCTCTCCGTCCACCACGCCAGCAGCTCGGCGCGAGCGCGGTCATCCTCGAGAGGCCCGTGCTCCATCCGCAGCTCGAGCATGTGCTTGTACGCCAGCCCCACATCGCGGCCGGGGCCGATGCCGAGAATCTCCATGATCGCGTTGCCATCAAGGTCGGGGCGAATCGCGTCCACCTCTTCGCGCTCGCGCAGCTCGGCGATGCGGTGCTCGAGGTCGTCGTAGGCGAACGACAGACGGTCGGCCTTGCGGCGGTTGCGGGTGGTGACGTCGGCGCGCGTTAGCCGATGCAGGCGCTCCAGCTGATCGCCCGCATCGGTGATGTAGCGGCGCACCGCAGAATCGGACCAGCGTGCGTCGGCGTAACCATGGAACCTCAGGTGCAGGCCCACGAGGTGCGACACCGCGCGTGTCGTGTCCTTGTCGAACCTCAGCGCCTTCATGCGCTTGGTCGTCATCTTGGCCCCGACCACCTCGTGATGGTGGAAGCTGACGCCGCCGCCTGGCTCGAGCCGCCGCGTGGGCGGCTTGCCGATGTCGTGCAGCAGAGCCGCAAGCCTCAGCACCAGGTCGGGGGCCGGCACCGGCCCGTCAGTCCCCGTCTCGAGCGCGATCGCCTGATCGACCACCGTGAGCGTGTGCTCGTAGACGTCCTTGTGGTGATGGTGCTCGTCCACCTCGAGCTGGAGCGCGGGCAGCTCGGGCAGCACGTGCGCCGCGAGCCCGGAGTCGACGAGCGCCCTGAGGCCAGCGCGCGGGGAGGCGCCCAGCATCAGCTTGGTCAGTTCGTCGCGCACCCGCTCTGCAGACACGATGCCGATGCGCTCGGCCAGGCGAGACATCGCGGCGAAGGTCGCGGGCTCGATGTCGAAGCCGAGCTGTGACGCGAAGCGCGCGGCCCGCATCATGCGCAGGGGGTCGTCGCCAAAGGACACGTCGGGCTCGATCGGGGTGCGCAGCAGACCGCCGCCCAGGTCCTCGAGGCCTCCGTGGAGGTCGACGAGTTCACGCGCCGGCAGCCGCACCGCCATGGCGTTGACGGTGAAGTCGCGCCTCGCGAGGTCGCCCTCGAGCGAATCGCCGAACGCCACCACCGGCTTGCGCGTCTCGCCGTCGTACTCGTCGGCGCGGAATGTGGTGATCTCCACGACGAGGTCGCCGCGGCGGCCGCCGATGGTGCCGAACTCCCGGCCCATGTCCCACGTGGAGCGCGTCCACGTCCGCAGCAGGCGCTCCGTGTCGTCGGGGCGAGCCGAGGTGGCGAAGTCGAAGTCGGAGGAGGACCGCCCCAAGAACGCGTCCCTGACCGGCCCGCCCACGAGCGCGAACTCGTGTCCGGCCTGGTCGAACACCTCCGCCAGTTCGAGAATGGAGGCGGGCAGCGCCTCCCACAGGGACGCGGCGCGGCGGCGCAGCACGTCCATGGGAGGCATGGGGATGGGGTCGGTCACGTGCACCAGCATCCCAGACACCGGCTCGGTGGCCCTCACCGTGCCCTCACCGCGCGGCCTGCTCCGGGTCCCGGCGGGCCTCGTTAGAGTTGGCGCATGTCCCATCCGTCCGATCCGCGCCCCGGAGCGACCCCCCGCCCCCCGGCGGGGCACTCGCTGCGCCAGCGTCGGGCCGGTCAGTCGCGGGGAGAGGGGCACGTCCTCCGGGCGGCGCAGCTGCCGGTGTCGAACGAGACGTCTGCGGGCGGCATCGCCGTGAAGGTCGAGGACGGCGTGGCGCTCGCCGCCTGCATCGGCCGGCGCAACCGCGCGGGGCGCCTCGAGTGGTGCCTGCCCAAGGGCCACATCGAAGGCGTCGAGACCCCGGAGGAGGCCGCGATCCGCGAGGTCGCGGAGGAGACCGGCATCACTGCCGAGGTGATCCAGGCCATCGGCGTGATCGATTACTGGTTCACGGGCGACGATCGCCGCGTGCACAAGGTCGTCCACCACTTCCTGCTCGAGGCCAAGGGCGGCATCATCACCACCGAGAACGATCCCGACCACGAAGCCGAAGTGGCCGACTGGATCCCCGTCGCCGACCTCGGCAGCCGACTCGCGTTCCCCAACGAACGCAAGATGGCCCAGGTGGCGGCTCAACTGCTGGCGATCCCGACGTGAGCAGAATCGTCGCCGCACTCGCGGCGAGCCTCGTCCTGCTCACCGCCGCCGGCCCGGCCGCGGTGGGTGCGGAGGTCCCCGACCCCACGCCCTCGGCGTCCTCGTCGGCCGATGCGCGGACTCCCGAGCTCCGCGATCAGACAGGAATGCTGACGGCACGGCTGGTGGACCTCGCCTCCCCGGCCTTGGACCCCTCGGCGCGCCTGAGCGCGACGATCACCGCCACGAACCGTGGCGCCCTGCCCGTCGACGGGGTGGTGCTCGAGCTCGCGCTCACCGACCAGCCGCTGCGAGACCGCGACGCGCTCGACGCCTTCCTCGACGACCCGTCCGCCTTCTCCTCCCGGCTCGCAGCGCAGCAGCCCGAACCACCGGTGGAGACGTCTGCCGAGACCACAGCATCCACCCCGGCGGACCTGCTGGGCGCCGTCGGCGACGAGGACGACGCTGCGGCCGAGCCCGAACCGGAGGGCGTGACCATCGCTGCGGGAGCCTCTCGGACCATCACCGTCGGCGCCACCCCCACCGAGCTCGGACTGCCCGCCGGTCGCTGGGGCGTCTATGGCGCCGTGCTCACGCTGATGACGGCGGATGGCGCGATCGCCGTCGACGCCGTCCCCCTCACCTGGCAGGGAACAGCGGTGCCGGAGCTCACGCTCACGACGCTGTCGACCGCTGCCGGCACGGCGAACCGGGTGGCCACCCACCTCGGTGCCTCCAACGTCGCAGGCGTCACGACCGCCGTCGACCCCGCTCCCGTCACCAACGCGATGGCCTTTGACTCCGGACTGGTCGAGCGAGAGACGTGGCGCCTCGCGAGCGGATCTCCTGACCTCACGTCTCTGGCGCACGCAGGCGAGACCACCCTCATGGACCTGGCGCTCTCGATGCCCGCAGGGACCAATCTGGCGAGCATCGGGACCGCGCCATGGCTCGCCGTCCCCTCGGGGATCGACGCGTCCAGCACGAGGGCGGCCACCGAGCTCGGCGCCGGCGCCGTCCTCGCCCTGCCCGAGGCCGAAGGCTTCGAGGCTCTCGAAGAGCAGGCCGATGCGGCGGTCGCCCAGGCGGGCGACGCCCTGGTGCTGGTGCCGGATGCGCGCCTCAGCGAGGCGATCACCGAATACCGTCCCGGCACCGAGGCCGCACGCGCGCGAGTCCTCGCCGAGTCGGCTCTGCTCGCCGACGAGGCCGACGGCGCGCCGGTGCTGGCCGTGATTGACGATTCGTGGCGCCCGGGATCCTCGACCCCGTCCGGCACCCTCGAGTCGCTCATGACGGCGCCGTGGGTGGACCCGCTCCCCGTGTCAGGGCTGCTGGAGACGGACGCCGCCGATGTGACCCTTCCGACCACCGTGGCGACGGACGCCGACCTTGACGCCGCAGACGTGGCGGCGCTGGCAGGGGCGCTCGAGAGGCTCACCACACTTTCTTCCGCCACCACCTCCCCGTCCACGGCGCTCGCCGACTGGGGGACGGACCTGCTCCAAGGCGCCTCGGTCACGTACCGGGGCGATCCCGGGCTCCGCGACGCCGCCGTGAGCGCCGCGCTCGCGCGCGTCGACGCCACGCTGGCTTCGCTGCGGATCGCCGAGAGCTCCGACCTGAACCTGCTGGCAGAGTCGGGGGAGATTCCCGTCACCATCGTCAATGGTCTGGATCACGACGTCGCCGTGCGCGTCGACCTCACGAGCTTCTCCCCCAACCTCCAGGTGCTGGCGACCCCCACGATCACCGTGCCTGCCGGAGCCGAAGGCGCCTCGCTCGTTCCGGTCGAGGCCGTGTCCAGCGCCAACGTGAGGGTGGCAGTCGTACTGCGCAGCACGGAGGGCCTGCCGGCCAGCGAGGCGCAGACGTTCGCGGTCCGCGTGCGTGCGGACTGGGGCAACGCCGCCACCGCCGTGTTCTCGGTGCTGCTGGTGCTGCTGCTCGTCGCCGGGCTGGTGAGGACTGCCAGACGGGGCCGGAGGGACACTCGCGCCGAGCCCGCTCCGGCTCCCGCCACGGAGCCCGACAGCGAGACCGAGAACGTCCCCTTTGAGGACGACGACGAGGCCAGCGACGACGTCAAGCCTTCGGCCGAGGGCGACGAGCCCGCCGCCGAAGGTGACGATCCCGGCGAGCCGGACGAGGACGCCCCGCAGGTCGATCGCGGGACCGGACGTGACTGAGCCGGCCGAACCCGCATCGGCCGGCTCCGAGCAGCCGCGCCCCCGCCACTCGCTGCGCCGATCCTCGGCCATCATGGCCTCCGGCACCGCTACGTCGCGCGTGCTCGGACTCGTGCGCAACATGCTGCTGGTCGCGGCCATCGGCCTGAACGCCGACGCGGCGAACGCGTACGACGCGGCGAACCGGCTGCCCAACGCCTTCTTCGCGATTCTCGCTGCGGGAGTGCTCAACGCCGCGCTGGTGCCACAGATCGTGAAGGCCCTTCACCGGGAGGGTGGGGAGCGCACGGTCGATCGGATTCTCACGATCGGCGGGGTCATCACCCTGGGCGCCACGATCGCGTTCACCGTCACGGCGCAGGCCTGGATCGCGTTGTACACCGACGGCTGGTCACCCGAGATGCTCGCGCTCGGCACCGCCTTCGCCTACTGGTGCATCCCTCAGCTGTTCTTCTACGGCCTCTACACGCTGCTGGGCCAGGTGCTCAACGCGAAGTCCCAGTTCGGGCCGTTCATGTGGGCGCCGGTGCTGAACAACATCGTGTCGATCGTGGGGCTGCTCGTGTTCCTCGCGGTGTTCGGGCCCTTCGACACGGCCAACCCGCTGGCTCCGGAGGAGTGGACGCCGGGCGCCATCGCGTTGATCGGCGGCACGGCCACGCTGGGCATCGCGGCGCAGGCCCTGATCCTGATCGTTCCGCTGGTGCGCGGAGGCTACCGCTGGCACTGGCGCTGGCGTGGACCCAAGGGCGAGCTCACCGTCATCGGCCGGGTCGCCAGCTGGGCGCTGGCGGCGGTGGCCGTGGAGCAGGTGGGCGTGCTGCTCGTGATGCAGGTGGCGTCCGCGGCAGCCACCGCTCCTGGGGCCGATGCGGGGGGTGAGATCGCGGGAAACGCCGCCTACTTCCAGGCGTTGTCGCTGTACCTGGTGCCGCACTCGGTGATCACCATCTCGCTTGCGACCGCGATGTACACGGCGATGGCGGGCCACGTCACGCGCGGCGACATGGCATCGCTGCGGCGCGATCTCTCACACGGCCTCAGGACCGTGGGCGTGCTGACCGTGTTCGCCACCGCCGCGATGATCCTGTTCGCGCCGTACATCGTGCGCGCCATCCTCATCACCGCGACCGTCGAGGAGGTCCAGTCGGTCGCCTGGGTGATGAGCGCGATGGTGCTCGGCCTGGTGCCGCTGGGCGCGACGGTGCTGTTCAAGCGCGTGTACTTCGTGCTCGAAGAGGCGCGGTCGATCTTCTACATGCACATCCCCATGACGATCGCGTGGGTCGGCATCGCCTGGGCGTTCCGGCTGTGGACCGAGCCCCGCTGGTGGACGGTGGGAGTCGGGCTCGGCCTCGCCATGTCCAATGTGGTGGGCGTGGTGCTGCGGGCGGGCGGCCTGAGCCGCCGCATCGGGGGCCTCGACGGCCGCCGTGTGCTCGTGCTCCACGCGAAGGCCGCGCTCGCCGTCCTGGTGGCGAGCGGCGTCGTGTGGGCGCTCATGCTGACGGTGCCGCCGATCCAGGATCTCGAGGGCGTGGGCGGCAGGATCGCCGCCGTGGCCGTGGTCGCCGGGGGCGGGCTGATCCTGCTCGGGGTGTACGCGGGCGGCCTGTGGCTGCTCCGGGTTCAGGAGGCCCGAGACGCCGCCCAACCGATCCTGCGCCGCCTCGGTCGCGGTTAGGATGGAGTCCCCTGTGTGGGGGCAGGCGACACCGGGGAGATGAGACGTGGAGGCAGGAGCGACGCTGGGTCGCCGCTTCGTTCTGCGTCGCCGTGAGCACCATGATCTCCCGGGCGTGGATCGCTGGGTCGCCCATGATGAGCGCCGCGACGTCGAGGTCACCGTCGATGTCCTCGCGTCTCTCGCACCCTCCGCCGTCCGCCGGGCCGCGGTACGTGCCGCGCAGGTGCGCGACGTCCGCTTCGCCCGAGTGATCGCCTCCGGTCGCGAGACGGTGGGCGACGAGCGGATCACGTACGTCGTCTCCGAACGCCCCGTCGGGCTCTCGATCGCCGAGGTCGCCGGCCACCGCATCGTGCCTCCGCGCCTGGCCTCCTCGATCATCGGCGAGACCGCCCGAGCGCTCACGGTCGCCGCCGCAGCGGGCGTCCACCACGGCTACCTGCGCGCCTCGTCCATCACCGTGACCTCTGCAGGGCGCATCGTCGTCTCCGGGCTCGACGCGGAGGGCGAGCTCGCGACGCAGGCGGGCCTGGGACGAGGTCACTCGGAGCACTCCGATGCGGTCGCGCTCGGCCGCCTTCACCTCGCGCTCCTCACGGGCCTGGATCCCGATGCGGTCACGGCGGCTGAGGTGCCCGAGAGGCTGCCGGCCCCCGCGCGGGACCTCGCGCTCGCCACAGTCGCGGGCACGGGTCCGCACACGCTCGCCGAGATCGTGCAGGCAGCCGGTCCGGCCGATGCGGCGGCGTTGCGCTCCTTGCGCGCGGCCGTGCGAGGGATGCCCCACGCGCCCAGCGTGGCGTCCCCGGCGCCTCCGCGGTCCACGAGGGCCCCGATCATCGGCGTCACCCACGACACCCTCGCAAGCGCGGAGCACGAGGCTGCGGCGGCCATCGCTGCGGGGCTCGCGGTCCCCGAGGTCGCACAGGAGGTGCGCGCCGACCACGTCGACCGCGCCGCCGTGCTCGCAGAACAGGCGGAGGACGGTCACGTGCCGGTTCCGCCCGAGGTCGCGGCGCAGTACTCGAAGCACACGCGCCGCGCCGCCGCCCGCCACGCCGATGAGCCACTCGCGCTCGAGACCTGGCAGGAGATCACGACCGAGCAGAACGCCGAGGTCCCGCCCTCCGCCGCCCAGGCCCTGCTGGAGCGCCTCGAGCGACGGTGGCCGGACTCGGCCGCGCTCGGCACCGCCGCAGAAAGCGCTCGGCACCGTGCGCAGCGGCCCGCGCCGCTCAACTCCGGCCCAGTACTCGTCGGCGTGTTCCTCGCCATCACCGTGGTCGTCGCCATCGTCGCGCTGTCGATGCTGCTGTCGCCCTTCGAGCCCGACTTCGACCGGCGGAACAATCCACCCGCCAGTTACCCGGAGTTCACCTACTCGCCGTCTCCCTCACCTAGCGTGTCCGGGGACGACTGACCCTCGCATCGGCCGACCGCGGACGAGGGAAGAACCACCGCCTACGATTCGTTATCAAGCCGGGTGCCGCAGGCGCCCGACCACTCAAGTGAAGGAAGCACCGTGAGCGACACCCGCACCGTCATCATCGTGGGCTCCGGCCCCGCCGGCTACACCGCCGCCATCTACGCCGCACGCGCCGGCCTGCAGCCGCTGGTCATCGCCGGTTCGATCACCGCCGGCGGCGCCCTCATGAACACCACCGAGGTCGAGAACTTCCCGGGCTTCGTGGACGGTGTGCAGGGACCTGAGCTCATGGAGACGCTGCAGGGCCAAGCGGAGCGATTCGGCGCCGAGGTGATGTTCGACGACGCCTCTGAGCTCCAGCTCGAGGGCCCCATCAAGACCGTGAAGACCGCGCTCGGCAAGGAGTTCACGGCGAAGGCCGTGATCCTCGCGACCGGCTCGGCGTACCGGGAGCTGGGGCTCGACGACGAGAAGCGACTGTCGGGCAAGGGCGTGAGCTGGTGCGCGACCTGCGACGGGTTCTTCTTCCGCGACCAGGAGGTCGTGGTCGTGGGCGGCGGCGACTCCGCGATGGAGGAGGCCACGTTCCTCACGCGATTCGCCTCGAAGGTCACCGTGGTCCACCGCCGCGGCGAGCTGCGCGCCTCCAAGATCATGGCCGACCGTGCCGTGAATGACCCCAAGATCGAGTTCGCCTGGCACTCTGAGGTCGCTGGTCTCGAGGGCGACGCGAAGCTGTCCGGCGTGCGTCTGCGCGACGTCAACACCGGCGAGGAGCGGACGGTCCCCGCGACCGGGCTGTTCGTGGCGATCGGGCACGTTCCGCGCTCCGAGCTGGTCACCGACGTCGTCGACACCGATGCCGAGGGCTACGTGCAGGTCATCGGCCGCACCACCGCGACCAACGTCGAGGGCGTGTTCGCCTGCGGCGACCTGGTCGACAACCGCTACCGCCAAGCGATCACCGCCGCCGGATCGGGCTGCGCGGCCGCCCTGGACGCCCAGCACTACCTGGACGCGCTCGCCGACCTCGAGTCGAACGAGTCCGAGGTGCCCGCCGCTGTGGTCACCGAAGAGGCTCCTGCAGGCGTGGTGCCCACGACCCCCGTCGCCGCGACCGAGGACACCTTCCAGGACGAGGTCATCAAGTCCGACGTCCCCGTCATCGTGGACTTCTGGGCGGAGTGGTGCGGCCCGTGCCGCGCCGTCGCCCCCATCCTGGACGAGCTCGCGGAGGAGTACGCGGGTCGCATCAAGATCGTCAAGGTCGACACCGATGCCAACCCGCAGCTCGCGATGGCGTACGGCGTGACGTCGATCCCCACGATGAACGTCTTCAAGGGCGGCGAGCTCATCCGCTCGGTCGTGGGCGCCAAGCCCAAGCCGGCCCTGAGCGCACTGTTCGACGAGGTGCTCGCCTAGCTCGTCAGCGCAGCAGAGGCCGGGTCCGCATGCGCGGCCCGGCCTCTGTGCATACTGAGACGCGTGCGCATCGGCCCGCGGCCATGAAAGACTTGCCAGCATGAACGCACCCGACGGCCCCGGCACGCGACTGGACCCCTGGTTCGACTCGTATGCCGCCCGTGCCCACGCGATGCGCGCGTCGGAGATCCGGGCACTGTTCTCCGTGGCCAACAGGCCCGAGGTGGTGTCACTGGCGGGTGGCATGCCGTACATCGGCGGGCTGCCGCTCGAGGAGATCGCCGAGATGACGCGGCGGCTGGTACTCGAGCAGGGCGAGGTCGCGCTGCAGTACGGATCCGGCCAGGGCGACGAGGGTCTGCGCGAGCACATCACGCAGGTGATGGCGCTCGAGGGCATCTCTGCGCATCCGGACGATGTGGTGGTCACCACGGGCTCCCAGCAGGCTCTGGACCTGGTCACCAAGATCTTCATCGATCCGGGCGACGTTGTGGTCGCCGAGGCCCCGTCGTACGTGGGCGCGCTCGGCGTCTTCCGCGCGCAGGAGGCAGACGTGGTGCATGTCGCCATGGATGCCGACGGGCTGGTCCCCGAGGCCCTCGAGGCGACGCTTGGCCGGCTGCGCTCCGAGGGTCGGAGGGTCAAGTTCCTCTACACGGTGCCGAACTATCACAACCCCGGTGGGGTGAGCCTGTCGCTCGAGCGACGTCCGCGCATCCTCGAGATCTGCCAGCGCTATGGCGTGCTGGTGCTCGAGGACAACCCCTACGGCCTGCTCGGGTTCGACCGCGAGCCGGTGCCCGCCCTGCGCTCGATGAGCGAGGAAGGCGTCATCTACCTGGGGTCATTCTCCAAGACGTTCGCTCCCGGCTACCGCGTCGGGTGGGCGGTGGCGCCGCACGCCGTGCGCGAGAAGCTGGTGCTCGCGTCCGAGGCCGCGATCCTGTGCCCCTCGAATGCCTCCCAGTTCGCGATCAAGGCGTACCTCGACCACGCCGACTGGCAGGGTCAGATCAAGAAGTTCCGCGAGCAGTACCGCGAGCGTCGCGACGCCATGATCTCGGCTCTCGAGGAGCACATCCCCGAGGCGTCGTGGAACGTTCCTGACGGCGGATTCTACGTCTGGGTCAAGCTTCCTCCGGGCCTGAACGCGAAGTCGATGCTTCCGCGCGCGGTCACCGAGCGCGTCGCGTACGTGCCCGGCACGGCGTTCTACTACGACGGCCAGGGCGCCGACCACATGCGGCTGTCCTATTGCTACCCCACGCCTGAACGCATCAAGGAAGGCGTGCGACGCCTGTCCACCGTGGTGGACGCCGAGCTCGAGACCGTCCGCATCTTCGGAACCGATGAGGGCGCGGGCGGCGACACCGTCGAGTTCCCGTCGCCCGACATCGCATGACTCCCACCGCACCCGACCTCAGGAGGCTCCCATGGACGTGCTGATTCTGGCAGGAGGCCTGTCCCACGAGCGCGACGTGTCGCTGCGTTCGGGTCGCCGGGTCGCGGAGATCCTTCGCGACCGGGGCGTCAAGGTCCAGGTTCAGGATGTCGACACTCGCCTGTTGGGAACACTATCGTCCCTGGCAGATGGGGTGGTGTGGCCGCTTCTTCACGGTTCCTCCGGGGAGGACGGATCGCTCCAAGCACTGCTCGAGCTGGCCGGTGTGCGGTACGTGGGGACCCGCTCCAAGGCCGCCAGGGTCGCGTGGGTGAAGCCGGTCGCCAAGGCCGTCTATGGCCGCGAGGGCGTCCTCACCCCCGACTTCGTCACGCTGCCGCAGTCGCTGTTCCGTGAGGTCGGCGCCGAACAGGTGATGGACGCCATCGTGGCGAGGTTCGGCCTGCCGCTCGCGGTCAAGCCGGCTCGGGGAGGCTCGGCGCTCGGGGTGTCTCTCGTCACGGACCGTTCCCAGCTGTCCCGCGCCATGGTGCACTGCTTCGCCTACGGCGACAACGCGATGATCGAGACCGCGGTGTCGGGCACCGAGGTCGCCGTTTCGGTCATCGGCACGGGGACAGACGCCACCGCACTGCCTCCGGTGGAGATCGTCTGCGACGGCCCGTACGACTACGACGCCCGCTACAACGCGGGCAGGGTCCAGTACTACACGCCGGCCAGGCTCGAGACGGCCGATGCGGCACGCGTCACCGAGGCGGCGCTCACCGTCCATCGCGTCATGGGCCTGCGGGACCTCTCCCGCGTCGACATGATCCTGGACCACGAGGGCCGGCCACAGGTGCTCGACGTCAACATCGCGCCCGGGATGACCGAGACGTCGCTGCTGCCACAGGCGGCCGTCGCCGATCCTCGCGACATCGGGGAGATCTACGAAGGGATCGTGCGAGCCGCGCTCGTGTAAGAGTCGTACTGCTGTGGAAGCTCGTGGCTCGGAGGCATCAGCGCTGGTAGAAACGGCTCACGCGTCGTCCTTGCCGCCCTGGAGGACGCCCGGATCCTGAGGGTCGAGCACGCCGACGATGCGGTTCAGATCCTCCACCGACGCGAAGTCGATGGTGATCTTGCCTCGGGCCTTGCCCAGCTGGATCTTGACACGGGTATCGAAGCGGTCGCCCAGCCGCGAGCCGAGCTCGTCGAGCGCGGCTGTACGGCCTCCGGCTCGCACCTGGCCGCGGGCGGGCTTGGGCTTGTCGACGCCCAGCGTCACCGCCTCTTCCGTCGCACGAACAGACAGGCCCTCCGCGACGATGCGCTGAGCAAGGGTCTCCATCTGCTCGGCATTCTCAAGCCCCAGGAGCGCACGAGCGTGGCCCGCGCTCAGCACACCAGCAGCCACGCGGCGCTGGACGAGCGGCGGGAGCCGCAGCAGCCGCAGAGTGTTGGTGATCTGCGGCCGTGAGCGGCTGATGCGTTCGGCCAGCTGCTCGTGGGTGATGCCGAAGTCGTCGAGCAGTTGCTGATAGGCGGCTGCCTCTTCCAGCGGGTTCAGCTGGCTGCGGTGAAGGTTCTCCACCAGCGCGTCGCGCAGCATGTCCGTGTCGACGGTGTCGCGCACGATTGCCGGGATGAGGTCGAGCCCGGCCTCCTTGGTCGCGCGCAGACGGCGCTCGCCCATGATGAGCTCATAGCCGGTGCCGTTCGGGTGAGGTCGCACCACGATCGGCTGCAGGACGCCGATCTCCTTGATCGACGCGATGAGCTCGGCCATGGCATCCGCGTCGAAGACGTCGCGGGGCTGGCGCGGGTTCGGCGTGACCGAGTGAGGGTCGATGCTCGCGAACCTCGCGCCCGGCACGGGGACCAGGTCCACGTCTTCGCGGGTACCGCTGGACTCGAAGAACACGTCGTGCGGGCGCTCCCGTGGAGTTCGCACACTGCCGTTGTCCGATACCGTGCCGTTCTCCTCAGCCAGGCCGTCGGACGACGGGCTGTCGTGATCCGTTCCGTCCGGCTCGCTGGGGATCAGGGCGCCGAGACCTCGACCGAGGCCGCGCTTGGGCTTGCTCACTGGTGCTCTCCTCTATGGGTGGCGGCGCCCCGAGCCGCAATCTCCCTCGCCACCGCGGTGTAAGCCACGGCGCCTGAGGAGTGGGGGTCGTGCGTGATGACTGTCTGACCGAAACTGGGAGCCTCAGAGACCCGCACGCTGCGCGGCACGGTGTGCTCGAGTGTCTCGTCGGGGAAATGGCTGCGCACCTCCGACGCCACCTCGCGGGCGAGGTTGGTGCGTCCATCGAACATGGTGAGCACGATCGTCGACACCACGATGTCGCGGTTCAGGTGCTTCTTCACCATCTCCACTGTCTTGATCAGCTGGGTCAGGCCCTCGAGCGCGTAGTACTCGCACTGAATCGGGATCAGCACCTCATGGGCCACCACCATCGCGTTGAGCGTCAGGAGGCCGAGGCTGGGTGGGCAGTCGATGAACACATAGTCGAGCTTCTTGCCGGGGCCGGCGAGGAGGTCATTGACGGCGCCGTGGAGCCGGAACTCCCGTCGCACGATCGACACCATCTCAATGTCCGCGCCAGCAAGATCGATGGTCGCAGGAACGCACCACAAGGTCGGCAGGTCAGGGCACCGCTGCGCGACGTTGGCCATGGGCTCGTCGTCGAGGAGGACCTCGTAGATCGAGGGAGTCCCCGATCGGTGGTCGACGCCTAGTGCAGTCGAGGCGTTTCCCTGCGGATCCGCGTCGATCACCAACACGTTCGCGCCCCTCTTCGCCAGAGCCGCCGCGATGTTGACGGTCGAGGTGGTCTTGCCCACCCCGCCCTTCTGGTTCGAGACGGCGATCACGCGCGTCTGGGGAGGGCGAGGGAAGTCCGACTTCTCGAGCTCGCGGCGCAGCCGCTCCGTGGCGATCAGTTCATTGGCCAGGGGGCTGCCCTCGTCGTGATCGAGGCCGGCCAACGCGTCGGTGGTTTCACGTGAAACGGTGGTGTCTTCCGCCGACCGCGCCGCCGGGCGAGCCGACAGCTCAGCGCCTAGTCCAGTGGCGCCAGTGGTGGGCTCTGTCACTGTTGTCCTTCCGCTTGTTTCACGTGAAACAGTCTCCGCTGGAACTGCACTCGCACGACTCTACCGGTTCGACCCGACCGCCGTCCCCTGTGGATGAACATGGGGGAGAACCTCGATTCCCCGTATGAACGGGGTGTGGATAACTTTGGGGATAGTTCTGACGAGCCCGGCCGGCGCCCCAGATTCGCCCCCATCCCTCACATGGTGCGCTGAAGCCTGACGACCGTCGTGGGGGCGAGATCTGGAAGGGTCGGCGCCGACTCGACCGACCCCACGAAGCCGAACTTGCGCAAGACGTACTTGGCGCGCTCCAGTTCCTCTGGCGCGCTCTGGCCCTTCAGGAGGGCCATCTCGCCGCCGTCCGCGAGCAACGGTGCACACCACTTGACCAGCTTGTCGATGGGAGCGACCGCACGCGCCGTGATGACGTCGGCCTCGACCACGTCCTGGACCTCTTCGGCCCGTCCCCGCACCACAGTGACGTTCTCAATCCCACAGTGCTCGGCCGCCTCGAAGAGCCAGGTCGTGCGGCGCTCCATGGGCTCGACGAGGACCACCCTCCGCTCGGGCAGCATCGCCGCGATCACGAGCCCCGGGAGTCCGGCGCCGGAGCCCACATCGACGATGGTCCCCTGGCCGAGGAAGGGCGCGACGGCCGCGGAGTTGAGGATGTGTCTCTCCCAGAGCCGCGTCAGCTCGCGCGGGCCGATGAGCCCACGCAGCACGCCTTGGTCTGCGAGCATGAGAGCGAAGCGCTCGACCCGAGGGTAGGCCTCGCCGAAGAAGTCACGCACGCCGTCACTTCCATGAAGCGGGTCCGATGCCAGATCTCCGCCTACGCCCTCGGGTACTCCGTCTTGCGTCACGATCCCGACCAATGTTTCACGTGAAACGCGTCACGCCTGCGGCGAGACGACGACGTGACGATCAGGGTCCTCGCCCTCCGACTCGGACACGAGTCCAGCCTCGAGGACCACGTCGTGCACCACCTTGCGCTCGAAAGCGTTCATCGCCGGCATGGCGACGCTCTCGCCGGTCTCCCTCACCTTCGCGATGGTCTCACGCGCCTGCTCCGCCAGCCGTTCGCGGCGGCCCGCACGGAAGTCGGCGATGTCGAGCATCAGGCGACTCATCTCACCGGTCTCGGACTGCACCGCCAGGCGAGCGAGGTCCTGGAGCGCGTCCAACACCTCTCCGTCCGGACCCACCAGACGCTTGAGGTCCTGGTGGGGACCTTCGGAGACCACGGCCACCTTGGCGCGGCCGGCTTCGACGGAGATGTCGATGTCACCGTCCATGTCGAGGATGTCGAGCAGCTCTTCGAGGAAGTCTGCTGCAGCATCACCCTCCGCCTCGAGACCGGAAGCGTTCTTCGATTCAGTCATCAGTCGTCCTTCTTCTCTGCATCACGTTCTGCTGCGTCGTCGGCGTCGTCCGGGGTTGCGGACTCATCACCGGCATCGCCGGGGGAGGGCTGGCGCGGAGCGCCCTTCTTGCGCTGCGAGCGAGGCGCACCCTTCTTGGGCTGCTGGCGCTGACGGGGCTCCTTGGTCGCCTCGATCGCGGTCACATCCTCGGAGGTGCTCTCGATGACCACGCCCTTCTTGCGGGCCTTGGCCTCCTTGCGCGCCTTCAGCGCCTTCTCCGCTTCGGACCCGGGTGTCGGATTGTTGCGGATTACGTAGAACTGCTGACCCATGGTCCACAGGTTCGTCGTGGTCCAGTAGATCAGCACACCCACGGGGAAGTTGGGCCCGGTGATCACGAAGATAAAGGGCAGCGCGTACATGAGGATCTTCTGCTGCTGGGCCATCGGCCCCTCGAGCGCCGAGGCAGGCATGTTCTTGCGCGTGAGCTGACGCTGGGTGAGGAAGGTCGTCGCCACCATCGCGATGATCAGCACCGCCGAGACGATCTTGACGGCGGTGTTATCCGAGGTCAGGAAGGTGTCCGACAGCTGCGCGCCGAAGATGGTCGCGTCGTGACCCTGCTCCGCAAGCTCGGGCGTCAGCCAGCCGATGCCCGAGTACGTCTGCTCAGAGGCCGGGAGGCTCGCGTCGTCGGGGTTCATCCGATAGTTGAGCACCCGGAACAGCGCGAAGAAGATGGGTGCCTGGACGAGGATGGGCAGGCACGAGGCGAACGGGTTCGTCTTGTGCTTGGAGTAGAGCTCCATGGTCTCGCGGCTCATGGCCTCGCGAGACGCCTGATCCTTCTTGCCCTTGTACTTGTTCTGCACCGCCTTGAGCTCCGGCGCGATCACCTGCATCGCTCGGGACGCCTTGATCTGCTTCACGAAGAGCGGGATCAGCAGGATGCGGATCAGCACGACGAGCCCCACGATGGACAGTGCCCACGTCCAGCCGCCGTCAGACGAGAGCCCGACGTTGGTCAGCAGCCAGTGGAAGCCCACCATGATGTTGGCCACGACCCACTCGAGCGGGTAGAGAAAGGAGAAGAAGCCGTCCACTGCGATCCTTACCTAGTGCTTGCCGACGCCGAGGCGTCTGATGAAGTCTTGTGCGATCCCCGCCGGAAGAGCGGAGCGCCCTTGGCGGGCACATCGTCAACGCCCCCGTGGCTCCAGGGGTTGCAGCGCAGCACTCGCCACGATGCGAGGACGAAGCCCCGCATCGCGCCATGCCGGCGCACCGCCTCGAGTCCGTAGTGGGAACAGGAGGGGTAGTACTTGCATCGCGGGCCGAGCAGGGGAGACACCGTCAGTTGATACAGACGAATGAGCCCGACGAGCAGCAGGCGTGGCAGCGATGCCACCGCCCTCGCGATCGTCTCGACTCTGCTCATACCGCGGAGAGCTTTCGCGACGCGGTGCCCACGGCGTCAGTCACATCGGCGCGAAGGCGCGCGAAATCGACTTCGGCGGAGCGCGGCAGAGCGCGGATCACCACGGCCGTGCCGTCAGGAAGAGTCGGCAGGAGCTCACGCATGATGGCGCGCAGGCGCCGCTTCACGCGGTTGCGGATCACGGCACCTCCCACGGCTTTAGAAACAGCGAAACCGGCGATGCTCTGAGCATTGCCGGTTTGCCTCATGTGCACGACGACGGTGGCCCGACCGCTCCGGGTGCCCAGACGCATCGCGGACGAGAAGTCCGCGGCGGCCGTCATCCGGGAGCGGGCCGGGAGCACCTTACGCCGACAGCTTGCCGCGGCCCTTACGGCGACGCGCGGTCAGAATCGATCGCCCGGCACGGGTGCGCATGCGCAGACGGAAGCCGTGCGTCTTGGCGCGCTTGCGGTTGTTCGGCTGAAAAGTCCGCTTGCTCACGGGTCACTCCACGGGAATATTGGGTACGGGCAGAAAGCGCACTAACGTTACGCGTCAGTGAGCGCAGGGTCAAGTCGCCGCACACGCATTGGATGCCCGGCCTGAACAGGATAGGCTCCACCAACACGGAGACCAACCCGGGCAGCGACACGCGCCGGCGAGGTAACGAATGGGTGACAGGCTCTCAACGTCCTGTGCACAACCATGTGGAGAAGCCGGAAGGAGAGTCGATGGCCACCCCACCCGGCGCCGAGTCCATGGATCAGGTCTGGGCCCGTACGCTCGACTCTCTTCGCCAGAGCGACGACGTCACCGCTCAGCATCGCTCCTTCATTCGGCTCATCAAGCCCCTCGCGATCGTCGAGGACAACGTCTTCCTCGCGGTGGCGGAGGACTTCACCAAGAACTACGTCGAGACGACCATTCGCGAGCTCCTCACTCGTGCGCTGTCGGACATGATCGGTCGCGAGGTGCGGATCGCCGTCACCGTCGACTCGTCTGTCAGTCCGCCGGAGCCGAGCACCCCGGTCGACGATGAACCGCCGCAGCGGCGCTCGAGTGGTCCCACGCGCACCGAGCCGGAACCCGCCTACGAGGATCCGCACCTCAACCCGCGCTATACCTTCGACACCTTCGTGATCGGCTCGTCGAATCGGTTCGCCCACGCAGCGGCTCTTGCTGTGGCCGAGTCACCTGGCAAGACGTACAACCCACTCTTCATCTACGGGGACTCTGGCCTGGGCAAGACCCACCTTCTCCATGCGATCGGCCACTACACCCGCCATCTGAAACCGCAGACGCGTGTGAGGTACGTGAACTCCGAGGAGTTCACCAACGACTTCATCAACTCGATCCGTGACGACCGTTCGCTGAGCTTCAAGCGCAACTACCGCGAGGTCGACGTCCTGCTCATCGATGACATCCAGTTCCTGCAGGGCAAGGAACAGACCCTCGAGGAGTTCTTCCACACCTTCAACGCGCTCCATAACGCCGGCAAGCATGTGGTGATCACCTCCGATGTCAGTCCGCGCAACCTCGACGGCATCGAGGAGCGCATGAGGACCCGCTTCGAGTGGGGCCTCATGACCGACGTGCAGCCCCCCGACCTCGAGACCCGCATCGCGATTCTTCGCAAGAAGGCGGCGGCCGACGACGTTCAGGCTCCTGGGGACGTGCTCGAGTACATCGCTTCCAACATCACGAGCAACATCCGCGAGCTCGAAGGAGCTCTCATCCGGGTCACGGCGTTCGCGGCGCTCAACAAGCAGCCGGTGGATCTCTCTCTTGCCCAGGTGGTGCTCAAGGATCTGATCTCGGACGACGACTCGGAGATCACGGCCTCGACCATCATCGGCATCACCGCCGACTACTTCGGCATCTCGATGGAAGAGCTCACCGGCACGAGCCGCAGCCGCGTGTATGTCACGGCACGTCAGATCGCCATGTACCTATGCCGCCAGCTCACTGATCTGTCCCTGCCAAAGATCGGCGAGAACTTCGGCGGCAAGGATCACACCACGGTGATGTACGCGGTCAAGAAGGTGGAAGACCAGATCGCGCAGCGGCGTCAGATGTACAACCAGGTCAACGAGATCCACGCGCGCATCAAGCAGCAGTCGCGTCGCTGACCGCTCCTTCGCACTGAACCGGCCTGCGCCATTCCGCGATTCTTGTCGTGCGCCTTATCACACCCTGCACACATGTGGATAACCCTGTGAGTAAAGGTGGACACAGGCCTGTCTCCACAGGGACAGAACTGTGAGTTTCGGGGACAGCCTGTGAATGAACGACGGTCCTCCACCGTCACGAATGACAAGAAGCACCCTGTCTCCCGAGTCGATGCACATGGCAACGATCGGATCTACCAGGGACGGGACAGGTTGTCCCCAGTTTCCACGTCCCCTATGACTACTACTCACTCTTGTCATGACGTGTGCACATGGAGGGCCTTCATTTCCACAACGCGCCGTTCGCTCTCGCGAGCTTTCCATCCGCTTGCCGTGTCGTCACTGTGGCGTAGTCTGTCCGTCAGTGACATCAAGGAGCACCTGAATGAAATTCACCGTCGATCGCGACGTGCTCGCCGACGCCGTCGCGTGGACCTCGCGCGCTCTGCCGGCGCGCCCCCCGGTCCCCGTCCTCGCCGGAGTACGCATCACGGCCGATGCGACCGGTGAGGTCACACTCGCCAGCTTCGACTACGAGGTCTCGGCCCGCGGCACCTTCGCCGCTGACGTCGATGACGCGGGCGAGGTGCTCGTCTCGGGCCGTCTCCTCAAGGAGATCGCCAACGCGCTGCCCCACAAGCCCGTCGACTTCGCACTCGAGGGAACCAAGGTCTCCGTGACCTGTGGCGCCTCGCGCTTCACGCTGGCCACCATGCCGGTTGATCAGTACCCCGCGCTTCCCGATCTCCCGGCCCAATCAGGAACGATCGACGGCACCGACTTCCAGCGCGCCGTCGCCCAGGTGACAGTCGCCGCGTCCAGGGACGAGACCCTGCCGATCCTCACCGGCGTGAGGGTCGAGATCGAGGGCTCCCACATCTCGCTGCTGGCCACCGATCGCTACCGTCTCGCGCTGCGGGAGATGTCGTGGAAGCCCTCCGCCTCTGACGCATCGGCCGTCGCGCTGGTGCGTGCTCGCACGCTGAACGACACCGCGAAGGCTCTCGGCGCAGGCGACGTCACTGTCGCCCTCAGCTCGGGCACCGGCGTGGACCTCATCGGCTTCGAGGCCGCAGGCCTCACCACCACGTCGCTGCTCATGGATGGTGACTACCCGCAGGTACGTCGCCTGTTCCCGGACGAGAGCCCCGTCACCGCGGTGGTCAAGACCACTGAGCTGATCGAGGCGACACGTCGCGTGTCGCTCGTCGCTGAGCGCAACTCCTCCGTTCGACTCGCCTTCGCCGAGGGGGAGGTCACGCTCGACGCCGGCCAGAGCGACGACGCTCAGGCGTCCGAAGCGCTCGAGTGCCAGCTCGAGGGCGACGCCATCACGGTGGCCTTCAACCCTCAGTACCTGCTCGATGGCCTCGGTGCGCTGTCGACGGAGTACGTGCGGCTCGGTTTCACACAGGACACCAAGCCGGTGGAGTTCGTGGGCCTCACCGCACCCGGCGGAGAGCTCGCCTCCGACTTCCGCTATCTGCTGGTGCCCATTCGCATCCAGTCGTGACACTGCAGACGTAGCGTGCGCGTCACCCACCTGCACCTGACGGACTTCCGTTCCTACGCGGAGCAGGAGATCGAGTTCGGCCCGCGTGTGACCACGCTGGTAGGGCACAACGGTCAGGGCAAGACCAACGTGGTCGAGGCGGTCCGGTACCTGTCGAATCTGTCCTCTCACCGTGTCGCGGCCGACGCCCCGCTGGTCCGGCAGGGTGCGGAACGTGCGGTGGTGCGTGCCCGGGTCGAGAAGTCCGGCCGGTCGCTGGCCATCGAGGTGACGCTCAACCAGGGCCGCGCCAACTCGGCTCGGCTGGGGCGATCGCAGGCCAAGCCACGCGACCTGCTCGGCGTGCTGCGGACCGTCGTCTTCGCACCGGAGGACCTCGCGCTCGTCAAGGGAGATCCCTCAGGCCGACGCCTCTTCATGGACGAGCTGTGCGTGGCCCTCCAGCCCGCCATCGCCGGCGACCACTCCGATTACGATCGTGTGCTGCGTCAGCGATCGTCGATGCTGAAGACAGCGAAGAATGCTCGCGGCGATCTGACGATGCTCGACATCTGGGACGAGAAGCTGGCAGATCTCGGCGGCCGCATCATGGCGGCGCGACTCCGGGCCGTGCGCCTCCTCGCTCCGCACGTCGCCGCAGCCTATGAAGCCGTCGCCCCCGGGGGCGGTGACTGCCGCGTCTCGTACGTGACCGGGCTTGCGGACGCCGACGGCTATGCGGCCGATGCGTCGGCGGCGGATCTCGGTGCGGTGCTTCTCGCACGGCTTCAGGAGGTGCGACCCAAGGAGATCGAGCGCGGCGTCACCATCGCGGGGCCTCACCGGGACGATCTGGACATCGCGCTCGGGACCATGCCGGCCAAGGGATATGCGAGCCACGGTGAGTCGTGGTCATGCGCCCTCGCGCTCCGTCTGGGATCGTATGAGCTCCTCACCAGGGACGATGGTCCGGATGCGGACGAGGACGGCGAACCGGTGCTGATTCTCGATGACGTTTTCGCCGAACTCGACACCGGCCGTCGCGCCGCTCTCGCCGCCCGTCTGACGGAGGCGAGTCAGGTGCTGATCACCGCCGCCGTCGCGGAGGACGTGCCCGAGGCCCTGCGCGGAGAGGTGCTGCGGGTCATCGACGGAACCGTGGTGAGGGACGACGCGGGCGTGAAGGATCCGGGGAACGACTCCAGTGATGGGGTCGAGAGCGATGACTGAGCGTCAGCGCCCTGAGGATCCCGAGGTCCGCGCCGGCGCTGGCGAGCCGCACGATGAGGCCGCTGAGGACGCGTCGCCTGAGGCAGCCGACAGCGCCGGCGTTTCGAGCTCGCCCCATGACCTGGCGAAGGCGGCGATGGAGCGAGCCCGCGCATCGGCCCGCCTGAGAGGCGCCTACCGCTCCAGCCCCAAGGCGGGCCGGCGTCAGCGTGAGCAGAAGCGGCGCTCATCGCGCCCGTTCGCTCCCGGGCGGGATCCGGCAGCGATGTCGGAGGCGGTCGACGCGCTGCTGCGGCGCATGGGATGGACCGAGCAGATCGAGGTCTCCGGCGTCACGGCGCGGTGGCGCGAGGTCGTCGGCGACCAGATCGCCGACCACTGCGAGCCGCTGACCTTCGAGGAAGGCGTCCTGACGGTGAAGGCCAGTTCCACCGCGTGGGCCACGCAGCTGGGCATCATGTCAGGCCAGATCCGCCACCGCATCAACGAGGAGTTCGGCCGCGACATCGTGCGCGAACTCAAGGTCTCGGGACCCACCACTCGCTCCTGGACGCGGGGTCAGCGGACCGTCCGCGGACGCGGTCCGCGCGACACGTACGGGTAACCGCGCAGGTAGAGCTGGGTCCGGGGGCCCAGGCGTTGTCGGACGCCGTTGCTAGGGTGAGCGCCACAGGCCGCCCTCTCGTCCATGAGTGGTGACGGAGTGCTGTCGCATGACCACTCCGCACTCGCGTGGACGCGACCTCTCTTGAGGGGCCT
This sequence comes from Demequina muriae, assembly GCF_030418295.1. Lineage (NCBI taxonomy): Bacteria > Bacillati > Actinomycetota > Actinomycetes > Micrococcales > Demequinaceae > Demequina > Demequina muriae. The sequence continues at coordinate 1,325,756 of NZ_JAUHQA010000001.1, forward strand.
GACTTGGTGTGCGTGAGCGCGCGCGCCGTTCTAGCTGAGGAGCAGAGAAAGTATGTCCGAACACAACGTTCCACCCATGGCGGTTCCTCCGCCCACCCACGTCCCCGAGCCCCAGAAGAAGGGCTTCGCGATCACGGCTCTCGTGCTCGGCATCGTCGCGATCCTTGGATCGTGGATTCCGTTCCTGTCGATCGGCTCCGCCCTGATCGGAGCGATCGGCCTGGTGTTCGGCATCATCGCCGTCGTCAAGGCGTTCAAGGGCACCGCCGGTGGAAAGGTGATGGCGATCATCGGATCCGTCTTGTCCGGTCTCGCCATCATCTTTGCGATCGTCTCGACTGCCGCCGGCGTCGCGGCCGTCGACGGAGCCATTGACGAAGTTGACGAAGAGTTCGCTGCCGAGCTGTCCCCGGAGCCTGCCACGGACGCCTCGGACGAACCGGCCGAGGGCACCAACGAGGAGGACGAGGAAGTCGCGGACGAGCCAGAAGGTTCTCCGGAAGGCACCCGCGACAATCCGTTCCCGGCAGGATCAGTTCTCACGAACGACGAGGTCGAGGTGACCCTCGGAACAGCGAACTGGGCTGCCGACGAGACCGTCGCCAGCGAGAACCAGTTCAACGACCCTGCTGCCGACGGAAGCACCTTCGTGATCCTCCCTGTGACGATCACGAACGTCGCTTCATCCGAGCCTGTGACACCGTGGCTCGAACTGACGGTCTTCTACGTCGCCCCCGATGGCCGTTCGTTCCAGGAGGCGTCAGCCGTGATCCCAGAGGACGTGATGGACATCGATGATCTGTACGAGGGGGGCACGGGATCGGGCAACTTGCTCTACGAGATCCCCAGTGAGGTGCAGGAAGGCGGAGTGTGGGGAGTCGAGATGGGCTGGTTCTCTGACACGGTCTTCGTCGAAGCGACGTAGTTCCACACGTCTCTTTGCGGCTGGGGCCGGCGACTTCCGAGGAAGTCGCCGGCCCCTCGCATTGGCGCCTTGGACGCCGTCCGCGGACGCGGTCCGCGCGGCACCTACGGGTAGTCAGCGGCCCCTCTGAACCCGACCCGTTGACGTGTCACGCGTATTGGCCAGTCACGACTTCCCCACAAGTGGCATCCACACGCGAAATTTCGGCCCTAGAACCGTCTAGAATGGTCACCAGTACGTCGCGAGCCGTCCGTGCCCGCGTGAACCGCTTGAAAGGCGAAATCTGTGGCCCAGAACGACGCGCCCGTGGCGCAGCCTGCGTACGGTGCTGCGAACATCACCGTCCTGGAGGGCCTCGAGGCCGTCCGCAAGCGCCCGGGCATGTACATCGGCTCCACAGGAGAGCGTGGTCTCCACCACCTGGTCTACGAAGTCGTGGACAACTCGGTGGACGAGGCGCTCGCCGGCCACTGCGACACGATCACCGTGACGCTCATGCAGGACGGCGGAGTGCGCGTCACCGACAACGGCCGTGGCATCCCCGTCGACATCCACCCCACGGAGCACAAGCCCACGGTCGAGGTCGTCATGACGATCCTCCACGCGGGCGGCAAGTTCGGCGGTGGTGGCTACGCGGTCTCGGGTGGTCTGCACGGCGTGGGCATCTCGGTCGTGAATGCGCTGTCCGCTCGCGTCGAGACTGTCGTCAAGCGCCAGGGCAACGTGTGGACGCAGGTGTTCGCTGACGGCGGCAAGCCCCAGGGCACGCTCGAGATGGGCGAGCCCACCGACGAGACGGGCACGCAGCAGACGTTCTGGGCGGACCCCGAGATCTTCGAGACCACGGTCTACGACTTCGAGACGCTGCGCGCACGGTTCCAGCAGATGGCCTTCCTCAACAAGGGCCTGACGATCTCGCTCACGGACGAGCGGCCGGAGCACATCGCCGCGGACTCCGACCCGGATGCGGACGAACACCCCACGTCGCGCGTCGTGACCTACAAGTACGACGGCGGGCTCGTCGACTACGTGACTCACCTCAACGACACGAAGAAGTCGGAGCGGGTGCACGCCGAGGTCATCTCGCTCGAGGCAGAGGACGTCGAGAAGAAGATCGCGCTCGAGCTCGCGATGCAGTGGACCAATGGCTATTCGGAGTCGGTCTTCACCTACGCGAACACGATCGCGACCACCGAGGGCGGTGCACACGAAGAGGGCTTCCGTGCGGCGCTCACGTCGCTGGTGAACCGGTACGCGCGTGACAAGTCGCTCCTCAAGGACAAGGACGAGAACCTCACGGGCGACGACGTGCGCGAGGGCCTCACCGCAGTGCTGTCCGTGAAACTCGGCGAGCCGCAGTTCGAGGGTCAGACCAAGACCAAGCTCGGCAACACCGAGGCGAAGACGTTCGTCCAGAAGATCGTGGGCGAGAAGCTCACGGACTGGTTCGACGCCCACCCGCAGGACGCCAAGGAGATCATCCGCAAGGCGATGCAGGCGTCGCAGGCTCGGCTCGCCGCGCGCAAGGCCCGTGAGGCCACGCGCCGCAAGGGCCTGCTCGAATCGGGCGGCATGCCTGGCAAGCTGCGCGACTGCTCGTCGAAGGACCCGAGCATCTCCGAGATCTTCCTGGTCGAGGGTGACTCGGCCGGCGGTTCCGCGGTGCGAGGCCGCAACCCGGCAACACAGGCGATCCTGCCGCTGCGCGGCAAGGTGCTGAACGTCGAGCGCGCTCGCCTCGACAAGGCGCTGGCGAACACGGAGATCCAGGCGCTGTTCACGGCCTTCGGCTCGGGCATCGGCGACGAGTTCGACCTCGACAAGTCGAGGTATCACAAGATCGTGCTGATGGCCGACGCCGACGTCGACGGCCAGCACATCCGGACCCTGCTGCTGACGGTGCTGTTCCGGTACATGCGGCCGCTCATCGAGGCCGGTTATGTGTACCTCGCACAGCCGCCGCTGTACAAGCTCAAGTGGTCCAACTCGGATCACCAGTACGTGTTCACGGATCGCGAGCGGGACGCCCTGCTCAAGGAGGGCCTCGCCGCAGGCCACAAGATCCCGAAGGACAACGGCATCCAGCGATACAAGGGTCTGGGCGAGATGGACTACTCGGAGCTGTGGGAGACCACGATGAACCCCGAGACCCGCACGCTGCTTCAGATCACCATGGACGACGCCGCTCTCGCGGACGAGACCTTCTCCATCTTGATGGGTGAGGACGTCGAGTCGCGACGCAACTTCATCCAGCGCAACGCGAAGGACGTGAGGTTCCTTGACATCTGAGATCCACAACCATGGCCGCATCGACAAGGTCGACCTCAATGTGGAGATGCAGCAGTCGTACCTCGACTATGCGATGTCCGTCATCGTGGGCCGCGCGCTGCCGGACGTCCGCGATGGGTTGAAGCCCGTCCACCGTCGAGTCATCTACGCGATGTACGACGGCGGCTACCGCCCCGACCGCGCGTTCTCCAAGTGCACCCGCATCATCGGCGAGGTGATGGGCAACTATCACCCCCACGGTGACAGTGCCGTTTACGACACCTTGGTCCGGATGGTCCAGGACTGGTCGCTCCGCTACCCACTGGCCGACGGCCAGGGAAACTTCGGCTCGCCCGGAAACGATCCCGCCGCCGCGCACCGGTACACCGAGGCCCGCATGGCGCAGATCGCCATGGAGATGGTGCGCGACATCGACGAGGACACCGTCGACTTCCAGGACAACTACGACGGCCGGACGCAGGAGCCAGCGGTGCTTCCCGCGCGCTTCCCGAACCTGCTCGCGAACGGCTCCTCCGGCATCGCCGTCGGCATGGCTACCAACATCCCGCCGCACAACCTGCGTGAAGTCGCTGCTGGCGTGCAGTGGCACCTCGACAACCCGGATGCGACCAAGGAAGAGCTGCAGGACGCGCTCATCGCCCGCATCCAGGGACCCGACTTCCCCACGGGCGCCATCATTCTGGGCCGCCGCGGGATCGAGGACGCGTACCGCACGGGTCGTGGCTCGATCACGATGCGCTCGGTCGTCACGGTCGAGGAGCTCCAGGGCCGCCAGTGCCTGGTGGTCACCGAGCTTCCGTACCAGGTGAATTACGACAACCTCGCGCTCAAGATCGCGGAGCTCGTCAAGGAGGGCAAGATCGGCGGCATCGCGGACATCCGCGATGAGACGTCAGGCCGCACCGGGCAGCGACTGGTGATCGTGCTCAAGCGCGACGCCGTCGCGAAGGTGGTGCTGAACAACCTCTACAAGCACACTCAGCTGCAGGACACCTTCGGCGCCAACATGGTCGCCCTGGTGGACGGCGTCCCGCGCACGCTCAGCATCGACGCCTTCGTCCGGCACTGGGTCACGCACCAGATCGAGGTCATCCAGCGCCGCACCGCATACCGCTTGGCCAAGGCCGAGCGCGAGGCCCACGTCCTGCGCGGCTACGTCAAGGCTCTTGACCTCCTCGACGAGGTCATCGCACTGATCCGGCGCTCGCCCAATGTTGATGAGGCGCGCACGGGTCTGATGGAGCTCCTGGACGTCGACGAGGTGCAGGCGAACGCGATCCTCAACCTCCAGCTGCGTCGCCTGGCCGCTCTCGAGCGCCAGAAGATCGAGGCCGAGTACGAGGGCCTGATGGCTCAGATCAAGGACCTCACCGACATCCTCGGGAGCGAGCCCCGTCAGCGGACGATCATCGCGGACGAGCTCGCCGAGGTGGTGCGCAAGTACGGTGACGCGCGCCGCACCGAGATCAGCCCCTTCGACGGCTCCGTGGACATCGAAGACCTGATCGCCGAGGAAGAGGTGGTCGTCACGATCACCCGCAGCGGCTATGCGAAGCGCACTCGTTCCGACCAGTACCGGGCGCAGAAGCGCGGCGGCAAGGGTGTGCGCGGCGCGACTCTGCGCAGCGACGACATGATCGACCAGTTCTTCGTCACCACCACGCACCACTGGCTGTTGTTCTTCACCAACCTGGGTCGCGTGTACCGGGCCAAGGGTTACGAACTGCCCGAGGGCGGACGCGACTCGAAGGGTCAGCACGTCGCCAACCTGCTGGCCTTCCAGCCGGGAGAGCAGATCGCACAGGTGCTCGACCTCAAGTCGTACGACGACAAGCCCTACCTGGTGCTAGCCACCAAGCGCGGCCTCGTCAAGAAGACGGACCTCACTGCCTACGACTCGAACCGCACGGGCGGGCTCATCGCCGTAAACCTGCGCGACGTCGAGTCGGAGGACGGCGAGATCCGCCCCGACGAGCTCGTGGCCGCACGCCTGGTCGGCCCTGATGACGACCTGATGCTCGTGTCACGCAAGGGACAGTCGGTGCGCTTCCATGCCACCGACGACGAGCTGCGCCCCATGGGTCGCGCGACGTCTGGCGTCAAGGGCATGAGCTTCCGTGGCGACGACGAGCTGCTGGCGATGGACGTCATCGATGCGTCGGTCCCCGATGCGGAGGACCTGGGCGTCTCGGACGAGTCCGACGAGGCGGCCGCGGCCGCTGCGGCCGATGCAGCAGCCGCCGCCGGGGGCCCGTTCTCCTTCGTCGTCACTGAGCACGGCTTCGCCAAGCGCACCGCCGTCTCGGCATGGACGCCCAAGCACCGTGGCGGCCTGGGGGTGAAGGTCGCGACCCTCACGGAGGAGCGCGGCGACCTCGTGGGCGCGCTGCTCGTCGACGACAACGACGAGGTGCTGGTGATCATGGAGTCCGGCAAGGTGGTCCGGTCCCGTGTGGACCAGGTCCCCGCCAAGGGCAAGAACACGATGGGCGTGACCTTCGCTAAGCCCGCCAAGGGCGACGTGATCATCGGCGTGGCCCGCAATGTCGAGCGCAAGGTCGAAGAGGAGATCGAGGAGGCCGAGGGCGAGAACCCGGTTGCCCCGACCACTGAATCTGCCCCGGACGCCCCCACCCCCGCATCGGCCGACTGACCGCGCACCTGTCCGGCACTCATTGACCCCTACGCGGGTTCGGTGACTCCTGTCCGGCACTCATTGACAGTGAGTGCCGGACAGGAAGCCGCGAGCTCCCCTAGGCGACAGCGAGTGCCGGACAGGGTCAGGCGGGCTCGACCGCTCCGCGATCCGCCGGCGTGCGGACGAACAGCATGAGCACCATGCCGGCCAGCACCACGGAGATGACGCCGAGCGTCCCCCAGATGGTCGCCCCGAAGAGGGTGATGAACAGGGCCCACATCCCGGGCGCGAGGAATGATGCGGCGCGCCCGGTGGTCGCGTAGAGGCCGAACATCTCGGCCTCGCGACCGGCAGGCGACACCCGGGCGAGCAGCGACCGGGACGCGGCCTGCGCCGGTCCCACCATGCCGGACAGCAGCAGCCCGCACACCCAGAACACGATCGGGCCCACGCCATGGAGCGCCACGATCACCACGCCCGCGGCCACGATGACGCCCAACGCGACCAGGATGACTCGGCGCGGACCCAGGCGGTCGTCGAACCTGCCCGCGATGATCGTCGATACGCCGGCCACGAGGTTCGCGGCGATGCCGAACAGGATGACCTGACTGTCCGAGAACCCGAAGGCCACGGCGGCAATGATCGCGCCGAAGGTGAAGACGCCCGCGAGCCCATCGCGATAGACGGCCGATGCGAGCAGGAACCACAGCGTGGAACGCGCCTCGTTCCACAGGCGGCGGAGGTCTGCCACCAGGATCGCGTATCCCTTGACGATGCTGACGGTCGGCCGCTTGCGCACCTGCGTCTCGGGAACGTACCGGAACAGTGGCCACGCGAAGACGAGCGTCCACACCGCGCACCCCACCGCGATCAGCCGGTACGCCATGCCGTTCGAGGTGTCCATGCCGAACCACTCGAAGGTGTCGAGCAGCACCACGAACACGAGCGCGACGATGCCGCCCATGTACCCCAGTCCCCACCCCAGGCCGGAGACGCGGCCCATGGTGCGGGGCGTCGAGACCTGGACCATCATCGCGTAGTAGTTCACGTTGGCGATCTCGGCCACGATCGATCCCAAGGCGATGAGCCCCACGCCAAGCCAGAACGCATCGGGGGTCGCCTCGACGAAGTACAGGCCGCCGACGCAGGCGACGAGCACCAGTGTCATCACGCCCAGCCAGGACTTGCGCTTGCCGGACGCATCGGCGCGCTGGCCCAGCACGGGGGCCAGGAGAGCGACGAGGATGCCCGCGGCAGTGATGCCCCAGCCGAGGCTTGACGCCAGGTTGTCGATCGCGGCCGAGTACGCGGGGTCGTCCTCGCCGAGCGCGGCGATGGCCGGGTCGATGAAGCTGTCGGAGGTCAAGTAGAGGGCAGTGAAGACGAACGTGATGATGACGGAGTTGAACGGTTGCGTCGCCCAGTCCCACAGTGCCCACGCCCACACCTGTTTGCGAGGCACGCGGTCGGAGTCGGGGAAGCCGGGCGCGTCGGCGATCGAGGGCAGCACGTCGTCGTTGCTCATGCGCTCAGTGTGCCCGCGCCTGATGAACGGACGGTGACGGGCGCGCCAGAATGCGCCGCGGTCGCCTCCATTCAGCAGAGATAGCATCGGAGGATGGAACCCGAGAGCGCCCCCACCCGCGTGGAGTGGACAGAGGGGCAGTGGCGCGACGACGTGCTCCCCGACTACGAGCGGGCCCCCCTCGGGCCCGCCACCCTGATTCGCCGCATCGGCCTTCCCACCCGGACACGCGGAGTGGTGCTCCACGTCCACGGGTACAACGACTACTTCTTCACCACCCACGTCGCGGACGCGCTCACGGAGATGGGGCTCGCGTTCTATGCGGTGGACATGCGGCGCGCAGGCCGGTCGCTGACACCCGGGGACAAGCCTCACCACATCACCGACATCGCCGAGCTCGGCGAGGACATCACGGCAGCCTCGGCAGCGGCTCTGGCCGATGCGAAGGAACGGACCGGCGAGGAGCACCTGCCTCTCGTGATCCATGCGCATTCCACGGGAGGGCTCGCCGCGGCCATCTGGGCGTCCGACACCCCGCACCCGGACCTCGCTGCGCTGGTGCTGAACAGCCCCTTCTTCGGCCTGATGCTGCGACCGTGGGAGCGCTACGCGCTGGCCGCGACGCCGACCATCAGCCGTCTCCGCGCGGGCACGGTGCTCGCTCGGGTGCCATCCCCCTACTCTGTGGCACTGCGAGACAAGGGCGGCTGGGTCTTCGATCCCCAGTGGAAGAAGCCGGGCGGAGAGCCGGCGACCGCGGGCTGGCTGGCGGCGACCAGGGCGGCGCAGCGTCGTGTGGCGCGCGGGCTCGACATTCGCGTGCCGGTGCTCGTGGCCAGGTCCGATTCCTCCGGCCCCGACCGCGACGACAACCCTCGCCACCAGAGTCAGGACGTGGTGGTCGACACCGCACTCATCGAGGCGTGGGCGCCGGGACTGGGCAGCGACGTCCGGGACGCTGTGGTCGAGGGCGCGGTGCACGACCTCTCGCTCTCCGCCGAGGGCCCTCGACGCGCCTTCTTCGACGCGGTGGGCGACTTCGTGGATACAGTGCTGGAATGACCCCTCGACACCCGTACTTCGACAACGGCGGACGGCCGATCGCCCTTGCGCACCGCGGCTTCTCCCTGGAGGGCCTCGAGAACTCCATGAAGGCGTTCCAGGCTGCGGTGGACCTGGGGTACCGGTACCTCGAGACCGACGCTCACGGCACGCGGGACGGCGTCGCCGTGGCGCTCCACGATGAGACCCTTGACCGCACCACGGATGCGACCGGCCTGGTCGCGGAGCGCGATTGGGACTCGGTGAAGGCGGCGCGCATCGGCGGCGTGGAGCCGGTGCCGCGCCTCGACGACGTGCTGGGCACGTGGCCCGACGCGCGCATCAACATCGACGTCAAGGGTGAGTCCGGCATCCGGCCGGTGGCCGAGGCGATCGAGCGCACGCGCTCCCACGACCGCGTCTGCGTGGGATCGTTCTCCGCTGATCGTCGCCGCGCGACCCTCAAGCTGCTGTCGCGGCCGGTCGCCACGCCGGCCTCCGAGCGCGAGGCCATCGCCTGGCTCGTCGGCACGTGGGTGGGGGCCGATGCGCACGCGAGCCTGGGAGACGTCGACGCCTTGCAGATTCCGTGGCGCAAGGGCCCGGTGCCGTTCCTCTTCGCGCGCCAGATCGAGGCCGCCCACGCCGCGGGCCGCGAGGTGCATGTGTGGACGGTCAACCGCCGCGACCACATGGTGCACCTGCTCGACCTCGGCGTGGACGGACTGGTCTCCGACCGCGCGGACATCCTCAAGGAGGTGCTGGTCGCACGCGGCCAGTGGGCCTAGCGCCCGTGCCTCCTAGATGAACCGTGCCTCCTAGATGAACAGAGTGCTTCCCGACTCCTGAGACTCGCCCAGGAACGTCGCGACGCCGCCCAGCTCGACCCCATCGATCAGGTCGGAGGCCGCGATGCCGAGAAGGTCCATGGTCATCGTGCAGCCGATCAGCCGCGCGCCGCCGTCCTGCGCGGCCTGGATGAGCTCGGGCAGAGGCTGGACCTCGTGACGCTTCATCACGCTCTTGATCATCGCGGTGCCCGCTCCCGCCATGTGCATCTGCGACAGCGTGAGCTTGTTGGCGCCGCGTGGCATCATCGCGCCGAACATCTTCTCCATGGCCTTCTTCTCGCGCCGCGGCGGGTCCTCGCGACGCAGCGAGTTCAGGCCCCAGAACGTGAAGAACATCGACACCTCCTGGCCCATCGCGATCGCGCCGTTGGCGATGATGAATGCCGCGATCAGCTTGTCCAGGTCGCCGGAGAAGACCACCATCGACATCTTCTCGGGACCCTGTGCGCGGGTGGCGACGGGTGCGAAGCCGCCCTTGCGGAAAGTGGCGACGTAGCCCGCGCCCTGGGGCTCGATGTCCACCAGGGTGTGGCCGTTCTTGGAGGCCCAGGCCGGCCCGTCCAAGGCGAAGCCCGGATCGGAGACGGTGACGCGGATCTCGTCCCCCGCATCGGCCGCCTTCATGGCAGCCGCGAGGCGCATGATGGGCCCGGGACACGCCAGCCCGGTGCAGTCGAGATCGGTGCGCGCACCGGTGGCGGTGGCGACGGCCGATGCGACACTCACCTTCTCCGCGTAGTTCTCCATGGGCGGCTGCGCCTCGTACGTGTCGCTCGCGCGGCCGTGCACGTGGGTGAAGGTCGTGGACCCGCCGGAGAGGGTGGCGACGTCAGCGAACCCGCTCTGCACGAGGATGCGGTGGGCGAGGTAGGAGCGGAAGCCCACGGCGCAGTACAGGCGGATGGGGGTGGTGCGGTCCCAGTCCGCCATCGCCTCGCGGAACGTGGCCAGCGGCACCGACTCGGCGCCGGGGATGTGCCAGACGTCGTACTCCTCGGGGGTGCGCACGTCGATGAGCCTCGCGCCCTCCGTGGCGGCGGGATAGTCCTCGGCGTACCAGAGCGTCAGGTCGCCCTTCAGCACGTTCGCCGCCACGAAGCCGGCCATGTTGATCGGGTCCTTCGCTGATCCGAACGGCGGCGCGTATGCGAGCTCCTGCTGCTCGAGGTCGTGCACGGTGAGCCCGGCGCGGATGGCCATGGCGAGCAGGTCGAGCCGCTTGTCGACGCCGTCGAAGCCGCACGCCTGGGCGCCCAGCAGCCGGCCATCCTCGGGAGAGAACAGCACCTTCAGGTGCATCATCGCGGTGCCGGGGTAGTAGCCGGCGTGGCCCGATGGGTGCACGTGCACCACGCGGTGCTCGATGCCGGCGGCGTCGAGCTGGCGGCGGGTCGCGCCCGTGCCGCCCGCGACCATGTCGAACACCTTGACGATGCTGGTGCCCTGGGTGGAGAGGTATTCGGTGTCGCGACCGCAGATGTTCTCGGCCGCGACGCGCGCCTGCCGGTTCGCGGGCCCCGCGAGGGGGTTGAGGTGGCTGCCGGGCAGCACGGGGTGCGGGGTCTCGACCGCGTCGCCCGCGGCCCAGATGTGCAGGTCGGAGGTGCGCATGTGGGTGTCGACGGCGATGCCGCCGTGGGTCCCGAGCTCCAGGCCCGCGTCGATCGCAAGGGCCACGGAGGGACGCACGCCAGCGGCCAGGATCACGAGGTCCGCAGCGATGGTGGTGCCCGAGTTGAGCTCCACGGAGACGCGGTCGTCGCCATCGACGTCCGCGAGGGCCCTGAAGGCGGCCGCCGCGGTCGACAGGTGGAGGCCGATGCCTCGTGCGCGCAGGTGCTGCTCGACGGGCGCGGCGATGTCCGCGTCGACGGGCGGCAGGATCTGGTCCGCGAGCTCGACCACGTCCACGCGCACGCCGCGGTGGTGAAGGTTCTCCGCCATCTCGAGGCCGATGTATCCGGCGCCCACGACCACGGCGGTGACCACGCCACGCCGGCCGGCCTTCTGCTCAGCGAGCGAGGCGTCGAGCCTGGCCTTGATGCGGTCCATGTCGCCGATGCGCCTGAGGACCTGAACGGACGGCAGGTCGATGCCGGGCAGGGGCGGGCGCATGGGCTCGGCGCCCATGCACAGCGCGAGGGCGTCGTAGCCCTCGGTGTACTCGCGGCCGGTGTCGACCTCGCGCACCGTGACGACGCGGGCCTCGCGGTCGATGGAGACGACCTCGGTGGCGATCCGTACGTCGATCGCGAGCGACTCGCGCAGGCTCTCGGGGGTCTGCAGCAGCAGGCGCGAGCGCTCGCTGATGACTTCGCCCACGTGATACGGCAGGCCGCAGTTGGCGAACGACACGTGGTGACCCCGCTCGAAGACGATGATCTCCGCGTCCTCGTCGAGGCGACGCGCGCGCGCTGCGGTGGATGCTCCGGCGGCGACGCCGCCCACGACTACCAGTTTCATGGCATACCTCCAGGGGTATTAGTTCTTCCCTCAAGGTACGTGTGCGCGGCGGCCCCCACCTGGGCCAAAGGTCACCCGCGCCCGATGGTGGTGTGGCGCTCCTGCGCATCGGCCGGGCGCACGCCGCGATGGCAGCGCTCGCGGCAGTGGCGATCGGCCGGAATGCCGCCTCGCGAGTGCGGGCTAGAGAGGAGCGGGGATCTCGCCAGACCCGCGTGCGATGAACGTGGTGGGAGAGATGATCGTGGACGCGGGGGTGTGGTCTCCCCCGAGCCGTGCGAGCAGCTTCTTGCCTGCGAGCGAGCCCATCGAGCGTGGATCCTGAGTGACGCAGGAGATGCCGGGGTCGAGCGAGTCCGCCACCTCGAAGTCATCGAAGGACATCAGCGCGATCGCGTGCTGCATTCCGGCGGCGCGCAGCGCCCGGATGACGCCGATCGTGATGAGGTTCTGCGCAGCGAAGATCGCGGTGGGCGGGTGCTCTCCGCTGAGCAGCGCGGTAACTGCTGCCTGGGCGGCGTCCGCTGATCTGAGGTTCATCGTCACCAGGGACGGGTCGAACTCCACGCCCCCCTCGCTCAGGGCCAGACGGTAGCCTTCGACGCGGCGCTTCGCCGTGGACAGGAACTCGCGGTCGGCGAGGCACGCGATGCGGCGATGGCCGTGGGCGATCAGGTGGGCAGTGGCCTCTCGTGCCCCACCGATGTTGTCGCCCACGACGGCGTCTGCGGTGACGCCGGATGGCTCGCGGTCGACGAATACGATCGGCAGCCCGCGCGAGAGCTCGGGCAGGAGGTAGGTCTGTTCGTCGGAGATCGTGGTGAGGATCAGTCCGTCGACACGGCGCCGCAGGAACTCGCGGACGAGCCGCTGCTCGCGATCAGCATCGTCGTCAAGGCTCGCGGCCAGCACTGAATAGCCATGGGAGTAGAGGACGTCCTCGACCCCGGCGTGAATCTGACCCGAGAATGGGTTCGCGACATGCCCGACGACCAGGCCCACCGTCTTGGTCGCATGTCCGGTTCGCCGGAGATTGCCGGCGACGGAATTGATCTCGTAGTTGAGCTGCGCCGCCGCCCGTTCCACGCGCTCCGCGGTCTCCGGGGTCACGTTGGGCTCATTGTTCAGAACCCTCGACACCGTCTTGATTCCTACGCGCGCGAGCGCCGCCACGTCTCGCATGGTAGGCCGTGGCGTGCGGGTCGTCGAACGCTGCTCGGGATCGGACATCGTTGTCACACTAGCATCACGGTCTACGAAATTGGCTTGACTCATGAGGGAACTGGGCCTACCGTGCGTCATGACAACGTTGTCAACCCGGACAGTGTTGCGAGAGTCAAGGAGATTCAACGATGAATCAGTTCACCGAGCGCCACTCTGGGCACCGGCTTCTGTGGAAAGGCGTGGCAGCCATGGGCGCAGCGGCCTTCGTCCTGACTGGGTGCAGCAACGAGAGCACCGTCGACGCGTCCGAGTCTCCCGCCGCGAGCGGCGATGAGGAGATCGGCGTCGCACTCATCCTCAAGACCACCACGAACCCCTTCTTCGTCGCCATGCAGGAGGGCGCTGAGGAGGCCGCCGCAGCCGAGGGCGCGACCCTGACAGTCGCCGCCGGGCGCGAGGACGGCGACGAGGACACGCAGATCCAGGCGATCGAGAACTCGATTGCCCGTGGCGACGCAGGCATCCTCATCACCCCGTCCGGCCAGGCGGTCGAGGACGCGCTCATGAAGGCACGCGAAGCCGGCCTCTACGTGATCGCCCTCGACACCCCGCCGTCAACGGAGGACGCGGTCGACATCACCTTCGCGACCGACAACTTCCTCGCCGGTCAGCTCATCGGCGAGTGGACCGCCACCGCCCTCGACGGCGAAGACGCCGTGATCGGCATGCTGGACCTCTTTGACGACAAAATCGTCTCCGTGGACTACGCCCGCGACCAGGGCTTCCTCACCGGCATGGGCATCGATGTCGCCGACCCTCAGGTGAATGGCGATGAGGCCGCCACCGGTTCGTACACCGGAGGCTCGTACACGATCGTCGGCAACGAAGCGACGCAGGGCGCCGAAGACGGCGGCCGCACGGCCATGGAACTGCTGCTCGCGCAGAACCCTGACATCAACGTGGTCTACACGATCAATGAGCCCGCCGCCTATGGCGCCAAGGCTGCGCTGGACGCGGCAGGCAAGTCCGACGTGCTGCTGGTCTCGGTGGACGGTGGCTGCGCAGGCGTGGACGGGGTCGAGTCCGGCGTGATCGGCGCAACGAGCCAGCAGTACCCGCTCAAGATGGCCGAGCTCGGCGTCGCCGCGATCACCGAACTGGTGCGCACCGGCACCACCCCTGAGGTCAGCGAGGGGCTCGACTTCTTCAACACGGGTGTCGCCCTGGTGACTGACAACCCGGTCGACGGCCTCGAGAGCATCGACACCGCCACCGGCTCCGAGATCTGCTGGGGATAGTTCCATAGGACGCGCTCGGTGGCGTCGCCCCGGCGGCGCCACCGAGCCAACCTCGAGGATGAGGACATGACTGCATCAACTGAGACCGAGTCACCCGCGGCGCACGTGTTCGAAACGGCACAGACGCCGATTCAGCGCTTGCGGTCCGTGCTGCACCGCTATCCCGCACTGAGCCCCGCAGTCGTCCTGCTGGTCTCGATCGTTGTCTTCGGGATGCTGAACGACAGGTTCCTGCTTCCAGCGAACCTGTCACTGATCACCCAGCAGGTCGCGATCGTGGGCACCGTCGCGCTTGCCCAGACACTCATCATTCTGACGGCAGGCATCGACCTGTCCGTCGGCACCGCGATGGTGCTGGCGTCGATGGTCATGGCCGTCGCCGCTGCCGAGCATGGCTTCTCGGCTCCGATGGCGTTGCTCCTGGGCATACTCGTGGGACTGATCACAGGAGTGATCAACGGCATGCTCGTGACCAAGCTCAAGCTGCCGCCGTTCATCGTGACACTGGGCACCTACTCGATCTTCCTGGCCTTGACACTGCTGTACTCCAAGGGCGCGACGGTACGCGGTTCCGACATGCCGGCGATGATGACCTGGACTGGCAAGTCCTTCCCGGTGGCCGGCGTGAGCATCTCCTACGGCGTGGTCATCATGTTCGTGCTCTACGTGGTCATGGCGTGGATCCTGGCGACCACCGCATGGGGCAGGCACGTCTACGCCGTGGGCGATGACCCGGAGGCGGCCCGCCTCGCCGGAGTGCGCACGACCTGGGTGCTGCGTTCCGTCTACATCTCTGCCGGCGCGATCATCGCGATCGCCGCGTGGCTGCAGATCGGCCGTACCAGCGCCGCGAGCCCGAACGCGGGCGCAGACCTCAACCTCGACTCCATCACCGCGGTCGTGATCGGCGGCACCAGCCTGTTCGGCGGCCGCGGCGCGGTGTGGGGAACGCTGCTGGGGGCGCTGATCGTGGGCGTGTTCCGCAACGGCCTCTCGTTGGCGGGCCTCGATGTGCTTTACCAGACCCTTGCGGTGGGAATTCTCGTGATTGTCGCCGTATCCGTTGACCAGTGGATTCGGAGGGCACGCTGATGGCTGCGACCCCAACATCCGCCGCTCCCCAGGAGTCGGGGACGGCGAAGAGCGCCACACCAGTGCTCACTGCCCGTGGACTCGTGAAGACCTACGGTCGCGTCGTCGGCCTCGATGGCGTCGACCTCGACCTGTACCCGGGGGAAGTGCTGGCGATCATCGGCGACAACGGCGCAGGCAAGTCGACGCTCATCAAGTGCCTGACCGGTGCGGAGATCCCCGACGCCGGCACCATTGAACTGGACGGCGAGGAAGTGCGCTTCCGGAGGCCCGAGGACGCCAAGGAGCACGGCATCGAGGCGGTCTATCAGAACCTCGCCGTGTCACCAGCCCTCGACGTCGCGTCCAACCTGTTCCTGGGCCGTGAAGTGCGCAAGCCCGGCGTGATGGGATCCGTGTTCCGGCAGCTTGACATCAAGAGGATGCGGGAGCGCACCCGTGATGAGCTGCGCCGTCTTGGAATCACCACTCTCCAGGACGTCACTGTTCCCATCGAGAGCCTGTCGGGCGGGCAGCGGCAGGCCGTTGCCGTCGCGCGTGCCGCCGCCTTCGGATCAAAGGTGGTGGTGCTCGATGAGCCCACCGCCGCGCTCGGAGTGCGCGAGTCCAATCAGGTGCTCGACCTGGTGAAGCGGCTGCGCGACGAGGGGACCCCTGTCATCCTCATCAGTCACAACATGCCGCAGGTGTTCGACGTCGCGGACAGGATCCACATCCAGCGACTGGGCCGGTGCGCGGCGATCGTGACGCCACAGTCGCACTCGCGCACCGACGCGGTCGCGATCATGACCGGCGCGGCCGAGGCGTAGGGATGACGATCTCGCTCTACGCGCGCATTCACGCACTTCCCGGACATGAGAGCACGGTCGCGGCGCTGCTCGCACAGCTTGCCTCAGCGGTGCGAGCCGAGCCGGGCAACATCGCCTTCGAGCCGTGGCGGGAGACGGAGAGCGAGGGCTCGTTCTTCGTCTACGAGGTCTACGACGATGAGGCCGCTTTCGGGGCACACCTCGTCTCTCGGCACTCCGTGGAGTTCAATGCTGCGCTCGCCGACCACGTCTCCGGCGGCGCTTCGGAACTGACGGAGCTCCGCGCGCTCGCGTAGACACCCGGACACCTCGCGTGGCCTTCCGGCGCGGCCCCACCCTTGCCTTATTTTGAGTGAATCAAAAGAAGCGCTAGGGTGGGGTCGATGTCTACGCCGCCCCCACCCGCCGACACGCTTCTGCGTGAGTCCGGGCTGCGCGTCACCCAGCCCAGACTCTCGGTGATGAAGGCGCTCGGCGCTCAACCCCACGCATCGGCCGATGCCATCTTCGAGCGCGTGCGCGAGTTTCTTCCTTCCACGTCGCTGCAGGCCGTATACAACGTGCTCGGCGATCTCGTGGCCGCGGGCCTCGTGCGCCGCATCGAGCCGGCCGGACACCCTGGCCTGTTCGAGCTGCGGGTGGGCGACAACCACCACCACATCGTGTGCAAGCGATGCGGCACGGTCGCGGACGTCGACTGCGTCACCGGTCACGCACCCTGCCTGACGCCGAGCGACTCCGCCGGCTTCGACCTCTCCGAGGCCGAAGTGACCTTCTGGGGAGTGTGCGCCGACTGTGCGACCGCATCGGCCGTCCCACCCGGCCTCGCGACAAACACCCACGCTTGAAGACCCGTACCCGTCCACCGTCAATCAAGGAGACACAGACGTGACTGAGAAGTACACCACCACCAACGCAGGGGCGCCGGTCGCCTCGGACGAGCACTCGCAGACCGTGGGCCAGGACGGCCCCATCTCGCTGACCGACCACTACCTGGTCGAGAAGCTCGCGCAGTTCAACCGTGAGCGCGTGCCGGAGCGCGTGGTCCACGCCAAGGGCGGCGGCGCCTACGGCACCCTCACCGTCACCAACGACGTGTCGAAGTACACCCGGGCCTCGCTGTTCCAGCCAGGAGCGACCACGGACATGCTCGCCCGCTTCAGCACCGTCGCCGGCGAGCAGGGCTCGCCCGACACCTGGCGCGACCCCCGCGGCTTCGCGCTGAAGTTCTACACCGATGAGGGCAACTACGACCTCGTCGGCAACAACACCCCCGTGTTCTTCATCAAGGACGGCATCAAGTTCCCCGACTTCATCCGTTCGCAGAAGCGACTGCCGGGCTCGCACCTGCGCGACAACGACATGCAGTGGGACTTCTGGACCCTGTCCCCCGAGTCCGCTCACCAGGTGACGTGGCTCATGGGCGACCGCGGCCTGCCGCGCTCGTGGCGCGAGATGAACGGCTACGGATCGCACACGTACCAGTGGATCAATGCCGAGGGCGAGCGGTTCTGGGTCAAGTACCACTTCCACACCGAGCAGGGCGTGCACCACCTGACGGGTGATGAGGCGGCACAGCTGGCCGGCTCGGACGCCGACCACCACATCCGCGACCTCTACACGCACATCGAGGACGGCGACTTCCCGCGCTGGAAGCTCAGCGTGCAGGTCATGCCCTACGAGGACGCGAAGACCTACCGCTTCAACCCGTTCGACCTGACCAAGGTGTGGCCGCACGGCGACTACCCGCTGATCGAGGTCGGCTCCATGGAGCTCAACCGCAACCCCGAGAACTACTTCGGGGAGATCGAGCAGGCCGCGTTCGCGCCGTCCAACTTCGTCCCCGGCATTGGCCCCTCGCCGGACAAGATGCTGATCGCGCGGATCTTCTCCTACGCCGATGCGCAGCGCTACCGCGTGGGCACCAACCACGCGCAGCTGCCGGTCAACGCACCGAGGAACGTGCACCAGGACGCCCACTCGTACTCGAAGGAGGGCTCGATGCGGTACTCGTTCTCCTCGGCGGACACTCCCGTGTACGCGCCCAACTCGCGCGGCGGAGCCCACGCAGACCCGGCCCGCGCGGCCGAGTCCGGCGGCTGGGAGTCCGATGGCGAGATGGTGCGCACCGCCGCGGCGCTGCACCCGGAGGACGACGACTTCGGTCAGGCCGGGACCATGTACCGCGACGTGTTCAACGACGAGGAGAAGTCACGGTTCCTCGAGCAGATCACTGGTCACGTGGGCGCCGTGAAGGCGGATGACATTCGCGAGCGTGCGATCCAGTACTGGACCAACGTCGACGCTGGCCTGGGCGCCCAGCTCCGCGCGAACCTCGCGGGAGATGCTCCCGTCGAGGCCGGCGAGCCGGGCACCAAGTGGGCGCCCGCCGACGTCTGACGCTCACCGTCCCGAGACGCGACAGCCGGGTCGCTCTGCATCACGATGGTGTGCAGCGCGGCCCGGCTTCGTCGTTCCCGGGGCCGCGGCACCGCAGGGGAAGGCCGATGCGCGGGGAACCTCTCGCACACCCTGAGGCGTTCCCGTACAGTGGGCCACGCACATCGATGGGCGGGTGAGGTCTTCCCCGCCTCCGTTGTTCCACCGCCCTCCAGTACCCTGGACACCATGCCCGCGCGGCCGCGCGGTCGAGGAGGAGACGCACATGAACGCGGATAACCGCGCGAACCCCGGCACCGGGCCCAGTTTCAGCGCCCGGTCGGACGAGGGGTCAGGCGACGCCCCGCGTACGCCGACGCGCTCCTCGCTGCGCCCCATCACCAGCGAGCAGCCGGTGTCGGGCCAGCAGCCACGGTCGCCATACGACGCCCCCGCCCCGACCTCGGCGCAGCAGCCCACGTCGGCGCAGCAGCCGGTGTCGAGGCAGCAGCCGGTGTCGAGGCAGCAGCCCACCTCCGCTCAGCAGCCCGTGTCCAGCCAGCACTCGGCGGGCGGCGTCTTCTCGCCGGTGAACGGTCCCGGCGCCGGTGCTCCGGTGAACCGCGCCCCGTCCGCGCCGAGCAGCGCCCCCACGACGGGCCAGCAGCCGGTGAGCGGACAGCACCCCACGTCGGATGCTCAGGCCACCTCGACCGGTCACACCTCCGCTTTCGCGGGTGCGGCGGCGGGCGTCGGCGCCTCCGCCTCGGCCGGTTTCGGTCGCTTCAAGGACTTCGCCGCGAAGGCCAAGGAGGACCTCACCTCGGCTGACGACATCGCGGCCTCCGAGCGCAAGGGCGGCCCGCGCAAGGTTCGCGTGCTGGTGTCGCGCATCGACCCGTGGTCCGCGCTCAAGATCGGCTTCCTGCTGTCCATCGCGCTCGGCATCATGATGGTGGTCGCGGTCTACGTGCTGTGGGGCGCGCTCGACAGCCTGGGCGTGTTCGCGCTGGCGAACGAGTGGGTGCTCCAGCTGTTCACCGAGGATCAGGAGGTGGACCTGCTCCAGTTCTTCGCTCTCAACAAGTGGATGTCCGCCACCGTCCTGATGGCCGTGGTCAACGTGGTGCTGCTCACCGCGCTGGCGACGCTCGGCGCGTTCCTCTACAACACGATCTCCAAGGTCGTCGGCGGCATCTACGTCACCCTCACCGACGACTGACGCGCACCTTGAGCGTGCGTCGACGACCGGCCGATGCCGGTTTGGTTCGCCGTGTGCGGGTGGGGTATCGTTGGTCGCCGCGGCTGTGCCGCATCGGGCCCATAGCTCAGGCGGTTAGAGCGCTTCGCTGATAACGAAGAGGTCGGAGGTTCAAGTCCTCCTGGGCCCACCGAGGTGGACGTATGAAGAGAATGGTCATCATCGCCGCAGTGATCGCGGCGGTCGCGGTCGCGTACGGGGCTCTTGCCCGTGACGCACGGCGTGACATCTGGGAGGATGTCCACCACGAGTTCTGACCCGCACGGTCAGAGCACGGGGCCTTAGCTCAATTGGTAGAGCGCCTGCTTTGCAAGCAGGAGGTCAGGGGTTCGATTCCCCTAGGCTCCACCACCGAAGGTTCGCCCGAGTTCGGGCGCCCGGCTCACGTCGAGGATTCTCCGCGGGCCCATCGTGCATTCGATGGCCCGCAGCAGCCGCTGACTTTCGCCCCGGGATGCACCGAGTGATGTTGCCCACTCGGCCTATAGTCGCGCCTTCCGCGCGTGTGATACTCGACAAATCGGGACCTTCCGGACGTCGTCGGCGTGTGCAGGTGCGTCTCGCTCGCAGTCAGGGGCCACCATGGCCAGCACCTCCCTCCGCACCCCGCTGTGGCTTGCCACAGCCCTCGGCCTCACCGCCGCCCTCCTCCTCGGCACCGGTGGGCCGGCCTCGGCCGCCACCGTCCTCGACGGCCCCGTCGACTTGGGCACCGCCGCGACCTACGGCGTCCTGGCGACGAGCGAGATCACCAATACCGGGCCAAGCGTGGTCAACGGCGACGTCGGGCTCTCGCCCGGCACGTCAATCACCGGATTCGGGGGCCTTCCGGACGGCGTCGTCAACGGCACCGTGCACCAGACCGATGCTGAAGCCGCGCAGGCGCAGGACGATGCGACGGGTGCATACGGCATCGCAGCGTCGTTGTCGCCGACCCAGACCGGCGTCGGAGAGCTGAATGGTCTGAGCCTGACGCCGGGCGTCTACACCGGCGGCGAGCTCTCGCTTGCTGGGGCTGGCATTCTCACGCTCGAGGGCGCAGCCGATTCCGTGTGGGTGTTCCAGGCCTCATCGACGCTCACGATCGGCGGCGCGAGTCAGATCGTCATCACCGGCGGCGCGAACGCGTGCAACGTGTTCTGGCAGGTCGGCAGCTCCGCCACGATCCAGGGCGCCGCGGACTTCCAGGGCACCGTCCTCGCGGCCGCCTCCGTGACTGCGGTGACGGGCGCCTCGATCGAGGGCCGGCTGATCGCGCTGAATGGCGCGGTGACGCTGGACACCAACGACATCACGGCGCCGACGGGCTGCCCGCCTCCTGGCACCGTCTCCGAAGTCTTCGCTCCGACCATCACCTCAGGCGCACCGACCGATGCGACCGCCGGCACGGCCTACGAGTTCACTGTGACCGCGGAGGGGACCCCCACTCCCACCTTCACGCTCAGCGGTGAACTCCCCGCGGGTCTGACGTTCGATGAGGACACTGGCGTGATCTCCGGCACCCCCACATCACCGGGCACGAGCACGTTCACCGTGACCGCCGCGAATGGCATCGCTCCTGAGACCTCGGAGACTTACACCATCACCGTGGAGGCACCGGCTCAGGATGCGGCAGTCACCGTGGCCGAGGACACCGACACCGGCGTCGTCGAGGGCACGGAGCTGGCGGTCACCGGACCCGTGACGCCCGGCCTGGTGCCGGTCGCGATCGCTCTGATCGCTGGCGGCGTCGCCCTGGCGATCGTCAGCGAACGGCGGCGGGTGCGAGTCGCGGCGGTGCGCCGCTGACGTTTGTGGTCGAGTGCGCGAGCCCACGGGCGACGTGAGCGGCCGTGGGTCTTGGCCTGCCCGCGCGCGCCGTCGTCCCTGCTCCGAAGGCTCGATTCGGACAGATGCGACGCTCGCAATGCTGGCCTTGTGCTCTCGAATGCGAGAGTATGAACTGTGGGACGCAGTCCGGCGGACCGCAACAAAGCGGACGATGGCCGCACATCGGAATACCCGGGCCTTCCGGGGACGCAGGTGTCGGATGGCGGGTTCAACCGTCACCATCGTCTCCTCAGCAAGGGAGAGATAGATGAACAAGTGGAGCGTTCTTCAGAACAGCAAGGTCGTGCGTGTCGCGGCGAGCGCGAGCACCCTCGTCGCCGTCGCCGCCATCGTCGGCGCTGGCTATAAGTGGGTCTGAGACCACCCTCTGGCGAGGGCGACGCCGGGGCTCGAGCCTCGGCGTCGCTCTCGCCGCTCACCATTTACTTGGCGGTCGTCAGCACCGCAGGCTTGGGCAGCGTGATCGCAGCGATCATGCTGAGCCCGTGGGAGGCGTTCCTCGCCGCCCTGCCGCTGGCCTCGGTCGCGTTCCTCGCGGTGGCGGCGATCGCGGGAGAGGTCAAGCCCATCCTGCTCGTGCTTGCGGGCGCGGAGACGAGGTCGCTGTCGACGTCGGCACCCTTCGTGCTCGCCCTGATCGCCGTGGGAGGGCTCGGCCTGGCGATCGTCGTGCAGGTGGTGTCGAGCCTCACCGATGACATCGTCAATCGTCGTGAGTTCAAGAAGTCACTCTTCAATACCGCGCAATACGCGCTGAGCGTCCTCTCCGCGGGGATCGTCTACGGGCTCCTCACCGGCCAGCCGACCTTTGGCGTGCCTGAGCCGGTGACGCCCGGACATGTCGGAGCGCTCCTGATCGCCGGCGTTGCGATGGTCATCGTCAACTGGTTCCTCGTCGCCGCGGTGGTCGCTCTCGCGTCCGGGCAGCCTCTGACATTCGTGCTGCGCACCGATGCGCGCAACTCCTTCCTCACTCACCTGGTGCTGCTCAGCGTGGGCGGCATCGCGGCCGACGTCGCGTCCGACGGCGTCGGCGTGCTGGCGCTCCTCGCCGCGCCGGTGGTCGCGGCGCACCTCTTCGCCACCGTGGTGGCACGGCACGCGCACGATGCGGCGCACGACTCTCTGACGGGTCTGGGCAACCGAGGCCAGCTCGACAACGCCCTCACGAGGGCGTTGCGCGCCTCACAGCACACCACCACCCAAGGGCCGGGACTGGTGCTCCTGGACCTGGATCACTTCAAGGACTTCAACGACACCCTGGGCCACCCGGTGGGCGACACGATCCTCCGGGACGTGGCCGAGCGGCTGCGCAACGCGGTGCCCGAAGGCGGATCCGTCCACCGCCTCGGCGGCGATGAGTTCGCAGTCGTCGTGCATGGCGGCCTCGCCGACTCGCGGCGCGTCGCGCGCGACCTGCTCGCGGCCTTGGACGCGCCGATCAGGATCGAGAGCCTCGAGCTGCTGGTGCGCTCGAGTGCCGGCGTCGCCGTGGCGCCCATGCA
Organism: Demequina muriae; assembly: GCF_030418295.1. Classification (NCBI taxonomy): domain Bacteria; kingdom Bacillati; phylum Actinomycetota; class Actinomycetes; order Micrococcales; family Demequinaceae; genus Demequina; species Demequina muriae. Next base: position 1,348,826 of record NZ_JAUHQA010000001.1, read on the forward strand.
CGGCACCGACGGCGAGACGCTGATGAAGAACTCCGACATCGCGCTGTACCACGCGAAGCTCGAGCGGGACCGGATCAGCACCTACTCGCCGGAGTACGACGTCAACACCGTCGAACGCCTCCAACTTCTCGCTGACCTGCGCTCCGCGCTCGACTCTCAGCAGCTGCGGGTGGTCTACCAGCCGCAGGTGGACCTGAACTCTCGCCGAACGGTCGCCGTCGAGGCGCTGGTGCGGTGGGATCACCCCACGCGCGGCACCATCGCGCCCGACGACTTCATCCCCCTTGCGGAGAACTCCGGACTGATCTTCCCGGTCACCCACTTCGTGCTCGACGCGGCGCTGGCGCAGCTCGCACGGTGGCGAGAGGCCGGGCACCAGATTCGCGTGGCGGTCAACCTGTCTGCCCGCCACCTCTCGGACGTGGGCCTGGCGCAGCAGATCTACGAGGCGCTGGCGCGTCACCAGGTGCCGCCCTCTGCGCTGGTGCTCGAGATCACGGAGACCGGGATCCTCTCCGACACGGTGCGCGCCGACATGGTGATCCGCGCCGTGCGGGGCATCGGCGTTGAGATCGCGATCGACGACTATGGGACCGGCAACGCCTCGCTGAGCTATCTCAAGCGCCTCCAGATCGACGAGCTCAAGGTCGACCGGTCATTCGTGAGCAACATCGGCTCCGACCACCATGACCTGATCATCGTGCGCTCCACCATCGCCCTCGCCCTCGCGCTCGACCTGCGCGTGGTCGCGGAGGGAATCGAGGACGACGCGACGGCTGAGGCGCTCGCCCAGCTGGGCGGAGTGATCGGCCAGGGCTACTACTTGGGCAGCCCCGCCTCGGTGGATGAGATCAGCGAGCGGCTCGAACTCGAGCGACGCTCGGCGCCCACTGCACGCGGCGCGGGTCGCTGACCATGCTGCTGCTCGCCGTCTGCGTGCTCGTCGTCGTGTCACCGCTGCTCATCGGGCGGTGGCCCGCAGGCCTGCTCCTGCACCGGTGGCGGTGGCCGGCCCTGGTGTGGGTGGCGCTGGCGCTGCAGGTGGTGATCATGCAGATCGACGCGCTGCACCGGATCGCCCCCGTGATGCACATCCTCACCTACGTGGCGGCGGGCGTGTTCCTGTGGCTGAATCGAGCCATGCCCGGCGCGCTCATCGTCGGCCTCGGCGCACTCTCGAACGGCGTCACGATCGCGCTCAACGGAGGCGTGCTCCCGGCCCGGGCGGGCGCCGTCGAGGCGGCGGGCCTCGGCACCGACGACGCCTTCGCGAACTCTGCGGTGGTGGCCGACCCCGTGCTGCCATGGCTGGGAGACAACTTCGCCTGGCCCGAGCCGCTGCCGCTGGCGAACACCTTCAGCGTCGGCGACGTGCTCATCGTCGTCGGCGTGATCGTCGCGGCGTGGACGGGGACCCGCCGCATCGGCGCGGCCTCGACGCAGGCCCACGAGCGCAAGGCGGTCTGAGCTCCGCTCCATTCGGTGACTCGACCGTGCGTTTCCGTGCGGTGGGTACCCGTACGGGTCGCGGGTCACGGCAGAATCGGCGGTGTGGATCTCTCTCCCGACATCGCGGCCGACGCCCCCGCGCTCGATGGCGGCCTCGACCTGCCGTATCTCGTGTACGGCACCCTGCGGCCCGGCGGCTCCAACGCGGTGCTCGTGGATCGTCATGGCGGCGTGCACGCCGGATCGCTGACGCTCGACGGCTACGCAATGTACGACGCACCCGCGGGCTATCCCTACATCGTCCCGCGCGAGACCGCGGGCGCCATCGCTCTCGACGTCCTGGTCCCACCGGCCGATGCGGGGGCGCGGGAGTCCCTGCGCGCGGACCTCGACGCGCTCGAGGGCTTCGAGGTGGGTGGACGGCTCAACCACTACGAGCGGGTGGCCGTGAGCTTCCCTGACCCCGCCACCGGGATCGCGCGCTGGGGATGGCTGTATGTGGCGGGGCCCGGCGCACTGATCGACGGGCTCGCGGTGATCGAGTCAGGGGACTGGTTCGCGCGCTGAGTCCTCAGGCGCCGACGGATCGCAGACCCCGCAGACGCAGGAAGCCCCGGCCGTGGGGGCCGGGGCTTCCGTGACGTTGGTGCAGAGCAGCGCTACTTGCTGGCGCCGCCCGGCTTCTTGGCTGCAGACGAACGAGCCGTCGACGACTTCTTGGCCGCAGCCTTGGCGTTCTTCGCCGCGGCGTCCGCAGTGGCCTGAACCTTGGCGGTGGGCGTCTCTCCAGTGGAGTCGTCCTCCCACACGTCCTCGGCGTCGTCGATGGTGCTGGCGGCAGCCGCGGTCGCACGGTCACGCGCGTCATCGACCGATGCACGCACCTTGTTGACCTCGGAACTCGCCGACTCGCGCACCTTGTTGACGCTCGCCTCGGCCTGGCCCGCGATCTTCTTGCTCTGCTCGACCGCGGTCTCGCGGAGTCGCTCGGCCGCAGGGCTCGCCTGCTCCTTGACCTTGTCCACGTAAGGGCTGGCCTGGTCCTTGACCTTCTCGACCGTCGGGCCGGCCTGCTCCTTCACGGCGGTGGCGGCGGAGGCGGCCGCCTCGGCGGCCTTCTTCGCCGCGTCCACGGCCGCGTCGGTGGCCTTGTTGACGTTGTCGCGCAGCTGACGCTTGAAGTCGCCGTCGCCCGCGAGCTCCCACTCCTCGTCCTCGCCGGCCCACGTGTCGCGGCCCGGGTCGCGACGCGCCCAGACCACCACGGCGGCGGTCGCGGCGCCCACGAGAGCGAGCGGAATCAGCACGCGGCCCCAGCTGCGCTTCTCGTCTTCGTGCGCAGCGTTCTCCACGGCGTGGAGTGCGGCGGGGATCGCGGCGCTCACCACTGCTGCGTGGGCGACGTCGGCCCAGTGCGTCGCGGTGTCGCCGGCCCGCCGGACATACGGCTCTGCCTTGCGAGCGCCCGAGTGATAGGCCTTCTTGGCGTACGGCTTGGCCCACTCCTTGGCCTTGTGGGCCTGGGGTCCGGCCCAGTCGACGGCCTTGTCATACTGCGGAGCGGCCCACTTCTGAGCTTCCTTCGCCGCCTTCCTGGCGGACTTCGATGCCTGCTCAGCCGCAACCTTCGCGTGCGCGGCGGCCTCCTGAGCCTGCGCGCGATACTGGTCCACGTCGAGATGATCGAGGGGATTCTTCTTGCGTGCCACGTGAGGTGCCTCCAATTAGCAGGGGGGGTCCTGATCCCCCATATTGTCACTTCCATATGAGTAACGCGAGCGGCATGCGAGAATAGTCCGCATGATCGCAACTCTTGAGACCACAGAAGGCACCATCCGCATCGAACTGATGCCGAACGATGCCCCCACCACCGTCAAGAACTTCGTCGGACTCGCCACGGGCGAGAAGGAGTGGACCGACCCCGAGACCGGCAAGCCCAGCAACGAGCCGTTCTACAACGGCCTGGTCTTCCACCGCATCATCGAGGGCTTCATGATCCAGGGCGGCTGCCCCGAGGGCACCGGCACCGGCGGCCCCGGCTACACGTTCGACGACGAGATTCACGCCAACAACCAGTTCTCCGAGCCGTACCTGCTCGCCATGGCCAACGCCGGCAAGCGCACCAACCCGATCACGGGCAAGCCCTCGGGCACCAACGGTTCGCAGTTCTTCATCACTCTCGGCCAGACCCCGCACCTCAACCAGGCCCACACCATCTTCGGCAAGGTTGCGGATGACGAGTCGCGTGCAGTAGTCGACAAGATCGGGGCCACCGCCACGGACGGCCGCGACCGTCCGCTCGACGACGTCATGATCACGGCCGTCACCATCTCCTAGAGGACACACGCGTGACCCAGCCGCCTGACGCATCGGCCCCACCCACCTGCCCCCGGCACCCGGACCGCGTCGCGTACGTGCGCTGCCAGCGCTGCGAGCGGCCGGCGTGCCCGGAATGCCAGCGGCCGGCGGCGGTCGGGGTGCTGTGCGTGGACTGCCTCGCTCAGGCGAAGGCTCAGGCACGGCCGATGCGCTCGCGGCTGGGATTCACGGCGGCCTCGGGGCCGCCTCTGGTCACCTATGTGCTGGTCGGCCTGAACGTCGCGGTGTTCCTGCTCGCGCCGATGCTCATCGGCGATGGCTGGGAGGGCTACCTGGGCCTCTGGCCCGGAGCGAGCCCGGAGCTGATCGCTCAGTACGTCAACGTGGGCGACGAGTGGTACCGGTGGGTCACCGCTGGTTTCGTCCAGTTCGGCTTCTTCCACATCGCGATGAACATGGTCGCGCTCTGGCAGCTCGGCAACGCTCTCGAACCGGCGATGGGGCGCGTGCGCTTCGCCGCCCTGTACTTCGGCTCGCTCCTCGGTTCGTCGGCGGGCGTCATGCTGCTGGCCAGCGAGGGCGTCCACGGCGGCGCCTCCGGAGCGATATTCGGGCTGCTCGCCGCCTACGGCATCGTGCTCAAGCGCCTGCGGCTGCCGTATCAGTCGGTGCTCGTGATCGCCGCGATCTTCATCGGCGGCCCGCTGGTGTCCGAGTTCATCCCGGCGCTGTCGTTCTTCGCCGGTCTCTCATGGCAGGGTCACCTCGGCGGAGCGGTGGTCGGCGCGATCATCATGCTTGCGATGTTCCGCGGCGTCGACAGCCGTGAGCGCGCCGCGCGTGCCGGCGCCCTGCCCGGCAACTGAGCGTCCGCCTGCCGCTGCCACTGCCCCGCGCATCGGCCGGGCTCAGGCATCCCCCGTTCCACCCCCAGATGTGAATAACACCGGTGTAGTTGTCCCCAGGGTTGTCCACAGCGGGGGAAAACTACACCGGTGTCACTTCACCGCGGCGGAGTGGTCGACGCGCTACTTCCAGCGCGTGAGCAGCAGCATCGCCGCTGCCATGAACGCGAAGCCCACCAGCAGGTTCCAGTCCCCGATGTCGAGCGGATACTGGGCGCGCGAGATGTAATAAGTGATGATCCACGCCGGGCCGATGATCAGCAGCGTCACCGCCGTCGGCAGCAGCCACCTGGGGTTGTCGGTGTCGTCCGGCTTCCCCAGGTTGCGGGGGGCCTTGTAGACGTTCTTGTCGCGCTTCTTCGAGACGGCCACGGTGGTACTCCGATGCAGGGTTCGGCCCGCAGCGTGCGGGCGTGAATGGGAACCAGCGTACCCAGGCCAGGGCCCGACGTCAGCACTCCCACGCGCTCGCGTACGCTTGTCGCATCATGACGACCGACACTGAGGCCCGCGATCGGGCGGATGCGCCCGCCCCCGCGCGGAGCGAGCGGCGCCGCCTGAGCGCGGTGGGCATCTTGGGCGAGCTGTTCATCGCGGCGGGCCTGCTCATTGCACTGTTCGTCGTGTGGCAGCTGTTCTACACCGACGTGCAGGGCGAGCGCGTGCAGCGCGAGGCCGTCGAGGAGACCGAGTGGGTGCAGCCGGCCATCGTCGCCGCCGACACGGTGCAGACCATCCCGGACGAGCTGAAGATGCGTGACACGGACCCGCCCGAGATGACGTATCCGGGATACGCCGACGAGTTCGCGGCGCTCATGGTGCCGCGCTGGGGCGAGGACTACACGAAGTTGATCTACGAGGGCGTGACGCGGGCCGACGTGCTCGACCCCCTCGGCATCGGCCACTACCCCGACACCGCTCTTCCCGGCGAGACCGGCAACTTCGCGATCTCCGCGCACCGCACCACGTATGGCAAGCCGTTCGTGGACATCGATCAGCTCGCGGCCGGCGACGCCCTGATCGTGCAGACGGAGGAGGCGTGGTTCGTGTACACGGTCGAGTCCTGGGACATCGTGACGCCGCAGGACGTCCAGGTGATCGCACCGATGCCGGGCGAGCCCGGCGTCGAGCCCGACGACCGCTACATCACGCTGACCACCTGCCACCCGAAGTTCTCCGCCGCCGAGCGGTGGGTCGTGCACGGTCGCCTGGACTACTGGGCCCCGACCGGGAACGGCGTTCCCGAAGAGCTGCTGGAGGTCGCGCCATGATCTCGACCATGATCTGGAACGCGCTGCCGGGGCCGGTGGTGGTGCGCGTGCTGCTGCTCCTGCTCGTGCTCGCCGCTGTGGTGTTCGTGCTGTTCGAGTACGTGTTCCCGTGGGCGTCCGAGTACTTTGCGATCCAAGAGACCACCGTGGAGGACCCATGACCCGCATCCTTGTGATCGACAACTACGACTCGTTCGTCTACACGATCGTCGGCTATCTGCGCCAGATGGGTGCGGAGACCGTGGTGGTGCGCAATGACGCCCTGGCCGATGCCGACGCGATCGCGGACTACGACGGCGTGCTGGTGTCCCCCGGCCCGGGCACCCCTGCCGAGGCCGGCGCCTCGAACGAGGTCATCCGCGAGTGCGCCCGCACGGGCACCCCGATGCTGGGCATCTGCCTGGGTCACCAAGCGCTCGCCGAGGTCTACGGCGGGGTGGTCTCTCACGCCCCCGAGCTGATGCACGGCAAGACCTCCGCTGTGAGGCACGAGGGCGGATCGGTGCTGGGCGGTCTCGCCTCGCCGTTCACCGCCACGCGCTATCACTCGCTCGCAGTCGAGACCGACACGGTCTCGGACGAGCTCGTCGTCACTGCCCACACGGACAACGGCATCATCATGGGCCTGCAGCACCGCGAGCTGCCGCTGCACGGCGTGCAGTTCCACCCCGAGTCGGTGCTCACCGAGGGCGGCCACCGCCTGCTGGCGAACTGGCTCGAGGTGTGCGGAATGCCCGATGCGGAGGGCCGTTCCGCCGGCCTGTCGCCCCTGGTCCGTCAGTAGCTCCCGGGCTCGCCGGCTCGCCACGGAACGTTTGCTCGTCAATCAGTGACGAAGCCACCGTTGCAGGTTCGCCACTGATGGAGGCCCGTCGGGTCCGTGCGGACCACCGTCGGAGGCTCTAGAGCCAGCCGTTCCACGAGACGATCAGCAGCATCGTCACGAGGAACCCCACCGGCTGGTTGAGCCACAGGAACGTGCGCCATCCGCGGTTCGCCTGTTCGCACGTGGCGTCGGTGACGGTCCAGAACCGGGCGGTCGACGCCGCATACGCGAGCGGCAGCACGGCGGCCAGGATGCCGGGCCATGGCATCGCGAGCAGCAGCGCCGATGCGGCGACGTACAGCACCGTGGCCAGGCGGGCCGTGGCGCGCGCGCCGAGCACGGTGGCGATCGAGCCGATGCCGCCCTCGCGGTCCGCGCGGACGTCCTGGACTGCGCCGAACGCGTGGCTTGCCATTCCCCACGCGATGAACGCCGCCCACACCGGCCAGATGCCGGCGTCCGCGAGCGAGACGTCGGCGAGCACCAGCGCGTACAGCAGCGGGCCCACGAAGTGGAGCGACGACGTCAGGGAGTCGAGGAACGGGCGTTCCTTGAAGCGCAGGCCGGGCGCCGAGTAGGCGACGACACCGAACAGCACGAGCGCCAGCGTGATCGCCGCCGCGAGGTCGCCCTGCAGCGCCAGCCAGATCGCGGGCGGGACCGTGGTGAGGGCGCTCGCCCACAGGATGCCCCGGTGAATGCGGGCCGCGGCCGCCCGGTCACGGATCACGTCGCCCTCGACGCCGCCCTTGCGCGGGTTCGCGAGGTCGGACTCGTAGTCGAAGACGTCGTTGACGCCGTACATGAGGAGGTTGTACGGGACCAGGAAGAACAGGGTGCCGACGACGAGCACCGCGTCGATCTCGCGCACGGTCATCAGGTAGGCCGCGGCGAACGGGAACGCGGTGTTCACCCAGCTGATGGGGCGCGAGGCCCTGACGATCGCGGCGATCACGGCTGCGGCTCCCGGTCACTCTCGTCCGAGGCGGCGGCGCCAGCGTGCCCGTCGCGCCGCCGTCCGAACAGGATCCACAGCGCGGGCACCAGCATGACGGCGCCGATCGCGTACGCGAGGTCCTCGACGGGAGCGATGGGCATCAGCACGCCGCTGATGAGCGACTCGTCGTAGGCCACGAGCCCCACGCCGACGATGATGTTGTCGAACACCACCGTGAGCACGAGCAGCACCAGCGCGGTCAGCAGGAGAGGCCGGCGATCGACGCGCTTGAGGACGGGCAGGGTCGCGGCCGCGATGATGGCGAGGGCGACCACGGAGAGCACCACGTAGGTCACGACGTTTCGCCTCCCTGGAGAGCTCGGGCATGCCGCGCACGCGAGAACGCGCGCCACAGCAGCAGCGTCTGGTAGGTCAGCAGCGTGAGGAACGCGACCTCTTCGATGGGCACCTCAGGCGCGACCAGGACGCCGGTCATGTACGGCGCATCGCCCCGGAAGAAGATCCCGAGGCCCACTCCGACGAGGTCCCAGATGAGGAACACCACGACGGCCGATGCGAGCGTCGCCAGGGTGCGGCGCGTCTCCACGAACAGGGCGAGGCGGTAGCGCCAGTCCAGCGTTCCGAGGCCCAGCAGGCTCACGGTGAGCGCACCCAGGTAGAGCCAGGAGGTCACGACCCCGCCTGCTGCGGCGATGCGGGACGCGGCGCGGCGGAGGACCCGAGCGCGCGCGCCAGGTCGCCGAGGGCGCCGCGCCTGCGGGATCGGGCCAGGTAGCCGGCCGGAAGTGGCGTGTTCAACGGGTGCGCCGAGGTCTCCCCGAGCAGTCGCTTGGCGACGAGCTCCGCCGAGATGAGGCAGATCGGCACCCCGATGCCGGGTGCGGTCGATGCGCCGGCGTAGAGCAGGTGGGACACCTTGCTGGAGATGTTGCGCGGGCGGAACATGGCGGACTGGAGCAGCGTGTGCTCCAGCCCGAGCGCGCCGCCCTTGAAGGCGGACAGCGACTCGGCGAAGTCCGAGGGCGTCAGGATCGCCTTGATCGAGGTGCGGGCGCGCAAGTCCGGCACCCCGGCCCACGCCCCCACCTGGTCGAGGTAGCGGGCCGCGTGCTGCTCCATGGCCTCCCGCGACTCGGGGGTGGCGCCGAGCGCCGGCTCGGCGGGGAAGGGCACGAGCATCACGAGGTTCTCGTGCCCGGCCGGCGCCGTGGAGGGGTCGGTGGCCGTGGTGCGGGACACGTAGACAGACGCGGGATGGGGCACCTCGCCGCGCTCCATGATCGCCTCGAAGTTGGCATCCCAGTCCTGGGTGAAGAACAGCGAGTGGTGCTTCAGCTCCGGAAGCTCGCCTTCGACGCCGGCCATCACGAGCAGCGCGCTCACGCCCGGCCTCACCTTGCGCCACGACTTCTCGGGACGGGCGCGGTGCTGCTCCTCGAGGAGCTCCGTCTCGGTGTGGTGCATGTCTGCTGACGAGACCACCGCATCGGCCCGCAGCGTCTCGCCGTCGGCGAGAGTGACGCCCACGGCCCGGCCGTCCTCGACCACGATGCGACGGACGTCGGCTCCGGTGCGGATGGTCACGCCTTCCGCCAGCGCGACCCGTTCGAGGGCCTCCATGACCGCGTAGAGACCACCGCGCGGGTAGCGGACGCCGTCGCGCAGGTCGAGATGGCTCATGAGCGAGAACAGCGACGGCACGCGATCCGGGGAGGACCCGAGGAACACGGCGTGGAACCCGAGCAGCTGGCGGAGGCGGGGATCCTTCACTCGTCCTGCGATCCGAGAACCGAGAGACCTAGTGAGCAGCGGGAGGAGCGACCCCAGACGTGGCAGCAGGGAGCGATCGGCGACCGACAGCGGACGCTCGAAGGTCGTGTAGAGGAACCTGTCCAGAGCGAGCCGGTACAGGTCCGTGGCCTCGTCCACATAGTCCGCGATGGCCTGGCCGTCGCCGGGAGACATCTCGTCGAACCGCGAGCGGTTGGTCTCGGACGATGCCGTGACCTCGAGCACGTCCGCCAGCGCGGCGCTGTCGCGCTCGAAGAACACCTGATAGCGCGGGTCGAGGTCGATGAGGTCGAGCTCGTCCTCGACGCGACGGCCCAGCAGCGCGAAGAAGTGCTCGAAGGCCTCCGGCATCAGATACCAGGACGGCCCGGTGTCGAACGTGAAGCCGTCGACCTCGAGCCTGCCCGCGCGGCCGCCCACGCGATCGTGTCTTTCCACCAGGGTGACGTCAGCTCCGCCGCGCGCGAGGAGTGCGGCGCTCGCGAGCCCGCTCACCCCGCCGCCGATGACCACTACGTGACCGCTCATGAGTTGTCGCCTTTCACGCCGATGCCTGCAGAGTGTCACGCCGGGGGGCGGTCCACGGACACGAGTTCCGCAGCGCCAGATACAGCTTGGTGCCGTTGGCCACGCGGACGCGCGCACCGGCGAGGGACTGAGCCGGGGTGGACTCGATCTCGTCGAGCAGCCGCGCGTAGATGTCGATCGTGGTGCGGACGGCGGCGGCGGAGCGCCGGGGCAGGCCGGTGAGGCACGCCTCGGCAGCCGCCACGTCCGCCCGGCAGTCCGCGACCAGTGCCGCGACGCCGGCGTCCGTGAGGGTGGACGACGTGAGGCCCGGGAAGTACGAGCGACCCAGGCGATCCTCGTCCGCACCCAGATCGCGCAGGAAGTTCACCTTCTGATACGCGGCGCCCAGCCGGCGCGCGCCCGTGCGCATGTCCGCGTCGAGGGGCCGCGGGCCGGAGCCGGAGTTCGCGAAGACCGCGAGGCACATCTCGCCCACCACCTCGGCCGAGCCGAAGATGTACGTCGCGAAGGACTCCTCGTCGTGCACCGCGCGGTCGAGGTCCATCCGCATGGACGCGAAGAACGGGTCGGTCTGCTCGCGGGTGATGCCGACGGCGGACGCGGTCGCGCCGAACGCGTGCGCCACGAGGTTGGTCGAGTATCCGGAGGTCATGGCGCGCCACACCTCGGCCTCGAAGCCGTCGAGCAGCTCGCCGGCGTCGGCGCCCTGGTAGGTGTCGACGATCTCGTCCGCCACCCTCACCATCGCGTAGACCGACTCGATGTGTCGCCGCTGGGTGGCGCTCAGCATGCGCGCGCCCATCCCGAACGACGTGGAGTACCGGGCGATCACCTGGGCGGCTGCGGCCTGGGCGGCCTCGTCGTACAGCGCCATCGATGTCTCGTTGCTCAGGTGCACTCGGCGGCGCGCAGAGGTCACGACGAGCGCCCGTCGAGCGTGTCGACCAGGTCGACGAGATACCCGCTCAGCGGAGCCGGCACTCGCTCGCGGGCGATGCGCGCGGCGTCCCGTGCATAGCGGCGCGAGAGGGCCGTGGTGCGCCCGCGCGCGCCGGTCTCGACCATGATCTCGCGAAGGCGGTCCGCGTCGGCATCGGTGAGCTCCGGGTCTCCGACGTGGCGCTCCAGCACGGCGAGCTGGTCGGGCGAGGCTGCGACGAAGGCCTGACGCACCAGTTCGGTGCGCTTGCCCGCGCGCAGGTCGGAGAGGTTCGACTTGCCCGTCTGTCCCGGGTCGCCGAAGACGCCCAGGTCGTCGTCGGCCAGCTGGAAGCTCAGGCCCAGTCCGGTGCCGATCCGTTCGAGGTGGGACACCATCGTGGGATCCGCGCCTGCGAGCTGGGCGCCGGCGAGCAGGGGCACCACGAACGAGTAGGTCGCGGTCTTGAGTTCGGCCACGCGCAGCGCGTCGGCCTCCGCCACGGGCGTGAGGTCGCCGTACATGTCGAGCAGCTCGCCTGCGATGGTGGCGCGCACCGCCCGGGTGATGAGGTCGAGGCACGCGATCCGATGGTGCGCGGGCAGGTTGGTGCGCGACACCAGGTCGTAGGCGCTCGAGAGCGCCAGGTCTCCGCCCAGCAGCGCTGCCGAGAGCACGTGGTCCTCGACCTGATCGGCGGGGAGGTCACGGTCCGCGAGGTCCGCCCGACGGCACCCGGCCACGTTGGGGCGGCCACGCCGCACCTCGTCGTGGTCGAGGATGTCGTCGTGCACGAGCATCGCGGTGTGCAGCATCTCCATCGCGGCGGCGACGGGCACCACTGCCTCGGCATCGTCGCCGCCCAGGCCCGCGTAGGCGGCGAGGGTCAGCGACGGGCGGAGGTTCTTGCCGCCGGAGAACTGCTCTCCGATGGACCGCCACAGTCGTGCGTAGTCGGGCCCAGCGACAGGGAGCTCGGCGGCCGCGACGGTGACGTGCGCGTCGAGGGTCTCGTGGACGCGGGGAAGTCGCGCATCCACGAAGGAGCGCAGGCCGTCTGTGGTCAGCACCGGTGACATGATGACCCGGTCAACGTCGGGTAAAGCCTGTGACATTCCCGGAGAATCGAGGCAGTTTCGCGCGCGACATCACTGATGCCGCCGTGACCGCCCGAGCCGCGCACGCGCGCATCGGCCGTCGTCATGGCACGCTGCCGATGCGCCACATGACTAGCCACCCTCCGTGATGTCCACGTCCGGCTCGACGGGCTCCTCCGGCTCGGGTCCCCTGGACAGCACCAGCCGCACCTCGGTGCCCGGGGCGACCTGGGTGCCGCCGTTCGGGTTCTGCGAGATGACTGAGCCTTCGGGAATGTCGTTCGAGTACTGCTCGTCGTCGTACCCGAAGGTCAGGTCCTGCGTGCCGAGCTCGCGCTCCGCATCGGCCTGCGACCGTCCGGTGACGTCAGGAACGGCGACGGTCGACGGCTCGACGGCGACCTCGAGGTTGACCGTCGAACGCTGGGGAACGCGGCCCTCTCCGGGGCTCTGCGAGACCACGGTGCCCGGGGCGACGGACTCGTCCACGACGTCAGTGGTGTCGGGGATCAGGCCCAGTTCGTTGAGCTGCGCACGGGCGGCATCCTCATCGGACCCCACGAGGTCGGGGAGCTCCACCATGCCGCTCGACAGGAACAGCTCGACGGCGGATCCGCCTGGGACCTCGGTGCCTTCGGCAGGCTCGGTGCGGGTGACGCGCCCCTCCTCGAAGTCGGGGTCGTCGTCGTCGGGATCTCCGATGGTGACCTCGAGACCGAGGTCTTCCAGCTGCCGCCGCGCATCGTCCTCCCGCAGCCCGCGCACGCTCGGGATCTCTACAGCATCGGGACCCGCAGAGACCAGGACGGAGACAGACGTGCCCTCCTCCACCTCATCCTCGGCGGCGGGGTCGGTGCTGATGACCAGTCCCTCCTCGACGTCGTCTGACGGCTCGGTGGTGGTCTCGCCCACGAGGCCCACGTCGTCGAGTGCCGTGAGCGCCTCGGCCTCGGTCATCCCCACGACGTCGGGGACGGCCACCATGACGATCTCGGGCTCGTCGTCGCGGTTGAACAGCAGGATGAGCAGGATGATGGCGATCAGCGCTGCGACGCCGAGCGAGACCCACAGGATGATCTTTCGACGGCGCGCGTCGTCCTCGTCGTCGAGCTCGTGCTCGTCGCTGACGGCGACGGTCGCGGACTGCGGCGGCGGGACCGACCCCGCGCCTCCCACGGAGGCCCATGCCGGCGCCGCTTCGGCGGGCATCACCTGGGTCGCTCCCGTATCCGGGCCAGCCTGCTGGGCGGGCATCGCCTGCGTGGGCTGGTCCTCGATCTGCTCGGGCGTCATGCCGGCAGCGGCAGCCGCGACGCCTGCGGCTCCGGCGCCGAAGGCGGCGGACCCCACGGCGATCGCGCCCGTCGACGGGCTGACCTGGCCGCCGCCCATGACGGCGCGCAGGTCGCCCAGGAACTCCTGAGCGGTGGCGTAGCGGTGATCACGGTTCTTGGCGAGGGCCCGCAGCACCACCTGGTCGAGGGCGGGAGGAACGTCGGAGGCGAAGTCGGAGGGCTTGGGGGCCTCCTCGCGCACATGCTGGTAGGCGACGGACACCGGGGAGTCGCCGATGAACGGGGGGCGACCCGTGAGCAGCTCGAACAGCAGGCAGCCGGCGGAGTAGAGGTCGGAGCGGGCATCGACGGTCTCGCCTCGCGCCTGCTCGGGAGACAGGTACTGCGCCGTTCCCACGACCGCCTGAGTCTGCGTCATCGTGTTGCCCGCATCGGCGAGGGCGCGCGCGATGCCGAAGTCCATGACCTTGACCGCGCCGGTGGGGGTGAGCATCACGTTCGCGGGCTTGATGTCGCGGTGCACCAGCCCGGCGTGGTGCGCGTAGTCGAGAGCGGTGAGCACGCCCGAGGCGATCTCGACCGCCTCGTCGATGGGTGCCGCCACGTCGCCCTTGAGGATGTCGCGGACCGTGTGGCCCTCGACGTACTCCATGACGATGAACGGCACGGCCTGCGGGTTGCCGGTGGCGCCGGGAATGTGGTCCTCGCCCGTGTCGTACACGGCGACGATCGACGGGTGGTTGAGGCCCGCCGCCGACTGTGCCTCGCGGCGAAACCGGGTCTGGAATGACGGGTCGCGCGCCAGGTCGGCGCGCAGGATCTTGATGGCGACCGTCCGGCCCAGGCGGGTGTCGTAGCCGATGTGAACCTCGGCCATGCCGCCCCGGCCGATGAGGTCGCCGACCTCGTATCGTCCCGCAAGCATGTTCGCGTCGTCGTTCATCAGTCGTTCAGTCTCCTACGTTCCGCAGCGCTGTCGGGTGTCATTGTCGCACTCATCCCTTCGATTCCCGCGTGGGCCGCGCGTCGGGGCGGGGTCGATACTCGGTGGGCGCGATGCTCGGCGGCATCGTCCGGGTGGTGCGGCCGCGCGTGCGCGTCCCGCCCGTGCCCGGCGATCGGGGTGAAGAGGCGCTCTCGTGCCGCACCGCTGGTGCGGCCGCCTGGCCGCCGTCGGCGCCCGCACCGCGCGTGGACTCGCCGCCGCGCAGGCGAGCGGAGAGAAGCCGCTCGGCCAGCGCATCGGGCGTGCGAGGGCGCTTGCGCGGGTTCTTCTCGAGCACGTCGTGAATGATGTGCGCGAGGTCCTCGGAGACGCTCGCGGGCAGAGCCGGAACCGGCTCGTTCACGTGGGCGATTGCGATGTCCACCGCCGAGGCGGCGGTGAACGGGCGCTTGCCGACCACGGCCTCGAACGCGATGATGCCCAGCGCGTAGACGTCCGATGCGGGGGTGGCGGGCTTGCCGAGCGCGAGCTCGGGGGCGAGGTACTGGGCGGTGCCCATCACCATGCCGGTCTGCGTGAGGGTGGTCTGGTCCATGCTGCGCGAGACCCCGAAGTCGGTGATCTTGACGGCGTCGCCCTCGGACACCAGCAGGTTGCCGGGCTTGACGTCGCGATGCATGACGCCGGCGTCGTGCGCGACCTGGAGGCCGCGGCAGGTCTCGATCAGGATGTGCGCGAGCCGCGGCTCGTCGAGGGTGATCTCCCGCTCGAGGATCGACGACAGCGGCTCGCCCTCGACGAGCTCCATCACTAGGTAGGCGGTGCCCTCCTGGTCGCCGTAGTCGAGGACCTGGGCGATGTTGGGGTGAGTGAGCCCGGCGGCGTTGCGCGCCTCGTTGGTGAACCTCTTGAGGAAGGTCTCGTTCGCGGCGGCGGAGTCCTTGAGCACCTTGACGGCGACGGGTCGCTCCAGTTCGGTGTCGGCGGCGCGCCAGACCTCTCCCATGCCGCCCACGGCCAGCAGCGACCGCAGCACGTAGCGACCGCCGAGCGTGGTGCCTGCGTGAATGCTCACAGGTCCCCCTCTGCGTCGAGCTGAATCGCCTTCTCCATGATCGAGCGCGCGATCGGGGCCGCGACCGATCCGCCGGTGGCGCCGGAACCCGTCTCGCCGCCCTCCTCGACGATGACCGCGATGGCGATCACCGGATCGTCGGCAGGCGCGAAGGACACGAACCATGCGTGGGGAGGCGTGTCCTGGCCGGTCTGTGCGGTGCCGGTCTTGCCCGCGACCTCGACGCCGTCGATGCGCGCCGCGCGGCCGGTGCCGTCAGCCACCGCGCCCACCATCATCTGCGTGAGGTCGGAGGCGTCCTCCGGGCTCATGGACTGGCGGTACTCCTCGGGCTCGGTCTGCGACACCACCGTGAGATCCGAGGCGCGTACGGTGTCGACGAGGTAGGGCTTCATGAGCACACCGTCGTTGGCGATCGCGGAGGCGACCATCGCCATCTGGAGCGGCGTGGCCCGCACGTCGAACTGGCCGAGCGCGCTCATCGCGGTCTCGGACTCGTTGGGCGACTCGGGCAGGCCCGATGCGGTGACCGGCAGCGGCATCTCGAGCGGCTCGTCCCACCCGAAGTCGCGCGCCTTGCGCTCGAGCACGCCCCATCCGAGCGACATCCCGAGGTCGGCGAACGCCGTGTTGCAGCTGATGCGCAGCGCGTCCGCGAGCGGCAGGTACTCGTCGCCGGCGCACTCGGCATCGCCGAAGTTGCTGATGGTCCGGCTCGTGCCGGGAAGGTCCAGCTGCTGGGGCCCGTAGAGCTCGGTGTCCGGCGTGTATCCGCCCTCGAGCGCCGCGGCCGCCACCAGCAGCTTGAACGTGGACCCCGGCGGGTAGGTGTCGCCCGCGATCGCGCGGTTGATGAGCGGTCCGTCCTCCTGCGCCAGCAGCTCGGCATAGTTTGCGTTGACGGTGGCGGTGTCGTGGCTCGCCAGCAGCTCAGGATCGTAGGTGGGGCTCGTCACCATCGCGAGCACCTCGCCCGTCGCAGGGTCGAGCGCGACCACCGCTCCGCGCTGGTCGCCCAGCTGCTCTGCCGCGACCGCCTGGAGCTCGCCGGAGAGCGTGGTCTCGACTGAGGCGCCCTGCTGCTGCTCGCCCGCGAACAGGTTGCCCAGCCGCGTCCAGAACAGCGCGTCGGCGGATCCGTTGAGCAGCGCGTTCTCCGTCTGCTCCAGCCCGCTGCGGCCGTACACGATCGAGTAGAAGCCCGTCGCGGCCGCGTAGAGCGAACCCTGGGTGTAGCTGCGCTGGTAGTTGAAGGGGTCGTCGACGGGCTCCGACCACACCACGGCCTCGCCGTCCACGACGATGGGGCCGCGGAAGTTGCCGTATTCGCGGTACAGCGTGCGCACGTTGCGCGGATCCTGGTTGAGGTCTTCCGCGCCGATCACCTGGATGTAGGACGCGGCGCCCATGAGGGCGAGGAACAGGACGAGGACGACGACGGACAGGCGCCGGGCTGGCTCGTTCATTCGGCCACCTCCGCTGTCGTGCGACGTGCCTGGTCGGAGATGCGCAGCAGCAGGCCCACGATGATCCAGTTCGCCAGCATTGACGATCCCCCGTAGGCGAGCCAGGGCGTGGTGAGGCCGGTGAGCGGGATCACCCTCGTCACGCCGCCCACCACGATGAACACCTGCAGGGCGAGCGCGAAGCCGAGGCCGCCCGCGACGAGCTTGCCGAACCCGTCGCGGACCCCGATCGAGGTGCGGAACGCGCGCTGCACGAGGATGAGGTAGAGCGCGAGGATCGCCATGAGGCCGGTGAGCCCCATCTCCTCGCCGATCGACGCGATGATGAAGTCGGACTCCGCGTACGGCACCAGGTCGGGACGGCCCTCACCCAAGCCAGTGCCGAACAGGCCCCCGGAGGCCATGCCGAAGAGGCCGCGCACCAGCTGTTCGGAGGTGCCCGACGAGTAGAGGTCGGGGTCGAGTGCGTTGAGCCACGCGTCGTAGCGCGCGCGCACGTGGGGGAAGATCGTGCCCGCGAGCACCGCGCCGATGCCGAACATCGCCACACCGGTGACGACCCAGCTGATGCGCTGCGTCGCCACGTAGAGCATCCCCAGGAAGATGCCGAAGAACAGCAGCGAGGCACCGAGGTCGCGCTGGTAGACCATGAGCAGCAGCGCGGCCGCCCAGACCAGCAGCAGCGGCCCCATGTCGCGGGGGCGCGGGAACCGCAGTCCCAGGAACTTGGGTCCCGCGAGCGCGAGGGTGTCGCGATTCGTCACGAGGTAGCCCGCGAAGAAGATGACCATGGCGATCTTGGCGAACTCGCCGGGCTGCAGCGACCGGCCGAACAGATCGATCCAGATGCGCGCGCCGTTGATGGTCACGCCCAGCCCGGGCACGAGCGGCAGCAGATACAGCACCAGTCCGACGACGCCCGCGGTGTAGGTGAAGCGGCGCAGCAGGCGATGGTCGCGGATCAGGAAGATGACCGCCATCGCCAGCAGCACTCCGGCCACGGTCCAGCCGATCTGCGCGTCTCCGAACGCGGTGTCGCGGCCCCGATACTGCGCGTAGCCGAAGTCGACGCGCCGGATCATCGCCAGGCCGACGCCGTTGATGGCGAGCACGGCAGGCAGCAGCACGGGGTCGGCGGACGGGGCGTAGCGCCTCAGCAGCAGGTGGCACCCGAGCATGAGCGCCGCCGCCACGCCCGCGTAGATGCCGAGAGTCCGCAGCTCGAGGAAGTCGGCGTGGTAGTCGACGAGCGCGCGGGCGAGCACGATGATCGACCACGACACGCCCAGCAGCGCGAGCTCGGCGCGCCGCCCGGTGCGGACCTGCAGCTCGGAGACGGTCGCCACTCAGACCCCGCTCTCCGGCGAGTCGGCCTCGCTGTCAAGGGCCGATGCGGCGGAGGCGTCCGCGCTCGCGGCAGGGCTGGGGGACACGGTGGCGGTGGGGCCGGGAGAGGGTTCGGCGGAGATGCTCGGCGATGGCAGGGGCTCGGGCGTCGGCAGGTTCGCCTCGAGCGCCTGCACGATCGCCCTGGCGCCCTCGAGACTGCCGGCCCTGATCGTGTCGTCGATGCGCTGCTGCTGGTACGGAGCGAGGTCCTCGAGCGGGATGCCGGTGGTCTCGACGAGGGTCTGAAGGGCGACGACCGGGAGCTCCTGGGGGATGCCGCGGTAGATCGCCACCGCATCGTCCGATGCGCCCACGTAGTACTGAGTCTGGGTCCACGCGTAGGCGCCCCATGCGCCGCCGATCACCACGAGCAGCGCCGCGAGCGGCAGCAGCCAGGGACGGGCGCGGGACCAGAGGCGGGCGCTTCGGGAAGGCTCCTCGTCGTCGTCGACCTCGTCAGGGGTCGACAGCCGCGCCGCCTTGCCTGCGGCGGAGCGTCCCGCGGCGGAGGGGCGATGACGATCGCGGGCCGCGGAGCCGACGATCTGCGAGGCGGTGGGCGGGCCCACGCCATCGGGGGACGCATCGATGTCGACCACGTCGGCGACGATGCAGGTGACGTTGTCGGGGGCGCCGGCGGAGAGCGCGAGAGACACCAGCGCGTCGGCACAGTCTGCGGGGTCGGCGACCTCGACGAGCGTCTTGTGGAGGGTGTCGCGGCTCACCACGCCGGACAGCCCGTCAGAGCACAGCAGCCAGCGGTCGCCCGTGCGGGTCTCTCGCACCGAGATGTCCACGGGGACGTCGGCATCCACGTCTCCGAGCACGCGCAGCAGCATCGAGCGCTTGGGGTGGTGCTCGGCGTCCGCCGCGCTGAGGCGCCCGGTGTCGACCAGGTGCTGGACGAAGCTGTGGTCGGTGGTGACCTGATCGAGAGAGTCGTTCCTGAGCAGATACGCGCGCGAGTCGCCGATGTGCGCCATGCAGAGGGTCGAGCCCGCGCGCAGCAGCGCCGTCACGGTGGTGCCCAGCCCTGACAGCTCGGGGTCGTTGCGTGCGCGGTCCACGATCTCGGCGTGGGCGTCGGCGATCGCCGACTTCAGCTCGTCGAGAGCGTCGTCGGGCCCGTGGGACTCGCCGTCGAGGCCCGCGAGGCGGCCGACCGCGATGGATGACGCGATGTCTCCTCCGGCCGCTCCGCCCATGCCGTCCGCGACGACCAGCAGGTGCGGTCCCGCATACGCCGAGTCCTGATTGTTGGACCTGATGAGGCCCACGTCAGAGCGCGCGGCGAAGTGGAGACCGAGGAACACGTCAGCTCCTCAGCTCGAGCGTGGTGCCGCCGAGCCGCAGCTTGTCGCCCCGCTTGAACGGCATCGGGTCGTCCACGCGCTGGTTGTCGAGGAACGTCCCGTTGGTGGAGCCGAGGTCCTCGACGAGCCACCCGCCGGCATCGGGGAACACGCGGCAGTGGCGCGCCGAGCAGTAGTCGTCGTCGATGACGAGGGTGCAGGTGGGCGAGCGGCCGATGAGGATCGGGGCGGAGCCGAGCGGAATCGTGGTGCCCTTGAGCGTTCCCGCCGTGACGGCCAGGTGCGCGAGAGTCTCGTCCCTCGTGGAGATCGACCCCGTGCGCACACCCGTGTTCGACCTGGCGGGCGCTGCGACCTTGTCCGCCCGCGCATCGTCCCTCCGCCGTGCAGCCCTGCCGCGGCCGCGTGACGTGACGCGCGTGCCGTAGAGGTCCGCGCGCAGGACGCCGATCGCGGCGAGCACCAGTGCCCACAGAAGGATGAGGAAGCCGAAGCGCAGCAGCGTGATCGAGAGTTCACTCATACAGTTACACGTCCTCGTCGACGGGGAGGCCGTCCCAGTACATGATCGTGGTGCGGCCCACGGTCACGGCGTTCCCGTCGACGAGCGTGACCTCATTCACGCGCTGGCCCTCCACGAGGGTGCCGTTGGTGGATCCCAGGTCGGTGAGGATGGTGCCCTGGTCGGTGACCTCGAAGCGGCAGTGCTGGCGCGACACCCCCGTGTCGTCGACCACGATGTCGGATTCCGAGCCACGCCCCACCACCGTCATCTCGCCGGTGAGGTGGTATCGCTCGCCATCGATGTCCAGCAGCGGGTGCCGCGAGTGGTGGTCGCGGGCCGTTGCCGGAGCGACCGGGCCGCGCGTGGTGCGGCTCGTGACCGCCAGCCGCCCGGTCGACAGCGACTCATCGCGCTCGAAGTCCACGCTGACCGCGCCCACGAAACTGTAGCGCTGCCGTTCCGCGTGGTCGCGCAGCGTGTCCTCGAGCTCGTGAGAGAGCGCATCGGCGCCCCAGGCCTCGATGGTGTCGTGATCCGTGGCGCTGAGGGCGATCGTGTACTCGTTGGGAGCGACGGTGCGATTGCGGTCGACCGCGGCAGCGCGCGCGTCGCACTGGCGCCGCACGGCGCTCGCCAGCTCCACCGGCTTCACGCCGGACTTGAAGGTCTTCGCGAACGCGCCGTGGACGGCGTTCTCGACGCCCTTCTCGAAGCGATCCAGGACTCCCATACATCGAATCGTATAGGTCGCTCGGCTCATGCTAAAGTTGCTCGTCGCGCGCGAGTGGCGGAACGGCAGACGCGCTGGCTTCAGGTGCCAGTGTCCGAAAGGGCGTGGGGGTTCAAATCCCCCCTCGCGCACCATCACAAAGGTCTCTTCACCGGTTGATCCGGAGAAGAGGCCTTTGTTGTGTCGCCCGGGCGTGTCACGGGTCACGATGGAGCACTGAGTCGCGGTCTCGCAGCTGCACGAGGTGCCTTCTCGTCGTTTGATGTCCGAAGGCCCCGCTCAGGCGCGGTCAGACGATGGCTCCTCACGGAGAGTCGGCGCATGGAGGGATGGTCGCCTTGGACACGGTTGCTTGAGCATGGGACTCGTGGTTCCGGGTCATGATCTCGGCACGGCGGCCTTCGACGGCATCATCCGTCGCCTTGACGACGTGTACCGAGATTGGCGGCCCTGGGGGTGAGAATCGCTTCGTCAGGCAGAAGAGTGATGTTCGTGTACTTGCCCAGGGCTGGCGTCGACAAGTGGGGCGCGCTGCGGAGGCTCGTCGCGGTGCTCACTGTGGGACTTGCCACCATTCTCGGAGGGTTCGTGGGCTTCATCGATCCAGCGATCGGCCGCCCAACGCCCTGGACTCAGACGGTGCTCCCAGTGCTTGCGATTCTTGTTCTTGCGCTACTCCTTGTTGTCGTCGCGGTGAGGCTCCGCTCGCTGCGCTTGATGCCGCTTCTCATCCTCACGATCGACGCCCAAGGCGAGAGCGTTCTCCGCACAAGCCTGATCAGCAAGGTCGTGGCGCTCACGCCAGCACGGCGTGGTCGGCTGAAGGTCGTGCTGCGCGAACTCGTGCTACCGCACCGGACGTTGCGAGGGTCCGTCAGGGACGTCTACCACTTCCAGCTCACCCTCGATAATGGCGAGGGAAGCCCGCTGACCATCGCCATCGCAAACTACACGCGCGAGTACGACTGGAACGCCTGGCTCGAGCGAGTGTTCGAGAGGATCGGGGTTCCGGCGGATATCGAGGTTGTGCGCGCTCCGAGCTGACGAGGCATCCCAGGCTCATGGGCCAGCGGAGCGCCTGTGCCGGAGTGCCGTTGGGCTGGATATCGCGACCCCGCAGCGCGATTCCGCGCGCGTGGGCAACGGTCTGGGTGCGCATTGACATATGCGGCGTCGTCTGGCTGGGAGTCGACCCTGAGAACGATAAGCGGCCCCATACGCTGTAACCCCATGGAACGAGTAGCTGGTTTCGCAGATGGAAGGTATACGTCGTGCAGCTAATGAGGGTTGCGATTGTGGTGGTGGTCCTTCTTGCTGCGTCACTGTCATCGGCTGGCTGCGAACCGGAGCGTGGCGATGGGGCGGTCGTGGTCGACATCCGCGGCGATCAGTCGGCAATGGTCGCTGTACCCGTGTGCGCCGGAGATCGCCTGAGAGTTGCCGGCGTGAGTCAGGGTGGCAGTACTAGCAGTGTTCTGCTCCATGGGGAGGATGAGCCGCTGGACATGGCGCGGAGCCACCTGTTCGACGTCTCCAGTGAGGCCGTCGAGCAAGGCCGCCTCACAAGTGACCTGCCGGTGGTGAATGCCCGCCCCTTCTCTTCGGGGACAGGGGACCTCGACAGTTGGGGGCTCTGGATCGCGAGGACGAACGAGTGGTCGCTCGCCTTCGAATGGTCCGACGTCGTTCTCGAGGGTCCGGGCGTGTACCTGGTGGAGAGCGACGGCTCAGCACGGGTGGTGGTGTCGCCTGTGGAGGACTCGGGTGTGAGCATCGCGGAGCGAGCGCTGTCATGGTGCTCCGAAGTCCCGGAGTAGTGCCCGATAGTGATCCGTCCCGGGTTTGGGTCCTCGGTGGCGGTGAGTGCTGACGCCCTCGATGGCTGCCGTGGTGGCGTCAGCTGTTGAGATGGCGCACGGAGTCACGATCGCGCTTGGGCATCGGGATCAGGTGGACCCCGGAGCCAGGCGCCGGCTGGTCGGTGCCGCGGCGGTCGTGCTCGATGACATCGACCACCAGATCCGCCGCCTTCTTGCCCATCGCGCGATGCGGAAGGGCGAACGTGGTGAGGCCCGGGTGCAGCCATGCGGCGATTGACGCGTCGTCGAAGGACACCACGGAGACGTCGCCCGGAATCGACAGGCCGCGCTCCTGCACCGCCTGGTACGCGCCCATCGCGAGACGGTCGTTGAAGCACAGCAGCGCGCCCGGCACGCCCTTCTCCAGCAGCGCACTGGCGGCGCGGTAGCCCTCAGGCGGCAGCCACTGGTTGATGTCGCGGCCCGATGCGGGGGCGAGGCCGTTCTCCCCCAGCACTTCGAGGATGCCCGCCAGGCGCTGGCGGGCCGCGCTCGAGATCGTGCGCACATCGTCCGGGCCGGGGCCGGCGCCGATGAGGTGGATGTCCCGGTGGCCCGCTTCGACCAGGGTCGTGGCGGCGTCGCGCCCTGCCTGGTGCTCTGCGGGGAGGACGACCGGCAGGGCAGGGTCTCCCTCGGTGGCGATGTTGAGGAGCACCGCAGGGGTGCGGGTGAGCTCGGCGGGCAGGTCGCGGCCGTGGGTCAGCATCGACGCGAGGATCACGCCGTCGACCTGGCGATCGAACATCGCATCGAGCAGCTGGCGCTCGAGAGTGGTGTTGCCGCCGGTCTCGCCGACGAAGACCATGAAGCCACGGTCGCGCGCCGCCTCGATGGCGCCCTTGATCATCTCGCCGGCGAGGCGGGAGGAGGCCACGGAGTCGGAAATGAACCCCAGCGTGCTCGTATGGCCCTTGCGCAAGCCCACCGACACGGCGTTGGGCCGGTAGCCCAGCCGTTGCGCGGCATCGCGCACGCGCTGCTGCGAGCTGGTGGAGATCCGGACCGCGGCGCCCCGTCCGGAGAGCACGAGCGAGGCGGTCGAGACGGCGACGCCGGCTTCGGCGGCGACGTCGGCCAGTGTCACCCGCTTGTTGGCCACGCCACTCTCCTCCCCTCCGCTGCCGTAGCGGTGTTCGCCGGGACTATAACGATTGAGCCACCTTAGGGCATCCGAGTTGACAGTCTGCCTGATCGTGAGCGATTCTAACGCTTGCTAGTTCGGTTTAGCACGAGCGCCCAAGACTTGGGCAGGAGAGGAATGGGAGACAACGATGTCCCAGACACCAACACCCCGCACCACCACGAGGCGGCGCACGGTGCGCTCCGCCGCACTGGGCGCGATCGGGCTTCTCGCCCTCGCCGCCTGCTCCCCCCCGGGAGGCGATGAAGAGCCAGAGGAGACCTCCGCTCCCACCACATCCGCCACGACCTCCGCCAGCGGCGAGATCAGCTGCGGAACTGAGGACGTGACGGTCGAGGCCTACGTCGAGACCGGCTTCCCGGTGTTCGCGGAGCTCGCCGCCGAGTTCGAGAACCAGCACCCGAACGTGACGTTCAACATCCGTGAGGACCAGTTCGCGGTCATCACGCAGAACGCGCCCCGCATCCTGGCGGACTCCGAGACAGACATCATGCGGCTGCCGCAGATGTCGGAGCTCGCGTCCGACGGACTGCTGCTCGACCTCGACCAGTACGCCGAGGCGTTCGGGTGGGACCAGTGGCCGTCCTCTCAGCTCGAGCAGATGCGCGTCGATGACGAGGGGCGTCGCGGAAGCGGCCCGCTCTACGCGATGGGCCTCAACTACTCGATGACCGGCGTCTTCTACAACGTGGAGCTTGCCGAGCAGATCGGCATGACCGAGCCGCCCGCCACGCTCGACGAGTTCGACGCCTACCTGCAGGCCGCGGCCGATGAGGGCCTCACCCCCCTCAACCAGTTCAACGGTGGCGCCACCGGTGGTCTCGCGTTCCCGCTGCAGGCGCTGATGGCGTCCTACGGCGACCCCAGCGAGATCAACTCGTGGGTCTACCAGCAGGAGGGCGCGAACATCGACACCGAGTCGAACCTCGCGGCCGCGCAGCACCTCAACGGCTGGATCGAGTCGGGCTACTTCGCCGACGACATCAACGCGATCGACTACGCGCAGATGATGGCGCGCTTCATCGAGGGCGACAGCGTCTTCATCTTCACGGGTGACTGGGAGTCGGGCAACCTCGACACCCAGATGCCTGGCAACGCGGGCTTCTTCCTGATGCCCCCGCTGGAAGAGGGCGGCCAGCTCGGCGCCATGTCCGCGCCGCTCACGTACGGAGTCTCGGCGAACGCCGCGAACCCCGACTGCGCCGCGACGTTCCTTGACTGGGTCGCCACCGACGAGACTGCTCGCACCATCGCGGTCGAGATCGGCGGCTCTCACCCGATGGGACCGGCCGACGCGTTCATGCCTGAGCTCGACGAGTCCTCCGTGACCGCACAGACTCTCGCGGCCGGCGCCACGGTGGCCGAGAACAACGGCACGATGGACTTCATCGCCAACGCGACGGGATCCATCTACGCACAGAGCTGGACGCCTCAGCTCCAGAACATGGTGGCCGGTGAGCAGACCCCTGAGGGACTGCTGGAACTGGTGCAGTCCGACTACCTCGAGCAGATTGGCGAGTGATCTGACCGATGTCTACGACCTGGAGCACCACGGATAAGGCCTCGAGCCACCCGTCCGCCCCAGGGCCGTCAGACGACCTCCGCCGCAAGCGCCGTGCCGACAAGGTGCGGCGCTTGCGGACGGGGCTGCCGGGGCTGCTGCTCGTAGCGCCGGCGCTCGCGTTCTACGGAGTGTTCGTGCTGCGGCCACTGGTGGCCACGGTGCAGTACTCCTTCTATGAGTGGAACGGCATCAGCACGGCCACCTGGGCCGGCGTCGACAACTACGTGCGACTGCTGACCGATCCCGACCTGCTCGGGCCGATCGTCAACGCGCTCCAGCTCATCATCTACTTCTCCTTCGTCCCCGTCGTGTTCGGCGTGATCGCCGCCGCGATCATCCGCAAGATGGGAGCGAGCCGCCTCGCGGGCATCTCCCGGACAGTGCTGTTCCTGCCCCAGGTGATCCCGCTCGTCGCCGCCGGCATCATGTGGACCTGGCTGCTCGCCACCGACGGCGCCGTGAACCAGTTCATGCGGGTCATCGGGCTCGACGGTCTCACCCGTGCCTGGCTCGGCGACTTCGACACCGCGCTTCCCGCCGTCGGTGTGATCGGCGCCTGGGTCAACGTGGGCCTGTGCATGCTGCTGATGCTGGCCGGCATGACCAAGGTCGACCCGTCTCTCTACGAGGCCGCGCGCCTCGACGGCGCCGGGCCCATCCGGGAGTTCGTGTCCGTGACCCTCCCGGCCGTGCGCCAGGAGCTGGGCGTCGCGATCATCATCACGGTGATCAGCGCGCTGCGAAGCTTCGACATCATCTTCATCTCGACTCAGGGCGGCCCCGGCAGCTCCACCATGGTGCCCGGTCTCGAGATCTACTACCTCGCGTTCTTCGAGCGGGAGATCGGCCAGGCGTCCGCCCTCGCCGTGGCGCTCACGGTGCTGGTGCTCATCGTGGTCCTCCCGCTCAACCGCCTGACCCGATCGGATAGCGACTCATGAACACCACCGCTCGCGAGCTCTGGACGGGGCGGATCCTCCTCATCGTCGTGATGGCGGTGACCATCGTGCCGTTCGTGAGCCTGTTCATCACGGCGCTGCACCCTCCCGGCACCTACCCGCCCGGGCTGGCGCTGCCCGAGGAGTTCCACTGGAACAACTTCCTGCTGGCCTTCGACGCCGCGAACATGGGCGCGCTGCTCCAGTCGAGCTTCATCATCGAGCTCGGCGTGGTGCCGATCGCGATCCTCATCGCGACCCTCGCGGGGTTCGCGCTCGGCCACCTGAACGTACCCTTCAAGCGGACGCTGTTCATCATCTTCGTGCTGGGCCTGACGCTGCCGTTCGAGGGCATCATCGTGCCGCTGTACTACCAGATGCGTGACTACGGGCTTCTGAACACCCAGCTCGCGATCATCCTGCCGCTGATCGGTCTGTTCATGCCGTTCGCGGTGATGTGGATGCGCGCGCACTTCGTGAACATGCCTCAGGAGCTCTCGGAGGCGGCGCGCATGGATGGTGCGAGCACATGGCAGCTGTTCTGGCGGGTGCACGTGCCCCTGTCACGGCCCGCGATCGCCTCGCTCGCGATCCTGCTGTTCCTGTGGACATGGAATCAGTTCCTGCTGGCGATCGTGCTCGTCGACGACCCGGAGAAGCGCACCATGGCCGGCGCGCTGGGTGCGTTCCAGGGCCAGTGGGGCACGGATATCCCGCTGCTGTGCGCTGGCTCGCTGCTGATCCTCACCCCCACGCTCATCGTGTTCCTCGTGTTCCAGCGCCAGTTCGTCGCCGCACTGCTCCAAGGCGCGGTGAAGGGATGAACGAGGAGCCTCCGCGCCCCCCGTTCGACCCCGAGGTGGCCAGAGCCCTGGCGCAGCAGCAGGACATCATCGTGACGACCATGAGTCACGACGACATCCCACGCGTGAGGGGTCTGGGCGCGGACGTCGCTCCCACGGGTCCGCTCACCCACGGCGGCTTCGACCGGGCCGACCTCACCGCTCCGGGACGGGGGGACATGCCTGACGTCCCGGTGGTGGTGCTCACCCCGCCAGGTCACGGAGCGCCGGCCCCGGTGCTCGTGTTCCTGCACGGCGGAGGCATGATCGCGGGCATTCCCGAGTCCGACCTCGATGCCATGGCCGACCTGGCGCACCACACCGGCTGCGCCGTGGTGTCGGTGGCGTACCGGCTCGCTCCCGAGCAGCCGTATCCCGCGGCAGCCGATGACGTGGTGACCGCTCTCGAGTGGCTCGCGTCAGGTGCGGCTCCTGCCGCGCTCGACCCGCGCCGCATCGTGCTCAGCGGGATCAGTGCGGGGGGCGGCCTCGCAGCCTCCGTGGCGCTGCGGTGCCGCGACACGGACGGGCCACGAATCAGCGGGCTGCTGCTGATGTGCCCGATGCTCGATCACCGCTCGAACTCGGCGTCCGCACTCCAGATGATCGGCGCCGGCTCGTGGGACGCGACCGCGAACGCGACGGCGTGGGAGGCCTATCTCGGAGGCGCGGTCCCCACGTCTCATGCCTCCGCGGCGCTGGCCGACGACCTGTCCGAGTTGCCCCCGGTGTTCATCGACGTAGGCTCAACGGAGACGTTCCGCGATGAGTGCGTCGACTTCGCGTCACGTCTGTGGCAGCACGGCGGCGATGCCGAGCTGCACGTGTGGCCGGGCGGCGCCCATGCGTTCGACATGCTCGCGCCGTGGACGCGGATGGCGCGCACTGCCCGGGACACACGTGAGGCCTGGCTCCGTCGCCTGCTGACCCGCCTGCCCGCCGCGTGACCCAAGGAGATCTCATGACCGACTCTCGTGCTGGGGGACCCCAGCTCATCACCTACATCGATCGACTGGCCGGCGATCTCGACGGGCTGCAGTCCGTGCTGCGGGGCCTGCTCGACGGCGTCTTCGACGGCGTTCACCTGCTGCCGTACTACACGCCCTTCGACGGCACGGACGCGGGCTTCGACCCCACCGATCACACCCAGGTGGATCCCCGGCTCGGTTCGTGGGAGGACGTGCGGGCGCTCAGCGGTGACCACACCGTGATGAGCGACGTGATCGTCAACCACGTGTCGTCGAGCTCCGCGATGTTCCAGGATGTCGTCGAGAACGGGGACCAGTCCCGATGGTCGCCGATGTTCCTCACCCTGTCCTCGTTGTTCCCCGACGGAGCCACGGAGGCAGACCTCGCCCGCATCTACCGGCCGCGACCGGGCATGCCGTTCACGACCATGACCCTCGGTGGCGAGCGCCGGCTGGTGTGGACCACCTTCACCCCCGACCAGGTGGACCTCGACCTGCGCAGCGACGTGGCATGGGAGTACCTCGAGAGCGTCATCGAGGCGCTCACCTCCGCCGGCGTCACCATGCTGCGCCTCGACGCCGTGGGCTACACCGGCAAGGAGGCGGGCACCTCCTGCTTCATGACGGAGCCCGCCGCGCGCTACACGCAGCGCATTCTCGAACTCGCTCACGAGCGCGGGGCCTCCGTGCTGCTGGAGATCCACGGTCACTACCTGCAGCAGGTGGAGATCGCCCGGAGCGTGGACTACGTCTACGACTTCGCGCTGCCGCCGCTCGTGCTGCACGCGCTCCACGCGCGTGATCTCCGCCCGCTCGAGACCTGGTTCGGCGTGCGCCCCGCCAACGCCGTCACCGTGCTGGACACCCACGACGGCATCGGCATCGTCGATGTGGGCGCGAACGACCTGCGCCCCGGCGACCCCGGCCTGCTGAACCCCGCGCAGATCGATGCCCTCGTCGAGTCGATTCACGACGCGAGCGGCGGCACCAGCCGGGCGGCGACGGGAGCGGCCGCCTCCAACCTCGACCTCTACCAGGTCAACTGCACGTTCTACGACGCCCTGGGACAGAACGACGCGCGCTATCTGCTCGCACGGCTCATCCAGATCATGACGCCGGGGATCCCGCAGGTGTACTACGTGGGCCTGCTGGCGGGCGTCAACGACATGGCGCTGCTCGAGGCGTCGGGCGTGGGCCGCGACGTCAACCGTCACCACTACTCCGCGGAAGAGATCGCCGCTGCCGTCTACAGGCCCGTGGTGGCCGCGCAGCTGGAAGCCCTGCGGCTGCGCCGCGAGCACGGTGCCTTCGACGGAGAGTTCACCTCGGAGTTCACCGACACGACGCTGTCGATGCGGTGGAACCAGGGCGACCAGGAGGTGGTGCTGCAGGCGGATGTCGCCGATGGCACGTTCTCTCTGCTCGCGAGCGGCCGCGACGACGAGGTGGTGTGCGACCACACCAGTGTGATCGCCTCGCGCTAGCGCCGTCTGACGCACGAAGGCCCCCATCCCAGGATCACCGGGATGGGGGCCTTCGCCGTTGTGGAGGTGAGCGCCCCTACCGCGCTGCCTCCACGACTGCGGGCGAGAACGCGTCGAGGTCGCCCGGGTTGCGCGAGGTGAGGAGAGTCCAGCCCTCCTCTTCGCAGCGCCGGAGCTCCACGTCGTCGGCGAGCAGCCACGGGCCACGACAGATGGATGCGATGGTGCGACCGTCCCCAACGAAGGTGCGACGCGGCACCGCCTTTGGAGGCGGACCCAACCCATCGCAGGCACGCTGGACACCGACATGCGGGCGATGGCTCGGCAGAGAGCACCCGGTGACGAGGGCGTCGACGTCCCCGCGCCGCTCGCTGCGGTGTCCGACGCATCCCGTGAGGCACGCATCCCGTGGCTCCGTCACGTGCTCTCGAGCCCGCGTCCCTCCCGGGCGTCAACAGTCAGGAGGCGAACACCTGCCGCTCACCGTCAGCGTCACGTGCCGTGACGGTGAACTCCAGCGAGGAGAAGTTCGCGTGCAGCGTGCTGCTCGCCTCCTCAGTCGACCACCGCAGAACGAGTTCAGCTGATGTGTCACCGTTCAGCACCTCGACCTCGCCCGTGAACGCAGCGAAAGTCGAGCGGAACCGCAGGATGTCCAAGGTCAGAGCGATGGGCTCGTACACGACGCGCTCGGCGATCTCCTCCATCGAGTAGTCGTGACGGTTGACGGACCGCGGCTCCCCCGAGGCCTTGAGGGCGTCGACGTCGTTCGGTCCGTGGAGCAGTCCCACGTAGTACACCTGCGGCGTTCCTGGCCAGAAGAGTTGCACTGTCCGGGCAAGCAGCATGGCACGGTCGTCCTCGCCCAGGGCCGAGTAGAAGCTCGACATCAGTTGGTATTGCTTCGATCCCTCCGTGCCCTTCTTGATGAGGCCGGGAGGCATCTTCACGAACTCCATGAGTGGCGCGATGCGAGCGTTGACCCTCTCCCGTACCACGTCGACCTCGTCGTCGTTCAGGAGGCCCGCGACGTCCACGACGCCGATGCCGTCGTGAGTATCGAGCGTCGTGAACTGCTTTCGGGGACAGATCGCCGCCCAGTTCCGCAGCCTGTCGGTGCTGCCGGTGAAGATCGCGTGGAGCATGAGCATCGGCAGCGCGAAGTCGTAGACCCAGTGCCCGCGCTCGGCCATCTTCAGCTGCACCGTGTAGTTCTCGTGGATCTCGGGCAGCATCTCCGCTCCGTGCTCGCGAAGCGGCTCCATGCCCACGTCGAGAACATCCCAGACCTCTGGCTCGACGAAGAAGCAGCTGGTGCCTGGACGCTTGGAGGCGTAGGCGAATGCGTCGAAGCGAATCAGTGGGAACAATTCAGCAAGCCGGTCGAGGTTGCGCTCGAAGTACGCGCGCGTGGGTGCCGCAAACGGGTCGATGTCGACCTGCTCCTCGAAGAAGGTGTTCCACAGCCGCACCGTCCTTCCGTCCGCGCGGGTGAACTCCTTGAACGGTCCCTGTGCCTTGCGCCGGTACAGCGCGTCCATCTGCTCTTCTGTGGGAGAGCCGTCGGGCCAGAACTCGTCCCAGTGGATGAACATCTCCTTGTAGGGAGATTCTGTACCGCGGTTCATGTAGTCGCGGAACTCTGCCGAGCGCACGGAGACATGGTTGATCATGAAGTCGGCCATGAGGTAGTACTTGTC